>NZ_JACRAW010000013.1 GCF_016213215.1 Bradyrhizobium sp. | reverse complement strand
TGGCGAGGGCATCGAGCGCATTGCGTTTACCGCCGTCGATTCTACCGCGGGCGCCGAGGAAATCCGCGCACACGGCTACCCGCCGATCGGACCGATCGATTTCGAGCGGCCGGTGACGATGCCCGACGGCAGCCAGTCCGCAGCCAAGTTCCGCGTCTTCCAATGGCCGGTCGAGGAAGCGCCGGGCGGCATGCGCATCTTTGCCTGCCAGCACAAGACCCGCGAGACGGTGTGGATTCCGGAGTTGATGAAGCACGCCAATGGCGCCAAGCGGCTCAAGCAGGTGTTGATCGCAACGCCTGAGCCTGCCAAGGACGCCGCGCATCAGTCGCGCCTGATTGATCAGGAGGCGAGAAACGAAACCGACGGCGCGGTGACTGTGCCTTCCGGCTCCGATCGCGCCGATTTCGTCTATCTGACCAAGGACCAATTGGCCAGGCGCTATCCGGGAGTGTCGCTGGCAGGCATCCCCGAGCGCGGCGGTGCGGGCCTCGTGATCGCCGCCGATGTCGCGGCCGCCGAGAAGGCGATCGGCGCGGCGGCGACGCGCAACGGCGGCGCGCTTTGCGTGGCGCCTAGTGCTGGCAACGGCGTGCTGCTGGTGTTCGTGCCGGGCTAGCACATTCAGCCCTCGAGTACGACGACCAATCCCTCATTGGCGCGCAGCAGCGTCGGCCCTTCAATGCTCTGAGCCGGGCGATCGAGGTGCGTCGAGACCAGAAGCCGTCCCCGGCCCTGCCATTCCCAGCGGCGTGGCTCGCCTGCGATGTTCAAGGCGACGATGATCTCGGTTTCGCCGAACACCCGCGTGTAGGAAAGGACATCGTTGCGCGAGCGGATCGGCCGATGCTCGCCTTCCCGGAGGCAATCATGCTCGCGTCTGAGCGCAAGCAGCCGGCGATAAAGCCGCAGGATCGAGCGATCCTCTCCCTTCTGGTGTTCGACATTTCGCTCGCGTCTTTCGTCGAGCGGCAGCCACGGCTCGCCGGTCGTGAAGCCGCCCTTGTCGCTGCCGTCCCAGCGTAGCGGCGCCCTTGCGGATCGCGGCAGAGATCGTAACCCTTGACCAGCTTTTCGAAGGGATCCTGGACCCGATCGGACGGAATGTGCACCCTCTCCTGCCCGAGTTCGTCGCCCATGTAGAAGAACGGCGTGCCCTTCAGCGTCAGGAGCAGCATCGCCAGCACGCGCGCGGGGTCCTGGCCGATCTTGCTGGCGATGCGCTGCTTGTCGTGCCCGCCGATCACCCACACCGGCCAGGCACCAGCCGGAATGGCACTGAGATAGGCATCGATGTTCGCCTGCAAGGAGATCGCATCCCATGCGGAATCCAGCAGCGCGAAATTAAGCGGCAAGTGCAGACGCGGCTTGTCGTTTCCGTAGAAATGTCCGATGCGGTCGGTCTTGCCCTGCACTTCGCCGCATAACAGACGCCCGTGATATTCGTCGATCACCCGCCGGATGAGCTCGATGCAGTGCATCGCCTCCGGTCGGTCGTCGGTGAACACGGGCGTGTAGCGTTGCGGCGGCGGCTTGTCTTCGCCCGCCTGCGGATCGGGCGGATTGTCCCGCAAGAGGTCGTCCTTGATCAGCACCGCGCTGGCATCGAGGCGGAAGCCGTCGACTCCGCGATCGAGCCAAAAGCGCATCACATCCGCGATCGCAGCCCGGACTTGTGGATTGCGCCAGTTCAGATCCGGCTGCTCGAAAAGGAAGGAGTGATAGTAATATTGCCGCCGCGCCTCGCACCACTCCCAGGCGGTGCCGCCGAAGCGGCTGCGCCAGTTATTGGGTGGGCCTCCGTTCTCGGCGGCGTCCGCCCAGATGTACCAATCGGCCTTGGGATTGTCGCGCGAGGCGCTGCTCTCGACGAACCACGGATGATCGTTGGCCGTGTGATTGGGAACAAGGTCCAGGATGAGTCGAATGCCTGACTTGTGCAGCTTCGACACCAGCTCGTCGAAATCCTGCAGCGATCCAAAGATGGAATCGACGCAGCAATAGTCTGAGATATCGTAGCCGAGGTCCCGAAACGGGCTCTTGTAGATCGGCGTGAGCCAGACCGCGTCGACGCCAAGCCATTTGAGGTAGTCGAGCCTTGAGATCAGGCCCGGCAAATCCCCTTTGCCGTCCCCGTTGCTATCCTGAAACGAGATCAGGGCGATTTCGTAAATCACCGCGTGCCGCCACCACTCCTGTTCGTCTCCCCTTGCAGTGGCGCTCATTGCTTCTCGCTTGCCTCTATGCCCAACTCCCGCGCTTTCTGAACGTTCTCCGGCGAAGGGCGTTCCTAGGCACGCGTCTTCGACACAGATCCGATCGGCGCGTCGATGAAGACCACCGGCGTCCCGCGCCTGACATTCTCACCGAGAAAGCGGGCACCCCAGTTGGTCAGGCGGACGCAGCCATGCGAAGCCGATTTGCCGATCTTGTCGGGATCGGGCGTGCCGTGAATGCCGTAACCCTGCGCCGACAGTCCGATCCAGTACGAGCCCACCGGACTGTTCGGGCCGGGCCGGATGGTGAACGGCGTCTTCGCATTCACGCCCGGGAAGTTGTAGTCCGGGTTGTAGCGATAGGTCGGCTTTGCGTCGCTCGAGATGACCTGGAGGGCACCGCCCGGTGTCGGCCTCTCGGAGCTGCCTACGGTTGCCGGAAAGAACGCCACGATGTGGTTCGAAGGATCGAAGGCCGTCACCGTCTGTTGCGTCTTGTCGACTTCGATCCGGCTGATGTTGGCCGGCTTGCGGTGAGTAAGAACGTTGGCGACCGCGATCACTTCGCCGGCACGATCGAATCTCTTGCCGGGATTGAGCGTTCGAAGAAGTTCTTCGCTCATGTGGAATTTCTCGGCGAGTGCTTCGCGCGGGCTGGTGTAGCTGAGCGCTTTGAGGTTCTTCATCTTCTCCATCTTCTCGGGCAGCCGCTTCAGAAACGGCCCCTTCACGTCGGCCTCCGCGATCTTGTAGTCGGCGATGACGGCCCCCTCACTCGCCGCGAGCAGCCTGTCCCAAAGCTCGGGCGGCGGGCTCTTGTCGAACGAAAGGCCGTTCGCTTGCGCAAATGCGCGCAGCGCCTTCTGCGCGTTGTCGCCGAGCTTGCCGTCAATCTCGCCAGGCAAGAACAGCGCGCGGTCGAGCAGGATCTGTAGCTTCACCACCGAAGCGTTGATCTTGTCGCCGGCGGGACGCTTTGCAGGATATGCCGCGTCGTTGATCGCACCAGCATCGATGGTACCCGCAAGCGAAGATGCCGTCAGGCCGAGCGACAATACGACTGCGAAGACAAAGCGGATCATCTTGTTCCCAGCTGGTAGCCGTGGGTACAAAGCTCCGGCCGCGCGTTCGGTTCCAGCACGCGAGACAAAGCCTTCACATTTGGGACCGCAAAAATCGCGGCTTCGCCGCAATCGACCCGCTAAAAAGTCGGTATCGACAGCGCATTTTCCCCCTCACCGGCGCAGCTATGGGGTCCTGTCGGAAATGCGATTTCTCGTCGCGGCGATCGCCGCGTTCCTTGTTCTGATGCTCGACTTCGACGCCTTGCTCCACGACGCTGCGTCGAGCTCGCCGGGCATGGATCCTGTTCTCCGCATCAGCTCTGCACACGAAACCGATTTCGCGAGCGCTGCCTTTTTCGAAGCCGCAGGCGCAAAGGAGGAACCCGGCGCAGCGCTCGAACCACAGCAGCCGGCCGCTGAGACATCGGCAGAGCCGCCTGAAGACAACTTCTGCCGTGCGCTCAAGGAGGCAGCCCGGGCCGCGGAGATTCCGGTCGCCTTCTTTGCCCGCCTGATCTGGCAGGAGAGCCGTTTCCGCTCCAGCGAAGTCAGCCATGCGGGCGCGCAGGGCGTTGCCCAGTTCATGCCGGAGACGGCTGCCGAAGTCGGGCTGGATGATCCCTTCGATCCGCTCAAGGCGCTGCCGGCTTCGGCAAGGCTGCTCGCCAAGCTTCGCGAACAGTTCGGCAACCTTGGTCTGGCCGCAGCGGCCTATAACGCCGGCTCCGGCCGGATCCAGAGATGGCTGGCCAAGGAGACGGGATTGCCGCGCGAGACCCGCGATTATGTCCGGATCATCACCGGCTCCACGGCCGAGAGCTGGACGGAGGAAGCGCAGACGGCCAGCATGCGGCTGGACCTGCCGCGCGAGGCGCCTTGCGAAGGCGTCGGCGGTCTCTCCAAGTCCAAGGACTTCGCACTCGTACCGGTTTCGCTTACACCCGCCGTGAGTGTCATCATCCGGAAGGCCGAAGCGGCCGAGGCGATGGCCAAACTCAAGGCCGGGACGCGCAAGCGAGTAGTCTCGGCGCTGAGAGCGCGCAAGCTTCTCGCGACGAGCGCCGCGCGCGTGACGCGCAGCGCGGCGGCGGCACAGGCGTCCGGTAAGGACAAGCCAGGCGGCCGCAAGATCCGCGTGGCGTCGGCGCGTTAAACTGCTGTCGTCGTCTGGAACGCGGTCATGTCGCCGAGGAGCGCCGGGATCATCGCCTACCGCAAAAAGGGGCATCAGCTGGAGGTGCTGCTGGTGCATCCGGGCGGGCCGTATTGGCGCAACAAGGATCTCGGCGCCTGGTCGATCCCGAAGGGTGAATTCTCCGCCGGCGAGGATCCGGAAGCCGTGGCGCGCCGGGAGTTCTGCGAGGAGCTCGGCGTCGAGATCGAAACTCCCCTCCGTTCCCTCGGCGAGATCCGGCAACGCGGCGGCAAGCTGGTGACGGCGTTTGCCGCCGAGTTCGATCTCGACACACAGGCGATCCGCAGCAACAGTTTCGAAGTGGAATGGCCGCCGCGCAGCGGCAAGCGACAGACCTTTCCCGAGATCGATCGCGCCGAATGGTTCGCTCTGGCCGAGGCGCGGCAGCGGATCAATGAGGGCCAACGACCACTGCTCGAACGCCTCGAGTCGCTCCTCGCGCAATGAAGAATCCCGGCGCTTCCGCGCCGGGGCCTTCCTGGCTCTTGATGGACTAAGGCAAAATGATAAAAACCGATCCTGCTTTCCCTGGGCTTGCGACGCGTCGAGCCGTTGGTCTGTCGCAAACGCAGGGCTATTTCTTGGCGTAGAGGCGGCACCAGCCGGCGGCGGCAATCGAGCCCTCGACAACCTTGCATACGCCTCCGCCGGCCCAATGACGGCAATTGTCGCACTGCTGGTTGCCCTTCGGGCTTGCCTGATAACCCGAAGCGGCTTGCGTGGCCTTTTTCACCTGAGCGTTCGCTTCCGCTGCGAGCAGGTCCATCGTCGCGACCGCGCCGGCAGCGAGCGCTCCACGCGCCAGAACGGCACGCCGCGAAAGTCCGCCCTTGTTGTTTTCGTTGCTATCCATTGGGTACTCCCTCTCCTGTTTGTTGAGCCCGTTACTTTTTTGGTAACGGCGCTTCCGTTATCCCGGCGGCCCGCTTGCACAGCGGACCGTCATCTTCGCCCGACTTACCCCTGCTGACGCCTCACCATTTGAACTGCAGCGAGGTCATGATCATCTGCGCGTTGTAGTTCGGATTGACCGCCGCCATCTGGACGTTGCGCAACGTCGCGCTGTCGATCAGATACATGTACGGCGTGGTCCAGTCGTTCTGCCAATTGGCGACCGAATTGCGCTCCCAGACGTAGCGGACGTTCAGGAAGGATTCGCCCGTGAACCCGAGTTGACTGAGGAGCGACGTGTCGATCCGGTATTTCGCCGTCGCGTCGAAGCGCTGGAACGCCGTCTTGACGGTGGGGAAGACCTGACACCGAACTGCCGCATTGCCGGCACAGTCCGCAGTGCCTACCGAACCCGGCAACGCGTTGTTCGTCCAGTTCTCGTTGGCCAGGGCATAGACGTAGTTCAGCTTGAGATCCAACGTGTTCGGGATGACCTCGATGTTCGACGAGACGATGAAGGTGTGAACCTTCTCGACCATCCCGCCGGCCCAATAGTTGAAGTTGGCTAGCGGCGGGAAGACGCCTGGAACGCCTGCCAAGAGTGCCGTGTTCTGCGATGTGCCGACCATGTAACGATCGTAATCTTCGTACACGTAGGCGAACATGACATTGGTGCCCGGCTGGAAAGCGTAGGCAATTTCGACGCCGGCATTCCAATTGTTGTCCTTCTTCAGGCCGGACTGGAACAGCGCCTGATCGATTTTATAGGAATCGAAACGCATTCCGGCAGTTGGCGTCACCGTCACGCTTGGCCCGACGTTGATCTCCACAGAAGCACTGGCCTTGTTGCGGTTGCGATCGTTCAAATCGAACTGGCGCATCATCAGGTTGTTGGCCGTCGGCCCGGTAGTCCCCGTGTAGTAGGTGTACCGCAGGGTCGAGACGTAATCGTACGGCGTGGCCATCATTCGCTGCGAGGCTTCATAGCTTGCGCGCAGCCGCCCGATGTTGTCGCCGATCTTGGCGTCCATGAACACCTTGCCGAAGTACTCGTTGGTGACGTCGACGGAGCGGCGCATCTGGTTGGTGTTGCGATCCCACTGCTCCCAGCCGCCGGAAACGCCGACCGTGAGCTGCTTGGTGGCGCGCCAGGTGACATCCTCGGAGGCATTCTGCTTGGTGTACGAGTAGGCGAGATTGCGCCGTGCGGGACCGGTGGGGAGGCCGGTTGCGCTCCAGTCCTCGATCACATAAGGCTGCCACATCAATTCGGGCGTCGTGTTGTTGTTGTTGTAGTAGCGATACTTGAGTGTCGCCTTGAGATCGTCGGTGACCTGGGTATTCACGACGTTGTTGAACAGCAAGGTATCGACCTGGGCGTTGGCGCTCAGGGCGGGCAAGACGGTTGCTGCCAGATTGATGCCGGGGTTGGAGGTCAACGGGGTACCCGTTGTCCCGTAGACCGGGAATGGATCGTTCTGCCGCATCATGGTGTAGTTGAGCGTTCCCATGTAGCGGCTCTTGAACGGCAGATCGACGCCGGCCGTGGCGCCGACATTCGCCGCGTTGTTGTCCGGAGCCAGGCTGACCCCGATAAACTGGGGATTCAGCGAGCTGACCGCGCCCATATAGAACGGGTTCTGGACGGTATACGAATCGAAGCCGTTTCTGAACGTCGACATGCCGGCGCTGGTGCGAAGATTGAACTTGCCGCCCCAACCCGTCGAGCCGATGTATTCGCCGGCGAGCCTGGCGTCCTGCGTCACATCCTCCACCGGGCGCGGCACCTGCATGAGATTCACGTTGGCGCCGGCATTGTTGCCGGTCAGGACGCCGGCAAGCTGGGTACCGTAGCGATGCTCATGCGAATAGTCGGCGCGGAAGTCCCAATTCTGGTTCGGCGTCCAGCGTTGCGAGGTCGCGAGCTTGTCGCGCTGAATGCCGATGCTGATGGTGTTGAACTTGCCGTTGAGCGCGGCGTCGAACGCCACGTGATTGGCGACGGTCGCGGCGCCGTTCGCAGGCGGGACTACTGGAAACGACACGGCGGTGGTCAGGGCATTCGTGCCGACGCCATTCCAGATGTTCTGCGCGCTCGTGCTGTAAAGATGCGGAATCTGATCCCACGAATAGGTGCCGTACAGCTCGCCCGCTTTCGACCAGTCGAAAACATAGCTCTGGTTGTTGTTGGCGATGTCCCTGGCCCGCAACTCGAATGAATACATGCCATCGACCGTCTGCGCGCCGTATCGCAGGGTTTCGAGGAAGAAGCCCTTGGGGAAGCGGCCATATTCTTCGAACTTGGCTCGGCTTTCGTGGACCGAAAGATCTCCGTTCGGATTCGTCGGCGTTCGCCACCACGTTCCGCCATTCATCGGAGGCTGCTTGATGTAGGCGCGGTACCCGCCTTCCACGTCACCCCAGGTCATCCACCCGCCGTGCTGGGCGGCCCAGTCTGGTACAGCCGGTTCGTCCTGCGCCTGTGCGCCGGACGGCGTCGCCATCGCTGCGACGAGGATGAGCACGCCGGTCAGTGCGGTGCCACTTCTGAAAACTTTCGAGCCGCCCTTCATTGAAGCTCCCTCCAGACGCCGCACTCTTCAACTCGTGCGTTCTCGTCTCCAATTTTTCGCTCTTTGCACGGCCGAAGTTTCCGCCGGCCGTGCGTCACACACTGTTGCCTACCGATGGAACCTTGAACCCGACGGGCTGTTCGAACCGTGGATGTTGGTGTGGCAGTTCTGGCACGATTGCCCGACCGCATAGCGGTTCTGCGTCGCTATGAATGCGTTGTTGCCCGACAACGGTCCGGCGCCAGCCGCGCCGTGCGGACTGTGGCAGCGCTGGCACAAGCGTTCGCGCATCACGACAAGCGAATTGTCATGCATGGTGCCGTGCGCGTCGTGGCAGTTCAGGCAGTTCTCGCGCACCGGCGCATGTTCGTAGAGGAACGGTCCGCGCTTGTCGGCGTGGCAGTTGTAGCAAGTCTCGTTGATCGAGGCTTCCTTGAGCAGCTTTTCCGTCGGGCTGCCGTGGGGATTGTGGCAGCTCGCACAGTTAATCTTGCCCTCGCGTATAGGCATATGCGACGTGCGATAGGTCTGCGCGCGGCGATCCTTGTGGCACTGGAAGCAGGTGTCCATCACCGTGTTCCTGGCGAGCTGGTTGCGCGGCGTGGTCTTGCGCATCACCGTGTGGCAGTCGACGCAGGCGACGTCGCGATTCTGGTGCGCGCTGCCTTGCCAGTAGGTCTGGTTGCCCTTCTCGTGGCACGACAGACAGACGCCGTTGACGTCTGCGGTCTCGCGGGCCGGATCGGTCTTGCGGAACGAGCGGATGCGAGTGATGGAAGGCTCGTTGCGCCCGCCGCCCTCGTTGACGTGTTTCGAGCCGGGACCGTGGCAGGTCTCGCATTCCATCTTACCCTGGGGCGTCATCTTGCCGGACTTGATGTTGCGGCCCATGACGGTTTCCTGGAACTCGTCGAACAGACCGGCATGGCAGGTTTCGCAGGGCTTCGAACCGACATAGTAGCGGCCGAGCGGATCGTCGGGTGCCGGGGCGACCATCGGCGCGCGCGCGCCGGCAGCCGAAGCGGCTGCCGCCCTCGGCTTGGAGGCGCTTTTCGCCGGCGCATTCTCAGCAAGTACGATCTTTGGCGCTACGATCTTCGCATCCAGCTTCGGCGCCACGATCTTCGGCGCATCGAGCCCAGCCGACTTCTCATTCAGCGTGCGAACGAAGTCCACCAACGCCTTTCGCTCGGACCGATCGCCAAGCGACGCGTGCGGATTGGCGCCATGCGGATTTGCAGCCCCATGAGGTTTTGCGCCATGAGGATTCTTGCCGTGGGGGTTCGCAGCATGAGGATTGGCAGCATGAGGATTGGCGCCATGCGGTGAAGTCGCCCCGCCGTCGAGCCACTTGGCCAGTTCGCTAATTGCCTGCTGGGCGGAGTCGTCCGGCGCTGCGGCCGGCTGGCTGGTCGCGGACTCGTTCTTCGCCGGTGCACCTTTGACCGCGCCAAAGTCGAACGATCCGCCGAGACCAAGGATCGTTAGCGAGGCAAAACCAACGAGCGCCGCTCGCGAGATTCGATACGCCGCATGTTTGGATGTGCGGAGCTCAGCGAGCATCCGCGCGGATTCCGCGCCCATGAAAGTCAGCCCCTCCCTCACAGCTGCCGCTTGCCGGTACGTTCCCCTTTCGAGTCACAGGGAATGAACTTTCGGCTGCAGCATGCTCCTTGAGGTGAATTGAATAATAGCGAAAATGTGAGTTCAACAAAAAGTTGTGCTAATGCAAATCGCTCCGAAAGATTCTTGGTCTGTCGGTACTCTGTACTTCGCGAGTCGGAATCTTTTTTCACGCGTCGGTATTCTGTACCTTGCTGACACGAGAACCGTGAATGTTGGCGCCTCGTCGATACGCGTGCTGGCGTGCTTGCGAATGATCGCGCGCTCCCGACTCGCAGGAACTATCTTGCTGCATTCGCATCTCGCGCGCTGTCGATCCTCGCTTAAGGCACACGATCACCGATCTTGTTAGTCGCAGACCGGCGAGCACGATCGCGTCCTTGACCAGCGCGAGACCGCAATCGCGACGTCGAGCAACGAGGATGACAACGTCGAACACGCGACCTCCACGCGCAACGATCGAT
This sequence comes from Bradyrhizobium sp., assembly GCF_016213215.1. Taxonomy (GTDB): domain Bacteria; phylum Pseudomonadota; class Alphaproteobacteria; order Rhizobiales; family Xanthobacteraceae; genus Bradyrhizobium. The sequence continues at coordinate 28,156 of NZ_JACRAW010000013.1, read as the reverse complement.
CTCAAGAGAAACTGTCGTTGGTGCCGCTCGACGTCTCGAGGCGCTCCTGCCCGAAGAAGCTGGCTGACGGCGGCGAGTACTCAGACGAGTGGCGCGACCGCGATGCGCAGCATCTCATCGAGCCGCGCCCCACTCTGGTTCTGCCTGAAGAGACTCCATTCCGTTATTCGTCCTACGCGCACCAGCGCCGCTAACGCTTGATCCGCTCGCGATAGGCTTCGAACACGTGCAACAGATCCTTGCCGGGAAGCCAGTCGCCGGTCTCGTCCATCAGACCGGCCTCGAGCATCGCGGCGGCGCAAGGCCAATGCAGTTCGACCCAGGCGGCGACCTTCTCTTCCGCCATGCCTTCGCGCCGGCAGATTCGTTCGGCCATGGCGCGCGCAAGAGGTTCGATGTTCGAGTTCATCACCTGCCCAACCAGAAACAAGTTCGTGCAGCGCTCCCGGCCGACTGTTGTTCCGTTGCGCCTTCAAGGGCGCCGCAAACCCGGAATCGAGCCAATGTGGAGCGTCGTTGCGGCGGCATCACGGCTTGGCTGGGGCGGGAGGATTCGAACCTCCGCATGGTGGAATCAAAATCAGCCGAAACCGCCACGAAGTTCAACACCTATTCTGAACTTTCCCGCTCCGTTCTCCCATTGAGGACGTTGAACAATTTTCGGCGTTCAGAATGCTTTGGGCAAGGCAAACGGTCAATTGAGGGATTGCTTCCGGGAAGAGCTTTGAGGACGCCAGCATGAAGGCGACCAGGCACATGACCCCCGAGGAGCGGGCAAAGATCAGCGAGGCCACAAAGGCGCGGATGGCGGACCCCGCCGTGCGCCAACGGATCCGGGATGGCATGCAAGCCGCGTCGGGCGAGGCCAACGAACTGCGCGCCTTGCGCGCGGCTTGGCGAGACGTCCGGCCGGCGGTTCGGAAGCGCTTTCTCAATGAAATTCTTGCGGCGGCACTTACGGCTTTCGACGTCGCCGGAAGGTCGTCGACCGATGGTTGAGGCACTGAAATCGAAAATGGCCGATCGAGGCGCTGACGTCATCCTGATCCCCAAGCAATTGCGGATGGACTGGGTAGACGTGATGGCGCTCGATTCTCGCCTTTCCCCCGTCGGACTTCGCATCGCATGCGTGATCGGAACCCATTTCGGCAACAAATCCGGATTGACGTACATCAGCCGCGAGACAGTGGCGCGCGTAGCGGAGGTGAGCCTGGCGACGGCGAAACGGGCAATCGCTGAGCTTGAGGAGCGCGGCTACCTCATTGTGCGACGACGCGAGGTCGGCAGCCGCATCGATGGCAGCCGCGCCTATGGTGGTCGCGGCATCGCGAACGAGTACCTCCCGGCCTGCAACTCTGTCCAGGTATCGGCGACCGACCGCGGCCAGAGGCTGGTCGCCAACGTCGTCGAGCGGTGGAATCGCAAGGTGGAAAAGGGGTCCAAATCTGAGCCCGTAAACGGGGTCACAGTTGACCCTCTTTACTCTCCAAACGGGTTCAAATCTGACCCCGTTTCCGGCGGAAAAAGAGGTTCATTTCGAGCCGTAAACGGGGTCACGGATGACCCTCCTACTCTTTCTTCTCCTTCGGAGAAGGACTCTACGGGCGTGCGGGAGCATCGATCGACCGCCGGCCCACTGGGGGCGGCCGGCGACGTGCTTAGAAAGCGGCTTGGCAAGGACGTGTTCCTTGCGTGGTTCGGCAAGGTGTCGCTGGTCAGCGAGAACGCTGAGACTGTAACGCTCAGCGCACCGACACAGTTCATCCGCAACTACATCGTCGCTCAATTCGATGCGGCGCTGATCCAATCCTGGCAGTCGATCCAGCCCGCTATTCAGCGCGTCAATGTGGTTGTCGGTCCACCTGCCACGAACGAAACAGGAGAATGAACGCCATGACCGGCAACGATCAAGATCACCTCGGGCAGTTCTTGGCTGAGTGCACCGTTCGCAGCATCGGCCATCGAGTGCAGAGCTCAGTGCTGCATCAGATCTACAGGGCCTGGTGCATTGCGAACGATGTCTCTCCCCTTGGCATCAAGCGCTTCGCGATCGAGATGAAAAAGGCCGGGCAACAGAAGGTTCAATCGAACGTCCTGTGGTGGATCGATCTAAAGCTCGTCTCGTCGACTAGTCTCTTCGAATTCAGCGAGCCAGCGGCCGGCGGCTCGCACGGGCTTGCCGCGTTGGAAGCGGCATGGCGATCGGCCTCGCCGCTTGATGCACTCACGTTCCTGCAATCGAAATTGAGGGCATTGGGGTTGCAGCAATGAGCGCCGCGTCGCCGATCCTATCCCCCGCGCCCCCTGTTGAAGGCGGCGAAACGCGTTTTTGGGAGGATAAGCTCCCGAAATGGGAGGAGAGCGGGAGGATTACCCCGCGGCGCAAGTTGCTGATGTTCAAGCGTTTGGGAGCTTACGATCAAGAATGGGAGCTTGTTTCCGTATGTACGCACATGCGCGTGTGGGCGCGCGCGCGCGAGCAGTATGTTTCTAAACCTGAAATAAGCTCCCAATCTTCCCATGAGGGCAAAACGAGCAAAATTGGTCTTTCAAACCAATGTGTTCGTGCTGGGAGCATAATTCGAAGCTCCTCCCAAGTCCTCCCAATTTTGGAGCCAAGCTCCCAAATCAAGCAATCTCTGCGCCTCGCGACCACAGCCGGAGAAACTGTACCGCTCGGGTACAGTTTCGAGGTCATGCCGCATGGCAGAAGGGTCCGCAATTGCAGGGCTGATTTCTCGTGTCCACCGCGAGCGTCCGCGGTGGCGCGAATGCTGCGCACTCTGCTGACCGTCGGCCTGAGCGTCGCACGCCGGCGTTTAGAGTTCTCCCTCTCACCTGTCGCGTTGGTGCTTTCGATCGAAGGAGCGGCTGCTCAATGAACCGGTATGAGTTCGGCAAGGCCTTCAGCACTTCGACCGAACGCGCCGGATTGATGGTGCTGCAGCTCGACCATCGAAGGCTGATCGGCGGCCTCGCCTTGGATGGTGCCAGCGCCGACGCTGAGATAGCGGAACCCTCCGCAACTGAGAGGGCAAGGCAGGGTCGAGACGTCCGAGGGATTTGCCTGAGCTTCGCGGGTCCTTCTGGAGTTTTGGTCCACGCGAGTAATTCGGACCCCGAGATTTTTCTAGTTGATCAAGTTTGAAAACGATACACGCTCATGAACACTTCGCCGCACGATAGCACGGGTCTTGTCAGCGTCACGGAAGCGGCGCGGCGGCTGACTGAAGCCGGCGACAAGGTCGAGCGGTCGACGCTGTCTCGCTACGTCGACCGCTACGCCGCGGCGCTCAACCCGGTGAAGCGCGGTCGCGAGACCGTTCTCGATTTCGAGACGCTCAGGAAGCATCGCGCCGAGAACATCAACCTCGATGCGAAGCCGCTCGCCGGCGCTCGATCGAAATCGGATTCGCAGGCCCGCAAGCTTGACGCTGACGCGCGTCTCCGCGAGCTGGACCTGGCGGAGCGCGAGAGCAAGCTGACCTTGCGCGACGAGGTGGCGGAGGGCGCCGCTGTTGCCATCGCTGCGATGCGAGCAGCCATGGACGCCGCAGTCAACGACACCGCCGAGCAGCTCGCGCATCAGTTCGCCGGCGAGGCGCGACTGATCCGACCGAAGCTCCGGGCGATGACGGCGAAGGGTTTCGATGCGTTCGCCGACATGATGCGAGCCTACGCGTCCGACCCGCACGACGCTCTTTCAACGCCAGCGTCCGACTTAAACGCCGAAACGGCGGAGCGCTGACAATGTCGCTCAGCTCGGCGCAACTCCGCATCACCTTTCCGTCGATGCCGGATGGCCGGGTTTTGCTGGCGCGCGCCCTGGCCCAGGCAGCTACTCCTGAGGAGGACCTGACGGTTTCCGACTGGGCTGATCGGTACCGCGTTGTCAGCGCCGAATCCGGCTCGCGCTTCCCGGGCCAGTGGCTTACCTCCCGCGTGCCGCTCGCACGCGAGATCATGGATTGCCTGCATCCTGATCACCCCGCGCGCACCGTGACGAACATGGGCTCGGCGCAGATCGTCAAGACCGAGATCATCGTCAATTGGTTCGGATATATCGTCGACCGCGCGCCGGGCCCGATGTTGATCGTGCTGCCGTCGCTCGATGAGGCGGTGAAGTTCAATCGCGTCAAGCTGCAGCCGACCATCGACGCCTCGCCGCGCATCCAGCATCGCGTGCGCCCCGACAACAGCCGCGATGAAGCCGCGTCGACCACATCCTTCAAGCGCTTCAGCGGCGGCTTCGCCCAGATCGTGACCGCATCTTCATCGAAAGGCCTTCAGGGGATTTCCATCCGCTACCTGGCGATGGACGAGATCTCCGAGTATCCGCTCGACACCGACGGCCGCGGCTCGCCGATTACCCAGGCGGAAGCACGGCAGAAATCCTGGAGCGACCTCGCCAAGACCTACCGATCGTCGACGCCCGGGCTGCTCGGGGACTGCCGGATTTCGGAGATGTACGAGGCCGGCGACCAGCGTAAGGCCTACGTTCCCTGCCCGCATTGCGGTGATTTCCAGACGCTGCAGTTCGATCGCATGCAGCCGCCGAGCGAAACGACGAGACATCGCGTCACGTTCGCCTGCGCTTCCTGCGGCTCGCTGATCGACCAGGTGCACCGCGCCGAAATGCTCGCGAAGGCACGCTGGATCGCGACGCGCGTTCACGACGATGAAGCGCCCGTGCCCACGATCATCAAGGCGAGCGAAATCGAACAGTGGCACTGCCCGCCCTGCGAAGGGCGTTGCCGCGACTGGCAGCCGAGCTACTCATGGTGGTCGGCTTATTCGGATTTCGAACGCTGGGACGACATCTACGCCCGGGGGATCGCGGCCAAGGGCCATCCGCTGAAATGGAAAACGTTCTGCCAGCAAGATCTCGGCGAGCCCTTCGACCCGACCGCTGACGCGCCCGACTGGGACCGGTTGCTCACGGCTCGAAAGGAATGGCCGCGGGGCACGGTTTGCTGGCCGGCGTGCCTCCTCACCGGCTTTATCGACGTTCAGGGGGATCGGCTGGAATGGGGCGTCTGGGCATGGGGGCCGGAAGGCCAAGGCTGGCTGGTCGATTGCGACGTCATCCCGCATCCGGCCGAAACGGATGAAGCGTGGCGGGAGGTTGATGCCCTTTTGGGAAGGACTTTTCGCACCGCGAACGGGGCGGTGATCGGGGTCACGTCATGGGGCATCGACACGGGCTATATTTCGCCGGTGATCTATCAGCGGGCGCTTGGCCGTCATAACCTGCGCGTCTGTAAAGGCGCATCAGGCGCCCGCGCCAGGGACGCGCTGCCATGCGTGGTTCGCAAGGTGCCGCTCAAGACGTCGCTAGGGCGGAAAGTTCACGGGCGCGCCGTCCGCCTGCACTTCATCGGAACGTTCGGGCTGAAAAGCGCCGTGTACCATGGGCTGCGGGGATTGATTGAGGGACCCGATGTCGACGGACGATTCCGGCACGGGACGCTGCACCTGCCGGACTGGGTCGGAGAAGATTACGCCAAGCAGCTTACCGCAGAGGTTCTGTTCGACCCCAAGGCCCAGGCCAAGGGCAAGGCTCGGCGGGCGATGATGGAACGCCCCGGTGATCAGCGGGAATGGCGCAAGACGCCCGGCCGCGCGAACGAAGCGCTCGACATCGTCGTCGGTTGCCGCGCGCTCGCCTGGCTCGAGAAGATGGACAGTTGGTCGCCAGCTCATTGGGCCGATCGCGCGAACGCCATCTGGCGGACCGAGGCAGCGATCGCCGACGACCTCTTCAGCGCGGCGCCGGCCCAGATCACGAAGCCGGCGTCGCCCCTGCTCGGCACATCCAAGCGGGCCCGTGGCCGGCGTGTCCTGAGCCCCGGCGTTCGGCTGTCGTAGCCTGCGCAAACTTGCGCAGGCGCCGTGTCCAGGTCGGTCAGACTAAAGCTGTTGTTTTCGGAATTTGAATTCCGAACAATTGCGTTTTTCTTGCCGTCACGTGGGTCCTAGTTTCGGGTGGCGTCGGACGTTGGCGCAAGAGAGCAAAGGGGCACGCGCAGATTTTTCCTCGGCAAGTCTTGGTCCAGAGCTTGTTTCGGAAACTCCTTCGCAATCCCTAGGGACCGAGGCGCAGATCTGATCGCGGACGGCGCCTCGGTCCCGACAAACCGAAAAAACAGCCGCTAGAATCGATTTTAGGAGACCGCTCATGTCACTCGCCGATGTTTGCAGGGAATTGTGGGCCGAACACTCAGCACCAGTGGCTCAAGCGGTTCAGCCGCCGACCGCGCCGCTCTCAAGTGATGCATTGGCGCGCATTCATCGCCATGTCGCTGCGACAAAGGCCGCCATGGCGGGGCATGGTCCTGGAGCTGTTGCCGCAGCCTCTCCCCTCGAACCGGATCGCCCGGCGCCCGCGTCAGTGACCGGCGAATCGACCTATCGCGCGGAGTGGAACGGCTCGGCGGCGCTTCAGCACGAATTCGTCGACGTCGAGACCTACGTCGCTTTGCGCAAAGCCGAAGCAGCCGGCCGCGTCAAAATCATTTCAAAGCTCGCACCGTCGCTAAGCGCAAATGGCACGCCAGACGCCTGGCGGGCCGAGTGGGAAGGATCCTCAGCTCTGCAGGCAGAATTTTCGGACGTCGGCGCTTACGTCGCGCTACGAAAGGCCGAGAAGGCCGGCCGCGTGAGGCTCTGGCGATAAAGCCAGACGATCATTCCGAAGGACTTCCGGCATGCGCCCACGTTCCCAAACCGCGACCTTCCGCCAAAACACTCCGGCTGAAGTCAAGAAGCTGGAGGCTGATCTCGTTAGCCTCAAGCGCGTCCTGAGCACAACGCCAGAAAGTCAGAAGCAGCTGTTGAGCGAAACACGCGCTGCACTCGCCGATGTCGAGTATCGGCTTCAGGTTCACCGCCAGAATGCCGCCAATTCGCCGGAAGCCATCTTGAAACGCAAGGAAGGCGAGCTCGCTGCAGCTCGGGGCGAGCTTGACCGCCTGAACAAGGTCCAGCCGCCCGACAAGGTGATGCTCAGCGCGGCCCGGGGCAGGATTCGGGATCTCGAAGAGTACATCAAAGCGATGCGTCAACAGATGGCGGCGGGCTCGAGTTAGCCAACGCCTCTACAGAAAAGGAAACCATGCAATGCAGTTGAAGACCTCGACGATCGAAGCGGACGGCAAGACCTATATTCTCAGCATGAGCGCCAATGCGATGTGCGAGATGGAGGAAAAGGCCGCTGCGGGATTTGGGAGCATCCTCGCGGATCTGGCGGTTCCGGAGAGGATCACGATCAGCCGAATCCGATGGCTGTTCTGGGCCGCTCTTACCGACAATCATCCGGAGATTACGGTCCAGGAGGCCGGCAGGCTGATCGAAGCATGTGGCGGTCTCAGTGCCGCCGTCGAAACCATTATCAACCTCTTTGAAGATGGTGGAATGACCGCGCTGGTCGGACCTGATGCTTCGATGTCGTCCAGCGGCGAGCCTCAGAAGGCCTGATAACTCCACCTGCCCAGCGAGAGGAGAACTTCGAAATGGCATCATCCGGATCGACTTTGGGCGTGCTTCGCGTCGTTCTCGGCGGCGACCACTCTGGCCTGGATTCCGCGTTGAAGCGCTCGGAGACCAAGGTTGCTTCATTCGGGAAGCAGATGGCCGCCGTATTCGGCGGTATCCAGCTTCAAAAGTGGGCCGATGGGTTCGCCTCCTCGCTGACCTCGGCGTTCGGCCATGCTGACGAGCTTGGCAAGGCTGCGCAGAAGTGGGGAATTCCCGTCGAGGAGCTGTCTAAGCTGCAGCATGCGGCGGCGCTGTCTGATCTTTCCATCGAGCAGCTCGGCGGCGGTGTTGGCAAATTCAGCAAGAACCTCGTCGAGAGCCTCGGAAATCCGTCGACCGCGGCGGCGCGTGCACTGACATCCTTGGGCATCAGTGCGAAAGACAGCGGCGGTCAGCTCCGGCCGACCAGCGACATCATCAGCGACATCGCCGAACGCTTCGCCGGCATGAAGGACGGGGCCGGCAAGACGGCGCTTGCGATCGCTCTCTTCGGCAAGTCGGGTGCCGACCTCATCCCAATGCTGAACTCAGGCAAGACCGGCCTGAAGGAGATGAAGGATGAGGCCGCGGCGCTTGGCCTCACGATCACCGACAGGACGGCGAAAGCCGCCGAAGCGTTCAACGACAATCTGACCCGGTTGAATGCAGCCAAGAACGGGATCGTCATGACGATCTCGGCGCGCCTGGCACCGGCGCTAGCTGACATTTCAGGAAGGTTCATCAAGTTCGTAAAAGACAACGATCTCGTGACCAAGGCGGCCGATGGCTTCTCACGGGCAATCTTGTTCGTGAGCGACAATGTCAAGTTGCTCGGCAATCTGCTCGGGATTTTCGTCGGATCACAGATCGTCGGTGCCGTGGCCGCCATTGCGATGAGCTTTGTCACGTTCGCAAGGTCGATCGCAGCGGCCACGCTGGCGACGACGATGCTAAACGCCGCCAAAGCGATTTCGATCGCCCGCATTGCGGCCTTCGCCGGGGTGATCATCTATGCCACGGGCAACATGCCCGCGTTCATCGAGCAGCTCGAAAAAATCGGGACTGCTGTGGCAGGCATGCTGCCGAAAGGCGCATCAGATTCGATCTCTCAGGGACTCAAGAATATCGGTCTCGACACCGAGGCTCTGACCGCTGAGATCGAAAAACTCGGGACGGCGAGCGAGGAGGCGAAGAAGAAGCTGAAGGATCCTCCGAAGGTCGCAAGTGAGGAAGAAATCGCCAAGATGAAGGCGTACAACGCCCAACTGGCGAACCTCTCGATCCGCACGCGGATCACCAAGGGCGATTTCGACGCGCTTGCGCCGGGCTTTGCGCTCGCCGCGCTGCAGCTCGGTCTCTTTGGGGACAAAGGACAGAAGGCTGTAACGACGCTCGAGGGTCTCACGCCCAAGATGGCGATGTTGAACACTGAGCTGCTCAAGAATGCCGCCGTCAATGCGCTGCAAACCATCGAGACGCCCTACGACAGGTTGGCAAAGAGCGTTGCCGTCTACGACATGATGCTCCGTGAAAACGAAATCACCGTCGAGCAGCACCGGGCACTATCGGTGAAGGCGGCCGAAGACATGGGGTTGGGCTGGCAAGCCATGGGCAACAGCCTTGCGAGCTTCTCCGGGGCCATGTCCCAGCTTACGGGCACGTTCGCCAAAAACAATAAAACCATGGGGATCGCGTCGAAGGCGTTCGGCATCGCCCAGGCGATCATCAACACACAGATGGCCGCTACGAAGGCGCTCGCGTTTTATGGGCCAACCCCGCTCGGCTATGCCGGCGTAGCCGCTGCGATAGCGCAGGGTGCGGCGTCTGTTGCCACGATTTCCGCTCAGTCCTTCGCGAGCGGCGGCCTTGTGCAAGGCCCCGGCACCGGGACGAGCGATAGCGTCCTGGCTAGGCTTTCCGCCGGTGAATTCGTCATGCCGGCGGCAATGACGAGAGAGTTCTATCCGGAGCTGAACGCGATGCATCGGGGGGAATATCCCTTCCCTCCGGACCATGCCGCTGGTGCCCCCGGAGTTTCGACGGCGCCCAAGATTGTCGAGGTGCGCGGCTTGGGTCGCGACAAGACTTACAACCACGATGATATCAGAATGATCATCGAAGGGATCAACGGCCTGGTTGCCGACGGCTACGTTCTGAAGGTCACGTAGGTTCCTGCCATGTCCGACAACGCCCGCGATTTTCTCAAGCAGATGCTGCGCGACCGATCTCAGGTACAGGTGAGTGCGATGAACGATGCGGAGTTCTTCGCCTACATCGAGGCGCTCGTCGAGCTCCTGGAAGTGGCCCAGGTCGAATTCGAGCGCCGGCGGAAAATCGCGGAGATGGGAACCGCTGAGCCCGCAGGATCGGCTTAAAGAGAAAGTCCGACCTCAGCTAATCCTGCCGGCGCTTGCGAGAAATCATGAGAAAACGAGCGCCACGAACTCCGACAAAACCTGTTCGTACTTGCCCTGGTCCGCTTCATTGATCTCGAAGTCGTCTATCTTGCCAAGTGCGTGAGGTCCATATGCACGCGGCTGGGCCTTGCCATAGGCGCTGATGTTCAGGACCAACTGCCGGTTTTTTACATCGGGTGCCTTCTCGTCATGAAGGACAATATACAATTGCGCGATGGCTGGCGGTGTCGCTTGGCTCGCCTCGGCAATCTTGAGCTGCAACCCATCGCCGCGGAGCCGCTCATTTACCGATTCGATGGCGGCGCCGATTTCCTGAAGCGACATTGCCCATCGTTGACGGGAGGCATCCTTTCGCGCCGACTTTTCTGCCAATGCTTTCTCAGCCGCGGCCTTCTCCAATTCGAGCCTGGTGACGGCCGTTCGCCTCCTCGTAAGCGCTGCGGCTAGCTTGGCTTCTGCGTCTTTGTCCATCGCTCGTAATCCCTCGATTCTCACCTCAGCTGAGGCTCGTGTGGAAGCTCGATTGCGTCTCACGTGCCCATGTGTCGTCAATTTTCTCGCTCCGAGCGAAGCCTCTCATTGGCTAGTCGGCGCATTCGTTCGATCACCTCTGAGTAATGTTCGCTCGGCGTCCTGCCTGGCCGTCTGAAACCAGAGCTGCTCAAGGCAACGGAAACGACGCGCCGAGGCCTCAGCTCTTCCGCCCTTCGACGTATCTGATCCTCGCTGCTTCGCACATAATCCTCCAGCGCGGCGACGTCGAAGGTCCATATTCCCCGCGGCTTCGCCGCACCAGGGATTTGGCCCAGCTGAGCCATGTCGCGCACTGTGCGGGCTGAGAGGCCTAGAATTGAAGCGGCCGCAGCGATTTTAATGCGTTTGCGGATGGTGCTGTCGATGTTGCGTTGCTTCATCGTCCTCCTCCATCGCGGTCGGGATGCCTACGCGCCCACTATCATGCTGAACTTGATCAGACCGCGCCAAAGTTCGCCGCAGCCGCACCGCGGAGACCAACAGTCACACCCCGGCCGGCCCTTGGGCGACATCGATCACGTGGCGATCGGTCCCGATGGTGATCACGATTGTATACGTCTTGGACCCGCCACCCGCGTCAGTGGGGGGTGCCAAATGGAGCTGCCCGCCGTACCACTCCGCTGGCATTAGCGTATTGTCCTTGATGACGGATTGCTCGAGCGCGGCCATGTTTCGTTGCCCGCTCTCGACCGTCGCCGCGATCATCGTTTCGTTTTGGACGGCGGCATTGTTCTGAGCGATCACTGCCGCAGTCGGGCTATAGAACGTCCCTGTGCGACCGCTTGGCGTTGTATAGTGGCCGCGCCCGGCTTGGGACGCGCTATAGGCGTTTCCGGCGGCGGCCACGCCGGTCAGCACCGCAGCGACGATCTGGCGGTTTCTCTCCTCCTGCACAAGCATCTCATAGGTCACGACCTTCATTTCGAAGTCGGATCCCGCGACGTGCTGTACGGCTTCGACCTGCGACACTCTGAAATCGATCGGCTGCCTGCTCAAATTGTTGATGCCCAGGACGAAGACCGGCCGCCCATTGGTCTGTATCTGCCGCGAAGCTGGCCGGACCAGCACCAGTGAATTTTTTTGCCGCGACACCAGCGCGGGTTGACCGTCCCGGATGAGCGACTGTTGCTGTGGATTGGACGGCCGAAATTGGACTGTCTCGGCTGTGACGCAGCCGGCCACCATCGCGCATAGCGCGACAACTCCTAGGTTACGCATTTTGGCTTCCCCCAAACCCAATGCCCGCATCCAAGCGCAACTAGCGCGGGAGGGCAAGGGTCAGTTCGTCTTGCGCGATCGGAAGCAGAGCAAATGAGGTAGTCAGCACTGGCCGGAGTCGCCGCCCTCACGCGCCCGCCACATCATCAGGAAGTCGCCTTCTCGCGACCAGGTTCATTTCGGTACACCGAGCTTTTTCCTCAGCGCGTCGAGGCTGACGCGCGCGATCGCGATGCACTCTGCGTTGCGCGCCGCAGCCCGTAGGAAGACCTCATCCTGCGCATTTTGGGGAAAGCGGACGACGCGAGCCCTGAGTCCTAGAATGAACGCGTTCCACTTTGCCTGAGCTTGAGGCCCGTCGAGATTCGAACTGAGCGCCTCCCGCCAAAAATCATCAACCAAATCTTCGACGGCCATGCACTGCCCCCAGCGCCTCTCCGGGGATCAGCCTAACGCAACCTCAGGGCGTGCGAAAGCCGCCCCGGAGGGGCTTGCCTCTTCGCTGCAAATCATTGAGATTGGGCGTTGGGCTTGGAAACCCGGACCGAAGATAGAGGCCGCGACCCTTGGCGGGGTCTGCCGCCTGACACGCCTAGAGCCTTTGGCGAGGCTCGAAGCGTAACTGGCTGCACCTTGGCGGGTGCACCGACCTGGCCAATATGGCCGGGAGCGGTGCGTCATGTCCAGAGGGGAAACCCTTAAAAGCGCCGCCGGCCTGTCTCTTCGGCAGGTTTCCAACTCCCGGCTGCCGGTCTGATACCGGCGACGGCCTTGGAAAGCCGAAATCCGAAGAGCAACCTCATGACATACGAACGACCGATGTTTCCGCCGCGGGCGGGGACGAAGCATTTGCCCTGCTCGCCTGCGGGCGTGCCGGCGAGAAATACTTGCGGCGTGGAAGTACCTCCGCCGTGGCCTGCGCAAATTTGCGCAACCGCTCCGAAGGTGCCAGAGATCGGCAGGCGCGGCCTGCTGGGTGCCTTCCTGGCACTGGTGCCTGCGACCGCCGCGGCCGGCGCCGTCGCATCCCTGACCACGAGCGCCCCGCCGGCGCGCGAAAGCCGGCGCCTGGTCTGGCTGGGCGAGCAGCTCGACCAGACCGCCGCTCAACTCACGGCGGCCATCGCCCGCGAATCCGATTGCCGTGCAGTTGCGCAACAGCGCCTCCCCGAGCCGCCGGCGGAGATCACCTTTGAGCCCGGCCGACGTCCGCCGGCGTGGTGCGGCGTCGAATCCGAGCGTGACGTTGACGGGAAGATTGCCTACTACCGCGGAAACGAGCGATCGGCACGGAAGATCGCATGGCCTCCGGAAATCGAATCTTTCCTCAAGTTCGAAGACGGTCGAACCAGAGAGGCCAAAGCGGCGCGCCGCGTGCTGGCGATGGCCCGCGAATACTGGGATGCGCGTGAGCGCGCGATCGAGGGCGCCGGATATTGGGATGCGGCGGAAGCTGCCCATCAGATCTCCCGGCGCATCGATCGCATCGCCGTCCTCATTTACAAATGCGAGTGCAGCAGCTTCTGGGGGCTGGCGATCAAGGCGCGCGCGCTCACCGTCGCCGCTCATGTGGATGCGGTCAACGGCTACTTCTCTGGCAGGAGCGCGGTGCTCTACGCCGGCAAGCTGGCGGATGACGTGCTGCGCGTGCGCGCCACGGTGTAGCGAATCCATCTGATCATCAGCCGCCGGTCACGCATCGGCATTCCTTCAGCCCAATCGAGAAACCAACCATGTCGCATCACATCGACAAAAATGGGCGCTACGATCGCGCGCCCGCGCAATCCGCATCGGGCGCAAGCGTAAGCAGGAGAGTATTCATGAACAAAGTTGTGGCCGTCCCCGTCGCAGCAGCCGCGTCGATCGCGGCGCCCGCCTTCGCTGAGCAGATGTTGCCAGCTCATCAGCTGGCACCAACGCTGCAGCCGGAAGCCGCACCAGATCCGGATGCAGCCATCCTCGAGCTCGGCCGTGAGTTCGAGCGCTTGCTCGCGATCGAGCAGCGGCTCGAAGTGGTAAAATCGCGACTGCACGAGGAGTCCGACCTCCTCCAATGTAGGAAGCTGGGCATCGATCTGGATGATCGGGAGGCGCGAGACATAGCGCTGATGGAGCATTCGCGCGGTGATTTGTACCGGTCTTGGACCATCGCGGCGCGGGAGAGCGGCTACAGCAACGCGGCAGACAAGTGGAACCGAGCATCCGAGAAAACGGGACGAGTGGGTAAAAAAGTTTTCAAGCTCGCCCCTCCAAAAACATTGGCCGGCCTGATGGTCAGGGTGCGCGTGATCGAAACGCATGACGAGATCTTTGACGACGAACCGCTCGACATGTTGCTGGACGAAATCAGGCAATTCGCCGAGCGCGCCTCGGCTTGAGCCTCTCTGAAACCCTACGGCGCCGGCGCACGCCCTTCGACAAGCAAGCTCCCAAACGGGAGCTTGCGCATTCTCCGCCGCGCTGGGGGCGCGGAAGTTTCCCGGTTGATGGATGTGACGACCGCCCTTGAACCGTTGCCCTTGCTAAAGCCTCGAGTATATTCTCGTCGAAGATACTGGGGTACGAAAATGATTCGCCATACGCCCGTTGCCATTTTCGAGGCGCTGAAGGCCGCCACCTTCACGATCGACCAGGTGGCCGCGGCTCTCATGATCCGGCCAATGGTTGTCTGGAACTATCACATCAAGAACGGACTGGATCTTTGCTCCGAAGCGCCTGGTCGCGGCAGCCCGCGGCTGTTCTGCCTGATGGACGTCTACATGCTGGCGCTGCTCCGCGAGATCGTCCCCCTGACAAACAACGGCACATTGGGCGCGCGGGACGTGAACCGCCTGGTGTTCTCGTGCGATCCGGAGGACGAACCGCCACTGCCGCCCAGCAAGCGCGCCGGTCGCAAGCGATTGATGCGCGAGGATATCGAACAGGCGCACGAACTGTTCACCTACCGATGTCCCATCGGGCTTGGTTCCGGGCATTTTAGCAACGACTGGTTTCTGCTGACCAGGGATGTGGTCAGGGATGGCTTTCGTCCAGCCAGATACAACGCTCACGATGCTCAGTACCGCGCCGGCGAGTTCACCGATCTGCTGCACCACGGCGCAATCGTGCGCCCTTCGGGCGCGTTCGTGAATGCAACCATGGCGCTGACGCTGGTCGATCGACGCATGATTCAGATCATCAGCAAGATGGAGCCCATCGATGCTTAGCTCGAAGGACGATGACAGAACAGACAATTTTTCAGTGGTCACACCGTCGACTGTGCTGAGCCAGGACTACATCCAAAGCCACGGTTTCTCAGTGTCAGAGGCGCTCGATCGCTTTTGCGATTGGACGCAAGAACTCGGACCTTCGGAGCGGCTTCGACCGGATGGCGCTCCCTTCTCGCGTGGCCAGACGTGCCGCCCGGTAAGCGCGGTGTGGTCCGAGCTTTGCGGCCGGCTGGAAGCCGAACAGGTTCTTTGGTTTGGTCGGAAGAACGATCCTACGGTTGATTGGTCGCGGATCCCTGGTAGTGCAGCAATCGAGTTCTCGATTGCGGATATCGTGCAGAGCCGTTTCAGCGGTCCCCATGAGATCAAGCTCTACGATGTCAAATTTCTCCAGGCGGGCGCCGGCGCCCTGCCGGCGGTCGCCGCGCCGACCACGGATAGGCCCAGCTTGAAGCGGGGACCGAAAGGTATTCCGCCCAACGAATTGAATGCCGTCATGCAGTCTCTTGTTTTGAGGTTGATCAGGGAACGGAAGGGCTTGCCGAAAGGCGCCGCCGATCTGTGCACGGAGTTCGCGGTGGAAGCTGAAAGCCTTAAGAAGCGTGGAAAAACGACCAAAGCCCGAGAATTCATCATGCAGGAATGGTGCTGGCTCTACGATGCCTGCGCGGAGGAACGCTCAACGAAATAGGCCGGGATCCCAGTAAGGCGGTTTCGGAATTGAAATTGCGAACATCTGCGTTTTTGTTGGGCTTGCCGGTCCCCTATTTTCTCCAAACCAATTTGGAGAACCGAGATGTCCCTCATGAAATCGCTTCTGGATCGACTTCCAACGCTGCGGAATTCGCAAGATTTTTCCGTAATCATCCCCGAACTACAGCAGCGTCTCGACCTGGTCGAAGCCGAAGCAGATGACCTGAAAGTCGATCTGGAAAACTCTCTGTTCGAATCGCCTGAGAAGCTGAACGCGGTAAAGGCAAGGATTGCCGCAAATCTCGCCGAACAGGAAGAGCTCAAGATCGCGATCTCCGGCGCCGAACGGCGACATCAAGACGCGATCAGGGCCGAAACGGCAGCTGAGGTAGAGCGGCGCATGAAGGAGGCAAAGAAGTTGCAAGCCACGTTGCGCACCGACTACATCCAGCTTCACGAACACCTCGATGCCGCAACAAAGCTGCTCCTGGACATCCGGAAGCGTGAGAACGAAGTGAAGTCCGCCAACGAGCTGGCGGCGCACCACAAGCGCACGGATCTGATCGTCCGGAGTCCGTGGTGGCATCTGGGCCAGATGATCGGCCACGCCGGCCACAATGAGGAATATCCGCTGACCGGCATTTTGATTCGCGGATATTTCCCGAACAAGCATCCCGACGGCCCTGCCCTGGCGCGGATGAAGGAAGTGAAGCTGTAAGGCCATGAGCCGTCGACCGGCTGCAATTCCGGCAGGATCCTGGCCGCGGCGCATGCCGGCGGCGCTGGCGGCCGGATATTGCGGCGAAACCAATGTCGAGGACTTCCTCAAGCGCGTCGGGGTGGATTACCCTCAGCCGCGTGTGTCAGAGGGGCGCCGGCGGCTATGGCTGAGGGACGATCTGGACGCGGCGATCGTGCCGGGTGTGGTAGGCGACATCGCAGAGGATTTGTGACCGTGGAATTGCCCCGTCACGTCATCCCCAAGGTGCTGGCCGGCGGCAGGACGGCCTACTACTACAATGTGCCGACGAAATATCGCGCGCTGAAATGTCCGATTCCGAATGAGCCGCTCGGTAGCGACTACGCCAAGATGACGGCGCGCGCCGAGACGCTGAACGGTCTCTTCGACGAATGGGATCGCCAGCGCAAGGGGCTGCCGATAACCGGCGTTTCGATGCCCAAGTATGGCACGGTCGACTGGCTTTTCCGGGAATATAAGCTGAGCAAGGCGTATCTCGAAAAAGTCGCTCCGCGCTCACGGCCGAACTACGAATGGGCGATGCAGGAGATCTGCAACACGCTTACGAAAAAGGGCGATCGTGTCGGGGACCGGCCTGTAAAATCTGTGACGCCGCGGGGCGCCGACAAGCTCTATGATCGCTTCATCGCCGGTTCCAAGGGCGAACGGCTGCGGACTGGCGAGAAGATGACGCTGCTTTGCCGGAAGGCCTGGCGCGTTGTGCATCGGCTTTTCCCCGACGAGTTCCCTCGGGACATCCCGAATCCCTGGCTGGGCGTCACCATGAAAAACCGGGTGAAGCAGACCAAGCACGCGGTCACGCGCGACCAGGTCTACACTTTCGCGCACGGCTGCGTAGAGCGCGGCGAAGTCGAGGCGGCTGCGGTAGCCGTCATCTGCTTTGAGTGGCTGCAGCGGCCGGAAAACGTGATTGCGGGCCACATCAAGTGGACGGGCTATCGCAACGGCAAGCCGACCATCCGCATTGAGCACCACAAGACCGGCGCGACCATTGATCATCCGCTCGAGGAGCGACTGCCCGACGGCACGGTGGTCAGGTTCTATGAGGAAGCGGAGGAGATCCTGGCGCATCTAAAGCGCCGCGGCGTCCCCATGATCTTGCGCGAGGTAGAGGAAGGGAAGTCGAAGCCGTTCGCTTTCAGCACGATGCAGCACATCGTGCAACGCATGCGAAAGAAGCTCGACCTTCCGAACATCTTCACCTTCGATGCCTGCCGGCACGGCGGAATGACCGAGCTCGAGGAAGCCGAACTCACGGAAGGTCAAGGCCGCGCTTTGTCAGCCCATCGAACGCAGCAGAGCTACGCCGGATATGCGAAGCGCACCGAAAGCCGGATGCTCTCAGCGACGCGCAAGCGCCACGCTCATCGGCTTGCGAACGAAACAGCCACAGCCGTTCAGAACGCAGCAGGTGAAGGCGTTCAGAATGAAAAATCGGGGGCAATCAAAAGTGCCTGAAACAAATAGCAAATCTTGGCTGGGGCGGGAGGATTCGAACCTCCGCATGGTGGAATCAAAATCCACTGCCTTACCACTTGGCGACGCCCCAACAGACTTTGTGGAAAGCGGCGGGCGATAACGGGCCCGCAGGCTCTTGGCCACGCCCGGTCTATCGACACGGACGCCGCATTTCAACCGCCGAAATGGCAATTTTCGCCCCCATTCGGACGTTCTGATCCGGACAAATGACGCTATGATCAGGTGCTGTGGCACGGGCGCCTTTTTGGCGCCCGGACTCGCCCCTCGGCGCGGTCCGATCCCGCCGATCGCACAGTTGAGACCAAGCCCGTTTCGTGGGAATAGGACCGCCCGTTTCCTAGCCGAAAGACGAGATTTCGCATGACCTACCGTGCGCCGCTCAACGACATGCTGCTTGCGCTGAACCATGGCGCGGGCCTGAAAGCCGCCCTGGAAGCCGGCCATTACGGCGATTTCGACCCCGATATCGCCGCGGCCGTGCTGGAAGAGGCCGGCAAGTTCGCGACCGACGTGCTGGCGCCGCTCAACCGGGTCGGCGACCAGAACGGCATCAAGCTCAAGGATGGCAAGGTCACCACCGCACCCGGTTGGCCGGACGCCTACAAGCGCTGGACCGAGGCCGGCTGGAACGCGGTCTCCGGTTCCGAAGACTTCGGCGGCCAGGGCCTGCCGGCCGCGATCAATGCCGCCTGCACCGAGATCTGGAGCGCCTCGAACGTCGCCTTCGGCCTGTGCCCGCTGCTGACGGCTTCCGCGATCGAGGCGCTGGACGCCCATGGCAGTGACGAGTTGAAGAAGATCTATCTCGGCAAGCTGATCTCGGGCGAATGGACCGGCACCATGCAGCTGACCGAGCCGCAGGCCGGCTCCGACGTCGGCGCGCTGCGCACCCGCGCCGAACCCGCCGGCGACGGCACCTACCGGCTCAACGGATCCAAGATCTTCATCACCTACGGCGAACACGACATGACCGACAACATCGTGCATTTCGTGCTCGCGCGACTGCCCGATGCACCCGGCGGCACCAAGGGGATTTCCCTGTTCCTCGTGCCGAAATTCCTGGTCAATGCCGACGGCTCGCTCGGCGCGCGCAACGACATTTACGCGAGCGGCGTCGAGCACAAGCTCGGCATGCACGCCTCCCCGACCTGCACCATGACCATGGGCGATCACGGCGGCGCGATCGGCTACCTGATCGGCGAGGAAAACCAGGGCATGCGCTGCATGTTCACGATGATGAACCAGGCGCGGCTCGGCGTCGGCCTCGAAGGCGTCGGCATCGCCGACCGCGCCTATCAGCACGCCCTCGCCTATGCGCAGGAGCGCCGCCAGGGCCGCGCCGTCGGCAAGCAGGGCGAAGGGTCCGACCCGATCATCGTGCATCCCGACATCAAGCGCATGCTCTTGCAGATGCGCGCGCTCACTGCCGCGGCGCGGAGCATCTGCTACGCCACGGCGGTCGCGCTCGATGTCTCGATGCGGGCGAAGGATGCCAAGGTGCGCGCTGAGGCCGCGGCGCGCGGCGCGCTGCTCACCCCGATTGCGAAAGCGTTCTCGACGGACATCGGCAGCGAGGTCGCCTATCTCGGCGTGCAGGTTCACGGCGGCATGGGCTTCATCGAGGAGACCGGAGCCGCCCAGTACTATCGCGATGCGCGCATCACCTCGATCTATGAGGGCACCAACGGCATCCAGGCGATCGACCTCGTCACCCGCAAGCTCGGCGCCAACGGCGGCGCTGCGGTGTGGGCGCTGCTTTCCGAACTCTCCGGCATCGTCAAGCAGGTCGAGGCATCGAACGATCCCGCCTTCGGCACGACCGGCGCCAAGCTGCGCGACGGCCTTGCCTCGCTCGAGCGCACCAGCAAGTGGCTCCTGGAGCGGCTGGCCTCCGCGCCGAACGAGGCGCTGGCGGGCGCGACGCCTTACCTGCGCCTGTTCGGCTCGGCCGTCGGCGGCTGCATGCTGGCGCACGAGGCGCTGGCCGCCAAAGCCGAGGGTGGCGATGCGCAGCGTCACGTGGCAGTCGCCCGCTTCTTTGCCGAAAACGTCACGGTGCAGGCCGGCGCGCTGGAGCGGACCGTGATGGATAGCGCCGATTCCGTCGTCGGCGCCGATGCGGTGCTGCTGGGATGAGGCTGCGGCCGCGACGAGTTCGGCGTCGCCCATTGAGTCCGTGAGCGCCGCTACCGTCATGGCCGGGCTCGTCCGGTTTGTCCCGGGCAATGACGACTGAGGGTCGTGGCGCGCGTCTGCTTCAACAATGTCATTGCGATGAGCGAAGCGACGAAGCAATCAAGACCGCCTCCCGATGGATCCTCGCTATTTTTTTTGGCACAGTCATTGCGAGCGAAGCAATCCAGACTCGGATGCATTCTGGATTGCTTCGTCGCTTCGCTCCTCGCAATGACGCATGAGGCACAGTTTCGCCTTCTCGCGGCACGATGTGCCCGAGCTTTGCTGCACTTTCACACCCTCTTATAGAACAGAGGGCGCAGGGAAGACCGGGTGCCGGCTAGCACCCGCGGTCTCGTGTGCAAATTGGGCAAAGAAGCCGCACACGAGCATACAGGTGTAGCCGAGAGCAACCCGGCCTTCCCTGCGCAGTGGCTTTACGGCTTACTTCGTGCTCTCCCCGGCGACGAATTCCTTTTTGTCACCGTCGCTCCGCAGATTGCCGGCGCCTCGCACCCGGTTGGGCTAAAGGACACCTCCGCGAAACTTGACTGCAGCAACGGCAGCCAGGACCACACGACTTCGCCGTACGCGGCATTCGTTTCTCACCGAGAGCCTTCGAGATTTGTGCACCCACATCGAAGGATCGATGAGACGAACTTGCAGCGCCGTTCGTCCGCGCGCCGCCTGATCGCTCACGAGAGAACCCGCCCTGCAATCGGCCATCGCGCCTGACGCTGCCGCGTCCACCGCATCCTGGCCCACGTTCGTGACGACCCGCGATCGCCCCTCTTGCCGGGCAAGGACGACGCCTCCATACGCCGAATCCGAATTCTGATAAAGCGAAATATTTTCGCTGGCGAGGCTTGACAGGTTTCAGCCGATTTGCCCGTCGGGCCGTCGGGTGAACGGGATTGAGCAGGAATGCTCGGACGCGGCCTTCCCGGACGGGCGAAACGATAACCTAATCATGATCTGCGGCTTGCGCTGCGCTACATGGATACCGTCTCCTGTTGCGACGTCTTCGCAAGGAAGAAGGAATAAGGATAGAGGAAATTCGCTCACCGTCCCCGGACGGTGAACACGCAGATAAAATCTTCGAACTCGATTCACCTCTCTGGTGCAAGCTTCCTGAAGTCATCGCTCCCTCGGCTGGTTCGTTCCATGAAATTTCGTTTTCTTCAGACACTGGGCGCAGCGGCGCTGACGCTCGTGGCGGCAGCGTCCGCTCTCGCGCAGAGCACGGAGCCGGTGGAGTTGCGCATCCTCGCGATCAACGACTTCCACGGCAATTTGACGCCGCCGCCCGGCGGCATCCGGATCACCGATCCCGAGGACAGGACCAAGAAGGTGACGATTGAGGCGGGCGGCGTCGAGTACATGGCGACCGTCGTCAAACGTCTGCGCGAGGGCCGCAACAATTCGATCTTCGTCGCGGCCGGCGATCTGATCGGCGCGAGCCCGCTTCCGTCGGCGATGTTCCATGACGAGCCGACGATCGAGGCGCTCTCCAAAATGGGCCTCGAGCTCAGCGCGGTCGGCAATCATGAGTTCGACGAAGGCAGCGACGAACTCCTGCGCATGCAGAACGGCGGCTGTCACCCGGTCGACAAGTGCCAGGGACCGCATCCCTTCACCGGCGCGAAGTTTCGCTATCTCGCCGCCTCCACCTTCGAAACGGCGACCGGCAAGACGATCCTTCCACCCTACGAGACCCGGACCTTCGACGGCATTCCGGTCGCCTTCATCGGCCTGACGCTGAAGGAAACGCCCGAGATCGTCGCCCCTGGCGGCGTCGCAAGCCTCGAATTTCGCGACGAGGCGGAAACCGTCAACACGCTCATCCCCGAGCTGAAGGCGCAGGGTGTTGCGGCCATCGTGGTGCTCATCCACGAAGGCGGCCTACCGACCGGCGACCACAACGAATGCCCGGGCATTTCGGGGCCGATCATCGATATCGTGAAGAAATTCGATCGCGCGGTCGACGTCGTCATCAGCGGCCACACCCATCAGGCCTACGTCTGCGAGATCGACGGCCGGCTCGTCACCAGCGGCGACAAGTTCGGCACGCTCGTCACCGCGATCGACCTGAAGCTGGATCGGACGACGCGCGACGTCATCAGCGCCAGGGCCGAAAACGTCATCGTCCGCAGCAATCCGACGCCAAAGGACGCGGCGCAGACGGCGCTGCTGCAATCCTACGACAGGCTCGCCGCCCCCATCGCGAACCGAAGGGCCGGCAGCGTGACCGCGACGCTGTCGCGCGTGCCGAACGAAGCCGGCGAAAGCGCGCTCGGCAGCATCATCGCCGACGCGCAGCTTGCGGCGACGCGCGAGGAAAAGAACGGCGGGGCCGCTATCGCGCTCACCAATCCCGGCGGCATCCGCACCGAAATCGTCAGGAGGGAGGACGGCACGGTGACCTACGCCGACGTGTTCGCGAGCCAGCCGTTCCGCAACCGGCTCGTGACGCTGACGTTCACCGGCGCGCAGATCAAGGACATGCTCGAGCAGCAGTGGCTGGATCCGAGACGGCCGCGGATCCTGCAGGTCTCCAAAGGCTTCAGCTATGCGTGGGACGCCAGCAAGCCATACGGCGAGCGTGTTGTCGCCGATCGCATGAGCCTGGATGGAGTTCCGATCGATCCGGTGAAGACCTATCGAGTGACGGTGAATGATTACCTTGCCGGCGGCGGAGACGGTTTCACCGTGGCGAAACAGGGAACCGAACGGCGTTACGGCATTTACGATGCCGACGCGCTTTTTGGCTACTTCCAGGTAAACAGCCCCATCGGTCCGGCCGCGCCTAGCCGCATCTCGCGAATGAACTGAGCCGTATTCGACCAACCGATGATCGCCCAGCCCTTTCCGATCGGCAGGTAACGGCTTACATTGCCGCCCGCGCCACAGATGCGCCCAGGGGACTTCATGAGCACGCTGTTTCTTTCCCATTCGGCATGTCTGCGCCATGCCACGCCGCCGGGTCATCCCGAGCGGGCTGACCGGCTGCGCGCGGTTGCCGAGATCCTCTCGGAAGAGCGCTTCGGCAAACTGGCCCGCGACGAGGCGCCCGAGGGCAATCTCGACCTGGTCACGCTGTGTCACAACGAGCATTATGTGACGGAACTTCGGCATATGGCCCCGACCTCCGGCACGATCTACGTTGACGGCGACACCTCGATGTCGCCGGGCACCTGGGACGCCATCATGCGCGGTGTCGGCGGCGCGGTGGCGGCC
This sequence comes from Bradyrhizobium sp., assembly GCF_016213215.1. Taxonomy (GTDB): domain Bacteria; phylum Pseudomonadota; class Alphaproteobacteria; order Rhizobiales; family Xanthobacteraceae; genus Bradyrhizobium. The sequence goes on along the minus strand of NZ_JACRAW010000013.1, from coordinate 4,919 downwards.
ACCGAAGCCGTGATGTCGGGCCAGCACGAAAACGCCTTCGTCGCGATCCGCCCGCCGGGCCATCACGCCGAAACCAACAAGCCCATGGGCTTCTGCTTCTTCGACAACGTCGCGATCGCCGCGCGGCACGCGCAGCGCAAATACGGCATCGAGCGCGTCGCGATCGTCGATTTCGACGTTCATCACGGCAACGGCACCCAGGACATCTTCTGGTCCGACAGGACCGTGATGTACTGCTCGACCCACCAGATGCCGCTGTTTCCGGGCACGGGCAGCCGCGGGGAACGCGGCGACCACGACACCATCGTGAATGCGCCGCTGGTCTCCGAAGACGGCGGTGTTGAGTTTCGTGCGGCATTCGAGAACCTGATCCTGCCGCGCTTGAAGAGCTTCGGCCCGGAACTGATCATCGTCTCCGCGGGCTTCGACGCGCATTACCGCGATCCCCTCGCTTCGCTCAATCTGAAGGCAGAGGACTACGGCTGGGTCACGCGCCAGTTGATGGACATCGCCGACGCCAGCGCGGGGGGTCGAATTGTTTCGGTGCTCGAGGGTGGCTATGATCTCCAGGGCCTGCAAGAGTCGGTCGCGGCCCATGTCGGCGCCCTGATGGGCGCGTAGCACCGCCGCATACGCCCGCAGGATTTAGCTTCACATGCGCCCACGACGAAGGCGCAATCGGAAACCGGATATGGCCGAAAACACCCAAGTGGACGTCAAGCAGCTTTCCTTCGAGCGCGCGATCGAGGAACTCGAATCGATCGTAAAGCGGCTGGAAGAAGGCAAGGTCCCCCTCGAGGAATCGGTTGCCATCTACGAGCGCGGCGAGGCCTTGAAGCGCCGCTGCGAGGAGCTGTTGCGCCAGGCCGAGGCGCGCGTCGACAAGATCACCACCGATGCGGCCGGCCAGGCCACGGGCACCACGCCGCTCGACGTCCAGTAGAGCGATCGATACGGCGGTACATCTCCGCAGTACGCGGCCCGGCGGGCGAGAGCGTTGCGCAAATAGCTCTTGGCGCGTCGGCCGGCCTGTTATAGTCCCCAGCAAGCCTCGGAAGGGATTTATGAGATCGCGATCCGGGCGGAACGATCTTGCCGGCGACGCGCCTGCGAGGGAGATAGGCCTTCAAGCCAGGGGCGCGGAAGGCTTTGTGCGGGGATCACAGATCAGGTGCGCGTTCAGAACCGCCATATCATCTATGTGCAGGGATACGATCCGCGCGGTCTGGCGCAGTATTACCGCATGTTCCGCACCGAGCTGCGCAAGTTCGGCCGCCTGTACGATCTCGCAACCACCATCAGCCGGCCCAAGGGCGTATCCGATGCGGAGATCGCCTCCTGGAGCATCGAAACCAAGGCGAGCAACTGGCAGACCCGCACGGATTACGACTTCCTGCGCTTCGAAGACTTCATCCAGCGCGACCTCGCTTCGCCGATCTGGTCCACGGTATTCAAGGCGATATGGATCTACTGTCGCCTGATCTGGCGCGGCACGATCGTGCGCTTCGCCAGGGCGAACTGGCGCTTCGCCACTTTCATCACCTATCCGCACCTGATGCTGCTTCTGGAGGCGGCATGCGCGGCGGGCATCGCCTTCCTGTTCGAGAAGGGACTGGACGCGCTCGGCATCCCCGACCTGTTCAGCTTGCTTGCCGCCGCCGCGCTGTTCGTTGCGCTGCTCGGGACCATGCTGAAGTACACGGAGGAGCGGACCTACCTGCTCTACCTGCTCTGCGACACGATATGGACGTGGGAATTCTCCCATCGCGGACGCCCGGAATGGGACCAGCGCATCGATCGCTTCGCCGAGCATCTCGCCAAGGTGGCGCGCACGAGCCCGGCCCAGGAAATCGTCGTGGTCGGCCACTCCTCCGGATCGTTCCTGGCGACGGAAATCATGGCGCGCGCGCTCAAGCTCGATCCGGAGCTCGGGAGCCACGGGCCGCGCATCGTTCTCCTAACCCTGGGCGGCAACTATCCGATCGTCGGCTATCACGCCGCGGCGCAGGATTTCCGCGACCACCTGCGCCAGCTCGCGGTCGAGCCGTCGGTCGACTGGATCGACTGCCAGGCGCGCAAGGACGTGATGAACTTCTTCAACTTCGACCCGATCGCCGCCCACGGCATCGATGTCGGCAGCGCCCGACGCAACCCGACCATCGTACCGGTCAGGTTCCGCGAGATCATCGATCCGGAACACTATAATGTGTTCCGCTGGCAGTTCTTCCGGGTGCATTTCCAGTTCGTGATGGCCAACGAACGGCCGCACGCCTACGACTTCTTCATGATCGTCTGCGGCCCGGTCCCCCTGCGCGAACGGGTGGCGATGCCGGTCCATGCCCTTGCAATTGCAACCGGTGACCCGATGGCCCGGGAATGGGCCTGGCGCAGGCTGGACGGCGCTTCTCCCCGCGGCAGCGGTGCTGCCGAGCTGGGCGAGGCGGAACCGCCGGCCCTCAGCGGCAGTTAGGAAGGCGGCCCGCCGGGCCCCATTACCTCCGTCGATGTTCCCGCGGGTTGGCTTTGGCTGCAACTTTGTTGTAAAGCTTGCGGTCTAGCGCTTTTTTGCAAGCCCTGCGCCAGCGGGTTTTGCCATACTAAGAGCTTGAAATCGCAGAGGTAAAATGGCTGAGACGGTTGAAGCCAGAAGAGTGATTGAGATCACATTGACTGAACCGGAGCGCATCTAAGCTTTGACTAAGCTTTGACATCGGGCTTCGTCCCCGCAGGTGACCCCGGCTGACCGGTTTCTCGCTTGCGTTGATACTCAAACCCATCTCGCGCCGGGACCTGCGTTCCGGCCTGCAAAATTGGAAACCGCCGTGACCGAATTCAGCAAGACGCCGCTTCTCGATACCATCCGCACTCCGCAGGATCTGCGCCGGCTCAAGGTGGACCAGCTCCGGCAGGCCGCGGACGAGCTGCGTCAGGAGACCATCGATGCCGTTTCGGTGACCGGCGGCCATTTCGGCGCCGGCCTCGGCGTGGTCGAACTGACCACCGCGATCCATTACGTTTTCGATACCCCGCGCGACCGTCTGATCTGGGACGTCGGGCATCAGGCCTATCCGCACAAGATCCTGACCGGCCGGCGTGACCGTATCCGTACCTTGCGCACCGGCGGCGGCCTCTCCGGCTTCACCAAGCGCAGCGAAAGCGACTACGACCCGTTCGGGGCCGCGCACTCCTCGACCTCGATTTCGGCCGGCCTTGGCATGGCCGTGGCGCGCGACCTGGCCGGCGACAAGAACAACGTCATCGCCGTGATCGGCGACGGCGCCATGTCGGCGGGCATGGCCTATGAGGCCATGAACAATGCCGGCGCGATGAGCTCGCGCCTGATCGTCATCCTCAACGACAACGACATGTCGATCGCCCCGCCGGTCGGAGCGATGAGCGCCTACCTGTCGCGGCTTTACTCCGGCAAGACCTACCGTTCGCTGCGCGAGGCGGCCAAGCAGCTCGGCCAGCATCTGCCCAAGGCCATAGCCGACCGCGCCCGTCGCGCCGAGGAATATTCGCGCGGCTTCATGATGGACGGCGGCACACTGTTCGAGGAACTCGGCTTCTATTACGTCGGCCCGATCGACGGTCACAATCTCGACCACCTGCTGCCGGTCCTGAAGAACGTCCGCGACATGGAGGCGGGCCCGATCCTGGTCCATGTCGTGACGCAGAAGGGCAAGGGCTATCCACCGGCGGAAGCTTCCGCCGACAAGTATCACGCCGTGGTCAAGTTCGACGTCGCGACCGGTACGCAGGCAAAGGCCAAGCCGAACGCGCCGGCCTACCAGAACGTGTTCGGCCAGAGCCTGGTCAAGGAAGCGGAGAAGGACGACAAGATCATCGGCATCACGGCGGCGATGCCGTCCGGTACCGGCATCGACATCTTCGCCAAGGCGTTTCCCGACCGCTCCTTCGACGTCGGCATCGCCGAGCAGCATGCGGTGACGTTCGCCGCGGGCCTTGCCGCCGAAGGATACAAGCCGTTCTGCGCGATCTACTCCACGTTCCTGCAGCGCGGCTACGACCAGATCGTGCATGACGTCGCAATCCAGAGCCTGCCCGTGCGCTTTGCGATCGACCGCGCCGGCCTCGTCGGCGCCGATGGCGCCACCCATGCCGGCTCGTTCGACAATGCCTATCTCGGCTGCCTGCCCAACATGGTCATCATGGCGGCTTCGGACGAGGCGGAACTCGTGCACATGGTCGCAACCCAGGTCGCGATCAACGACCGCCCGAGCTCGGTGCGCTATCCGCGCGGCGAAGGCCGCGGGGTCGAGATGCCGGAGGTCGGCATTCCCCTCGAGATCGGCAAGGGCCGCATCGTCCGCGAGGGCAGCAAGATCGCGCTGCTCTCGTTCGGCACCCGGCTCACCGAATGCGAGAAGGCCGCCGACGAGCTGGCGGCACACGGCCTGTCGACGACGATCGCGGACGCGCGCTTCATGAAGCCGCTCGACACCGAGCTGGTCTCAAGGCTCGCGCGCGAGCACGAGATCCTGATCACGATCGAGGAAGGCTCGATCGGCGGCTTCGGCTCGCATGTCGTTCAGTACCTGACGGACCAGGGCGCGCTCGACAACGGGCTGTTGCGGGTCCGCTCGATGGTGCTGCCGGACGAGTTCCTCGACCACGACACGCCGAACGCGATGTATGGCCGTGCCGGCCTGGACGCCAAGGGCATCGTCAAGAAGGTGTTCGAGGCGCTGGGCAAGGACTTCAAGACCGAGGCGGCGAAGCTCGCCTAAAGGCAAGCCGAACGCCGGCCTGCCCCGACCTCTCCCCGACGGGCAGAGGCTTGGGAACCGAAGCCGGGCAACCTGAGCTCATTGTGCGCTCACGCAGCGCTTTGGTGAGAGCCCATGAAGATCTATCTGGCAGGTCCCGACGTCTTCCTGCCGGAGGCGGTCGAGATC
>NZ_JACRAW010000113.1 GCF_016213215.1 Bradyrhizobium sp. | reverse complement strand
GCAATCCGCTCGGAGCGTGCACTATGCTGCGAGGTTCAGCTCAACCTCGCCTATCGGTGGTTCTGCGGCCTCGGCATCGAGGACAGGATCCCGGATCACTCGGCATTCACGCGCGCCCGCAACGAGCGATTTCGCGATCATGATGTCTTTCGTCACGTCTTCGAGCGCGTCGTCGCTTCGTGCATCAAAGCTGGCCTTGTCGGCGGCCATGGCTTTGCCGTCGATGCCAGCTTGATCGCGCCGCTCGACGCCGGGCGACAAATGGAGCCACGACATTGACCCGACGAGGGCTGGGCGCGCCGTAAAGGACTACCTCGCCAATCTCGACGATCCAGCATGGGGTCGTGCGACCGACGTTGTGCCGAAGTTTGTCGCGCCCTCCGACCCAGCCGCGCAGTGGACTGGCGCTCTGCGCAACGCTGCGTTCTTCGCCTACGCCGACAATTACCTCATCGACATCAAGTTCGGCATCATCATGGATGTCGAGTCGTCCCGGGCGATCCGCCAATCCGAGGTTGGCGCATCCCGGACGATGATCGAGCGGACTGAGAAGACGTTCGGCATCAAGCCCGAGTGGCTTGTCGCCGATACAGCCTACGGTTCGGCCCCTAATCTCCACTTCCTGGTCGATGTGAAGGGGATCGCACCCCACATTCCGGTCATCGACAAGTCACGCCGCGAAGACGGTACGTTCAGCCGCGACGATTTCATCTATGACGAGGCGCGCGATCACTATGTCTGCTTCAGCGGCAAGATCCTGCCGCGCTCAAGCGGGGCACGCGGACCACGCGGGGATCACGCTATCTCGTATTTCTCGCGCGTCGCCGATTGCCGCGACTGCCCGCTGAAGTCGAAATGCTGTCCAAAATCTCCGAGCCGGAAGATCACACGCCACGTGCACGAGGCAGCGCGCGATGTCGCCCGCGCGATCGCCAACACGCCTGCCTACGAGCAGACGCGGCGAGATCGCAAGGAGGTTGAGATGCTGTTCGCCCACCTCAAGCGCATCTTGCGGCTCGGCCGCCTGCGACTGCGTGGACCGGCCGGCGCGCAGTTCGAATTTACGCTTGCAGCAATCGCTCAGAACCTTCGTCGCCTCGCCAAGCTGTCGCTCCAACCACCCGATACGGCCGCACCATGCGTTGCGTAAGTGGCGTCCGTCGCGTTGGTTGCGTCAGGCGTCAGTGCCCAGGGCGTCGCCGCAGGCCATGCTAAACAGGCGGCGAAGATCGCGAGCCCGAGTTTTCAGAAGCCAGCCCCGGCTGAGAGCGTTGCTCCCATCGACTTTTGCAACAACATCGGCCCAAATGCGAAGTCCGGACCGGCTCCCAGTTTGTCCGGTTATCTGGTCAGACCGGAAGCGGTTAGCCCAGCGCCCGCCTGACGCGATTGACCCGAATGTGAAGTCTGGGTGGTCGCTAATCGGCAGCCTTAGGTCGCCACCCCGAGCCGAAGTAGCTGAAAAAGCGCCGAATGTCCGCCGCCGCGGGCAGACCGGACTTGTCTCGAACTATCGTCAGTACCGCTCATGACCCCATAGCGTCGTTTCGCTGCGGTGTAGATTTTGTCTGCTGTCCGGGGATAGCGGACCTGGGAAGCCGTCCGCCCGGTAGATTTATGAGTTCACGGCCTAGTGCGACGATCCAGCAGCATTAGACTAACTAGAACCGCGCTGCCCGGTTACGGAGATTGACCGGCTGCGCAGACGAAAATGCATGTTACAGGAGAACCCGTCCGGTGAGAAATCGGGCTGCATCTCCCCTGATACCGCTTTCAGGCATTGCTCCATGAGCTTGGTCCCAAAGCCCCTGCGCGCGGCGCTCGCAAGAAGCGGACGACCGCCAGCTTCGATCCACCGCAACACGAGACGATCCTCCTCGATTTGCCATGAGACATCGACCTTGCCCGTCGGCACCGCCAAGGCACACCGTGCTTGGCTGCATTGGTTACCAGCTCGTGCACGAGCAACACTACGAACCTGGCTGTTTCCGGATCGAGTTCAACCTCGGGCCCAACGCCGACATACCGCCCGTTGCCATAGGGTGCGAACTCGTAGCTCAGGATCGCGTCAAGGAAGGTGGACTGAGCGAGCGGGTTCATGATCAGGTCGTTAGCAAACTTCACCGACCTGATGCGGCCCAAGATGCTTTCGGCACGTTCAGGCTGATCCTCAAGTGTTTGATGAATAATCGACTGGATTACGGCATAGGTGTTTCTACCGCGATGCTCCAGCTCCTTGGCGATCATCTCCTGCTCCTGCTGGCGGGTACGCACTCTCTTCAGGAGCAACCGACCATAGTGAGTAAAGAGAACGAGGACTCCGGCTGTTACAAGCCAGATCGCGAGTGCGATGATCACGTCGCGCGTCAGGGGCGTATACTGATATTGCGGCGGTATGAATGCCCAGTAGACGATGATCGCTGAAGCGAATGCCGCTCCGACTGCAGCGGGAGTGCCTGCCAATAGCCCCGTGAAAAGAACAGCGGGGAAGAAGGTGGCGAATCGGACGTCTGTCCCGACCAACTCCAAGGCCGCCCGAAGCGCCCAGGCGCATCCGACTGCAACTGCTGCTACGGCGCATGCACGCCAGGAATACGGTGGAGTGTCGTCCGCGAAATTCGCAAGCCGCTCGAGGACGTCATCTTGTGTACGCCGGCGCGAGTTATCCTTTTCCGCTTTGTGCCGACTGCCTGCGACGATTGTCGCGCAAATAATGCGATCCAGAACGGAAGAGTACGGCACGCAACGCCCCCAACACGCCGGCAGGCGAGCACGAGCGCACCCGCAGCTAGGGCATTCTATGCACACTTTCATGCATCGGAACAGTAAACTTGGAGGGAAAGCAGTAGCACTCTCGGGCGAAGGCTGCCACACGCTGTGCTGTGCCGACCTTCAGCAGGAGCCGATGGTCCCCGTCATCGTGTGCTCGAGGTCCGCGTGGGTGAAGGGCTTCCGCAGAACCGGAAACCCGCCACCAGCGGTCTCCCGTCCAGATACAACGAGCACGCCGAGGTCGGGTTTCTGCTGTTTCGCCCGCCGCGCAAGCTCGACGCCGTCGATGTCCGGCATGTTGATGTCGGTGATGATGATATCAATCCGGTCATTCTTCAGCAGGTGGAGCGCTTCGGTGCCGCTACGTGCGTAGAGTACTTCGCAGCCAAGGTCCTCCAGCATGCTCGTCATGACGTCGAGGACGTCCTCGTCGTCGTCCACTACCAACACCCGACGTGGCACGGCAAGTCTCCCTGTTTGCCTGTTTGCCTACACCTTCGGAATGACCAACGTTGAAATTCCGAGCTCAAGCTGCGGTTGGTGTACGCAATGCGTGCAGGTTCATCCTCGGATCCGAAACTAAGCAGTGCCGCTGCTCGATTGCGAGGGCATCGAATCAAGTTAGAGTCGCCCGTCGTGCAGGGTTGGATCGGTAGCTCCTTGAGACCGCCTCAAAAACAGCACCGGAACATTGACCTGAGTCACGGTGCGTGCTCTGGCGAGGGCAATGCTGCGCCATGAACAGCGCCACGTTCCGTTGCCCGACCACCGGCGACTACGTTCAGCATCGGTTCGAGGATGATCCGAGCGCGGGACGCAGTTCCTTCCTTGTCGTGCAATGCCCGGCCTGCGGCAAATACCATTTCGTCAACCTCACGACGAGCAAGCTCTTAGGCCACGAAAGCGAGTTATGAACCGCATGCCGGCCGATTGCCGCGAAACGCGCATTCCGCGCCGGGTTGCGCCTTGAGCGTCCGCAGCGTCCGCAGACGTAACATATGTTGAGGACGGAACCGGCGTACGCCCGCACGGTTGCAGTTGGCGCTTTTCGTGATGACTCGCGTCTGCTCCAAGTTGCCGGAAAGCGCACACCTCCACGGCTCCAGCTTGGCATCAGGCTGGAGCCGTTTTTAGTCCTGAATTCCTATCGCCTATGCGTTGCTCATTTGACTTCGCCTGCCGACCTCGGCGAATCAGGTCCCGGCCGGGCCGGACTCGCTCAAGATCAAATACGACGGCTATCGCCTGCGCCTGGAGCGCAAGGGCAAGCGCGTGCGCCTTGTCACGCGCAACGGCCACGACTGGACGCGCCGGTTCCCCTGGATTGTCGAGGCCGCCTTCAAGAACACACAGCAGCAGTTCATGATAGATGGCGAGGCTTTCGTGCTGGGCTTGGGCGGCATTTCCGATTCCACGCGCTCCACTCACGCAAGCGGCGGCCGTGAGGCAGTTGATGGGATCGTCACACGAGCAGCGGCGGACGGATTTATCGTCAGCCCTCGGATGAGCGAGGATGACCCGCGCGCACTTCGCGCAAGCCTCGCGTATTGAAAACATCCCGACGCCCCCCTGTCACCGGCAGCAACTTAGGGAACATTTCCGACCAATCTATGTTCTAGGTTAGGCGCGCTTGCGCGAGAACCGGCGCGGACTCACAACACCGGTTCGGGATCGCTTGGCGGCTTCAGGCCGGGCCTTTCGGTCCACTTGACGACGGACCGCATTTTGACCCCAAGCAGACGTCAGGCTTCGTGACGGTTACCTACCGAGACGTCATGGCGCGTGCAGCGAGGACATGGGAACCTCCTCATCACCGAATTTGCAATCAGGATCCAGCGCTTGAACTCCCTGGAATCCGGGGCAACCAAGGGATCTGTGCTTGGTTGAGGAGCAGTGACGAGGGAGAATTGAACATGGCGATATTTGGCTTTCATCGTTGAAAACTGATGGCCCGCAGGCGGGCTTTAAGCTTGCTGTCAAGCTCTCGCGAATGGGCGTCAAGCTTACACAACCATCCGATGAAGTAAGGTCGCATTTGCGCGCTGCTTACGAGCAGGATTCAGCGCAGCTCATGGCCGCTTCCCACATTATCGCCATCCACTTTCAAACTGTCGCCGCTGCGAATAATTGGTGGCGATAGCTAGCACCGGCTAGCTATTTCCGCTGTTCAGCGCTCAACAGCCCGGTTAATGGGTCAACAAGCGGCGCTGCCTCAGTCGAACGCTGTCGCAGCTCTACCGCTTCTCTGATGGCGCGCCCCTAGGCGCGCGAGGACCGCCCGTTTGCGGCCCCGCAGGCGGGTCAGCTCTTAAGCGGGATGTTGGCCGACTATCCGAGCATCTGGGTATCGCCGCAGATCGAGATCGCCTGCCCGGAGATGGTGCGTCCGCGCGAACTGCAGATGAACAGGATCTGATCGGCGATCTGCTCCGGCGTCACATAGTCCTTGATCGAGGTGTAGGAGAACGCCACGCGTTCCATTTCCGCATAGGAAATCCCGCGCTGCTGCGACTTGGCCTCCAGCACCCGGCGCTGGCGGTCGCCTGCAACAAGGCCGGGAAGGATGGCATTGACGCGGATCCTGTCGGGCCCGAGTTCAATCGACAGGGACTTGGTAAATCCGATCACGCCCCATTTCGCCGCCGCATATGGCGTGCGCATTGCAAAGCCAAGCCGACCGGCAGCGGAAGAGATGTTGACAATGGAAGCGTTGTGGCTCTGCCTCAGCAAGGGCACTGCGAGGCGCGTACAATTGAACTGGCCGGTCAGGCAGACCTGAAGGCAATGATCCCAGTCTTCCGGGTTCATCTCCTCGATGTTGGAGGTCGGGCCGGCGATGCCCGCGTTGTTGACGAGCACGTCAAGGCCGCCGAGATGGCCGAGGGCGTCGTCGAACATTGTTTTCACCAAGTCGCGATCGGCGACATCGCATCGCGAGCTCGTGATCTGTGGATCGCTCTTCGCAAGCGCGGACAGCGCCATGTCATCGACGTCGCAGACGTGAACCCTGGCGCCCTCGCCAATGAAGGCGCGGGCAATCGCCAGTCCGATGCCACCCGCGCCCGCGGTGACCAGCACGCGCAAACTCTTGATATCCAGATCCATATCAACCTCCAATCCAGATGAGAATATCAGCCAGCAAGACGCCCGCGCGAAAGGATGAATTCCGCCGCTCCGCTGATGTCGCCTGCGATCCCCGCCCGTGCCGCCTCGCTGTTGCCGGCGGCGATCGCCTTGCGCACGTCGGCGTGAAAACGGATTGCGCCGCCTTGTGCGAGCCGCTCGGGATTTTCTCGCAGGTCGAGATTGATCACAGGCCCGGCTTTCAGCCAGAGCGAGCGGATGATTTCGGCCAAGATCGGCGAGTGCGCCGCTTCATAGACCGCAAAATGGAAGGTCTTGTTCAATTCGACCGCGCGCGGCAGATCGGGCTTCTTGGACTTGCTCTCGGCGCGCATGGCTTCTTCGGCTTCCGCAATCGCCGCCAGATCGCTCTTCTTGCGGTTGCGCGCCGCTTCCGCCGCGGCATGCCCCTCGATGGTGATGCGGACGCTGGTAAGATCGCGAAATTGCGCCACCGACATTATCGGCACGCGTACGGCACGATTGGGCGTCACCTCCAGCGCCTTGTCGGCAACCAGCCGCGACACCGCTTCGCGCACCGGCATGATCGACACGCCGAGCACGTCGGCCGATGCACGCAAGGAGAGCTTTTCGCCGGGCGCCAGCCGACCGGACATCAGGAGTTCAGCCAGCCTCCCATAAGCACGCTCACCGAGCGTCTGGCGGTCGAGCGGCTCGACCAAGTGCAGCGCAGCAGGCAGGTTCAACGGAATCTCTCCCAGGAACCGGCGCGTGGAGTTCGCGCGCCGAGGGGACTCGACAATCGCCCCATCTTCTGCGACCCTAACTGTGATCACAGATCACGGCAAGCGCGATTGCCTGCACCGTTCGCAGCACCGAATGCCGGAAAACAAAACAGCCGCGCCGATGATCGCGGCCCATACGGGAGAGGCCCAGGCCAATGTCGAACAATCGTGATTTCACGCGCCGCAGCCTGCTAAAGACCGCCGGCGGCATTGCACTTGTTTCCGGAATTTCCACGCCCGCCATTCTGCGCGCCCAGACCGCCGAGGTAATCCGGATCGGCCATCTGACGCCGCGCACCGGCTTCCTCGGACCGCTCGGCGAATATGCCGTGATGGCCGCCGACCTCGCTGTAGAGGAGATCAATGCGTCAGGCGGCATGATGGGCCGCAAGCTCGAGCTCTTGAAGGAGGACTCGGTCAATCCTCAGACCGCCTCCACCAAAGCCGAGCGAATGATCGAGCGCGACAAGGTCGCCTGCATCATCGGCGAGATATCGTCCGCATCCTGTCTGACCATCGCGCAGGTCGCCCAGCGCAACAAGGTGCTCTACATCAACACGGGCGGCAATTCCGACGCGCTGCGCGGCTCTGATTGCAAGCGCTACATGTTCCATGTCGAGTCGCAGAACTCGATGTATGTGAAGAGCGTCGGTCGCTCCTTCCTGCGCGACGGATTGGTCAAGGGCAAGAAGTGGTATTCGCTCACGGCCGACTATGCCTTCGGCCATGACCTGTTGAAGGTCGCCAAGCGCTTTATGGAAGGCAATGGCGGCAATTTCGCCGGCGACGACCTGGTGCCAACCGACGCCACCGATTTCTCCGCGTATCTGCTCAAGATCCGCGATGCCAAGCCCGACCTCGTCGTGATCAATCTCGCGGGCACCCAGACCACCAATTTTCTCAAGCAATATGCCGAATTCGGCCTCACCTTTCCGGTCGGCGGCTTCGGCTTCGATACCGCGCTGGCCTGGGCCGCTGGCAAGGGCAATTTTGTCGGCACATGGCCGGTGGTCTGGCATCACCTGATCGACACGCCCGGCAGCAAGAATTTCGTCGCCGCCTTCACCAAGAAGTATTCCAAGCCGCCCGAAAACCAGGCTTGGGGCGATTACGTCGCAACGAAGATCGTGGCGCAGGCGGTCAACGAGCTGAAGTCGACCGACTCGACCAAGATCATCGAATATTTCGAGAAGGGCGCGAAGTTCGACCTGTTGAAAACTCGGCAAGGCTACTTCCGCGCCAGCGATCACCAGCTCATGCACGAGATGTACGCGGTGACCGCACTGCCGGCCGACAAGATCAAGAACCAGTGGGACGTCTTCAGCTCGAGCCCGTCGGTTCCGGGGCCCAATGAAGATCTCGAAGCGATTGCCGCGACCAAGGAAGAGAACAGCTGCACGTTCGCGACCTAGGCTGATAACGGCGTCTCCCGGGACGGCTCCGCGGGAGGCGCCGGCTCCGCCGGGTTTCGTTGTTGTCTTGCGCCTTTCGCGCCAAGCCAGAGTCTTGTTCTCATGTTGCTAGCGCAGCAAATCCTCAACGGGCTGCTTGACGGCGTCTACTATCTCCTGATCGCGCTGGGACTGTCGCTGATCTTCTCGCTTGGTGGCATCGTCAACCTCGCGCATGGTGCGTTCTACGCCATCGGCGCCTACCTCACTTTCGTGCTGTCGCCCTATCTCGGCTTCGGCGGCTCGTTCGTGGCCGCACCCGCCGCAGTAGCGCTGCTCGGCATGGTGATCGAGCGCTCACTGTTCCGCCGGTTCTATCGCTCTGATCCTATTCTGTCGCTGTTGCTGACCTTCGGGCTGGCCATGATAGCCGAGCAGGCACTGCGCATGATTTTCGGCGCACCGCCATTGTCCTACTCGATCCCGCCCTGGCTACGCGGACAGGTCGCGATCGGCAGCTTCATCTATTCCTTCTACCGCGTTGTGCTTATCTGCATCGCCGCCGCCTGCGTCACTGGCCTGTGGGTGCTGTTGCAGAAAACCCCCTTCGGTCGTGTGGTACGCGCCGGCGTGCAGAATCCAGACATGGTTGGTGCGCTCGGCATTTCATTGCAACCCTATATGTCGGCTGTCGCCGCGATCGGGATCGGGCTCGCAGGCCTTGCCGGCGTGCTGCTCGCACCGATCTATTCCATTCATCCCGCGATGGGTCAGGAGATCATCACGCCTGCGTTCGTCGTGGTCGTGATCGGCGGACTTGGTTCATTCTGGGGCGTGGTCGCCGCCGCGCTGCTGGTCGGTCTCGTCAAAGGCGTCATGGTCGGCATCGGCTATTCCGCGGCCTCTACCGCTGCAATCTACCTCTTGATGCTACTGGTGCTGCTGTTTCGGCCGCGAGGCCTGTTCGGCGAGCGCATCCTGCGGTTCGAATGAGGCGGCCCGCGATGTCAAAGCGCCTGCCAATCCCGCTGTTCATCGCGGCCTTCGTGCTCCTGGTCCTGCCGTCCGTCCTCCTGACACTCGGGCTGACCATGACCTCGGCCAGCGAAGTCGTGATCTACGCCATGGCTTGCATGGCGCTGAACATCCTGGTCGGACATACCGGGCTGGTCTCGTTCGGTCACGGCGCCTGGTTTGGGCTCGCGGCTTACGCCGCCGCGCTGATGCAACGCAACGTGATGCCCGATTCGATCTTCGGTCCGACAATCGCCGGCGTATTCATCGTAGCCGTGATTGCTGCTGCCTTCGGCTTCCTGATCCTGCGACGGCGCGGGGTGTATTTCTCGCTGTTGACGCTGGCACTGTCGGCGATGCTGTACGCGGTGTCGTTCCGCTGGACCGAAGTAACGGGCGGCGAGAATGGATTGGGCGGGATTACCCGACCTACCCTGTTCGGCTTCAACCTCGAATCCTCGACCGACTATTACTGGTTCGTCGCTGCCATCGCGTTGATGGTGTTGATCCTGCTGTGGCGGTTCCACAACTCTGCCGTTGGCAGCGTGCTGGTTGCGATCCGTGAGAACGAGGAGCGCGCACGCTTTCTCGGCTACCCAACCAACCGCTACAAGCTTTTCGCCTTCACGCTCTCGGCCTCGATCACCGGGCTCGCCGGCATACTTCTGCTCTACCAGAACCGCATGACATCCGCCGACCCGATCTCGGTGGCGTTCTCCGGCGATCTCCTCGCCATGGTCGTGATCGGCGGCATGCGTAGCTTCCTCGGTCCGGCGCTCGGGGCATTGTTCTTTATCCTGTTCCGCGAATTCCTGGGAATCTACACCGAGAACTGGCTGTTCGGGTTCGGCCTCATATTCGTCGGCTTCATCGTCTTTTCGCCGACCGGTCTGGTCGGCGTCGGCGAGCGGCTCTTCGCGCCCTTCCGCAGGAAAGTGGTCGAGGATGCGGCGATGTCGGCACGACGGGTAGAGGTACTGCCGCTGCCGGAATTCTTGCGGCCGAAATCATCGGTCGACGGTCCCGTCCTCGCGGCCGAGCACATCTCCAAGAGCTTCGGCGGCATCAGGGCGGTGCGGGATGTCGATATCTCGGTCGTGGATCGGACGCTGCATGCGCTGATCGGCCCGAACGGCGCCGGCAAGACCACCGCTTTCAACCTGCTCTCGGGCATGTTCGCCCCGGATCACGGCAGCGTCTCGTTGATGGGCCAGCCGATCGCCGGCTACGCACCGGAGCAGATCGCGAGCGCCGGCATCGGGCGCTCCTTCCAGATCACAAATCTGTTTCCCGCGCTGAGCGTCGCCGAAAATATTCGCCTTGCGGTGCAAGCGCGCCACCCGCGGCGCTTTGATCCCTTGACTCCAGCTTTGTCAATCGAGGCGATCAATGCCGAAACCGACGCCACGATCCGCTATCTCGGCCTCGCCGGTATCGAGACGGCCGAAGCGGGCATGTTGTCTTATGGCGGCCAGCGCCTGCTCGACATGGGCGTGGCCCTGGCGACCGCGCCTCGCATCCTGCTGCTCGACGAACCGCTTGCTGGCCTCGCCGCGGCCGAGCGTGAGCGGATCGGTGCGATCGTTAAACGGATCTCGACCGATCTGCCGGTACTCCTGGTCGAGCACGACATCGACCGCGTGTTCCAGCTGGCCGATCGCATCACGGTCATGAACGAAGGCAAGGTGCTGCTCGACGGCTCGGTCGAGGGCGCTCGCGCCAGCAGCGCCGTGCAGGAGATCTATATCGGTTCCGGCACCAGCGCGGTGGCGGCACGACCGCGCGAAACCGCGGCCCGCGCCGGTGCGCTGCTCTCGGCCGAGAACGTCAACACCTACTACGGCAAGAGTCATATTCTCAACGATGTGAGCTTTGCCCTACATGAGAACGAGATCATTGCCCTCCTCGGCCGCAACGGCGCTGGCAAGTCGACGCTGCTCAAGACGCTGATCGGCATCGCGCCGGCTGCCGGCGGATCTATCAACCTTGCCGGCAATGAACTCGCCGGGCTGCCCTCGGCCGAGCACGCAAGGCTTGGCATCGGCTACGTACCGCAGGGCCGAGGCCTGTTCGCCGGCATGAGCGTGGCGCAAAATCTCGAGCTCGGGGCCCTGAAGCGGCAGACCGGCAACGGCGTGCACTGGACGCGCGAGCGCATCTACGAGTATTTCCCTCGCATCAAAGAGCGGCTCAACAGCCCCGCGGATTATCTGTCCGGCGGCGAGCAGCAGATGGTCGCGGTGGCCCGGGCATTGTCAGGCGACGTGCGGGTGCTCCTGCTCGACGAACCCTTTGAAGGTCTTGCGCCGGCCGTGGTCGAACAATTGTTCGAAACTTTCGACCGCCTGCGCAGGGAAGTCGCCATCATCATTGTCGACCACAATCTCGATCTGGCGCTGGCGCTCTCGGACGTCACCGTCGCGCTTGAACGCGGCCGGGTCATCCATCAGGGTCCGTCCAAAGCCCTGCGCGAGGATCTCGAACTGCGCCGCAAGGTGCTCTGGTTGTGAGGCAGGATATGTATCAGCCCAAGACCGTCGCTATCGTCGGCACTGGCCTGATTGGACGTGCCTGGGCCGCGATCTTTGCCCGCGCCGGATGGGAGGTGCGGCTCACCGATCCGCACGAGCCGACGTTGCAGGCTGCGCCCGGGCTGATCCGCGACGAGTTGCATGCTCTGGCGCGCCATGGATTGGCTGACGATCCCGAGGGGGCCGCCGCCCGGCTTTCGGTCACGGCCAGTCTGCAGGAAGCCGCGACCGGAGTCGCCTTCATCCAGGAGAACGGGCCCGAGCTGGTGGAGCAGAAACAGGCGATATTTGCCGAGCTCGACAGGGTAGCGCCAAAAGACGCACTGTTGGTCTCTTCGACATCCGCCATTACCCCATCGCGCTTCACGGAGAAGCTCGAAGGCCGTGCGCGCTGCCTCGTCGGCCATCCTGTCAACCCGCCGCATCTGGTGCCGCTGGTTGAACTGTGCGGTGCTCCCTGGACCTCGCCCGAGGTGATAGATCGCGCCCGCGCGATCTATCACGACATCGGTCAGGTGCCCGTCACGATCAAGCGCGAGATCAACGGTTTTGTGCTGAACCGCCTGCAGGGCGCACTACTGGCCGAATCCTTCCGACTGGTCGGCGAGGGCTACATTTCCGCCGAAGATCTCGACCACACCGTCAAAGATGGCCTCGGCCTGCGCTGGTCCTTTCTCGGCCCGTTTGAGACCATCGAAATCAACGCGCCCGGCGGAATACCGGATTATTGCGCCCGCTATACGGGTTTCTACAGGGAGCTTGCCGCAGCACCGGCAGGTCCGGAAGTCTATCAAAGCCCGAATGTCGACCGCGTGATCGCCGCCTGGCCGCACCAGGTAACGCCTGAACGCGTCGCTGCCTTGACCCGCCGCCGAAACGAGCACCTTGCGGCGCTCACCGCGCACAAGAAAGATGTCAGCAAGACTTTTCCTTGAGAAGGAGATCACGACATGGCCCGCAAAGTCATCATCACCTGCGCTGTCACCGGCGCGATCCACACCCCCTCGATGTCGAAGGCATTGCCGGTGACCCCGCAGGAGATCGCTGACGCCGCCGTCGAAGCCGCGGAAGCCGGAGCCGCCGTCGTGCACCTGCACGCACGAAATCCGGAGACGGGCCAGCCCGACCAGAGTCCTGACGCCTTCGCGCCGTTCCTGAAAATCATCAAGCAGCGCTCCAATTGCGTCGTCAATCTAACCACCGGGGGCGCGCCGACCATGACGGTTGACGAACGCGTGCGGCCCGCGGCGGTGTACAAGCCCGAGGTCGCTTCGCTGAATATGGGCTCGATGAATTTTGGCTTCTTCGGCATGCTCAACCGCTTCAAAGCTTTCAAGCACGAATGGGAGCGCAAGCACGTCGAAAACAAGGATATCGTGTTCCGCAACACCTTCCAGGACATCGAGTTCGTGCTGAAGACGCTGTCGGAGACCGGAACCCGCTTCGAGTTCGAATGCTACGACACCGCGCATCTCTATAACCTCAACTACTTCCTTGAACAGGGATTGGTGAAGCCGCCGCTGTTTGTCCAGACCGTGTTCGGGCTGCAGGGCGGCATCGGTCCGCATCCGGAGGACGTGCTGCACATGAAGCGCACCGCCGAGCGCCTGTTCGGCGACAGGTTTATCTGGTCGGTGCTCGGCGCCGGACGCCATCAACTGCCGATCGCGGCGATGGCAGCAGCGATGGGCGGCAACATCCGCGTCGGCCTTGAGGACTCACTATGGGCTGCGCCGGGGCGCATGGCGGAATCGAATGCCGAGCAAGTGCGCCTCGCCCGCAAGATCATAGAAGGTCTGGGACTCGAGGTTGCGACCTCCGATGAAGCGCGCGAAATCCTCCATTTGAAGGGCGGCGATACGCTGCAGGTATAGGTTGCCCCTACCCTCTCGCAGGAAGTACCATCAGCTCTCGACATGGAAGCGGACTGCTGGTCATGGAGCGCCGCATCTCCCAATGCGGAAGGCTTAATTGATCGCTCCGATAGGCGTCCGCTCGAGCGAACGTCGGACCCTAGTGTCGCCATTCAATCGTGCCTGCTCCACCGGCTTGACCTGCTTAGGTCAAGCCGGTGCAGTGTCGCCGTCACATTTTATCCCACCGGAGCCGAATTACAGCAGGCTTCCACGACCGTTGCAGAACAATGCTCTCAGCGTTGTCTCAGTTGGAAAACAATTGGATTTGACGTTTGGTGGATGCCTTTGCGCTCAGTTGCCCGGGCACAACCGTCAAGTACTAATACATCACTTGTGGTGCTGGAAACTGAACAGCACTATGCCAGGCAGCATCACAAGCATGTCAGAGGATGATATGACGTTCACAGTGGGACGCAATCCATCCGAGCAATTTGATGGGCTGCGAGATGAGCGAAGCCGATCACTGAACTAGATTGGAGTTCAACGCCCCCGCGACGCGCCAGCCATCACAAAAAGACAAAGGACCGCTATTGCTCTTTTGACCATGATCTGTGCCCCTGATATTTACGCCGCCACTTCTCCGAGAATAACCGGCTACCTTGTCGCCCTCACACTTGAAAATCAGTGCAGCGCGACTGCTGTCTTATCGAGCGCGGCGCGGACGCCGCGCGCCAGTTTCAACGCATCGTCGTTGGCCCAGAAATGAATGAAGAACATACGCGGCTCTTCATCAAGCATATGGCTGTGGATCGCGGTCACTTCGATGTCGCTGGCACGTAGCGCCCGGATCAAGGGATTGACTTCGTTGCCCGTCACCAAGAAATCGCCGGTGATGGCCGCCTTGCCAGCGTCGGTTGGCTGAAAGTTGATGGCGTTGGCGCCGCCAAGCGCGGCATTGACCTGCATGCCCCCCTGAGTCGTGGATTCGCGGCGCGGGATGCCAAACTGATAGACGCCTCCATTGGCGGTGCCCTTCGCGCCCATCGCCTCATCGATCTTGGCGGTGTCGAGATCGACAATTGGCGCTGCGGTAGTCGCCGGTGGATCGAACGGCGTCTTGCTAGCGGAGGAAAGAGCCGCGCGAATGCTTGCCGCCATCTTCTCCGGATCACCGTGCCCGGCGATGTGCATGTAGAGAGTGGCGGGCGAGGCACGCAGGATGTGGTTGTGAACCGCGGTGATCTCGAACCCGCTGTCCATCAATTTGGTCATCACGGGCGTGATCTCGGTTTCGAGTAGGACAAGGTCGCCCATCACCATGGCCTCGCCATGCATCGGCGCGAAGGTGACCCAGCCGCCGAGTGCTAGCGCGGGCTTAATGGCGATGCCGTCCAACGTGACGTGCAGGTCCGAACGCGGCAGCCCATAGCGATGAACCTCGCCGCTGACGGCGGCGGCCTTGCCAAGTGCGGCGTCTACCTTCTTCCACTCGATGTCAGCGGCGCGGGCGGGCAGGGAAATTAGCAGAGCGGTGCTTAGCGCGACGAATGTGAGGGGCCGCTTCATAGCCTTTTCCTTTTTACGCTGCCAATTACTTAACGGACGCGATGGGCATGTCGCCTCGTGGGGAGATCGCAACTCCGCATGGCCGATCCAATCTTACGGACGAACGAAAGTTCCGATGCTTCGCAGTATCTTCAACACTTCCCGGTGGTGGCGGGACCAGTCGACCGGCTACTGAATTGTAGACTGGAACTTACTGCTGTAGGGACGTTGCTCCCACATCGGGACGTCAATTCGATCAAGCTCCCAGATAATTGATCAGGCAGCAATCCCAGCACGAGGAAAACAAGTAGGAGAACCCACCCGATTCCCATCCCGCCCGTCATTCCGAACGACATATAATCCATCATGTTTCATCATGACCTTACCTCACAATCCGGTGATACATAGCGATCCGACCTTCGGTATTTCGAGCGTTCCTATTTATGTGTTCCAAACAGGCGCGCCGCCCGAGACCGGTCAACGCGCGACGGCTCGTCGGCCAAAGCGCTTCCTTAAGTTGCGGGATGAACGCAAACGCGTCGAGATGCGCTTTTGCTCATCTCAAGATCCACCACAGTTTTGTACGTATGCGGCTCCGAGGGCTCTCCGGTGCGCGAATATGAGTGGCCCTCGCCCCTTCGCCCGGACACTTCAAGACGGACCATCCGGGTCGACAAGCTGGAGGGCGACCATGATGTCTTTAGCGACGGCAGTGTGATTCTCATCGCGACCCCCGGGCACACGCCCGGCCATCAATCGCTTTTGATCAAACTGCCCAACACCGGCGTGCTCCTGCTCTCGGGCGACGCCGTCCATTTCAAGGACAATTGGGAAAACCGCCGCGTACCTGACATCAATTTCAACAAGGAGCAGACCTCCGCCTCCCTGCAGCGGATAGCTAATATTCTCGCCAAGGAAAAGGCGCAACTTTTGGAACAACCATGACAAGGTGCAACGCGACAGCCTAAAGATGGCGCCGGGCTTCTATGATTGAGGTTTGCCGGCTGTCTCTGACGTCATGGAGCTGTGTACGCGCAGAAAGGCAAAGCGGACGCCGCGATGCGAGCGCCAAGACTGAATGCCCCGAAGCGGACTTAACTGCCTTTAATGAAGGCACCGCGATCGGCCCGATCCGACTCACGCACCAAGAGATCACGTCATCATCAATGCATCGGACTCTGCTTTCAGGCCGATCACGATCTCGACGATCTTTGCGTGCCAAGCCATTGCTTCTTCAAATGTCGAGTGGCGCCAATGAGCTTCCGGGCTTCCACCCCGGAAGACCATAGTTTCAAAGAGGAGCGGCTCGTTGTAACTGGGCTGCGCATGATCCCAGCCCAGAAAGATCGTGCGGACATGCACGTCCCGGACCCGATCCTCAGCGAGCTTGATCCGGTCCGGATGTGCTTTCTCGAAGGCGATGAATTCAAGGATGTCATCGCCAATGGGAGCCGGCTGGAACTGATCGTCAAGCATGTAGAACATCGGCTGCCCCCGCATTCTCGGCTTCTGGCCGTAAGTAGACGGCGTGGCATTCGACGATGCAGAACGCGCCGCGCTCCTGACGTGAGTGGCGTCTGCATGGTGTGTAGAAAACGAACCGCTTATCTTCTGAGGCCCTATCGCCGCATTCCGGGCAGCCTCTGTTCGCGGCATCGCCGGTTGCGGTGACCAGCCCAGAAAGATGGTCAGTATCATCGAGGACGGTCATAGTGCTCCACCGCTACGATACGGAGCCCCCCGCGCTGATCCTTTCGATTGGGCACCTGATCTGTCAAGGCAAGCAGCCCATCGGGATAACAAAGGTTAAAGACCTCAGAGACATACGTCCGTTCGCACATGACGCGATCGGGGATCTGCACGTCGGGCCTCGCTGTTTTCGGACTGATCACTCAGACCGCACCATCGAGGACGCCGCCCAAATCGGTTGACTTTCCCCGGTTTGAAGCCCCGAAGATAGCCGGCTGTCGCTTGGCTGGCATCAACAAGGGAGAGCAGCCGATGCAGGACATGAACGCGCAGGCAGAAAAGCTCCGCACCGACGCGGCCGAATGTGCCCTGATCCGCGATCTTGCCACGGACCCCAAGAAACGCGATCTGTTCGCACACTTTGCTGAACCCTCACAGTTCTGGCGCAGGAGGTCGAACGAGCCCTCGAAAAGCAATCTGCACCTGATGCAGCTTAGGGAACGGCGCAATCGAGCAGATCGAGTTGATCGTACAGCTCATTTGCGCGGATAAGCGCAGCGCCTGCCAGTTTGGTCCTTGAAACGCGGACGGAGAAGCTGATCCAGGCGGTAGCGCGCTCTCCATCTGGTCCTCCTGCGGAAAACTCAATCTACATCATCAATGTGCTTCCATAGTTTGCACGATCAGCTCTCGGCCTTGGGCGTTCGAGGTTGTCCGCGTCTTCAGTATCTGCTGAGCCAAGTGGTATCGTGCCGAAAATTTCTGCGCTGTTGCGTTAACAAGCGAACAGACGAGCCGTCTCAACAACCTGCAACATGGCTGTGGACAGGGAGGAAACGTCCATGGACGGAGTAGAGCGAGCGTTGTTCGTTAGTACGGTGGCAGGTTTCTTTGTGTTCCTCAGTGCCATGTCTCTGTTGATAATCATTAATTAGGACAGATGAGAACAGCGGCGAGATAGCAGCGGCGCGGGAAAACGCTTGCTTCGGGTGCCCCGACAGCCGAAGCAGACGGCGGCCTCAGCTCTCGTTCTGAGAGTTGGGGCCGTTCCCTCCATCACCCCTGCTTCTCTGCCCAGCAATATGACCTTCTCGCGGTTCATAAATGCAAACGCAGGCACACTGAACAAAGTAGCGTCGTCTCGTCCTTGGCGACGCTGCTTGGCCTTCGCCTGACCCCCGCGCAGATGAGCGGCATTTACGACCGTAGCGAAGGGCCGTTGGACATACATTTGTTAAGGACGGAATAGGCGTGCGTCCCGCAACGTGAGTGTGGCGCTTTGCGTGATGACTCACGTCTGCTCCAAGTTGCCCGGCAAAGCGCACACCTCACGGCTCCAGCTTGGTATCAGGCTGGAGCCGTCTTTAATCCTGAACCCATATCTCCAGCCAATACGTTGCCCATTTGATTTGACTTCTTGCCTGACCTTGGCGAAGCGGTCCCGGCCGCGCGACTGGCTCACGAAATCAAGTCTGACAGTTGCCGCGTGCGATCCACCGGGAGGGCAAGCGGGGGGCCTTTGGTGTCGAAGCACCGGATAGGCCCTATCGAGGCGGCCGCAAAAGGGCTGGGTCAACGTCAAGAACCGAAAACATCCCGCGATGAAGCGGTCAAATGGACTGAACCCGCAAGCACCGGCGCCGTTATCAGGCCATGATCGGAGGATTTGACATCGTTCATGAACGGGCCTTCTGGGCTGCACTGGCTGCTGGCTTAGGCCCGATTGCGATCGGCGGCATCCTCCTATGGTGGTCGGACAGCTGATCGCATTGAATGCCGTGCCGTGCGGGGAGGAAGGGCGTGTCCGACTAGCCCTCTGCAGTCACGAAAAGGGCCCCACCGGAGTGGGCCGCGAGTTGGCGGGTGGTCCGGCCTGTCACGTCAGCGGCGGCCATAAGGGAAGCGGCGTCGGCATCTTCTGCGCCGGATAGCAGAGCCACGGCGCCGGACGGACGCGAAATAGGTTAGATAGAGAGAACCCGGCGTGAGAGGCAGACCCCGTTTCGTAAAGTCTTAGCATATTGCTCAACCAGCCGCGTAATGATTTCCCGAGTAGTTCTGGGTCCTGCCGTAGCTTTAAGAGTTCTGGATCACTGCGACCTTTGATCAGATCGCGGCGATGCTTTCGGACCGCTTCAAGCCAGGTGTCATCAAGAAATTGACCAGCCCCTGTAGCGCTGGAATGCTTATTTCTCTTATCCGCAACTCCCGTCGATTCGACTTTGATGATGCGCTCCACCAGAGCCTTGATGTCTATTGCCTCGATTGTCTGACGGTTTGGGTGAGTACTGCGAATAATGTAGGAACTTAGGATCGCAGCCGACGCAATCGCCGCCGTCAAGACGATCGCCGCGATTGCCACGCAAACCGACTCTCGCGGCCCACCGCTCGTCGGGGCGGGGCGCCGTGATTTCGGCCGTGCTTCTGTCTGCTTTGGGGCCTGGGCCAAGGGTGTCGGTCTGGCGCTGCCTGGCTCGATATTGCACAAGAATCGTTGGGCTAGGTTCGGCATCGGGAGGACAAGTTCAATGCTTTGAGCAGGCCATCGAACGCACCCGGACGACACGGCTTGTGCTCGACCATCGCATCAAATCGCTCCGTCTTTGGAGCTCTGTTGGAATTTATGAGCTTAGGCCGAGTTCTTTTACCAGTTGTATACTTGGGCTTAGGGCTTAGCTTTTTGACAACGTGTTTTTTGTCGTTTGTACCAAGCTGAACAGTGCTCAAATCCTTTTCTGAAATTATGGCCGCCAGATTCGGGGTTGACGTTGGTTCAACAGGTGAAATCTCCGCAACTAATGATTCATGCTGCAAATGGTGGACTTCGCGCCTATCAACCATCTCCAAGGTTTCGATGCTTGCGTCGAGCGCTAATTGCTCAAACCGATCCGGCGCACTTGTTGTCGTGCGTGGTGGTGTCGCCAGCTCCATGATAGCAAGTGCGCTGAGGCCAACAACGATGAGACCCACCCTCATCATCATCCACTCTTCCAACACGAAGAAGTTTGATCCGAGGCGGGCGAAAGAATCTGCCCACATCGCAGAACGATTTTTAGGATCCAATTAGGCGGGTTAGCGGCAGAACTGACTTGCTCGCAGCAGCGGCGAGGTAGTCTTATAACAGGGTTAATGACGCCCAAACGCATGCGGCCTGCACGGGGCCTACGCCCGCGAGCGCGCCCTCGCCGTTGCAGCTCGGGAGCCGCCAGCCGCGTCGCTCCGGAGCAGCCTGCGGCAGAGGTTCGGGACGTGCTGGATTCAATTGGCGACACCTGCCCAGAATGCCCGCCGCAGGTCTAGGCCGACTTGCGCCGCGTCTTCGGCTTCTTCGCGGCCGTTTCCCGCGCCGGTTGCTTGCCTGCGATCGGTAGGAGCATCTCCTTTTGTCCCGCCGCGGTCTTCTTTGGCTTCTTCGAACCCTTTGACGTCTGCTGCTCCTGGCCGACGCTCCGGCGCAGCGCCTCCATCAGGTCGACAACGTTGCCGGCGGCGGGCTTCGCCTTCGCGGTGATCGACCGGCCGGCGCGTTTTTGGCTAATCAGCTCGGCCAACGCCGCCTCGTAGTGGTCCTCGAACTTCTCGGGCTCGAAATGCGCCGACTTCTTGTTCACGATATGCCCGGCGAGATCGAGCATGTCCTTGGTCAGCTTCACGTCCTCGATGTCCTCGAAATACTCCCGCTCGGAGCGGACCTCGTAGGGATAGCGCAGCAGCGTGCCGACGAGGCCCTTGTCCAGCGGTTCGAGCGCGATGATGTGCTCGCGGGTTGTCAGCACCACGCGCCCGATCGCGACCATGTCCATGTCGCGGATGGTCTCACGGATCACCGCAAAGGCGTCGTGGCCGACCTTGCCATCCGGCCGCAGGTAGTAGGGCCGGATCAGGTAGCGCGGATCGATCTCCTCGCGGTGGACGAACTCGTCGACCTCGATGGTGCGCGTCGAATCCAGCGCGATGTTCTCCAGCTCCTCCTTCGTCACCTCGAGATAGGTGTCCTTGTCGACCGCATAGCCCTTGACGATGTCCTCTTTCGCCACCTCCTCGCCGGTCTCGGCGTCGACGCGCAGGTAACGGATGCGATGCCCGGTATTCCTGTTAATCTGGTTGAAGCTGATCTTCTCGGCATCGGCCGCGGCCGGATAGAGCGCCACGGGACAGGTAACGAGCGAAAGGCGCAGGAAGCCCTTTTCAATCCGCGCGATGGAGCCTGTCGGTTCATCGACCGCGCTGTGAAGCTGGATTGAGTCCGCAACGAGATCGCGCGGATGCGCAGGCTGCTGGAAAACTCAGTTTACGCAAGAAGGGGATTGAAGGCGACAAGGGACTTCCGCCGGAGGCCGCTGGCCGAGCAATCGATGAGTATCTGGCTGTCCTCGACGATGCCGCTTTCGGAGCGGCGACCGAAGTCACGCCGAAGTTCGTGTCCCCCTCTGACCCGGCGGCGCGCTGGACGGGGGCGCACGGCAGCCAAGCCTTCTTCGCCTACTCGACGAACTACCTGATCGACGTCGAGAACGCGATCATCGTCGATGTCGAGGCGACCACGGCAATCCGGCAGGCGGACGTGTTGGCTGCCAAGCGCATGATTGAGCGTTCGCTCGAACGGTTCGATCTCTATCCGAGCCGGCTCCTCGGCGACAGCGGCTATGGCTCGGCCGAGATGCTCGGCTGGTGGTCCACGAGCACGGGATCGAGCCACACGTTACAGTGTTCGACAAGTCGGCCCGCACAGACGGCACCTTCTCCCGCGAGGACTTCACCTATGACCAGCGGGTGACGTCTACTGCTGTCCCCGTGGCAACGTCCTCACCACGACCGGAGCGCTGGTGAACGACGTCAGCAATTGATGCTGCAGCCCTTCGGCCTCACTTGAAACCTGTCCATCTCGAACACGATAAGATTTTGTTCGAGGCCGGAGAGGAGATCGCGGATATCTACTTTCCCAGCCGTCCCCGACGTTGATGGTGTCGTTGCCACGACCGCCAATGAACGGACAAGGGACTTCCGCCGGACGCGCAATCGATGAGTATCTGGCTGTCCGTGATGATGCTGATTTCGGAGCAGCGACCGAGGTCACCCTGAAGTTCGTGCCGCCCTCCGACCCAGCGGCGCGCTGGACGGGGGGCGCACGGCGGCCAAGCCTTCTTCGCCCACTCGACGATCGATGTCGAGAACGTGATCATCTTCGATGTCGAGGCGACGCCGGCAATCCGGCCCGCGAAGATGTTGCCCGCCAAGGGCTTGATTGGGCGCTCGCTCGAACGGTTCGATATCTATCCGCTCAATTCGAAGTGTCGATCAAGCTCTCCAATAGCCGCTTCAGTTGGTTGGTCGACTCGTCACCATAGCTCTCTAGGATGTGCTCTTCCTGGCTCACCGCCAGTGAATTGAGCCGCTTGCACAGCGCCTTGCCGCGGTCGGAGATGAACATCAGGACCTTGCGGCGATCCCTGGGATCCTGGACGCGATAAACCAAGTTATCGGACACCATGCGGTCGATCATCTTGGTCAGCGTCGGATGGTTGAGCAAGACCGCATCGGCAAGCTCGCCCATGGAATGGCCGTTCCCGTCCGACAGAACTTTCAGAATGCGCCATTGCTCGACGGGTACGCCCTCTTGGCTCAGCCGCAGTTCCAACTGTCGGTTGATCTCCCGGTTGGCTTGCGCGAGCAGATAGGTGAGGTGTTCGGTGATGGGGGAGTTCTCTCTCGGCGGCTTGGCCACGGCTGAAACTTCGTTCTGACCCAAATGAGTGAATGTCTTGCAGCAATGCTGCATCTATATGCACTTCAATTGTTGAACATTCAATATTTTCAAATAGGATATTTTCGCAACTAAACCAGGGAGGGGCGCTGGCCGCCCGCTGCATGCATTGCGGCCCGGCAGCAGACAGACAGGAGTTGGCGTGCGCTCGACCGTAAACTTACCGGCTCATGGCGGTCCCGCGATTCCGCCGTCGCTCCTGTTTCGGAATTTGTCGTCGGGCGCGACCGGTCTCGACTTGTCCCCGACTCGGGCGCATTTCTCAAAACGGCGAGGGGCCGGCAGCAAGCTGCGGGTCGGCAATTTTCTCACCTTCACCGGGTCGCCCGGCATCTGGGGTCCGAGCTCCACCAACAGCGCGCTTTTAGCGCTCGCCGAAATCAACAAGCGCGGCGGCATTCTCGGGCGCGAGATCGAGATGTCCATGTACGACGCCGGCGGATCGCTGCAGGAAGTCGTGGCGCGCGCGGCGGAGGCGATCGCCTCCGACGAGGTTGATCTCATTATGGGCTCGCACATGAGCGTGGTTCGCGTGGCGCTGCGCAAGCTCACGCGCAATCGCATCCCCTATATCTACACGCCGGTCTATGAAGGCGGCGAGCGGACTCCGGGCGTGATGGCGATCGGCGAGACGCCGCGCAGCCAGAGCCGGCCCTCAATCCATTGGCTCGCCGACGCCAGGAAGGCCTCGCGCTGGTACCTGATCGGGAGCGATTATGTCTGGCCCTGGCAGTCGCATCGCGCGGTGAAACGGTACATCAGGGAAACCGGCGGAATAGTCGTCGGCGAAGAGTTCGTGCCGGTCGGCGAAGATAATCACGAGCCGCACGTGGCGCGCATACGCGCTGCCAAGCCCGACGTCGTGCTGATTTCGCTGATCGGCACCGACAGCATCATTTTTAACCGCGCCTTCGCCGAATGCGGCCTCGCCGCGACGACGCTGCGCCTGGCCGGCGCGATGGACGAAACCGTCCTGCTCGGCATCGGTGCCGACAACACCGAGAACCTCTTCTGCGCCTCCGGCTATTTCAACTGCCTCGCCTCGAGCGCCAACGACGAATTCTTGAGCGACTACCGCAGCATGTTCGGCCCGCACGCGCCGCCGATCGGATCCGTCGGCCAGTCCAACTACGAAGGATTGCGCTTCCTAGAAGCCGCCGCGAACCGCGCGGGTTCGCTGTCGCTGGAGCCGTTGCTCGCCGCCGCCCGCAACATCGTCTACACGGCCGCGCGCGGCCCCGTCACCATTCGCGACGGCAACGCCGAAATGCCGATATATCTCGCCGAGGCCGATGGTCTAGATTTCAGGATGATCATGACACTCTGAAAGCGCCCGCGGCCATTTCCCAAGCGAAAGTTCGAAATAAACCTTGAAAAGGAAAATATTTCCGTTTGTAATGCCCGCATGAAGCCGAGTGACCCGCGCGCCATGCGCGCCTGCGGCTTCGCGCCCAGGGATCAAAAAGCTTCAGGAGAGCGCAGTGTCAGTCGTCCTTCCAACTCCCACCCAACTTCGCGCGGTCGCCGACCAGTGCGGTCTTTCGCTGACCGATGAAGACGTTGCGTCATTTCGCGGCCTGATGCAGGGCTCGGTCGATGCGTACAATCTGGTTGCCGCGATGCCCGATGAAGTTCCACCGGTGAAATACCCGCGGACGCCCGGCTATCGCCCTTCGCCTGAGGAAAATCCGCGCAACGCCTGGTACCGGAAGGCGACAGTGAAGGGGGCGTCTTCCGGCAAGCTCAAGGGCAAGACGGTCGCGCTCAAGGACAACATCATGCTCGCGGGCGTGCCGATGATGAACGGATCGGCGACGCTGGAAGGCTATGTGCCCGACTTCGACGCCACGGTCGTCACCCGCATGCTGGATGCCGGGGCCGAGATCGTTGGCAAGACCCACTGCGAATCCTTCTGCATGTCCGGCGGCAGCCACACCGGCGCGGTGGGGCCGGTGCACAACCCGCACAAGATGGGCTATTCGGCCGGCGGCTCGTCCTCCGGTAGCGGCGTTGTCGTTGCGCTCGGTGAGGTCGATATGGCGATGGGCGGCGACCAAGGCGGCTCCATCCGTATGCCGTCTTCGTTCTGCGGCATTTATGGAATGAAGCCAACCTGGGGCCTTGTCCCCTATACCGGGATCATGCCGATCGAGATCTTCGTCGACCATACCGGGCCGATGACCGCCACGGTCGCCGACAACGCGCTTCTGCTGGAAGTGATTGCCGGGGACGATGGCTACGATCCGCGCATCAAGGCGCCGAAGGTCGAGGAATACACGAAGGCGCTCGGCGGCGACGTGAAGGGCCTCAAGATCGGCATCCTGAAGGAAGGCTTTGAGCAGCCGACCGCGGAAAGCGCGGTCAACGAAAGCGTGCGCGAGGCGGCGAAGCGCTTCAGAGGCCTTGGCGCCACCATCGAGGACGTCTCCATCCCGATGCATCTGCTAGGCCCTGCGATCTGGACGCCGATCGGCACCGAGGGCATGACGCAGACCATGATGTTCGGCGACGGCTATGGTCTGAGCCGCGCCGATCTCTACTCGACCTCTTTGATGGACTTCCACCGAGGCTGGCGCCGGCAGGCCGACTCGCTTTCCGAGACGACCAAGCTGTTCATGATGCTCGGCACCTACATCAACAACACCTTCGGTCCGCGCTACTACGGCAAGGCCCTAAACATCTCCCGCCGGCTGACCGCGGCCTACGACAAGGTGCTCAATGCCTACGATCTGCTGCTGCTGCCGACGACACCGATGAAGGCGACGCTGCTGCCGTCCGCCAATGCCAGCCGCGAGGATTACGTCGCCCGGGCGCTCGAAATGATCGCCAACACGGCACCCTTCGACATCACGCACCATCCGGCGATGTCGCTGCCCTGCGGCATGGTTGATGGCCTGCCCGTCGGCGTGATGCTGGTCGGCCGGCACTTTGAGGAGACGACGATCTATCGCGCAGCCCATGCCTTCGAGCAGGCCGGCGACTGGAAGAAGATGTGAGGGATTGCGCCATGCCGGCTGCTAGGATCGCAACCCATGGCTAGCGCATTCGTCGCCGCGTTCGAAATCCTAAGCTTCGCCGCGATCATCGTTCTGGTCGTGCTGGGGCTCGGGATCATCGCCAGCATGATGGGCATCTTCAATTTCGCGCAGGGCGAGTTCGTCCTGCTCGGGGCCTATGTCACCTACCTCGCCTATGGGCATGGCCTCCCGATCTGGGCCGGCATGGTCGCGGCGCCGGTCCTGGTCGGCGCGCTTGGCTTTGCGCTGGAGGCGCTGATCATCCGGCGCTTCTATGCCGCGCCGATCGTGGCGATGCTCGGCACCTATGCATTGGGCCTGATCATCCGCGAAAGCGTGCGGGGGCTGATCGGCGGCTTTTATCTGACCGTGCCGGAGCCGATCGGCGGTTCGATCGATATCGGCACGACTCACATCTCGACCTGGCGCCTCATCATCATCGTGGCCACGGTTCTGGTAATGGGGGCGTGCTATCTGCTGCTCTCGCGCACGAGCTTCGGCTTGCGTGTCCGTGCCACGCTTGAAAATCCCTCGCTCGCGCGCGCATCCGGAATTTCCACGCCCCTGATCTACGGCACCGCCTTCGCGTTCGGCGCGGCGCTGGCAGGACTCGCGGGTGCCCTGATCGTCCCGGTGTTCAGCCTCTTCGCCGATCTCGGCATCCGCTTCCTGATCCAGGGATTTGTCGCGGTCATGGTCGGCGGCGTCGGATCGTTCATCGGCCCTGTGGTAGGGGCTGGCGTGATCGGCACGATGAGCGCCGCGCTGCCCTGGGTAATGGCGCCGGTAGTCGCCGACGTCCTCGTCTTCGTACTCGCCATCGCCTTCATTAAGTTCCGGCCGCAAGGCCTCATTGCTGGAAGAGGGGTTTAGCCCATGTTCCCAGATCGCGTTAGTCTCACCCGTCGTCGCTTTCTTAGGAGTCTTGCCTTCGCGTCCGGTGCCATCGCGACCGGCGTCGGCAGCTGGGTGATCCGGCCCGACTGGGCCAACGCCGCCCAAGGCCCGATCAAGGTCGGTATCGCGACAGACCTGACCGGTCCGATCGCCTATGCCGGCAATGCCGATGCCAACGTGGCCAAGATGGTGATCAAGGAGATCAACGACTCCGGCGGCCTGCTGGGGCGGCCGCTCGAGCTCTACATCGAGGATACCGCCTCCAACGAATCGGTGGCCGTCGGCAATGTCCGCAAGCTGATCCAGCGCGACAAGGTGGACATGGTGCTCGGCGGCATCACGAGTTCGATGCGCAACGCGATCAAGGACCCGATCGTCGCCCGCGGCAAGACGCTGTACATCTATCCGCAGCTTTATGAAGGCAAGGAGTGCACCCCCTATCTGTTCTGCACCGGGCCTACACCGGCCCAGCAATGCGACGAATTCATTCCCTGGCTCATCAAGAATGGCGGCAAGAAGTTCGCGCTGCCCAGCGCCAACTACGTCTGGCCGCATACCCTGAACGTCTATGCACGCAAGGTGATCGAATCGAACGGCGGCGAAGTCGTGTTCGAGGAGTACTACCCGCTCGACCAGGTGGACTTCAGCGCGACCGTCAATCGCATCATCTCCAACAAGATCGACGTCGTCTTCAACACGGTGATTCCGCCGGGCGTCGGTCCTTTTTTCAAACAGCTTTATGAAGCTGGGTTCCTGAAGAACGGCGGCCGGCTTGCCTGCGTGTACTATGACGAGAACACGCTCAACATCAATCAGCCCAACGAAATCGAGGGGCTTGCAAGCTGTCTCGATTATTTCAGGGCGGTTACGAAGGACGATCCGGGCAGCGCCAAGATCCAGGCGACCTACGACAAGGAATTTCCCGGCAAGATCCTGTTTGCAGCCGGCAGCGCGGCGACAGGCACCTATCGCGGTCTCAAGCTCTGGGAAGCCGCCGTCAAGGAGGCCGGCAAGGTCGATCGTGACTCGGTTGCCGGAGCGCTTGATCACGCCAAGATTGCCGAAGGACCGGGTGGACCGGCCGAGATGGTTCCAGGCAAACGCCACTGCAAGATGAACATGTACACCGCCGTCGCCAAGAATGGAGATTATGAAATCGTGGCTCGCAGCAACGGTCTCGTCGATCCCAAGGAATGCTAAAGAGTGGTGCTGAACTGATGGGCGCCGCAAAGCAGGTTGTCCACGCCGATCCCGGCGATGGACCGGACGTCGCGATGGCTGAAACTCGGAGCACCGGAGGAGCCGCGGCAGAGCCGAGCATCCTGCTGATCGTTGAAGGCGGGGTGCTGCTCGCGGCGTTGGTCCTGCCGCTCGTGCTGCAGGACTATCTCACGGTTTTTGCAACCCGTGTTCTGATCCTCGCCCTATTCGCGCTCTCGTTCGATCTGGTGTGGGGCTATGCCGGGATCATGAGCTTCGGCCAGGCCCTATTCTTCGGCTGTGCCGGCTATGGTGTCGCACTGCTCGCGCGCGACCTCGACATCACCTCGATTTTCCTGGTGCTGCCGGCGGGAACGTTGATCGGGCTTGCTGTCTCGTTGATGCTCGGCGGATTCCTTTTGCTGGGGCGGCACCAGTCGAGCGTGATCTTCGTCGCGCTCGGCACGCTTACCGGCTCCTATGCGGCTGACCGGCTTGCACGCGGCTGGTACTATCTCGGCGGACAGAACGGCATTCCTTCGATCCCGCCAATGACGCTCGGCAGCTACGACATCACCGAAGGGCCGGTCTACTACTATCTCGCGCTCGGCATTCTCGTCGTCGTCTACCTCCTGTGCCGGTTCCTTGTGCGGTCGCAGTTCGGACTGGCACTGGCGGGTCTGCGCGAGAACGAGCAGCGCATCGCCTTTTTCGGCTACAAGACGCAACATCTGAAGGCGATCGTGTTCGCGGTAGGCGGCGCGATCGCCGGGCTTGCGGGCAGTCTCTATGCGTACCACGAAGGTTTCGTCTGGCCCAGCATGCTTGGCGTCGTGCTCTCGACGCAGGTTGTTTTGTACGTCCTGTTCGGGGGATCCGGCACGCTGATCGGTGCGGTGATCGGGACGCTCATTATCGAGGGCGTCAGCTTTTGGCTTTCGGACAATTATCGCGACGTCTGGCCGATCATTCTCGGTGTCCTGCTGCTGCTGGTCATCCTGTTTCGGCCGCTCGGCCTTATCAGCTTCGTCGTCGGGGAGCGCGAGCGCGTCGGCAGTTTTGGCGCGAAGGCGAAGGAAAAGCACAATGCCGCTTCTTGAAGCCGCCGGCATCGTCAAGGTTTTCGGCAAGCTGACCGCGCTTGACGGTGCCGCGCTCACGGTCGGCGAGAACGAGTTTCACGGGCTGATCGGACCGAACGGCTCTGGCAAGAGCACGTTGATGAAGTGCATCGCCGGCGCGGAAATGCCGACCCAAGGCAAGGTCAGTTTCATCAATAGCGACATCACCATGCTGAGCCCGCACGTGCGGGCTCGCGCCGGCATGAGTCTGAAATTCCAGATCACCTCCGTCCTGCCGACGCTGACCCTCTATGACAATGTCCTGTTGGCGCTGCAGGCGCGTGCCTCCCTGTTTGATCTGGTATTCTCGCGCACACGCGGCGCGCTGCACGAGCAGGTAATTACTATGCTGCGTCAGTTTCGCCTCGCTGACTGCGCCCATGACGCGGCGGCGACACTGTCGCACGGCCAGCAGCAATGGCTGGAGATCGCAATGGCGCTTGCCGGCAAGCCGCGCCTGCTGCTGCTGGACGAGCCGACCGGCGGCATGAGTATTGAGGAACGTCGTGTCACCGGTGAACTACTGCGGCCGGTGAAACGGCATTGCTCGCTCGTCATCGTCGAACACGATCTGGATTTCATCCGCGATATCTGCGATCGGCTCACCGTGCTCGACCAGGGTCGCGTGCTCGCATCGGGTACGGTTCCGGAAATTCAGGCCAGCAAGAGCGTCCAGGAGATTTATCTTCGTCGTGCCTGAACAGCATTTTCTCGATATCCGGCATCTCGAGGCCGGTTACGGCCGGAGCCAGGTGCTATTCGATCTCAACATGGGCATTCCCTGGCGCGGCGCGGTCGCCGTACTGGGCCGTAACGGGGCCGGCAAGACGACGCTCTTGAAGACGATCATGGGCGAGCTTCCGAGCTCAAGGGGCGAGGTTTTCTTCGATGGCCGCGACATCACCCGCCGTCGGACCGAAGAGCGGGTGCGGATGGGGATCGGCTATGTGCCGCAGGAGCATTCGGTGTTCGCCCGCCTCTCGGTGCGGGATAATCTGGCGGTCGGTTCGCTGTCCAACCGCGATGCTACCGCCGTCGATCGGGTTTTAACGATATTTCCAAAGCTTGGGCAACGCCTTGACCAGCCTGCCGGGACACTGTCCGGCGGCGAACGAAAGATGCTGGCGATCGGACGTGCGATGCTGGGCAATCCCAAGCTCTTGTTGCTGGACGAACCGACCGAAGGCGTCTGGGTCGGCGTGATCGAGGAGATCACGGAGCGGCTGATTGATCTAGCCAAGGAGATCGCGGTCATCATCGTCGAGCAGCATCTCGATCTCGCGCTGCAGGTCGCAGGCTATGCGTACGTGCTCGACCGCGGCCGCGTCGGGCTGCAAGGCGGCGGGGGCGAGGTGCGCAGCAACCCCGAACTGCTGCGATATCTGGCGCCGTAGGCCGTTGCTTTAAGGCGCTACGCCGCACCGCTTCTACGCGTTCGAGGTCCTGGTTTTTCGCCGAGCTAGAGGCATTTGCAAGAGCGCATCCAATTCCAATCGACGGCGGCAGCACTACTTCTCGTGCCGCGACATCCGGTATCGCGGTCCAAATCGTTGATTTGTTGGCTGACCCGCGCAAGGTGAGGTTGCCCGTGAGTACCAGCGGCTAGGCGGCCACCGAACAAACCTGGCGTTCCGCTCAAGCTGAGCAAGGGAGAAACGATCGGTGTTTTCACGTTGAGGCGGCAGATCGTCCGGCCCTTTACCGAGAGGCAGATCGAGCCAATTTCTATTTTCGCCGATCAGGCCGTCATCGCCATCGTAATCGTCCGGCCGTTCGAAGGAGTTCAGGCGCGCACTGAGGAACTGCGCGAATCATTGAAACAGCAGACTGTCACGGCGGACGTACTGAAGGTTATCGGTCGCTCGACGTTCGCGCTTGGACGCGAAGTCCCCGCCGGCCTGCGCTTCCCTTCCCTGTTGCAGTTTCAGACAAGGCTGTTCCGGGAAATCATTACCCCTGCTCGATTGTGCGGGGGTTCAAGCGAATCCTTTGACTGTGCAAGGCGCTGCGCGTTCTGTCGCGGCGAGGGGCGCAACGGAAGCTTGCGATGATTGAGGCGAGCCGACGCGAAGTGCGCCCCTCCCACGATCTTGCGATCTGGCGCGCCATGTCGCGAGCGCCTTCGTAGATTGAGCGAGGCACCCTTCGGGATGCCGTTAGCTCCGCAAATGGATCAGGCCGACATTGCGCGGCTGCTGCAGGCCCATCTCAAGCGTGTTGGATGCAATCCGGGCAATGTCGACGGGAGTTGGGACGATGCCTCGAAAGCGGCTCTCGAGTCGTTCAACAAGAACGCGCAGACCAAGCTGAACGTCCAGCTGGCAACTCTGGATGCTCTCGCTTCCGTCCTCGGCAAGACCGAGCGCGTACGTCCGCTGGTTGCAAGAAAAGGCCAGCGAGCCGACGGGGACCGCTGCATTCAAGTCAACTGCGAGAGCGGCTATTTCCTGAACTCCAGCGGGGCGTGCGAGAAAAAGCCCGAACCGCGGCCAAGCCTCGCGCAATCGGAAGAAACCATCATTCAATTGAGCTGGGTCGAAATTGCGAACCGTGTTTCTCCTGACCCGTTGTCAAACATCCGGACACAACAGGAAATGACACTACGTCTTTCATCGCACGCCCAGTAGAACTAAGTTACTGTGAATCACCATCGGAAGGGTTTCGTCGGACGATGATTTGCGCCCAAGAAGCGCGAAGCCGCGATAGATCGTTCCGGACCGGCTCTCCATAGTGACCAATTGAACGGGGGTTGTTATCAATAGGCCATTCGGGGCTTCTTGCGAAGGACGTGGCGATGGTCAGCAGCACTGCATATGTGGCGGATACATGGAGGGTGGGTGTCCTCTTTTCCCGCACAGGGTTGACGGCCGTCACCGAGACCGAGCATTTTCTAGGCACGGCACTGGCGATCCAGGAAATCAATCGGGCCGGAGGCATCCTCGGGCGCGAGATCGAAGTCGTCGCCCACGATCCGGAATCCGATCCTGAAACCTATCGCCGTCTGGCTGACCGGCTTCTGACGGAGGACGGCATTTCCGTGATCTTCGGCTGCAGTTCGTCAGCGCAACGCAAGGCGGTGCTGCCGGCGATCGAACGTCGTAACGGGCTGTTGTGGTATCCGTCGCTCTACGAAGGCTTCGAATATTCGCCCAACGTGATCTATACCGGGGCGTCGCCGAATCAGAACAGCTTTCCGCTCGCCGAATATCTAGTCCGCAACCATGGGCGCCGAGTGCTTATGGCCGGGTCCGACTACATCTATCCGCGGGAATCGAACCGCATCATGCGCGATCTCGTCGAATCCTACGGCGGCAAGATCGTCGACGAAGTCTACGTTCCCATGGCGGCGACTGAATCGCGGCTGCGCGAAATCGTCGCGCGGGCCAAGGAGCTGGCCCCAGATGTGGTGTTTTCGACCATCGTCGGTCGCTCCGCGCAGATGTTCTACCGGCTCTACCGTGAGGCGGGTCTCGATCCGGCATCGATGCCGATCGCCAGCCTGACCATGGCCGAAGGCGAGGTGCGCGAGGTCGGCGCGGCGCTGTGCGAGGGACACATCACGGCGGCGACCCATTTCGGATCGCTGCGAGGTTCCAGCAATCGCCGGTTCGCGGAAAACTTCCATCGCGCCTTCGGCGCCGACAAGCCGATAAGCATGTGGAGCGCCGGCGCCTATGCCCAGGTGAATCTGTTCGCGCTGGCGCTGGAGCGGGCCGGAACGCTCGACACCCAGCGGCTGGTCGAGGCGGCGCTCGGACTTTCGTTCGAGGCGCCGGAAGGCACGGTCCGGATCGATCCGGACAACAACCATACTTGGCTGACGCCGCGGATCGGCCGGGTTCGGCGCGACGGCGGCTTCGATGTGGTCTGGGAAGCCAAGGCGGCGGTGAAACCGGATCCCTATCTGGCGGTGTCGCCGCTCGGCGGGCGCTGGATCGGGGAGGAGGTATCGGTCGCATGAAGCCGGGCATCCGCCGTCTCATCGAAGAGCTCCGCGGCGCGCGCGTCCTGGTCGTGCATCCGCGGGACGCCGAAGGCGACGCGCTGCTCGATCAGCTGAAGCGCATCGGCTGCAACGTGCGCGGCATATGGCCACCGCCGGTCGAACTACCCAAGGACATCGATACGGTGTTCCATCTGGTGGAAACCGCGGAGACGCCGGCCTTCGTCGCTTCCGCATCCGACGACGGGCCGACCTTCGTCGCCATCGTCGACTACGAGAATCCTACGGTGCTGCGGCGGCTGCTCGACAGCAACGCCCACGGCGTCATCAACAAGCCGATCCGCTCGTTCGGCATCCTCTCCTCGCTCGTGCTCGCCCGCTCGCTGCGCGGCTATACCCGCCGCCTGGAAGGCAAAGTGCAGAAACTCGAAGAGACGTTGAAGGCACGTCGCGATGTCGACAAGGCGGTGAAGATCCTGGTGACATTGAAGAAGATCGGCGAAGCGGAGGCCTATGAATTGATCCGCGCCCAGGCGACGCAGAAGCGATTGTCGATGGCCCAGATCGCCACCACCATCATCGGCGCGCAGGATGTGATGGCTGGCTTGGGTCTGATCGACGAACTCTGAGCCGCCTTTGCACAATACGTCATCATCGCTGCCGATAATTCGATCCTGCCGCACGATTGACATTACGATCGCGTTATTGCTGTAATTCGAACGTTGTCGATGTTCGACCCTCGGGTTGAGATCGTCACGGCGGCCGGTCGGCCGCTTCAACATGTGGCTATGTAGCCCTCGATAGGTGCCGGACGGCGCTATCGGGGGTTTTTGTTTTGCGCGCTCCAGGGAGTTTTGCGCGATGACCTCGCACGTCTCAACTTCACCGGCGGCCGGTTCGATCAGAGTCGCCTGTATTCAGATGCAACCGGTGTTCGGCAACGTCGCCGCCAACGTCGCGCACAGCCTGGAGCTGATTGATCGGGCGGCGTCGCAAGGTGCCGATCTCGTCGTGCTGCCGGAGTTGGCCAACACTGGTTACATGTTCGCTTCGCGTGAGGAAGCGTTCGGCCTTGCCGAGCTAATTCCCGGCGGCTCCTCGGTTGCGGCCTGGTCGGAGCGGGCGGCGCGGCACAGCCTGCACATCGTCGCGGGGATCACCGAACGTTCAGGGCCCGATCTCTACAACAGCGCCGTGGTCATCGGTCCCGACGGCTACATCGGTACGTTCCGGAAAGTGCATCTCTGGAACGAGGAAAACCTGTTCTTCGAGCCCGGCAATCTCGGCTTCCCGGTGTTCCATACGCCGATCGGCCGCATCGGCGTCGCGATCTGCTACGATGGCTGGTTTCCGGAGACCTTTAGGCTGTGTGCCCTGCAGGGCGCCGATATCGTCTGCGTGCCGACCAACTGGGTTCCGATTCCGGGTCAGGCCGAAGGCCGTGAGGCGATGGCGAATATCCTCGTGATGGCCGCCGCTCACTCGAATTCGATCTTCATCGCCTGCGCCGATCGCGTGGGCATCGAGCGCGGGCAGCCCTTCGAGGGCCAGAGCCTGATCGTCAGTTACACCGGCTGGCCTGTCGTCGGGCCGGCCAGTCGGGACGCGGAAGACATCCTCATCGCCGAAGTCGATCTCGGCGAGGCCCGGCGTAAACGCAATTGGAATGCCTTCAACCAGGTTTTGCGCGATCGCCGCGTCGACATCTATCACGAGATGCTCGGCTCCGTCGCAAAGCGCGGCTGGTACTGATCCCTTAGCCTCTGCATCCCGAACGTTCCATCAAACCCCAGGAGTATCGAACCATGACGCTCACTCGTTCGCTTTCAACACTGCTTGCCGCCGCCGCTTGTGCGGCCATCCTCGCCGCTCCGGCGCTGGCCGCGGATCCCATCAAGATCGGCGTGCCGGTCGGCCTATCCGGCGCCAACAGTGTCGTCGCGCCCTCCGTGGTGCAGTCGGCCCAGCTCGCCGTCGATGAGATCAATGCCAAGGGTGGGGTGCTCGGCCGCCAACTGGCGCTCGAAGTCGCCGACGATGCCTCCGGCGCGGCCGGCGCGCAGAAGGCGTTCGACAGTCTCATATTCCAGAAGAAGGTCGACGTGCTGATCTCGATGGAAACCAGCGCGGCGCGCAACGCTGGGCTGCCGATCGTGGCGCGGGGCAAGGTGCCTTACATCTACACCTCCTTCTACGAAGGCAAGTCCTGCAGCCCGTTCATGTATGTCAATGCCTGGGTGCCGGAACAGCAGGTGCCGCCGATCGTCGACTATTTTGCCAAAGAAAAGGGCTCCAAGAAGTTCTTCCTGATCGGCTCGGACTACGCGTTTGGCCGCGGCATGCTGGCCTTCACCAGGGCCTATATCGAAAAGACCGGCGGCAAGGTCGTCGGCGAGGAATATCTGCCGATGGACGGCAGCGACTGGACGCCGATCATCTCGAAGCTGAAGAGCGCGGCGCCGGACGCACTGATCACCTCTACCGCCGGCGGGGCGCCGAACGTCACTCTGACCAAACAGCTCCGCGCGGCCGGCGTTGCGCTGCCCTACGGCAATCTCGCGGTCGATGAGGGCACCGCCAAGAGCATGGGGACCGACGCTGAAGGCATCTATCTCTCGGCTTCCTATGTCACCGGCATCGACAGCGCCGCCAACAAGACCTTCCTGGCCGCCATGCAGAAGAAATTCGGTGCCGAATTGAAGACCCCGAACGACCTTTCGGTGCCGGAATATGAAGCCGTCTATGCCTATAAGGCCGCGGCGGAAAAGGCCGGCAGCACCGAGCAAGCCAAGATCCTGAAAGCGCTCGGCGAGGTCTCAGTGGATGGTCCGCGCGGCAAGATTGAAATGTCGAAACAGCATCACGCGCCCTTGACGATGTATCTCGGGCAGGTGCAGGCCGACGGATCGGTGAAGGTCATCAAGAGCTTCCCCAATGTCGATCCGGGCGCGCAGTGCCCGAACCTGAAGTCTTAACGTTCATGGCCGGCGGCGGAGGGAGATGATCTGCTTTCGCCGCCGGCTCAATCTGGTCCGCCCTCATGATCACGCTCGTCCTCGACATCATCACCACCGCCGCGATCCTGTTCATCGTCTCCGCCGGTCTGTTGATCGTGTTCGGCGTGATGAAGATCATCAACTTCGCCCATGCGGCCTTCATCACGATCGGGGCCTATGCCGGGTTGGGGGCCTCCCGCCTCGGGCTGTCGCCGGTGCTGGCTCCCGCTTTAGCCTTCCTTGCCGGCGGGCTGATCGGCGTTGCCGCCGAGCGTGTCGTGGTGCGGCGGCTCTATGGCCGACCGTTGGACGCGATCCTGGCGACCTGGGGACTCAGCATCGTCATCGGCCAATTGGTGACGCTCGCCTTCGGGCGCGAGGTGCAGTTCGTGCCGGCTCCGGTTTCGGGCACCGTGATGATCCTGGGCGAAGACTATTCGAGCTATCGCCTACTGATGGTGCTGGCGGCGATCGTGATCGCCGCCTTGTTCACCGGGCTCCTCAACGGCACACGGCTCGGCCTTTCGACCCGCGCAGTCATCATGAATGAGACATTGGCGCAAGGACTGGGCATCGACAGCACGCGGGTCCGCCTGATCACCTTCGGCATCGGTTGCGGCCTCGCCGCGACTGCCGGCGCCCTGATCACGCCGCTCGCCAGCGTCGATCCCAATATGGGTCTGTCCTGGCTGATCGGCGCCTTCATGCTGGTTATGATTTCAGGCGGCTCATTGCTGACGCTCGGCCTGTCTTGCATCGTGCTCGGCGGTCTGCAGGTGCTGGCTTCCACCTTCATCAGCCCGATCCTCGGCGGGCTGACTATCGCGGTGCTGGCCGCCGTGGCACTGCGACTTAGGCCAGAGGGGTTTGCCCGTGCGTGATCGTGGCTCTGCGTTGAGGTCGATGGCATCGGTTCCGCAGCCGGGCATGCCGAATTGGCTTATCCGGGCCGGGCTTCCTGCCCTGGTGGGGGCGGCGCTGGTTGTCGCCGGCCCTTGGATTCTCGACACGTATATGCTGAACATCCTGGTCCGTGCCCTGTTCGTCGCGATCGCCGCGCTAACAGTCGACGTATTGTGGGGGTTCAGCGGCACGCTCACGTTTGGTCAATCTGCATTTTTCGGCATCGGCGCCTATGCCCTGGCGATCGGTTTCACCCAATTCGGCTTCGGTCCGTGGCAAGCGCTGCTGTCGCTCGCGGCGGCGGTGGGAATGGCCGCCGCGGTGGCAGGCTTTGTCGGCTGGCTGTCGTTCTACCCGGGGTCCACTCCGCTCTATGCTTCCGTGATCTCGCTGGTCCTGCCCATCATTCTGGTACAGATTCTCTATTCCGGCGGTTCGTTCACGGGCTCTTCCAGCGGGCTCGTCGGCTTCGAAAGTTTTGATCTGTCGCTCGAGGGTTGGTTCCGCCTGGCCGGCGCAACGGTCATCGGCGCCCTTGTCGTAGCCTCGGTCGCTCTCTCTAGCGACGCTGGACGTGTGCTCAGCGCGATGCGCGACAATGACGAGCGCTGCACTTATCTCGGGATCGACACCTCGCTGGTGCGCATCGGTCTGACGGTGATCACGGGCGTGGTGGCCGCATTGGCCGGCTTCGGCTACGTCGGTTTCAGCGGCGTCGCCGCGCCGGAGAACGCGGGCTTCGTATTCGGTACCCAGCTCGTGGTCATGGTGGCGCTCGGCGGGCGTGGATCTTTGATCGGCGCGGTGGTGGGCGCCGTGGTGATCGAAGTAGCCAGCGCCTATCTCTCCAGTAGCCTGCCTTTCGTATGGGAATTGATCGTCGGCGTCGCGTTCGTCGTGGTCATCGTCGTGCTGCCCGGTGGCCTGTTCGGCAGTCTGCGGGACGCAGCCACCGCGCTGCGCGGCCGCATCGGCGCGGCGCCGGTGCTGGCTCTTTCGCCGGTCACGCTGGCGACGCTGGAGCGCGCCGCGGTTGCGCCCGACCGGAATGACGTCGTGGTCGAAGCCGACGGCGTCTCCAAGCATTTCGGCAGCCTGTCGGTGCTCTCTGGCGTCTCGTTCACGGCGCGTCAGGGTGAACTGGTCAGCATTGTCGGGCCGAACGGGGCCGGCAAGACGACCTTGATCCGCTGCCTCGCCGACGGCCGCGAGCGCTCAGAAGGAACAGTGCGAATCGCTGGGCACGCGATCGCGCGTCTGGCGCCAGACCGCATCGTGGGCCTCGGCCTGGGGCGCAAGTTCCAGGCGGCGTCTGTGTTCGAAACGTTAAGCGTAGCCGATTGCCTGCGCATAGCGCGCGTCAAGAGCGATCCGCCGTCTTTCGTCGGCGCCTCGCCGCTTCTGGCGCTGCCGGCCGCCGCACGCGCCGTGGTGGAGAGTTCGGGTCTGGCCGAGCGGCTCGGCGAGCAGGCGCGCTTTCTCAGCCACGGCCTGAAACAGGCGCTCGAACTCGCAATGGTGCTGGCGCTCGAGCCGCGTGTGCTGCTGCTGGATGAGCCGACCGCGGGACTGACGCGCACCGAGCGCCAGGTCTTTGCCGGGGTGCTCACGGAGCTGGTAGCGCGCGAACGGCTATGTGTGCTGATCATCGAGCATGATCTGGATTTTGTCCGCCAGATCTCCTCCCGCATCATCCTGTTGCACCGTGGACGCGTCGCGCTTGACGGCCCGGTCGCCGACGTGGTCGACGATCCTCTGATCCGCGAGATCTACACTGGCAACAATCGCCCGCAGCGAGGCGAGGTGATGTCATGATCGCCGCCCTCGAACTCGTCAACTTGACCAGCGGGTATGGCAGCTCGAGCGTTGTGCACGGGGTTTCGCTTGAGATCGCTCCCGGCGAGATCTTCGCTTTGGTCGGAAAGAACGGCATGGGAAAGTCGTCGCTGTTGAAAACGATCCTTTCGTTTCTGCCGGCATGGGACGGCGCGGTCCGCCTCGACGGACGCGATGTGACGCGGCTCGCGCCGTTTCGCAAGCGCGCACTTGGCCTGGCCTATGTTCCGCAGGAACAGGCGCTGTTCCAGGATCTGAGCGTCCGCGACAACCTCCGGCTCGGGCTCAGCGACGACCGCGGCTTCGAGGCAAGCCTCGCCGCCATCAGCGGCTGGTTTCCCGTTCTCACCGCGCGGCTGTCGCAGCGCGCCGGCACCTTGTCGGGAGGCGAACAGAAAATGCTGATCGTGGCGCGCGGACTGATCGCCGAACCGCGTCTGCTGCTCCTCGACGAAGTGACGGAAGGTCTGCAGCCGTCGGTGGTGGACCGGCTCGCCGAAGTATTGGCCGAGACGCGGCGCGATCGCGGCACCGCGATGCTGTTGGTCGAACAGCATCTGTCCTTCGTGTTGGGACTTGCCGATCGCTTTGCTGTGTTCAAACGCGGCGAGGTGGTGGATAGCGGGCGGGTCGATGCCGGCTCCGCAGAGCGGATCGACGAACATATGCGTTTGTGAAGCGCGCCGGGCGCAGGTATCTGCTGGTCACCCGCGCCAGTTCTGCTTCGCTCCTCGTGCTCGTATGGCGGCCGAGTTATATGGTCGCGATCTGCGCATCCGAAATATACGGAAGTCTCAGTTGCATTCTGAATGGCGCGCCAATCAATAGCTTCGCTAAATCGTTCAGAGACGTGCGAAAGCCAAACTCACCAAAGACTCACCAACAAAACGTGGTGTGACATTTCAGTGCTATCGCAAGGTTCGTTCCGGCGCTGCGGAACCAGCGTCCCGAACGCAGTTAGTATCTTCTAAGTTGCTGTTTTTTCTTGCTGTGAAACGCGCTTCCATCACGTTTTGTTCACGGTCGTTTCAATGGGACATCCTCGATCCTTGATGGAACGGTGCATGACCTTACGCCCGCGGTCCAGGGAAGGTGCGGCGGCCCCTTAGGCGCCATTTATACGGCACTATCGATCGGGCTGCGATCGCGCCGGTTCTCTACCGCGCTCTCATCCGCGAACGTCTGCACCGCACCGACAGTCTATTCCTTCGAAGGCGGCAGCCGGGCCAACTTGTCCAGCGGTTCGAGCGCGACGATGTACTCACGGGCGTCAGCACCACGCGCCCGATCGCGACGATGTCCATCTCGCGGATGGTCTCACGGATCATCGCAAAAGGGTCGTGGTCAACTTGCCACCCGGCCGCAGGTAGTTGGCGGTGAACGAGTGGGACATACCTCAGGCCGCGCGCACCGTGTTCAGGAACTTGGCGACTTCGAGCTTCAGCCGATTGCTGTCGCTGGACAGCGAACGCGCGGCCGCCAGCACTTGCGAGGATGCGGATCCGGTCTCGC
This sequence comes from Bradyrhizobium sp., assembly GCF_016213215.1. Classification (GTDB taxonomy): domain Bacteria; phylum Pseudomonadota; class Alphaproteobacteria; order Rhizobiales; family Xanthobacteraceae; genus Bradyrhizobium. The sequence goes on along the minus strand of NZ_JACRAW010000113.1, from coordinate 27,326 downwards.
TCGCCCCGCGCTGCACATCGGTGACGTTCGAGGACACTTGCTGCGTCCCCTGCGCCGCCTGCTGCACATTTCGGGAGATCTCCTGGGTCGCGGCGCCCTGCTCTTCCACGGCCGCAGCGATGGTCGATGCAATCTCGGACAGCTTTTCGATGGTGCCGCTGATCGCCTTGATGGCGTCAACCGATTCGTGCGTCGCCACCTGGATGCCCGATATCTGCTGTCCGATCTCGCCGGTGGCCTTTGACGTCTGCTCGGCCAGCGCCTTCACTTCCGAAGCGACCACCGCAAAGCCCCGGCCGGCTTCTCCGGCCCGCGCGGCTTCGATGGTGGCATTCAGCGCCAGCAGATTGGTCTGCCCGGCGATGCTGTTGATCAGCTCGACCACGTCGCCGATCCGCGTCGCGGCCTTGGACAGTTCGCTGACGCGCTCGGTGGTCGCCCGCGCTTGGCCGACCGCCTCGTTGGCCATGCGAGCCGAGTCCTGGACTTGCCGGCTGATCTCGGTGATCGAGGCCGACAATTCCTCAGCAGGCGATGCGTTCTTCCGAATGGCTGCTTAGACATGATGGGCAGAGCTATTTGCCGGGGCATCTTTCCTGGCAGGTCGCCCTCATCGCACTCGAAACCGGTGACGTCGATGGTGCTCTACGAATGTACAAAGAACGCGTTAGGCCATCAGAAGCCCGCTACGCCGAGGAAACGTCTTTACAGACTCGGCTTTGCTTCTGTGGCGTCTTACACTGGTCGACAAGACGGCAGCGGCGGTCCACTGGAATGAAGCAGCCGAATACGGGAATAAGTTTTTCCCGAGGGTCGGTGCGCACTTTGCCGGTCCCCACTAGGCTCTGATCGAGCCGCAACGCGCAACGAAATCCTGCATTCGAGATTGGCCCAGTTGGAAGCGCTTCAATCAGAGGCTGGCACCAGGTCCGCCCGCAATCGATCTCTGCCGGGGAACCCAAGTATTTGCCGACGGTGACTACGAGAAGGCAATTGACATGCTTGAGCTTGGTATCCGTCCGCTGAAGGCCGCTTTGCCGAGTGAGGCGCGGTGTTGAGAAGTGTGCTGATGGACAGTGATAGGCGCAGTGCCCAAGTCGAACGGCTCGAAGTAGTGGACACAGGCCGCCGACGGCGCTGGTCCGAGGACAAGAAGCTCAAGATCGTCCTGGAGAGCTTGCAGGCGCCGCGCCAGGTCGCGGCGACGGCGCGGCGCTATGGCATTTCGCGCTCATTGCTGCTGCGATGGCGGCGGTCGTTTCGCCCCGAGCCGAAGGAAGCCGCCGATCAAACGGGCTTCGTACCGGCGATGGTGGTCGCGGAAGCGATGCCTGGTGCAGTCCGGTCGGCCGGCGGCGGAGCGATCAAGATCGAGTTTGCCGCCGGAACTCGGATGCGGATCACGGGCACGGTCGACGCGGCTTCGCTGAAGGCCGCGGTCGCGGCGCTGGCAGATGGACGGCCGCGATGATCCCCATTCCGTCGGGCGTGCGGGTGTGGATTGCGACCGGCCACACCGACATGCGCCGCGGCATGAACTCGCTGGCCGTGCTGGTGCAGGAAGTCTTCAAGCGCGACCCGTACGGCGGCGACCTCTATGTGTTCGGTGGCAAGAGCGGCAAGCTGATCAAGATCCTCTGGCCCGATGGGTTGGGCATGTCACTCTACGCCAAGCGGCTGGAGCGCGGTCGTTTCCTCTGGCCGTCATCGACTGATTGGCGTCGTAACGATCAGCCCGGCCCAGCTTGGCTATCTGCTGGAGGGCATCGACTGGCGGATGCCGCAACATACGTGGCGACCGCAGGCGGCTGGCTGATCGCCGGGATTTGAAACCGAACGTGCACCGAGCGTGACCTCGAAGGTGATGTTGCCGCCTGAGCGGCTGATTACCCAACCCGTGTGATATTGGCCAAACTATAGAGGTTCACGGAACTCAACAGTGGCGGATAGGCGCGAGGATTCTGTCTTACTCGTTTGCGCTTAGACCCGAAAGCTTGAGGCAGATCAAAAATCGGCGGCACCCGGGCGATAGATTTCCGCCTTTATAACTCATGCGGGATCAGGAGAGCAGCATGCGTCCGGTCATTTTCAAGTGCCCGACGACCAACCTGAACGTGCAACACTGGCTGCAGGATGATGTTGAGGAAGCGCCTCAGGTCGAGTTTCAATCTTTCACCTGCCCTGCCTGCACCCGCTTGCATTTTATCCATTGGAAGACCGGCAAGCTGCTGGGCGACCGAAGATAGCGTGGAGATGCTCATCACTGAGATCCCCGGATACTGAAAAGCCGTTACATGTGCACCGTTCATAGGAGATTATCCTCTGTCAGACGCTCCCAATAAGATTGCGGTGTTCATCGACGGCGCCAACCTTTACGCCACGGCCAAGACGCTCGGCTTCGACATCGATTACAAGTGCCTTTCGGAAAGACTTTCAGAGCCGCGGAACCCTGCTGCGCGCTTCTATTTCACCGCAATCGTTGAGGATCAGCTGTATTCGTCGATTCGGTCGACTGGCTCGACTAAGATGGCTGTACCGTCGTCATCAAAGCGATCAAGGAATTCATCGACGCGAGCGGCCACGGCAAGGCCAAAGGCAACATGGATTTCGAGCTCGTGGTCAACGTCATGGAACTCGCCGAACACATCGATCAGATCACTACGCGTGGCCGAGAAGAGGTTAAGATGTGGGAAAAGATTAGGCTCTTCTTCGATACTAGCGCATTCTCTCCTCATGGCATCTGCCTGCTCTGGGAACCGGAGCTGCTGACCGTCCACGTGGTTTCGGATGCGGTGATTGCGCTGTCGTATTTTTCAATACCATTTGCACTTGCTTACTTCGTGTACCGACGGCGCGACGTCGAGTTCGGGTGGATCTTTTGGGCATTCGCCCTCTTCATCATGGCGTGCGGCTTCACTCACGCGTTCGCGATCTACACTCTATGGATTCCGGCCTATGGCCTTGAGGGTGTGATCAAGGCCGCAACTGCGATCGCTTCGGTTCTGACCGCGGTACTTATCTGGCCCTTGATACCGAAAGTCTTAGCACTGCCCTCTCCGGGGCAGCTCAGGTTGGCGCACGCGATGCTGGAGGCCGAGTCACGCCAGCGGCGTGAAACGGAGGCTCTTTTTAGTCACACTCAAAAGATGGAGACAATCGGGCAGCTGACCGGAGGCATCGCACATGACTTCAATAATCTCCTGATGGTGATATCCGGAAACCTTGAGATTGCCGACCGCGCGTTAGCGCGTGGGAGCGAGGCTTCGTATGACAGGATCAGAAAAGCAATCGAGAGTGCGCGCCAGGGATCGCAGCGCGCTGCAACACTGACACAGCGCCTTCTCGCCTTTGCCCGCAAACAGCCCTTCGACACGAAAGTGATCAACGTGAATCAAGTTGTCGCTAGCATCGAAGAGTTTATCGTCCGTACGGTGGGCGAATCGATCAAGATGGAAATGGCCCCGGACGCCACTTTGTGGAACACTGAGACCGATCCCCATCAGCTGGAAGCTGCGCTTCTTAACCTCATCGTCAACGCGCGAGATGCCATGCCGTCCGGAGGGCAGCTGACCATCGAAACCGCTAACGTCTATGTCGACCGCCAATTTGCGGGGCAGCACCTGGATCTCACCCCGGGACCTTACGTCGTTATTTCCGTAACAGATACCGGAATGGGCATGGATCAGCCTACAGTCGAGCACGCGTTCGAACCGTTCTTTTCAACCAAAAGCATCGGGCAGGGTACCGGGCTTGGCCTCAGTCAGGTCTATGGATTTGCGAAGCAGTCAGGTGGGGTTGCAACCATAGGCAGCGTGTTGGGCAAGGGCACCTGCGTCAGCATCTATCTGCCGCGTACTGAATTGCCGTTGGATGCGCAGCCGGCCTTTTTGGAAACAGCCCACATTGAAATTGGCAACGGTGAGACAATTCTCGTCGCCGAAGACGACAACGATGTCCGCAATTATATCGTGGAGACACTCAATGAGCTCGGATATACGGTCCTCGAGGCGTGCGATGCCGAGCAAGCCGTAGAGATGTTCGAGGCGCACAGAGGCGCAATCGACTTGCTTCTGACCGACGTAATCATGCCGGGGAAGAACGGTCGCATCTTGAGCGATGAGCTTCGCAGGTCGAATGAGAAGCTGAGGGTCATTTTCATGACGGGTTACTCTCGGGACGTCATTACGCACGATGGCCGTCTGGAGCGAGGTTTGGAGCTGCTGCAGAAGCCTGTCACCCAAAAGGGGCTGGCCGACAAACTGAAGGCGATCCTGGGCAAGAAGACCGAGGGGTCGTAAAACAGGAGCTGGGTCCTAGTTGTTGCACTGTTCACGACGATCTGCACCCACCCGAGTGCAAAGAAAGTTAGAGCGGAGAGTGAGTGTTCAGCTCGAAGTCGTGGTTTAAAGGCGTGTCTCTACTTAACCGTCCGTATTTGCTTGCAGGCTTTCCTAAACACTCGATCAGTACTCATGAATCGGGCCAACATGGGCGCAATGAGCAGAGTTGGATCGACGGGCTGTCCGGCTTCCCGCGTCAGAATCTCCGCATAAGCGATCAGATCGCGGTGCACTCTGGCCGGGAGCTTAACCGTGAACGCCACCGGCTTTTCATCCTCGATGGCGCCGATCTTCAGTTTGGTCATGGAGCTACCCCCGATACCGCTCGAGTACCAGATCTCGATTCACAATCACCCGCACCGCAAATCCCGCCCGGATCGTCAGCGTGGGCTGGATATTGAGATTTCGGCGAACGATTTGCTGGCCGGTCTGATTGAGCGAATTCGCCGCGCCTGATCGAAGCGCCTGGAGAATGGCCGTGTTGGTTCCGCTGTCCGCCCCGGCTCCTACTTCCGACCCGATGCTCAGCAGCGTAGACAGCCCAGCCGCCTTGGCGAGTTCGCCCCAGTGATTGTCAACCTCGTCCTCAAGCCCCGCGTAACCACGAACGTCCGCCCCCGGCTGTCTCTCCAAAACGATCGAACGACCATTCGGCATGATCAGTCGCGTCCAAACCAGGAGGACCCGCGACTGACCGAATGCGACTTGACTGTCGTAGACCCCGATGAGGCGTGCACCCTGCGGAATCAGACGCGCGCGTCCGGTCGGACTATCATAAACGTTCTCGGTCACTTGCGCCGTGATCTGACCTGGCAAGTCGGAACGCAGGCCCGTGATCAAGGCGGCGGGGATGACCGTTCCCGCCTGCACGACGAACGGCGACGCCGGACGCGCCAACCGGTCGGGCGTTGTCGTTCTCCGGTCAACTGAGGCGTTGACGAAGAGCAGCTTACGATCTTGTCCATTTTGGGCGAAGGATTCGTCGGTCGAAGCACCTGGATTCGCTGAGGCCTCCGTGCCCGTGCTCTGGCTCGTAGCGACCGCTCGTGCGTTCATCGGGGCGAACACTTTGCTCGTTCTCGCTGCCTCGCTCTCCTGGTTGACTCGTTGCTGCTCAGCGTCGGCGCCTAGCGGACCGGATTGATTTTCTGCGGCGATGATTGGACGGCCGAGGTCACCCGGCAACGGAGGCCCAAGGCGCGGAACGTCACGTGGAATCCCGGCATAGTCCCGCGGCAACGCTGCGAGACCGTCGGCGATGTTGTGGTGATCGGCACTATGAAGCTCCTCCGGAGTCGGATTGCGCGGATGATTGCCTCGTAGCCCCCACAATGTAACGCCCCCAATAGCTAGCAGGGCAAAGCCGGTGGCGCCTACCAGCACTTTTCGCGAGAGCCGCGTAACGCGCGGGCCCTCGGGATGGAGGCGAAAGGCGCGCTCGGGATCCTCCGAAACTGGTGTATGCGCGCCAGGAGTTGGCGTTTCACCCATCTCGCCGTTGCTCACGCGCCCCTCCCGTTGGTTCTGACAATACGGACCTTTTGCTGGCTTTCCCCACCGAGGCGGAGCTCGGCCGCCGCAAACAGCCGGTCGACGATCAGCACGTTCTTGTAGACGCGATAATTGACGAGTTCGGGCTGGCCGTCGTTTCCGATGACAAACACCGGTGGCATCTCCCCCTGGCCGATTCCCGGCGAAAACTCGATGTAGACCTTGCGGCCGTCGTCGAAAGCATTGACCGGCCGCCACGGCGGACTGTCGCCCTCGATCGCATAGCGGTAGCGACGATGGTCGGGATCCGGGATGACTGGAGTGGGTGGTAAAGCCTTGGCGGGGCCTCTCCGGTCTTCTGGATAGAACCAGGCCACCGAAGGCATGTACGGCTTTTCACGGGAGCGTAGTTCGATCAGGTAAGTGCGCCGGTCCGTGTTCACCACAAGGTTGGTCTGGATTGCCGGGCGAGTCGGCTTGACCATGATATGGACACGCCTGGTATCGGCGCTACCGCTTTCGGTGTCGCCGATGACCCAACGCACCGTATCACCGGCGGCAACGGGACCCGAACCGGTCAGTTGCTCGCCCGGCTCGAGCGCGATGTCGGTGATCTGTCCCGGCGCCGCGTAGACTTGGTAGAGCGCGCCGGGACTATAGGAAAAGACCTGGACCGCATTGAAGTACCCTGCCCGCCGTGGCTCGACCCGCGCGGCATCGTTGGCGGTCTCGATCCTGGCCACTGGTTCTTTTTCTTCCGCGTCGCCCTTCTTGCCACCGTGGGCGGCTCTCCACAGCGGTGGCACGTGCAATGGCCGGGCGTGATCGTCCGCGAGCGCCGGCACGTCGGGGAGCGCCGGCACATCATCGTCATAGCTGATCTGTGGCGGCTTGAACGTGGTGCATCCCGTCAATAGGAACGCGACGAGAAGCGAGATCGCACCTGCGCGTCCAGGAGGCTCAACATTTCTGATCACGGCCGTCATTGGGAAAGCTCCTTGGACCAGCTGATAGCGTTGACGTTGACACCGAGAGGATTTTTGCGCAGGCGGTCAGTATCGCGAGGCGTTTCGATGACGACGGTGAGAATCGCCGTCCACCGTTCGGTCACCGCGAGCTGCCCGTTGTCGTAGCGCCGCTCGGTCCAGGCGATTCGAAAACTCTCCGGTGAGGCGCGGATGACACTGGAGACCTCGACCGAGACCTGCGTTGTGCCGAGCTTCGCAAAGGGATCGTTGGCGCGAGCGTAGTCATTGAGGGCGCTGGCGCCACGGTCGGTCGTAAAATCATAGGCACGCAGCCAGTTCTGGCGCAGCACGATGGCGTCGGCGGGTAGGCCTCGGACGTCCTCGATGAATCGAGCGAGATGGAACGCAACCTGCGGATCGGTCGGCTGATAGAACGGAGTTGCGGGGGCCACCGCCTGAGCCTGGCCGAGACGATCGACCTCAACCACCCAGGGCGTGACCGTTCCTCTGGCGGACTGCCAGACGACAGCCGCGGCGAGCCCACCGGACAGGAATAGGCTGCCGAATGCCATGAGTCGCCAGTTCCTGGCCTGCACGCGAGCTGAGCCGATGCGGTCGTCCCAAACCTGGGCCGCGCGCTGATAAGGCGTGACCGGCTCTGGCGTGCGGCCATAATGAACTGACGGTCGCCGGAACATCACTTATCTCCTTCGGACAGATCAACGGCAGCACCACCACCTGCGTGATCGCCGCTCCGAATGGCGTGGGTCGCTGCGGACGTGCCATGGCTGACGGTTTGCGCGCGCTTCATGCGGCGCGCCCAGGCGGGCGGCGCAGCCGCCCCGTTCGGACCCGATGGAGCGCCTTCTCCTGAATCAGCGCTTTCGCTCCCGCCTGCTTTGGCGCGAAGCGGGCTCGTCACGGCGGAAATGCCGGCCGCAGCGACGCCGCTCATCCCTCCTTGCCGGAAAGCACTTGCCGCACCGCCTGCAATGGAAGCACTTGCACGCAGGCCGCCCGCAATTGCTCCCCGCGCAAGTCCAGCGCCGCCGGCGGCAAGTCCTGCTCCGGCCGCAACCAGGCCCCCGGCCGCGAGACCCGTGCCAATAGCGGCGCCGGCCCCAAGCTGCGGCCCGCCGGAGACGATTCCGTTGGCAATCCCAGGGCCAAAGATCCCAAGGCCCAGCAACGAGAGCGCTCCCAATACCAGCGCCATGGCATTCTCGATGGTCGGCTGATTGCCGCCAAACCCGGCCGTGAACTGGGCAAATAAAGTCGATCCAATGCCGACGATGACGGCCAGGACCAGGACCTTGACGCCTGATGAGATCACGTTGCCGAGCACGCGTTCGGCGGCAAACGCCGTCTTGCCGAACAGGCCAAACGGAATCAGCACAAAGCCCGCGAGCGTCGTCAGCTTGAACTCGATCAAGGTGACGAAGAGTTGGATGGCTAGGATGAAGAACGCCAGCAGCACCACAATCCAGGCAAACAGCAAAACTGTGATCTGGACGAAATTTTCGAGAAAGCTCACATAACCCATCAGCCCGGAAATCGCCTCCAGGATCGGCCGTCCGGCGTCGAGCCCGACCTGAGCGATCCTTCCCGGTCTGAGAAAATCTGCCGCCGAAAGACTGGTCCCGGAGGCCTTGAGGCCCAAGCTCGCAAAGCTCTCGAAGACGATGCGGGCGAGACTGTTCCAGTTCCCAATGAGGTAGGCGAAGACGGCAACAAACAGGGTCTTCTTAACCAAGCGCGCGATGATGTCCTCATCACCGCCCCAGGACCAGAACAGCCCTGCCAGCGTGAGATCGATGGCAGCGAGCGTCGTCGCCAGATAGCCGACCTCGCTTCCCAGCAATCCGAACCCGGAGTCGATGTAGCGGGTGAAGGTTTCCAGGAATTGATCGATGACGCCGGTACCAATCATTGCTTACTCGCTTCGCACTGGAATGGAGGTATGGCCAGACGGCAGACGCGTCTCGTGCTTGGACGAAACAGCCGATGAGGATCCGGGCCTGGACGGCGCAGTATTGGGATCGCTCGGAGATTCTCTGCTATGGCCCAAGAACTGGCGACGCCTGTGAGCCCAGAGGTCGCGGCAATCGCGAAGGGCGTCTTCCTGCTCGTATGTGACGGTGCGGCATTGTTCGAGCTGCGCCGTCATCGGGCCGGGCTTCCGAGCGACCGACGCGGTGGGCTGGGCCTGGTCCTCGTTGCCGCGAAGCCCGATCGCGCACGCGGCGACGACCAGCACCGCGATCGTCATTGCCAGGACGGTCGGAATCCGTTTGAGCTGGTTCGCCATCATCAATGGAACATCTGCACGGTTGTGGGTTGGTAACTCTTTCCTTGGGCCAGGAAACGTCGGAGCTGCTCCCTAGCCTGATCCTGAGCTGCCGTTCGCTGGGCCGACTCCAGATTCTGAGCGCGCCCCTGGACGACAACGGCTGCGACCAAATCGGCAAGCTGTTGCGACTGGAGCGCAAGGAGCTGATTGCCCGCTTGGCTCACCTGCAGGGCACCGGTCGCCCCCTGGCTCGCAGTCACCAGGGCAGACATTTGGGCTCGGTTGGTGTTGAGATTACCGGCGACAGTGGCTTGCAAGCGCATTGCGTCTTGAAGACCTGCAACCGCGTTCTGCCAACGAGTCTGCGCAATACTGACGAGCGCCTGATCCGAAACATTCGCTGACGCTGGAGCGTAGGTAGTCGAAAACGCCCGGTCAATTTGCTGGACGTCGTAGGTTACGCGCTGCGCCTGGGCGAGCAGTTGCTGCGTGCGCTGGATTGACTGCTCGAGCTGCTGCAGCGACGAATACGGCAGGCTCGCCAGATTTTTCGCCTGGTTGATCAACATCTGCGCTTCGTTCTGCAGCGATGTGATCTGGTTGTTGATCTGCTGCAGTTCGCGCGCCGCAGTCAGGACGTTCTGAGTGTAATTATTGGGATCGAACACAACCCATTGTGCTGGAGCCGGTCTGATTGATTGCGCCATCGCGACGACCACTACGCTCGCCACGAGAAGATTGCCGAAGCGTGTCATGAGAGCGCCCCTTCGGTTGCCAGTTGCGGAATCAGATCAATGGCCCAGCCGAGTTCACGGATTTTGAGCCAACCGCTCAGAAAATTGTCGCGCCCGTGCTCGGCCAATACCTGCTCGATTAAAACCTGATCGGCCTTGGAAGACGCAGCCGTGAACGCGAGCGCTACTTCGCCAAGCCCAAGCTCGAACAGGCGGTTTCCGCGGCGCGACTGGCAATAGTAGTCCCGCTTCGGGTTAGCACGGGCGAGAATTTCGATCTGGCGATCATTGAGACCAAAACGACGGTAGATCATCGTGATCTGCGGTTCGATCGCGCGATCGTTGGGCAGCAAGATCCGAGTCGGGCAGCTTTCGACGATCGCTGGCGCAATCGCCGAGCCGTCGATATCGGCAAGCGATTGGGTCGCGAAGACGACGGAAGCGTTCTTCTTGCGCAGCGTTTTCAGCCACTCACGCAGCTTGCCCGCAAAGTCAGCATCATCAAGAGCGAGCCACCCCTCATCGATAATGAGCAGAGACGGCCGGCCGTCGAAGCGATCCTCGATCCGGTGAAACAGATAGGACAGGACGGCCGGCGCAACGGCGGTCCCGATCAATCCATCCGTCTCGAAGACCTGGACAGATGAGGTGCCGAGCCGCTCGGTTTCGGCGTCGAGCAATCGGTCATAGGGCCCACCCAGACAGTAGGGCTGCAGTGCCCGTTTGAGGAAGTTGGATTGAAGGAGAACGGAAAGTCCGGTTAGCGTGCGCTCCTCGACGGGCGCCGAAGCCAATGAAGTCAGAGCCGACCAGACATGATCCTTGGTCTCAGGCGTAACCTCGATCCGTTCACGGGTAAGGATCGAGGCGATCCAATTAGCTGCCCAGCCCCGTTCCGAGACATCGTCGATCCTTGCGAGCGGCTGGAGAGCGATTGGCTCAGACGCATCTCCCGTAATCGCGCCGCCGAGGTCGTGCCAATCGCCGCCCATGGCGATCGCCGCGGCGCGGATCGAGGCGCCAAAGTCGAATGCAAAGATCTGGGAATTCGGGTATCTGCGAAACTGCAGCGCCATGAGCGCCAGGAGAACGGACTTGCCGGCGCCGGTCGGCCCGACGACCAAGGTATGTCCGACGTCCCCGACGTGCAGCGAAAATCGGAATGGGGTCGATCCCTCCGTCTTGCCGAAGAAGAGCGGAGGCGCCTTGAGGTGAGGGTCCCTCACCTCCCCCGCCCACACCGCCGACAGCGGAATCATATGCGCCAGGTTCAAGGTCGAGATGGGCGGCTGGCGGACGTTGGCATAGACATGTCCCGGCAGGCTGCCGAGCCAAGCCTCGACCGCATTGACCGTCTCCATCATGCACGTGAAATCGCGCCCCTGGATGACCTTCTCGACCAACCGCAACTTCTCGTCAGCGACGTGGGCGTCTCTATCCCAGACGGTGACTGTCGCGGTGACGAAGACCTGACCGATCTCATCCGATCCCAATTCCTGCAGGGCCGCATCGGCGTCGTTGGCCTTGTTCTGGGCGTCGGTATCGAGGAGGTGAGAGGCCTCGTTGGTCATCACCTCCTTCAGGATGGCTGCGATCGACTTGCGCTTGGCAAACCACTGGCGCCGGATCTTGGTCAGCAGCTTTGTGGCGTCCAGCTTGTCGAGCGTGATCGCCCGGGTTGACCAGCGGTACGGAAAAGGTAGCCGGTTCAAGTCATCGAGAATCCCAGGCGTGGTCGCGCTCGGGAATCCGACGATGGTCAGAACGCGCAGATGCGCTTCCCCCAGCATCGGTCGCAACCCGCCCGTCAATGGTTGATCCGCGAGCAGCGCGTCGAGATACATCGGAATCTCAGGCACCCGCACCCGGTGTCGCCTGGTCGAGATCGTCGAGTGCAGGTAGGTCAGCGTTGCCTCGTCATCGAGCCAGCCGCATTCGGGCATAAAGCCTTCGATGAGCTGCAAGACCCGATTGGTCCGGTCGATAAAGCCGCTCAGCAGTTCACGCCCGTCCGCGCCAGCAGCACGATTGCCACCTTCGTAGAGCAGTCGTTCGGGCAACGCCGCGCTCTCGGTCGGCGGCAGATACAACAACGTCAGATAATAGCTCGATTCGTAATGAGCCCCTCGCTCCTCGAACTGGGCCCTTCGCTCGGCATCGACGAGCGCGGACGCCGCATCGGGAAACGTGTTCGGAGGATAGGCGCCCGCCGAATGCCGCTGCGCTTCAACAAACACGGCCCAGCCGGACCCAAGACGACGCAGGGCATTGTTCAGGCGACCTGAGGCCGCGACCAGTTCGGCCGGCACCGCGCTGTCGAGATCGGGCCCGCGAAACTTTGCCGTCCGCTGAAACGAGCCGTCCTTGTTCAGGACAATTCCTTCATCGACCAGCGCGGCCCAGGGCAGAAAATCCGCCAAATGCGCGTTCGAACGTCGGTATTCGGCAAGGTTCATCATGAGAGGCTTCACTGGCTGAGGTGAGAAGGAATGCGAAGGTGGCGCCGTACGACCTCGACGAACTCGGGATCGTGCTTGGCGGCCCAGACGGCGACCATGTGGCCGACGAACCAGAGGAGGAGACCAGCCAGCCAGAGGCGCAGGCCGAGGCCGAGTGCTGCCGCCAACGTGCCGTTGACAATGGCGACTGAGCGCGGAGCGCCACCCAACAGAATCGGCTCGGTGAGCGCGCGGTGCACCGGCGCGACGAGCCCTGGCACCTGTTCGCCCATCAGATCATCACTCCGCCGCCGAACGAGAAGAACGCCAGAAAGAAGCTTGATGCGGCGAATGCGATCGACAGGCCGAACACGATCTGGATCAGCCGGCGGAAGCCACCTGAGGTATCGCCGAACGCCAGCGACAGGCCCGTGGTGATGATGATGATGACGGCGATGATCTTGGCGACCGGTCCCTCGACGGACTGCAGAATCTGGTTGAGCGGCTGCTCCCACGGCATGTTGGAGCCGGCAGCCCACGCCGGAGCCGTAATCAGACAGACGGCCGCGCTTGCCACCCTGGAAATTCGGGCCCGTCCGAGCAACGATCGCGAGCTCATCAGTCCTCTCCTATGGCCGAAATGCGGTAATCGCCTGAGGGGCCGAGCCCGGCGACATAGGCGAGCTCAGAAAGGCGGCGATCGACGCCACGGCCACTGAGAACCGCGATAACGTTGATCGTTTCGGCAAGGAGCGCGCGGGGGACCGTGATGACCGCTTCCTGAATGAGCTGCTCGAGCCGACGCAAGGCACCGAGCGCGGTCCCGGCGTGGATGGTGCCGATCCCGCCAGGATGACCCGTGCCCCAGGCTTTGAGCAGATCGAGGGCTTCGGCCCCGCGTACCTCACCGATCGGGATCCGATCCGGCCGCAGGCGCAGCGACGAACGGACAAGGTCCGACAGTGAGACCACGCCATCCTTGGTGCGCAACGCTACGAGATTTGGCGCCTTGCACTGCAGCTCCCTTGTATCTTCGATGAGAACGACCCGATCGCCGGTTTTGGCGACTTCTGCCAGCAGCGCGTTCGTCAACGTCGTCTTGCCGGTCGAGGTACCTCCAGCCACCAAAATGTTCTTGCGAGCGGCAACTGCACCTCGCAGCGTGTATGCCTGACCCGATGTCATGGTTCCCGCAGCGACATAGTCTTCAAGGGTGAACACGGCGACCGCTGGTTTGCGGATGGCGAAGGCTGGCGCTGCAACGACCGGCGGCAGCAAACCTTCGAAACGCTCTCCAGTCTCAGGCAGCTCGGCCGAGACGCGTGGAGCTGCGGCGTGAACTTCGCTACCGACGTGATGGGCAACCAATCGGATGATCCGTTCCCCATCGGCAGCGGACAGACGTTCTCCGGTGTCGTCGAGGCCCCGCGCCAGGCGATCGATCCACAACCTGCCGTCGGGGTTGAGCATCACCTCGACAATGGATGGATCCTCCAGAAAGCGCGCGATAGCAGGACCAAGGGCGGTGCGCAGCATGCGCGAGGTGCGCGAGGTCGCCTCTGACGGAAAGGAATGGACTGCCACTGCTGCCCCCACGATTCAGGCGCCGCGAGCGCCTTGCGATGGGGTGATTAGAAAACGTAGGACGTGGATTGCGGCAACAATGGGCTGACCAGGGTCGTACTCTGGCGTAGGAAAAGAAAGTCCGCGTGACGGCCAATAATCGCATGCAATAAACAATGCAAATTGCGTGTTACCATTCCGGACGTTCGGGCGCGTCGAGTATGGCGATTTCGGCCGGCGGGATTACTGGATCAAGCAGCCCTTCACCGCTTGCTGATTCCCGACGGGTGACTGTTGGCATCCGCGAGCTCAACGCACGAAGCCAAGGAACAATGAACCAGCCCAGCGCCGCGATATGCACAGCAGCGCTGAGTCCGAAGGTGACTTGATAGGCCACTATCGGGTAGTGACCGTTCTGAGCTGGCCATTGTTGCAGGATGAGGCCTGTCCCGTACTGGGTCGCAAAGGCCCAACCGAAATGAAGCACATTTAGGCCGCCATTCGCGCGCGCAGCCAGCTCCATTGGGAAGTATTCGGCCAACATTGCATAGCTGAGAACGGTCGAAGCCCCGACAAGCGGGACCATTGACCAGGGCAGTAGCGATGGCAGGGGCAGGCGCAAGATCAACGCCAGCTCAGCCACCACAAACAAGGTCGCCGCCGCGGCGAACAGGATTTCCGGCCCCACACCGCGTCTGCGCAAGCGGTCAGCTATCACCCCAAGCAGCAAAGCAGAGACGCTCAATCCGATTGCCATGATGAACAGTTGCGCGATCAATGCTTCGCGGGTGAGACCTTCGACGTCCGTCAGCCAAGGCGCCGCCCAGAGTGATTGCAAGGACCAGGCTGACCCGATGCAGCTCGCTGAAAGCGGAGCTATTCGCCAGAAACGTGAATCTGTATAGATCGCTCGAAGCCCCGGCGTGTTTGGACCAGATTCTCCTGACCGCGCGACCTCTGGCACCGCCGCAAAGATCAGGGCGGCTACCGCGAGGCTCGCAATGGCCAAGACTGCGAACAATCCCCGCCAACCCAGCCATTCCATCAGCCATTCGGCCGGCACTGTGGCGGTCACCGCGCCCAAGCCACCCAACATGATCATGTAGCCGTTGACCAGAGCAACCCGCTCTCTTGGAAACCAGATGACGATCGCTTTCAGGCCCGCCATCAACGCGGCCGCGACGCCCAATCCGATCATGGCGCGCGCGATCAAAAGGGGGAGAAAACCGCTAGACGCGCCAAAAAGGGCGGCACCGATTGTTGCGACGAGCAGCAGCACGCTCTGCACACGGCGTGGACCATAACGGTCGAGCAGCATTCCGATTGGAATCTGCGCGCCCCCAAACGCCAGAAAATAGACCGACGTCAAGAGCCCGAGGTCGGCAGCATCCAGGCCCAACTCGGTCGCAAGAGGACCGGAAACCAACGCGTTGATGGTCCGAAAGAGATACGAGAGATAATAGCCTGCGGCAAAGGGCAGAAAGACACAGGCGATCAGGCGCCAGATTGGAAGCTGCGGCGCGCTGCCCGCTTCCGAAGCCTTTGGTGGCTGGGATGAACCGCCGACGGCTTGCCGCGCAGTCCTCACCACCTGGTCGGGAGGATCAGCAAAATGCGTTCGGCAAGTGCCGAAAGTTCCGATTGCTGCCGTCCTCCTCGCCGGCAGCGCTCAGGTCGGCTTCTGCCTTCGGGGCGGACGCGGCGAGAATTTCCTGGTCAACTTCTGCGGACCCCAGCGAAATCTCTGCATTGCTCTCAAGGCGAGAGGCATCAGCTCTCGCGGCGGCGAGATAGGCGATCGTCTCCCGCATCAACGGATGCCCCTGCCGCACGCGGCTGTCGACCTGTTCGGCCAACGCCTTGAACCGCGCGTGACCCAGAACGCACGCTTCATGCTGCTGAGGCTGCGACATCGGCGGCGTCACGGTGAGATGATAACGGGCGTGCAGCGCGACCGTCTCGGCGATGATCGCGATTTCGTACTCCAGCCGCTCGAGCCGGCTGTCTATCCGATCGAAAGACTCCTGCACGATGCCCGCGACGGGCGGCGCCGGATCCAAAAAGCGCTCAAGCGCGGCTTCGATGACCATGCTCTTGCCAAGGCCTGGGCGATCCGTTGCAGCCTCGAGGCGTTCAAAGGTTCTTTCCGAGAGCTGAACCGTTACTCTTTTCGTCCGTAGCGCCTCATGGGCCCCTGACCGGCTATCCGGGTCGGCTTTAGTCAGAATCGAGCCAATTCCCGTATCGGCCTCATTCTGCGCAGTCATTCCCTCCCCCCTCGATTTGCGACATACCTACGTCGTGTCGCTCTCGAGGGAAGGACAGCACCCTGGTCGCTTCAATCGTACGAACATCAACTTCGTACTCTGGCGTAGGGAAAGAAGAGAACGGCGGACTGGTCAGACAGGGCTGGATTTCTCCCCTTGTCGACCACGCGGCTCGATGTCGGAAGAGACCTCCTGCGCCAGGCTCTGCCCTTTGGCGAGCCTGCGTCCGAGGGCTTCGATGAACCCTTCATAGCGTTCGCGGCCTTTGGCCTGGGCAGCCGATTGCACCGTATCCGGCAGAGGCGGCGTCGCCGTGAGCCAAAAGCGGACAAAAAGCGCCAGTGCTTCGTTTGAAATCGTAACGTGGCGTTCGAGCCGCTCGAGCTGCCGCGTCAACCGGTCCAGCCGTCGTCCGAGCGCAGCCTCCATCCGTTCGGAGTTGTCGGGCGATAAAAACGATGACAGCGCCGTTTCGACAACGAGCGCCTGAGATACCCGCTTCCGGTCGGCATACTCGGCAAGCTGGCCGGCAAGATCGGGTGGCAGACGAAAGGTGTGTCTGGTCCGCATCGTTCCACCTCAGAGATCGAGGCCATCATCGGGATCCATTGCCGCCTGACGGGGAAGGCTTGCGGCCTCCTGGCGAAGTGCGCGGGCGCGCTGGACCTCATCATCTCCCTCGTCGATAAAATCGAACTCGGTCTTTGTCGGCCCTGGTTCTGGCGCCACCTCTTCGTGCTCGGAAAGTTCTGGTTCTCGTCGGATCCCAGCGTTGGCTGAATCGGCAATGGACTCGATATGCTCTTGCCGAGCCTTTGCCTTCCGGCTGGCCGCCCGGATAAGCGGCAGCGGCAAGCCGCTCCAATCATCGTCGGGCGGGCGAAGGCGATGTTCGGGGTTAGCCGGCTTGGGCGGCGGAAGCACCCGTTCCCGAAATCGCTGATCCTCGTAGTAGCGCGCCTTCTTGGCCCGGATCGGGGGGCAGCCCGAAACCAGAATGAGCTCATCGTCCGGTGGCAGTTGCATGACCTCGCCAGGTGTCAGCAGCGGGCGCGCGGTCTCCTGCCTCGATACCATGAGGTGCCCGAGCCACGGGCTCAGCCTGTGGCCTGCATAGTTCTTCATGGCGCGAAGTTCGGTCGCCATCCCCAGCGCATCCGAGACGCGTCGTGCGGTCCGTTCGTCGTTGGTCGCAAACGACACACGGACATGGCAGTTGTCGAGAATGGAATTGTTCGGACCATAGGCCTTTTCGATCTGGTTCAAGGATTGAGCAATCAAAAAGCTTTTCAAGCCATAGCCTGCCATGAAGGCCAACGCCGATTCGAAGAAATCAAGCCGCCCCAACGCAGGGAATTCATCCAGCATCAGCAGCACACGATGCCGGCGTCCTCTGGCGTTCAAGTCTTCCGTGAGCCGCCGGCCGATCTGGTTGAGGATCAATCGGACCAGTGGCTTGGTCCGGCTGATGTCTGACGGTGGTACGACCAAATACAGCGTTGCTGGCTGGTTGCCTTCGACAAGATCGCGGATCCGCCAGTCGCTACGGCCCGTCACCTGCGCCACCACGGGATCGCGATACAGCCCGAGAAAGGACATCGCCGTCGACAGCACGCCGGAACGTTCGTTCTCGCTCTTATTCAGGAGTTCGCGTGCGGCGGAAGCGATCACTGGATGCGGTCCCGCCTCGCCAAGATGCGGCGCCGTCATCATCACCTGCAGCGTCGCTTCTATCGGACGCTTCGGATCCGACAGAAAATTGGCAACGCCGGCCAAGGTCTTATCCGGCTCGGCATAAAGAACATGCAGGATGGCTCCCACCAGCAACGAATGGCTGGTCTTTTCCCAGTGATTGCGCCGCTCCAGGGCGCCTTCCGGATCGACCAATACGTCGGCGATGTTCTGGACATCGCGGACCTCCCACTCGCCCCGGCGAACCTCGATCAGAGGGTTATAGGCGGCCGAATCGCGATTGGTGGGATCGAACAGCAGCACCTTGCCATGTCGCGCGCGGAAACCCGAAGTGAGCATCCAGTTCTCGCCCTTGATGTCGTGAACGATGCAACTGTCCGGCCAGGTCAGAAGGGTCGGCAACACAAGCCCGACACCCTTGCCCGATCGCGTCGGCGCGAAACAAAGCACATGTTCCGGTCCATCGTGGCGAAGATACTTGCGTCCGAACCGGCCGAGCACGACTCCATCCGGTTCGACCAGGCGGATTTCGGAAGGTAGCGCCCAGCGCGCAGAACCGTACGTCGCCGCGGTCTTCGCCTCTCGTGCGCGCCATAGCGACATGGCAAACGCGACAACAATCGAGATGATTCCACCTGAAGCCGCGATACACGCTCCCTCGACGAATACCCTCGGCGCGTAAGCGTCGTATGCGTACCACCACCAGAAGAAGGCAGGTGGCAGGTACACCGGGCACCCCGCGCCTAACTCGAACCATGGCTTTCCGAGCTGCGGCTGGAATCCGAGTTTCCAGGCAACCCATTGTGTTGCCGCCCACGTGGTGGTGAGCACGATTGCCAGGACAAGGGTGATCTGACCCCAAAGGACCTTGGTCGAGGACATGGTACGTGAGAAACCCATGCCTCCACGGGAAATCAAGCAGCCTTGTTGTGAGGCGTACCTGCTGCGGCTGTAGCGCACAAATCGGACGCCTACTTGGTTTGCGAAGAAGCCGGCTTCGACGCTGCGCTCCCCTACGACCGCACCAAAATACATATGAATTTTCACAAAACTGAATACTAGTTTGACACCGGGTTCCCGCCGCTGTTAGCTGTGCCCGATCCATCCGGCACGGCTTGCAACCGGGATTCGCGCGTCCATGTACGCTGTCAGCAACATCTTCTCCTCAAGTGCGGACGCGCAGCCGTTCACGCCATTCCTTTGCATTCCTCCACGTGAGCAACGCGACTATCTGCCTTCCGGCGCCGAATTCAGCTACGGTCAGGTGTCCGCAAGCATAGCGCGCTTGCAGGCACGCTATGCCGCCGCCGGCTTCGGCCACGGCCATCGCGTGGGGCTCTTGCTTGAGAACCGGCCGGACTTCATCGTGCACTGGCTGGCGCTCAACGCCATCGGCTCCTCGATCATGCCGATCAATCCGGCGTATCGGGCCGATGAAATCGCGTACATGCTTTCGCATGGCGAGCCGGATCTGATCGTTTCTCTTCCGGCGCGGCCAGAACTCGACTTGGCGCTCCGGAGCCAGGACAGGCGCATCCCGCTGATGACGGTAGCCGGCGATGACCTCGCCGAGTCCGTCACCAGCATTCCACGAGCGGAGCGGGCGCCGCCGCTGAGTGGTCTGCCTTCGCCACTGACCGAAGCTGCACTTCTCTACACGTCAGGAACGACTGCGCGTCCCAAGGGATGCATCTTGTCCAACGAGTACGTTGTGACCACTGGCCGTTGGTACGCGAGCCGCGGTGGTGAGGCGAGCTACCGGTTCGGCACGGAGCGGCTCTATAGCCCGCTGCCGCTGTTCCACATGGCGGGCCTGACGCTGACAACCATGGCGATGATGCTGACCGGAGGCTGTCTCATCGTCCCTGAACGCTTCAACTCCAGGCATGCATGGACCGACATGGTCGGCTGTCGCGCAAGCGTCCTGCATTATCTCGGCGTGATTGTCGCTTCGCTGCTGGGCCAGCCCGAGACGCCGGAAGAAAGGCAGCATGGCCTGCACTTCTCCATGGGCGTCGGGGCCAACCCGGATTTGCGCGCGCGAGCCACGGCGCGGTTCGGCATTCCCTTCGTCGAAGGATGGGGAATGACGGAGACGGGCCGCAGTTGTTTCAATACCGTCGAGCCGCGGCACCTCGAGTCCAACACGATCGGCCGCAGCGAGCCGGGCTTTGAATTGAAGATCCTGGATGGCGCGAACAGGGAAGTGCCGGCCGGGACGGTCGGAGAACTCTGCGCCAGGTTTTCACCGGACAATCCGCGCAAGGGCTTCTTCTCCGGCTATCTGAAGAATCCCGAAGCGACCGAAGAGGCATGGCGGGGCGGCTGGTTCCATACCGGCGACAGCGCCTGGCAGCACGAAGATGGCGCGATCGTCTTTGTCGACCGCCTCAAGCACCTCATTCGCCGTGCGGGCGAGAATATTTCCGCAGCCGAGGTCGAGGGCGTCATCAACCTTGCGCCGGGCGTAAGGCAATCGGCGGTCGTGTCGGGACACGATCCGGTGCGACAGGAAGAGGTTGTTGCGTTCGTTACTGCGGAAGCGCCGGCCACTCTCGAAATGGCGCAGAACGTCTTCTTTTTTTGCGCCGAGCGGCTCGCCTACTACAAGGTGCCGGCATGGATCGCTTTTGTCGAAGCGCTTCCGATGACTTCGACCAACAAGATCCAGAAACACGCGCTTCTCGGACCGGACAAGGATCCCGCCTCATGGCCGGACATCTTCGATCTGCGATCCCAAAAATCAAAACTCGCCAAACAAGGTTAGGTCTCACTCAATCGGGGGGAATAGAACGATGAAGAAAACACTGAATTTACTGGCGCTCAGCGGCGCCTTGGCTCTGCTGGGCACTGCGGCAAAGGCACAGATTTCAGACGACCAGGTGAAGATCGGCGTCTTGACCGATCAGTCAGGCCTCTACGCCGACGCAACCGGGCCCGCATCGGTCGAAGCCGTGCGGATGGCGATCGCCGATTTTGGCGGCAAGGTCGCCGGCAAGCCCATCGTGATGGTCGATGCCGACCACCAGAACAAGGCCGACATCGGCGCGGCCATCGCACGTCGCTGGTATGAGAACGAGAGTGTTGACGTCATCGTCGACTTCGCCAACTCGGCTGTCGCGTTTGCGGTCCTGGAGCTCACCAAGCAGAAGAATAAGGCGATCCTGATTTCGTCCGCCGGCTCGTCCGACCTCACCGGAAAAGCCTGCTCGCCGAATTCAGTGCAGTGGGTCTACAACACCTATGCCCTTGCCAACGGCACCGCGCGCGCCTTGCTGAACGATGGTGCCAAGAGCTGGTACTTTGTCACGGTCGACTACGCGTTTGGCCAGGCGCTGCGCAACGACGCAGCCAAGACCGTGGAAAAACTCGGGGGGACTGTTGTTGGCGAGGTGCGCCATCCCCTGAACAGCATGGATTTCTCGTCGTACATCCTGCAGGCCCAGGGCTCCAATGCGGATGTCATTGCCTTCGCCAACACCGGCGGCGACCTTGCGAACTCGATCCGTCAGGCCCAGGAATTCGGATTGACCAAGGGCAAGCAGAGACTGGCCGCGTTCCTGATGCAAACCAGCGATATCCACGCCATCGGCCTGCAGGCGGCTCAGGGACTATTGGTCACGACCGGCTTCTACTGGGATCTTGACGACAAGACGCGTGCGTTTGCTCTGAAATTCATGGATAAGACCGGCAAGCGACCGACCATGGTCCAGGCGGGGCTTTATTCTTCCGTGATCAATTATCTGAAGGCCGTCGAGAAGTCGGGGGCCGACGACGGACCAAAGGTCATTGCGCAGATGAAATCGATGCCGATCGACGATTTCTTCGCGCGCAACGCCTTCCTGCGCGAGGATGGCCAACTCATTCACGACATGTATCTGGTGCAGGCCAAGGCGCCGAAGGAGTCGAAAGGCGCGTGGGACTACGAAAAATTGATCCAGGTGATTCCGGGCAAGGATGCCTTCATCTCCCCGGAAGAGAGCGCCTGTCCGTTGCTGAAGAAGTGACCCATTGCACCGGCCTCGGCCAGGGAAGGCTCTCGTCATGACTGCTACACCACTGCTCTTCACGCCGATCAAGCTGCGCGAGCTCTCGCTGAAGAACCGCGTCATCGTTTCGCCCATGGCGACGTATTCGGCAATCGATGGTCACGTGACCGACTGGCATGTCGGGCACATTGCGAAGCTCGCGGCCGGAGGGCCGGGCCTGGTTTTCGTCGAACAGAGCTCGGTCAACCTGCAGGGCCGGATCACCCATGGATGCCTTGGCATTTGGGACGATAGCCATGTCGCGGGCCTTTCCAAGCTGGCCTCGATCATCCACAGCCTGAACGCCAAGGCGGCGATCCAGATCGCCCATTCGGGACGAAAGGGGTCGTCGCAGCGTCCCTGGGAAGGCGGCGGCCCGCTCGGGCCGGCCGACGCGGTGGCGCGCAACGAAGGGCCGTGGGAGCTCGCGGCCTCAAGCAGCATACCCTTCGACAATGGCTGGCCTGCGCCGCACATGATGACGACCGAGGATATCGACAGGGTGGTCGAGGATTACAGGCGAGCGTTTCGGCGAGCGCGCGAAGCCGGCTTCGATGTCGTCGAGCTGCACTGTGCCCATGGTTATCTGCTGCACTCGTTCCTGTCCCCGCTCGCCAATAATCGGAACGATCATTACGGCGGCTCGCTTGCCAACCGCATGCGCCTGCCGCTGCGGCTTGCCGCCATCATGCGGGAAGAGTGGCCGGCCCACTTGCCGGTGTTTGTCCGCATCTCGTCGGTTGATGGCGTGGATATCGGCTGGTCGATCGAGGACTCGGTCGAGTTTGCGAAGGCTCTCAAGCAAGTCGGCGTCGACGTGGTCGACTGCTCGTCGGGTGGCATGAAATTGCCGCGGGGCAATTCGCTGGTGTCGCGCACGCCAGGCTTTCAGGTGCCGTTCGCCGAGAAGGTACAGCGCGAGGCGAAAATTCCGACCGTTGCGGTCGGTCTGATCCGGGAATGTCAGCATGCCGAGACCGTGCTGGAGGAGAGCAAGGCGACTCTGATCGCGCTCGGTCGCGAATTGTTGTGGAACCCAAACTGGCCGGCGCAGGCGGCCCTCGAGATGGGATGCGATCCGGACTGGTCGCATTGGCCGCCGCAATATGCCTGGTGGCTGAAACGCCGCGTGATCCAACAGGGACAATGACGTGGAGAGTTCGGTAAAGTCCGCGGGTCGTGTTTTTGCGGTGCTCGAGTTCTTCGAGGAGCACCAGCGTGCGGCTTCGGTGGTCGAAGTATCGCAGGCGTTGAACTTTCCGCAATCTTCGACGTCGGCGCTGATGCGGACCATGACCGCGCACGGCTACCTGCACTACGATTCGAGTCGTCGCGAATACATTCCGACGGCGCGGACGGCCATGCTGGGCCACTGGCTGAACCCCGTCCTGTTCCAGGAAGGCCGATTGTTCAACTTGATGGAGGAGCTTTCGGCGAAGACTAACGAGACGATCATGGTGGGCCTGAGGCGGGGCTTGAGCGCCCAGTACATCCACGTCATTCAGGCCAAGGTGCCGATGCGGCTGCATGTGAAGCCGGGCACCCTTCGACCGCTGGCGCGCTCCGGCCTCGGTTATGCATTGCTATCGCAACATCCAGAAAAGGACGTTCGCCGATTCGTGAAGCAGCTCAACGCCTTGGAGCCGGATCCACAGCGCAGGATTGAGATCAAGGATCTTCTGGCGCAGCTAGCCAAGGTGAGGGTGAAGGGGCATGCTTTCTCCATTGACCTCGTAACCCCGGGTGCGGGCGTGGTCGCGATGACTCTGCCGGCAACATTGGGCGCCGAGCAGCCGCTCGCGATATGCGTCGCGGGCCTCACCGATGCGCTGATCGCACAGGAGAACGAGATCGCTGCACTGCTCAAGCGCGCCATCGCGTTTCATTTGTCCGAATAGAGGCCGCAACGGCTCGAGCTTGCGTGAGGAAGAGACGCCATGAAACTCAATTTCCTGTCGGCGGGCCGGCTGCGGATGCGCAAGAGCGTCTATTTTCCCGACGCGGACCGCGGCGAACTGATCGACCTTCCGGTGAGCAGTGCCTTGTTGAGGCACAAGCAGGGGAACGTCCTCTTCGACACTGGGTGCCATCCCTCCATCGTCGATCACGCCGAAGAGCGCTGGGGCGGGCTCGCCAAGTTCATGAAGCCGGTCATGAGCGTTGAAGAGACCTTGATACCGAGCCTGGTCTGCGTCGGACTGGAGCCCCACGACATTGATGTCGTCGTCAACTCTCACCTCCATTGCGACCACTGCGGCTGCAACGAATTCTTTGGGAAGGCGACCATTGTCATGCATGCGAAAGAGCTGGAAGCGGCCACCTCTCCCGGCGCTGAGGCGGCGGGCTACTTGCGCAACGAATGGGCCAGTGGTCAGCCCATCGAAACGGTAACCGGCGAGCGCGATCTGTTCGGCGATGGTAGCCTCGTCCTGGTGCCGCTGCCGGGCCACACACCCGGCACACTGGGTGCGCTGGTGAGCCTGGAACGGGACGGCCAGTTCCTCCTGGCCTCCGATACGGTCAGCCTGCGGCAGAGCCTCCTAACCGATACTCCGCCGCGCCAGACCTGGAACGTGGATGCTCTTCAGAAGTCACTCGGGGAGGTGAGGCGGATCGAGAAGTCGGGTGCGACGATCATCTGCGGCCACGACGACCAGCAGTGGCAATCATTGCGCAAGGGTAATTCCGCCTATCAATAACGAGCGCTGTTGCGGGTGTCGGCGGGCTTCTGGATTGCTGTAATCGCTGAAAGGGCTCACGCCCGCGAAGGCGAGTAAGGTTTCCGCTCGAAGCGAGCGCAGCAGCTCCTGGCGAGGAAGGCAGGCCTGACCGGGCCGAGGGCGCAGCCCGCGTACTCCATTTGGTTCGATGGACAGAGCCTGCCATCCGGCAGATCCGCTTTGCGTCAAAATCGGTGGTGCAGGCCGATCCAAATCGTTTCCGGTCTATCCTCGACAGCTGACGCTTGGACGAGCGTCGAGTTAGGCAGCCTCGGGCCACAAGCGGAAGCACTCGATTTACAAGTAATGCGTGCGGCGTTGGGGCAATATGGCTGTCGTGATGTCCTGATCATTGACGGCGAGCGTGATCGGCTTCGGAGTCTCTGATTGATCTTGTGAGAGTTTGCAACATGTGATAGTTTTTTCTCCGGAGATATTTGACTGTAGCGCACCTTTGGTTTGTAGCGCGGGCATATTCATTTCATTTTTCATTCTTACTGTGCGAAAGCTTGCGTCCGTTTGAATCGAAGGCGTTTGCAATGAGGAGACTGAAGCTCGCCCTTGTCGCCGCCTTGCTAGGGACAGGCTTACTCGCCGCGTTCAATACGTCGGCGACTGTTGTGCTTGCGCTGAAATTCGACGAACTAGTCCGCATGGCTGACGGCGTAGTGCTCGGCACTGTCGAAAGTGTCATCTCGCGGCGGGACGAGCGCAAGCACATCGCCACCTATGTAACGCTGACTGATCTTGATCTGCTCACCGGCAGCTACCAAGGCAAGACGCTTACCTTGCGGTTTGCGGGCGGCACCGCCGAGAATGAGATCGTTGAGGTCGAGGGCAGCCCTACGTTCCATGCTAAGGAGCGCGTCATACTGTTCGTCAGCGGGAACGGCGAGCAGCTTGTCCCGGTGCTCGGCTGGGGTCAGGGTGTCTTTCGCGTCGTCCGGGACCCACAGGGTGGTCCCGAGGTCATCAGCGATAGCGTCGGTAACCGCGTGTTCGGCATCCGAGATGGCCAGGTGGTCAAGGAACGCAGGGTGGCATCGGAGTTAGAGTTGTTTGGCCCGCGGATGGGGGGCCCCTCAGAGGCTACGCCACCAAAGGGTGGCCTCGGACGAACGGAAACCGGCGAGCAGATCGGGCCGCCGCGTACCAACGACATTCAGGGTTCGCGAGCAGGCGACGAGACGCGAACCCTGGCCGAATCCGGCGAGGTCATGCGGCTCGACCAGTTCGTCGCCGACGTGCGCCGGACCGCCGAAACGGCTGGCATTCAGGGCAAGCCGCTCCGTTCCGTCGCTGAGGGCCAAGCGCTTGCCGTCAGCGACAAAGATGCGGCACCCCGCGAAGTCACAACAACCGAGCCTGCACGGCAGGCACCACCTGAGCGCGGCGAATTCCCACGTCCGATAGAGAGGGGCACCACCGACCCGAGCCTCAGGTAGTGTCTCTGCCGCTCGCAGGCCGGTCGGATGGTTCTAGAAGCGTCCGTCCCGGATGACAAGCCATGAGCAGAACATCAAGGTCCACTCTTGCGGCGACCGCCCTCTGTCTCGCAACGCTACTCGGTGTCTCAAGCGTCGAGGCCTACACGTACCGCGCTTGCGACGGCAACAGAATCCGCTGGGACAGGCAATGGGACAACAGGTGGATCAGTACGACGTCGTTCCCGCCGGGGAGCGCTTGGGATGCCCGCTATCAGAATGCCATGTGGCACTGGAACAATGTCAGAGGATCGGCATTCAATTTTTTCGTGATGCGCGATACTGACGGAACGCACAATGAATCTAATGGCCGGAGCGAAGTTTATCTTGATAACAGCATCACACTGCCGACCCTGGCCGTGACCCTAGTAAGGTATCACTGCTATTGGTTCTTTGGATTGCACTACGGAATTGACGAAGCCGATATGGGCTTCAATAACAATATCGGATGGAATCTGGGGCAGCTTAACTACAGCAACCTCGGCTTGCCTGTCAGCTTTGAAGGCGTAGCGCTGCACGAACTTGGCCATGCTCTCGGCCTGAAACACGAAGATCGCTGGCTCGCCACGATGAATTCGAACTATCCGGCTGCTGGGCCGCTAGGTCATTGGCGCGAGTGGGATCCGTCTGGTGACGACCGCGAGGGAAGTCGCCTCTTGTACCCCGACGGTATAGGAGAGGTGGACATAGCCGGATCTGTTTTCCGCAGCATTGGGGGCGGCAGTTCGGCTCTGGTCACGAGCCCCGCATCGGCGGCGCGCGGTTCGACAATAAATATTCAGTTCACGTTCAGCAACCTGAGTACCACCACGCAGACTTTCAATATCGGTTTCTATCTTTCATCCAACGACTTCATCAGCAAGTTCGACCGGCTCATTGGCACGAATACTGGCGCTTGGGGCAGTCCTGGCTTTACCGGCACGTTCACCCGCAGCCTCACGATTCCCGGTGATATCGCACCCGGACAGTACTGGCTTGGCTTCATTGTCGACAATTCCGAAACAACTGGAGAGGCGAACGAAACGAACAACAACATGGAAATGCCGCGACCCATTCAGATCAACTAAATCACGTGTATGCGACCAATCCGCCCGGTTAATGACGATAGCAAGTCAGTTGAGAAGTTGAGATCGCCCGCTACATGACGCTGTTACTTCCGCTCTGGGTCATAGGACTAAACCGCTCGCGCGGTAGGACGCTACGGCTGGCGACGGGGCCCAGAGGATAGCGCAACGGGGCGTCCTGTCTTGAGATGAGGGGTTCGCAACCTTCACTCAAAACAGGAGCATCCCCATGACCGACGAGGCAGTG
>NZ_JACRAW010000010.1 GCF_016213215.1 Bradyrhizobium sp. | reverse complement strand
TTCCCGACGGATTTGCTGATCCCCGGGATCACCATCACGACTTCGCCCACCGACTTCGCCCCGATCGAACAGCTCAAGATGATGCGGTTCAAGGGCGGCAAGTGGGAGCTTTTCGGCGATATCATCAGCGCCGAGACGGGCGGCTGATCGAAAGCGGTCGAGCCGCAAGTTCGCTTCACCTCTCCCGCTTGCGGGGGAGGTCGTTGCGCTCGAAGAGCGCAACGGGCGGGGGAAATCTATCCACTCGAAAACTGCATTTGCTGCGGCACCCCCACCCCAGCCCTCCCCCGCAAGCGGGGGAGGGAGCTCGGCAGGCTCACGCCGGCAGAAACAGCGCAAACGGCTCGTCAACCGTGCGGCGCAGGTGCTCGCGATAGACCGCGTAATTGGCGTGGTCGGACGCTACTCGCCCGAACGTCGCCTCTTCGATGTTTTGTAAAGGGACGAAGGCGATGGGCGCGGCAGTCGGCGTCAGTTGCGAGCCTGGCCCGGCGCGCAGCGTGCTGATGATTCCGTACATCTCGCCGTCAACGGTCGGCCGCGAGACCGTGATCACCCGGTGCTGCCCATGCCGGTTGATGACAAGATATATAAATCCCGACTGATGGGGCACGGCGACCTCGCCGGTGTGCTCGTAAGCCGCATCCGTCCTTTCGCCTTCGTGGAAGACGAGCGATGAGACCGCCGGATCCCAGACGATCTCCGTGCGATACGCGTAGATCGCCTCCTTGTCTCCGAAAGAAGGTCGCAAGGTGATGTAGACATTTTCAAGCCAGGTCACCGCGCGATGTGAATAGGACCCGAGGCTGTCGGGCGCGACATCGCTACCGGCCGGAGGTGGCGAGCTGCTGGCCTTGCGCAAGGGAACGCCGAGCGCCTGCTCGAGCCGCACCATGGTAGCAAGCGTGAACGGCCGCCGACCGCCAAGCACCTTCTCCAGCGTGGAGAGACTAAGCTTGGCCTGCTCGGCCAGCGCCTGTCTCGAGATGCGGCGGCGCGCCAGCTCCTCGCGAATTCGCCCACCGATTTCGCGGCTTTGTTCGTCCGAGAGCTGCTTGTCCGGCGTGTGCATCCTTGGCCCTGCTCCTTGGTCGTTTCTAGC
The DNA here is from genome assembly GCF_016213215.1 of Bradyrhizobium sp. GTDB lineage: Bacteria > Pseudomonadota > Alphaproteobacteria > Rhizobiales > Xanthobacteraceae > Bradyrhizobium. Next base: position 66,548 of record NZ_JACRAW010000010.1, on the reverse strand, counting down.
AGACGCACGGTTCAGCACAAAACCGCACTGGACCGCCTCCACGGCGGCGCACCCGAACGGGCGGCGGCAAAATATTGCCGATCATTATGCTCGCGCCGACAGCGCCTGTCCGCGCAAGCTGAAGGCGACCAAAAAGCCCTCGGGAGCAAGCGAAATGAACGAATATGGCGTGATCGACGTCGATGAGCATCCCAGCCTGACAAGGTTGATTCGACTCGGATTATTTCTCCTGGTGCAGGGCGTTGCCGTCATCCTGGTCGGATTTGCGGCATTATTCGTGAGCTTCGACCCGGCGTGGTCGGCGACGAGCCGGCAGGCCAACCTGCTGCAGCCGGGGGAGGCTCGCTCCGGCACCCTGCTCCTGAAGGACGATGACGGCAACACCCAGGAGGCGATCCGGCTCGGCATCGACGTCGACATCACCGTCTCCGGCCCGACGCTCCGCGCCCGCGTCACGCAAGTCTTTCGCAATACGACCCAGCACTGGGTAGAGGCGACCTATCTCTATCCGATGGCGACGCAGGGCGCGGTCGATTCGTTGAAGATGGTGGTCGGCGACCGCGTCATCGTCGGCGATATCAAGGAGCGGCAGCAGGCGCGCGTCATCTATGAGCAGGCGCGCGAGCGCGGCCAGAAGGCGGCGCTGACCGAACAGGAGCGGCCGAACATGTTCACCAATTCGGTCGCCAACATCGGCCCCGGCGAAACAGTGCTGGTGCAGATCGAGTACCAGGAGCCGGTCCGCCAATCCGGCAACGAATATTCCCTGCGCGTGCCGATGGTGGTCGGGCCGCGCTACAATCCTGCGCCCATCGTTCAGAGCGTCGACCTCCGGGCCGACGGTTCGGGTTGGGGCTCCTCAAGGACCGATCCGGTGCCCGATCGAGACCGCATCACGGCGCCGGTGCTGGACCCTGCAAAGCATGCGCCGGTCAATCCGACCAGCATCACGGTTCGCCTCCAGGCCGGCTTTCCGCTTGGCGAGGTGAAAAGCCATCACCATGCCGTCAAGGTCGACAGTCCCGACCATGCATCGCGCACCATCACCCTGGCAGACGGCACGGTGCCCGCCGACCGCGATTTCGAGCTGACCTGGAAGCCAGCCGCTGAGAAGGCGCCCTCTGTCGGACTGTTTCGCGAGCATGTCGGCGACGCCGACTACCTCCTCGCCTTCGTCACTCCACCGGCGGCCGAGCGGACCGAACAGAAGCCACTTCCCCGCGAGGTGGTGTTCGTGATCGACAATTCCGGCTCGATGGGCGGCACCTCGATCGTGCAGGCCAAGGCGAGCCTGCTCTACGGCCTCTCCCGCCTGCAACCGGCCGATCGCTTCAACGTCATCCGGTTCGATCACAGCATGGACGTGCTGTTTCCAAGCTCGGTCCCGGCCGACGCGCGCAACCTCGCCACGGCCAACGCCTTCGTCGGCGCGCTGCAGGCCAATGGGGGCACGGAAATGGTGCCCGCAATGCGCGCCGCGCTGACGGACACCCTGAACGAGCCGGATACCGTGCGCCAGGTGGTGTTCCTGACTGATGGCGCCATCGGCAACGAGCAGCAGCTGTTCGATACCATCGCGGCGATGCGCGGCCGCTCGCGCATCTTCATGGTCGGCATCGGTTCGGCGCCCAACACTTATCTGATGACGCGCGCCGCCGAGCTCGGCCGCGGTGCCTTCACGCATATCGGCTCAGTCGATCAGGTCGAGGAGCACATGCGCAGCCTGTTCGCCAAGCTGGAGAATCCGGCCGTCACAGGTATCTCCGCAAAGTTCTCCGACACTGCTGCCGACGTCACGCCGACCATGATCCCGGACATCTATCGCGACGAGCCGCTGGTGCTGGCGGCGAGAATCGACAAGCTGTCCGGCTCGCTCGAGATCAAGGGCCGCGTCGGCGACCAGCCGTGGTCGGTCAAGCTGCCACTGCAGAATGCCGCCGAAGGCAAGGGGCTTTCCAAGCTGTGGGCCCGCCGGAAGATCGACGATGCGGAAATCGCCCGCACAATTCGCCAAGTCTCTCCGGACGAAGCCGACAAGACTATTCTGGCGCTGGCGCTCGGGCATCAGCTGGTCACGCGCCTCACCAGCCTGGTCGCCGTCGACAAGACGCCGAGTCGTCCCGCCGGCGAGCCGCTCAAGCTCAGCCAACTGCCGCTCAACCTGCCGGCGGGCTGGGATTTCGAGAAGGTGTTCGGCGAGCGGCCGCTGCAGGTGCCTTCCCAGCCTAAGGAGCGGCGCGCCGACGCGAGCGATACGCGTGGTCAGCTCACCGCCAAGCGTGTTGTGGTCCCGGCAACGCAAAAGCCCGGCACGATCCGGCTGCCGAAGACTGCGACTGACGCCGAATTGAGGATGATCGCAGGCTCGATCCTCCTGATGCTCAGCCTGTTCTTCTTCGTGTTCAACCGGCGGCGAGCGCCCGTGCGCCGAGCCGGATGAAAGAGGAGACGCCCCACCTCCTCTTGTTCAGCGCGCGCGGCCGCCCGTCCCCCACGGCCGCGCGCGCAACTCTTGCCAAGCCGTCATTGCGAGCGAAGCGAAGCATCCAGTGATGGTCCTGTGGAAACAGTCTGGATTTGCTTCGTCGTTCCACTCCTCGCAATGAGCCAGGACCCGCCATATGCGCCGCTCCATCCTGCCGGTTGCTCTCGCCGTCCTCGGCCTGCTGCTGTTCGGACAGGGCGCCTACATCCACGCCAAGGCACTGCTCGCGCAGATCCTGCTCAAGCGCGCCTTCGCCGAGAGCATCGCCACCGGCCAAATCGTCAAGCCGTGGCCATGGGCGGACACCTGGCCGGTGGCGCGGATCGAAGTGAAGCGGCTGAATGCCGGCGCGATCGTGCTCGCGGGGTCAAGCGGTCAGGCGCTTGCCTTCGGTCCGGGCCATGTGGAGCTGACGGCGGACGCCGGCGAGCGCGGTGTTGCCGTCTACTCGGCGCACCGCGACACTCATTTCCGTTTTCTGCGCGATGTTAAGATCGGCGACGAGATCGACGTCACGCGAAGCGACGGCAAGCTATTCCGCTACCGCGCGGACTGGTCTTCCGTGACGCGCTTCGATGCATCGGGGATAGATCCCCTGGCGCCCGGCCATGAGCTGGTGCTGTCGACGTGCTGGCCGCTCGACGCGGTTACGTCCGGTCCCGACCGCTATCTCCTGCACGCGACCCTGATCGACCCGGAGTCCTGAGCTCGCTCGCTGTCGGATTTGTAATCCCGGCCATGGCGTGAGATGGTTCGGGAGAGGGCAAAGCCAAACCGGGCGAGCCATACCTACCATGAATTCCCAGGTTCACTACCTGCCGATCACGCCGGGACCGTTCGCGATCCTGGTGCTCCTGTTTGCCGCGCTGATCATCCTGATCCAGCTCCGCATCCTGCGCTATGCCTACATGCGGCTGGGCATCAGCCCGAGCGCGGCGATGACCCTGCTGTTCGGTTCGCTGATCGGAAGCTATTTCAATATCCCGATCACGGTCCTCTCCGCAAATACGGTGCACTCGGGAGAGATAATCAACTTCTTCGGCATGCAATATGTGGTGCCGCTGGTGCATGAGTGGCCCGGAACCGTGCTTGCGATCAATATCGGCGGCGCCCTGATCCCGACGATGATGTCCATCTACCTGGTGCTGCGATATCAATTGTGGCTCAAGGCTGCGATCGCCATCGTGATCATTGCCATTGCAATCCACATGATGGCGACGCCGGTGCAAGGCATGGGCATCGCCGTTCCGGTATTCGCCCCCGTGTTCATCACCGCGATCATCGCCTTGCTGCTGTCGCGCGAATATGCGGCGCCGCTTGCGTACATCGGCGGATCGCTGGGGACGTTGATCGGCGCGGACCTTCTCAACCTCGACAAGATCGGCAGCCTGGGCGCCCCCGTCGCCTCGATCGGGGGCGCAGGAACGTTCGACGGAATCTTCCTCACCGGCATTCTCGCCGTGCTGCTGGCCGGCATCGGTTCGCCATCGCAACCACGCCCGGCCTGACAGCCGCTTTGTCGTCTCTTCGTGAACTGCGCTCCCGTCTGGCGGAAAATCACAGGCGTTTTACCCGTATGCGAAAGACGATAGCTGAGTCCCTTCTCGCCTGCGGTGAGTTGCCTGTCCTAGCAGACTGCTCATAATGGGAGGCGCAGGCCAATAAGACCACAAAGGGAAATGCCAATGGAAGCTCGGGTGACCACTGCCTCTGTCTCGTCCCCGAAATGGTCGCCTGCGCCAGAGGCGAGTGACATCGTCAAGGGCATCCATGCGATGCTGCATCCGCGCAACATCGTTCTGGTCGGCGCGACCGACAAGCCGGGCAATTACGCCGAACGCATCTGGAACAACCTCGTCAAGTACAAGTTCGGAGGCGGCCTTTTTCCCATTAACGCCAAGCGCCAAACGATCTGGGGCGTCACCTGCTACAAGGATTTCGCGAGCCTTCCCGAAAGGCCCGATCACGTGCTGGTGCTGGTACCGGCGCGTTTCGCGGTCCAGGTCATTCGCGATGCCGCCGCGGCCGGCGCGCGCTCGGCGACCATCGTCACCTCGGGCTTTTCCGAATTGCAGGATGAGGAGAGCCAGCGGCTCGCCGTCGAGCTGCGTGAAGCCATTCGCGAGACCGGGCTTGCGGTCACCGGCCCGAACTGCCTCGGCAATCTGAGCGCCGGCGAAAACCTCTTCACCAACATCGACGACCGTATCGTCACCATGGAGCAAGGGCCCGTCGCGATCGCCGGCCAGTCCGGCGCCATCGTCATGGCGATCCGTCAGGCGCTGGAGGATCGTGGCGTCGGAGTCGGTTACATGGTCACGAGCGGCAACGAAGCGGGTCTCGAGACCACGGACTTCATGGAGTATTTCGTCGCCGATCCGTCGATCCGCGTCATCGTCGTCTATCTCGAAGGCGTACGCGACACCAGGGCGTTCCGTAACGCCTGCAAGGCCGCGCGGGCCGCTTCCAAGCCGATCATCGCGCTCAAGCTCGGCGCCTCCGAAGGCGGCCGGGCCGCCGCCATGGCGCACACCGGCGCGCTCGCCGGCTCGATCGAGACATTCGACGCGATTTCGACACGCGAGGGCGTGATCCGCGCCCGCGGGCTCGACGAGTTGATCGAGACCACCGAGTGTTTCGTGCACGCCGCACCGCCGATGGGCGACCGGCTGGCCGCGGTGACGCTGTCCGGCGGCAAGCGCGGGCTCCTGATCGACGCCTTCCATTCGGCCGGGTTGAACTTTGCGCCTTTGAGCAAGCACTTAAGTGGCGAGCTCGCCAAGATGCTGGGGCCGGGCTCGATCGTCGGCAATCCGCTTGATGCCGGCTTTGCCGCGGTCGTCGATCCTTCCGTCTACATGAACTCGATCAAGCTCATGATCGACGATCTCGACACCGACGTCGTCATCATCGACGCCGAGCTGCCCAAGGCACCGCATGAGTTGCGCGAACGCAACCTGCGCATTGTCAACGAAATGGCGGGCCAGGCGTCAAAGCCGGTGATCTACATCAGCGCAATGTCGATCGGCTTTACCGAATTCACCAAGGGTCTGCGCAAATCGCTGCCGAACATCGCCGTGATGCAGGGCATGGACCGAGCCGTCGGCGCCATCAAATCGCTGATCGATTATGCGAGGCTCCGCAAGGAGGTGCCGGACATCGTCTCGAGCTCCAAGCCCTCGGCGCGCGCGGTGCTGGAGAAGACGCTTCGCAGCGCGAGCGGCGCCGCCCTGGACGAGGTGGCCTCCAAGAAGCTCCTGAAGGCCTATGGTATCCCGATCTCGAAGGAAGCGATTGCCACAACTGCGGCTGAAGCCGCCAGAATCGCCAAACAGATCGGCTTTCCCGTGGTCGCCAAGGTCGTCTCCGCCGACATCCTGCACAAATCAGACATCGGCGGCGTCGTGCTCAACCTCAATAGTGCAGCCGAGGTCAAGAAGGCGTTCAACGACATCACCGCGCGGGTGAAAAGACTGAAGAACAAGCCCAGGCTCGACGGCATCCTGATCGCCCAGCAGGTCAAGGCCGACCTCGAGCTCGTGGTCGGCGCCTCGCTCGATGCCGAGATGGGACCGGTGGTGCTGTTCGGCACCGGCGGCATCGATATCGAGCTGTTGAAGGACGTGGCGCTGGCCGGCGCTCCCGTCGATGCGGCCGAAGCCGCGCAATTGGTCGGCCGCACCAAGGCCGGTATCAAGATCCGCGGCTATCGCGGCAAACCGCCGCTCCACGAAGCCTCCGCCGTGAAGGCGCTGGTCGGCCTGTCGAACCTTATCTCGGATGCCGGCCACCGGATCGCCTCGATCGACATCAACCCGTTCCTGATCAACGCCAGGACCGGTGTCGCCGTGGACGCGCTCATCGTTCTTAACAATGCCGCGGCGAAGCGCGCGGCGGAGCATTGATCGTCTTCCACTCGCGTCACTTTGCCCGTAAAATCCGCCGGCGACTCTCGCCCCGCTGCCGGGCGGTCGAGCGCGGCTGGATAGCGGAATGGCGATACGAATACGAAAAAGCAACGTGATGATCGGCACCATGGCGCTGGCGGTCATCGGCGTGGCGTTCGTCGGTTTGCTTACGGTGCAGAAGCTCCGCTCGGTCCAGCAGCGCGGCCCCATCCGCATCATCATCGACGGCTCGGCCTCCGGCCTGCGCAAGGGCGGCAATGTCAATTTCGACGGCGTGCCGGTCGGCCAGATCACCTCGATCAAGCTGGAAAATCCACGCAAGATCGTGGTCATGGCGATGCTCGACAACAGCGCCCCGATACGCAAGGACACGGTGGTTGGAATAGAATTTCAGGGCCTGACTGGTATTGCCGCGATCTCGCTCGTGGGCGGCGCGCCTTCGGCGCCGCCGGTACCGCTGGATGCGGACGGGACTCCGATCCTGACCGCAGACTTAAGCGAGTCGGAATCGATCGTCGACAGCCTGCATGATGTCGACCGCGCCATCGCCAAGAACGAGGGAATGATCCACGACGGGCTGCTTTCGTTCGAAACCTACACGGCCTCGCTGAAGAGCAGGGGCGAGGCGATCGATGCCGTGATGGACAGGGCGGAAAGCGCCTTTACGAGCTTCGGTAGCGCGATCACCAGGATCGAGAGCGTGATGCCGGGGTTTGCCGACGGCAAGGCCGTCGAGCTGTTCGAGAAGGTGAAGTCGATGCACGAGCTTGCCGACAGCTTCAAGAAGAAGTCGGCGTCCTTCATGGAGGAAGGCCGCCGCACCCTTCTCGACATCAGCGATGCCGCCAACAAATTGAGCTTCAAGCTCGATCCGCAGGGCGCAAACCATGCCCCGCGCCCGCCGCGCAAGCCGCCGCAACAACGGCGGTGATCGCCACCTCCCCCTGAAGATTCGAGACGAGCGGCCGGCGAGGTAAGTTGGCGTCACACCGCGGTCTCAACGATAGACGAACGCTGCGTCGTCGATGTTGATCGCGGGAATCTCGTCCTTCTCGGCCCAGTAGTCCTGGCTGTGCTGCCATTCCGGCTTGTTGCCGCGCCTGGGCCACATGTGCTGGCTTCTCATCATGTAGCCGGGGTTGAAATTCTCCGGATCGAGCCAGGGCAGCAGCGGCATGTTATGATCTTCCGGCCGCAGCTTCACCTCGACCCGCCTGGCGCCCTTCTCCTTCATGTGCGCGAGCAGCCGGCACACGAAATCGCCGACGAGATCGACGCGCAGCGTCCAGCTGGCGCGGAAATAGCCGAACACCCAAACCATGTTCGGGATGCCCGTGAACATCATGCCGCGGTAGGTGACCGTGTCGGCGAAATCGAGCGGCTTGCCGTCGATGACAAAGCCGATGTCGCCGAGCGCACAGAGGTTGAAGCCGGTCGCCGTGACGATGACGTCCGCTTCCAGCGTCTTGCCTGATTTCAGCTGGAGGCCCTTCTCGGTGAAGCATTCGATCTCGTCGGTCACGACTGTCGCCTTGCCGCTCTTGACACCTTCGAAAAGATCGGCGTCTGGCACAAAGGCGATGCGCTGCCGCCACGGCCGGTATTTCGGCGTGAAGTGCGTCGCCACATCGTAGTCGGGCCCCACCACCGCCGTAATCTGGCTGATCAGCTCCTTTTTCACCTTCTCGGGTTCGGCAATGCAGCGCTTGGTGAAGGCGTCCTGCTCGAACAGGATCTTGCGGCGGACGATCTCGTGAATCCATTCCTCGTTCACCTGAAGCTGCCGCAGCGTATCGGCGATGTCGATCGCGTTGCGGCCGAGCCGGAAATAGGTCGGCGAGCGCTGCACCATGGTGACGCGGGCGCACTCGCCGGCGATCGCGGGAATGAGCGTCGCGGCCGTCGCGCCCGAGCCGATTACGATCACCTTCTTGTTGGTCAGATCGAGGTCATCCGGCCAGGTCTGCGGATGGACGATGCGTCCCTTGAACTTGTCCATGTTCTTCCATTCCGGCATGTAGCCTTCGGAATGGCGATAATAGCCCTGGCACATCCAGAGGAAGTTCGCGGTGAAGGTCTTCTTCTCGCCGGTGTCGGTCCTGACCGCCTCGACGGTCCAGAGGTTGGTCTCGCTCGACCAGCTCGCCGAGCTGATCTTGTGCCTGTAGCGGATGTGCTCCTCGATGTCGTTCTCGTCGATCACCTCCTTCATGTAGGAGAGGATCTCTTCGGCGGTGGCGATCGGCGGACCGACCCAAGGCTTGAAGCGATAGCCGAAGGTGTAGAGATCGCTGTCGGAGCGGATGCCGGGATAACGATGGGTGAGCCAGGTGCCGCCGAAGCTTTCCTGCGTCTCAAGAATGACAAAGCTCGTTCCGGGAAGCTGGGTCGTCAAGTGATAGGCGCTGCCAATGCCGGAAATGCCGGCGCCGACGATCAGGACGTCAAAATGTTCTGAACCTTGTTGGGCAGTAGGCGCAGTACGAACGGCGACATTCATTGTTGTTTCTTTGCTGTTGTGGTCGTCCTTGAACGGACGAACCGGTTTCCTCCGCAACGGCGTGATGCTCACCCGGAACGTAAGCGCCACAAAATGACATATATCAATTCACTTCAAAATCACAGCGCGGCGCCCCAAGGCCGCGCGGTTTGCAGGATCCAGTCGCGATAGAGCGTCAGCGGCGTGACGCCGGTCAGGCCGCCGCAACCGTTGCTGCCGTTCGGCCCGGTGGACCAGCTGATGACTCCAACGATAACCGGACCGCCCGGCTGGTCCTCGAAAACAGGGCCGCCGGAGTCGCCGGTACAGGCGCCGATTCCGTCGCGCGTACCGCCGGTTACCGGATCGACCAGGCGAATTTGCAAGGTGCCGGGCTTGCCGGTCGCGATAAGCCCGGCGACGCGCGTAATCCCGCCGCTCTTGCCGTCGCCCCGCACGGTCACGCCGATGCCGGCGATGGTGAAACGGCCGCCGACAGCGATCGGAATTTGCGGCATGCCGAGCCGCGACGGTGATTTTCCCTTGAGTGGAATTTCCAGTTGCAGCAGCGCCACATCGGCTGTGGCGCGGTGCGCCTGCATCGCCTGCATGTTGAAGCCGGGGTGGATCGCGACCGCCCTGACATTCTGCAATTGCGGCTTCTGGTCAACGCCGTAGTCGACGATCTTGTAGTCCGCTCCCGGCTGCACGCAATGCGCAACCGTCAGCACCACTTTCGGGGCAATGAGGGTACCCGTGCAGAAGTTCCCTCGCGAGCCGACGATGGTGACCACCGAGCGGGCGACGCCTTCGGCCTGGGGCGCTCCGCCGCCGACGATGGCGTGGGCCGGCGCCGCTGGCAGCAGCGCGGCAGCGGCAAAGAGGATCGACAGCGTCTTCATCGGCGCACGCAATAGCTCTCGGAATGGCTTCGGCCAGGCGGTCGTTCGGACTGGCCCTTGCCGATTTCGCATGGTAGCCGTCCTGGCACAACAACAACACCAGCGAGGATGGGCCATTGGCGATCGAGGCGGTTATCTGGGATTTTGGCGGCGTGCTGACGACTTCGCCATTCGAGGCGTTTGCCCGCTTCGAGAAGGAGCGCGGCCTGCCCGCCGACATCATCCGGCGTACCAATGCGGCCAACCACCTGGAAAATGCCTGGGCGAAGTTCGAGCGCGCCGAGGTCGACATCGACACGTTCGATGAATTGTTCGCTGCCGAATCCCTCGCACTGGGCGCCGCAGTCCGCGGCAGGGAAGTGCTGCCGCTGCTGCACGGCGACCTCCGTCCCGAGATGGTCGGGGCGCTGACGCGCATCGCGGGCAAGTTCAAGACCGGCTGCATCACCAACAACCTGCCCGCCAACGCGGTCGGCAGCGCTGGCGGCCGCTCGTTCTACATCGCCGAGGTGATGGCGCTGTTCGACCACGTGATCGAATCCGCCAAGATCGGCCTGCGCAAGCCCGACCCGCGCATCTACCGGATGATGGTCGAGACGCTGAAGGTCGATCCGGGCGCCTGCGTCTATCTCGACGACCTCGGCGTCAACCTGAAGCCGGCGCGCGACATGGGCATGACCACGATCAAGGTAGTCAATGCCCCGCAGGCGATCGCCGAGCTTGAAGCCGCGACGGGATTGAAGCTGAGTTGACGGGTACCCAATCGTCGTTGCGAGTTTCGCTTGCAATGACGCGCTGCCAGTTCCGTCATCCTGAGGTGCTCGCGCAGCGAGCCTCGAAGGATGAACGGCCGAGGAAACAGCCGGGCCGTCGTCCTTCGAGACGCCGCGCAAGCGCGGCTCCTCAGGATGACGGTGATAGATGTTCGCTCGCTTTCTCAATGACAATATTTTCTCAATGACAATATTTCAATCCTATTTCACGGCGCCCGCGCGTTCCGGAAAGGCGGCGGCGAGTGCTGCGCGATTGGGTTTTAGCACGCCGCGCTCCGTGATCAGTCCGGTAACCAGCCGCGCCGGCGTCACGTCGAAGCCATAGTTCGCAACCGGCGAGCCCTCGGGCACGATGCGCACCGTCTCGACGCGGCCGTCGGCGGTTCGGCCGGTCATGTCGGTCACCTCAATGGCGCCGCGCTGCTCGATCGGGATCTGCCGGATGCCGTCACTCACGCTGAAGTCGATGGTGGGCGACGGCAGCGCCACGTAGAACGGCACGTTGTTGTCCCGCGCCGCCAGCGCTTTGAGGTAGGTACCGATCTTGTTGCAGACGTCGCCGTTGCCGGCGACGCGGTCGGTGCCGACGATCACAAGATCGACCATGCCGTGCTGCATCAAATGTCCGCCGGTGTTGTCGGGGATCACGGTGTGCGGCACCCCGTGATGGCCGAGTTCCCAGGCCGTCAGCGCAGCACCCTGGTTGCGCGGCCTTGTCTCGTCGACCCAGACGTGGACGGCAACGCCTTGTTCATGCGCGAGATAGATCGGCGCCGTCGCCGTGCCCCAGTCCACCGTTGCGAGCCAGCCGGCGTTGCAATGGGTCAGCACATTGACCGGCTCGCCCGGCTCCTTTCGCGCGGCGATCGCCTCGATCAGCGGCAGGCCATGACGCGCGATGCCCTGGTTGATCGCTACGTCCTGTTCCAGAATCTCGTCGGCGCGGGCATAGGCGGCATCGACCCGCTCCGCCGGATCGAGCGGCCCGAGCGTCGCGCGCATCTTCTCCAGCGCCCATTCCAGATTGATCGCCGTCGGCCGCGCCACGACCAGCGTCTGATACGCGCGATCGAGCCCGTCGTCGGAACTGTCCTGACGCATCGCCAGAGCAATGCCGAATGCCGCGGTCGCGCCGATCAGCGGTGCGCCGCGAACAAGCATGGTGCGGATGGCATCCGCCGCCTCCTCGCACGTGGTCAGCTGCGCGACGACGAACTCGTGAGGCAGCTTGCGCTGGTCGATGGCGGCGACCGACCAGCCGTCCGCATCGAGCCAGATGCTGCGATAATGCCGGTCGTCGACCTTCATCGTGTTCGCCTCTCGCGTCAGCCGCCCAGCACGCGCCCGGCCACCGCGTCCAATTTTACAAGGAGCTCCGGATCGCGCGCCTCAGGGTCGGTGATTAGCGCGGCGTCGAGCGCGCGGTCCGAACCGATCGGACACGGCTCGTGCTCGCGCGGAAGATCCCTGGCAAGGCGCCCCACCAGCGCTTTGGCCTTGCCGGCGTTCGAGTTCAGGACGCGGATGATGTCCTGCACGGTGACGGCGTCATGGTCGGGGTGCCAGCAGTCGAAATCGGTCACCATCGCAACGGTGGCGTAGCAAATCTCTGCTTCCCGCGCGAGCTTGGCCTCCGGCATGTTGGTCATGCCGATCACCGAATACCCGAGATTCTTGTAAGTCATGCTCTCGGCATAGGTCGAGAATTGCGGCCCCTCGATGCAGACGTAGGTGCCGCCGCGCGCCATCGCAATGCCCTCGGCTTCGCCGGCCGCTGCCAGGTGGATGCGCAGCCGCGGCGAGACCGGATGCGCCATGGAGACATGGGCGACACAGCCCTTGCCGAAGAACGAACTTTCGCGGTTGTGCGTACGATCGATGAACTGGTCGACGAGAACGAAGGTGCCGGGCGGCAGCTCTTCCTTGAACGAGCCGCAGGCCGACAGCGAGACCAGGTCGGTAACGCCTGCACGTTTCAGGACGTCGATATTGGCGCGGTAATTGATGTCGGATGGCGACAGGCGATGGCCCTTGTCGTGCCGCGGCAGGAACAAGACCGGCAGGCCGGCGATGGTCCCCCGGCGCAGCGGCGCCGACGGCACCCCCCACGGGCTCTGGATCACCTCTTCGCGCGCATCCTGAAGACCCGGCAAATCATAGATGCCGGAGCCGCCGATAATACCTAGTACCGCTTGTGTCATGCCTGTTCCACCCCGTTCGCAGCGCGCGAACCCGTGGACGAGCTATGCCAGTTTTGCGGCGATTTTGGAACCGGCTCGACCGGATGGACCTGGGTACTCAGGCCGCCACTACAGGCTGAAGCTGGCCGACAACCATCCGGCGCAAGGTCTCCACGGACCGGAAGTTCTCCGGCGTGATTTCCGAGTGCGGGATGGTGAAGTCGAATTCGGCCTCGACGGCGAGCATCAGGTTGACCATGTCCGTCGACGTCAATCCGATGTCGACGAGCCTCGCCATGGGCTGCACTTCCGCGGCAAGCGAGTTCTGCGCGAGAATGCCCTTCACCAGCTTCACAACGCGGTTCTGAACGTCGAGATCGAAGGCATGCATCTGAAATCTTCCTGTCTGCGTCTGGTCGATGGGCGCTCGCGCAAAATCGCAAGTCGGGACGACTCGCGCAACGCGCTAACCGAAGCTTTGCGATTCTTGGTAAAGGACGGCTCACGTTGATTAAAATCCTCAGCTCTTTTCGAAGTGCTAACGGGATCGTCGGACATTTCGGGTGCCGAACAACGAGGATTTAACCGTTCGCGTCGAATTCGCACCTGTTTACCCTCAATTGGATCGACGAATTTGAATTAAATCCGTAAGCCTCCGATCCAAGTAGACATGTCGGATGATCGAATGGGCCTTCCTGCCGTCGATCTCGAACGACGATTCCGGAGGCCAATAGCGATGAACGTCCGCGAAGCAGCCGCCCGCGCTGTCGACGAAGCCCAGCAAGTCATCTTTAGCCAAGGTCCGTCGTTGCCGGAACGAACCTCCAAGGTGGCTGCGACGGCCGCCGCCGACGCCGAGGCGGTGGATCGCGAGGCCCGCTTTCCCAAAGCTGCCTTCGACGTCGCGCGCGAGCAGAAGCTGCTGGGGATCATGATTCCGGTCGATTTCGGCGGCCACAGTGCCTCGATCTACGATGTCACCGACGTCTGCTATGCGCTCGGACGGGCCTGCACCTCGACGGCGATGATCTATGCGATGCACCAGACCAAGGTCGCCTGCATCGTCCGCCACGGCCGCGGCACGCCATGGCTGGAAACGATGATGCGCCACGTCGCAAACGACCAGTGGCTGCTCGCGTCCTCGACCACCGAGGGACACAACGGCGGCAACATCCGCTCCAGCGCCGCGGCGGTCGGTCACAGCACGGACAGGATCTCGCTGCTGCGCGACGCCACTGTCATCTCCTACGGCGCCGAGGCCGACGGCCTCGTGACCACCGCGCGCAGGGCAGACGACGCCGTCTCCTCCGACCAGGTGCTGCTGGCGCTCGCCAGGCAAGACTATTCGCTCAGGCGCACGCAGGGGTGGGAAACGCTCGGCATGCGCGGCACCTGCTCGAGCGGTTTCGAGCTGAAGGTGGATTGCCCCGCCGACCGCGTGTTCCCGGAATCCTACGAGAAGATACACGTCCAGACGATGATGCCGTTTGCGCATCTGACCTGGTCCTCGGCATGGGCCGGCGCAGCCGCCGCCGCGGTCGAGCGCGCGCATCGCTTCATTCGCAAGGCGGCGCGCTCTTCCGGCGGGCAGATGCCGCCGGCGGCCGCGCATTTCACCGCCGCGAAACGATCGCTCGCCAAGCTTCGCGCCGTGATCAACGCCAACATGGACGCCTTCGCCCGTCACGAGCACGACGAACGGGTGCTGAGCTCTCTGGACTTCCAGTCTTCGATCAACCTGCTCAAGGTCGAAGCCTCCGAACTTGCGGTGCAGACCGTGATGAGCGCGATGCGCGCCTGCGGCCTTTCCGGCTATCGCAACGACGGCGAGTTCACGATCGGCCGCCACCTTCGCGACGTGCTTTCGGCGCCGATCATGATCAACAACGACCGCATCCTCGCCAGCGTCGCCACAGCGACATTGATGAGCAGCGTGCCCGTCAGCCTCCGTGACGAGTAAGAGAATCGGCAGATCGCAGGAAGTGAAAACCATGAATGTAGCCGTTCTACCAACTTCGCTCGAGACTGCGCCGCAGGCCGCCGACCCGCTGGACCACCTGACCGACGTGCTGTTCCACAGGATGGGCAGCGAGGGCGTCTACGCCCGCACGGCGCTCTACGAGGACGTGGTGGAGCGGCTTGCCGCACTGATCAGCCGGCATCGCGAGCCAGGCACCGAGGTGATGCGCTTTCCGCCGGTCATGAGCCGCGCCCAGCTCGAGAAGTCCGGCTATCTGAAGAGCTTCCCCAACCTGCTCGGCTGCGTCTGCGGCTTGCACGGCACCGAACGCGACATCAACGCGGCGGTCGCCCGCTTTGACGCCGGCGGCGACTGGACGAGCTCGCTGTCGCCGGCCGATCTCGTGCTGTCGCCGGCCGCCTGCTATCCCGTCTATCCGATCGCGGCGAGCCGCGGCCGTCTGCCGGCCGGCGGCCTGCGTTTCGACGTCGCCGCCGATTGCTTCCGCCGCGAGCCGTCGCGGCATCTCGACCGCCTGCAATCGTTCCGGATGCGCGAATACGTCTGCATCGGCAGCCCGGATAATGTCGCGGCGTTTCGCGAGCGCTGGATGGCGCGCGCGCAGGGAATCGCCCAGGATCTCGGTCTTTCGTTCCGCGTCGATCAGGCCAGCGATCCGTTCTTCGGCCGCGTCGGGCAGATCAAGGCGGTGAGCCAGAAGCAGCAGTCCCTGAAGTTCGAGCTCCTGGTCCCGTTGCGCTCGGAGGAGCAGCCGACGGCCTGCATGAGCTTCAACTATCACCGCGACCATTTCGGCACCACCTGGAACATTCTTGATGCCAGGGGCGAGCCGGCCCACACCGGCTGCGTCGCCTTCGGCATGGACCGACTCGCCGTCGCCATGTTCCACGTCCATGGCACCGATCCCCTCGCATGGCCCGCCAGGGTGCGCGAGGTGCTCGACATCGAGACGCCTGGGACGATCGACGCCCACGTCGAAGGTTGGCGCTAACAAACGAGGCCGCCCATTTCGACAGGTGCCACCAGCGTCAAGCAGACCCGCGTGCGGTGCCGCGAGATCACGGAGTCCGACGTCGATGCCGTCGCCGACCTCCTGACGCGCGGCTTCGTCGGCAGGTCGCGCGAATACTGGCTGCAGGGCCTGCGCCGGCAGGCGTTCCGCCCGGTGCCGGAGGGTTATCCGCGCTTCGGCTACATGCTGGACAATGACGGCGCGCCGGTCGGCGTGCTCCTCCTCATCTACACGGAGAGGAAGGACGGCGGCGAGACCGCAATCCAGTGCAACCTGTCGAGCTGGTACGTCGAGCCGGCGTTCCGCAATTATGCGCCGCTCCTCACCAAGATCGCGCAGCGGCACAAGGAAGTCACCTACATCAACATTAGCCCGGCAAGGTGGACCTGGCCGATCATCGAGACGCAGGGCTTTCAGGCCTATTGCCGCGGACTGTTCTTCTCGGTCCCGCTTCTGTCGCCCGCGCAACCTAACACAACGATCGAGATCGTCCCGCCCCACGCGACCGCGGTCGATGGCTTGAACGAAACGGATGCCGAACTGTTGATCCGACACGCGCGCTACAATTGCCTCAGCCTCGTATGCCGGACGGCCGATGGCGCCTTCCCCTTCATTCTGCAGCCGGTACGAATCCGCCGCGGCTGGATTGCCCCGCCCGCGATGCAGCTGATCTACTGCCGCGACGTCGCCGAGTACGTCGCCTGCGCCGGCAATATCGGCCGGCTCTTGCTTCGTCTCGCCAAGATTTCGGTGATTCTCGATGCCGAGGGCAGCATCCCCGGCCTGGTCGGTTTCTACACCGAGGCGCGCGGCAGAAAATATTTCAAGGGCCCGCATCGTCCCCGCCTCGCCGATCTCACCGATACCGAGCTCGTGCTGTACGGGCCGTAAAGGGCGCGGCGCGCGAAGGCGGGAAACACCGCGAAAATCGTCGTCCCGGGCAAGCGAGCTTCGGGCAACGCGTAGCGTTATCCCGTGCGAGCGCGACCCGGGACCCATATCCACAGGCCATTGTTGCTGCGAAGCTCGGAGCCAAAGCTCTGCAACCCAACCAAATCCTATGGGTCCCCTGAGTGCTGGGACGACGCGCGCTCATCCATCCACCCCGTCATTGCGAGCGAAGCGAAGCAATCCAGAAATGTCTCCACGGCAGCAAGTCTGGATTGCTTCGTCGCTTTCGCTCCTCGCAATGACGCCTGTGGCGACTTTCGATTCGATTTTCAATCACCAGATACAATTATGCATTCTCGCGGCATGTTCTGCCCGAGCTATGCTTGATCTCCTCACCCTCTTATCGAACAGAGGGCGCAGGGAAGACCGGGTGCCCGCTGCACCCGCGGTCTCGTGTGCAAATTGCGCAAAAGAAGCTGCACACGAGCATACAGGTACAGCCGACGACACCCGGCCTTCCCTGCGCAGTGGCTTGACGGCTTATGGCGCGCTCTCCCCGGCGACGAATTCCTTTTGTCACCGTCGCCCCGCGAATTGGCGGCGATCATCGAACCCGGGGGGTCGATGCGCCTCCGCAGTGCTTGACTGCAGCAACGGAGCCAGGACCACACGGTTTTGCCGTACGCAACAACATCGTCGTCTTGCGCGCCCGATCATCGCTCACAAGCCCGAAGGCTCGCCCCGCAATCAACGCGTTCGCGCCGACGCTGCCGCGTCCACCGCATCCCAGCCCCCGTTTCGTGACGATCGCGATACGCCCCTCGTATCGGGCGGGACGGATCACCTATACGCCGAATCCGAATTCCGGAAAAGCGAAATATTTTTGCGCCGGGGGCTTGACGCATTTTGCGGGTGATTTGCCGCCGAGCATGATCAAAGGTCCGCGAACGCGCACTTTCACCCTCCCCTGGAGGGCTATCGCATATGAAAGAGAACCTGGCGGGCGGTCTCTTTGCGGCTCATCCTTCGAGACGCCCGCCTTTGGCGGGCTCCTCAGGATGAGGTTTTGTTCGCGGCGAGATCTCGCACCCTCATGGTGAGGAGCGCCGCTTGCGGCGCGTCTCGAACCATGAGGCCGACCACCTTCGCAGCCACCAAGCGCCATATGCGATTGCCCCTCCAGGGGAGGGTGGAGTGCATGTTCACGCCGCCAGCTTTATTGCATGGGCGAATTCCCAGTAGAGCTTGCGGGCGCGCGTGTAGAACGGGCCCGGCTTGAGCTCGCGGTCGTCTATGCGGATGATCGGCGCGACCTTGGCGAAGTTGCCGCTGGAGAAGATCTCGTCGGCGGCAAGGAAATCGGCGTAGCGCAGCGTGGTCTCGACCACGGTTGCGCCGTCGGCTCGCAGCAGCCCGATGACGCGCTGGCGTGTGATGCCGTTGAGGAATGTGCCGTTCGGCGCCGGCGTATAGACCACGCCGTCCCTGGCCATGAACACGTTGGAATTGCCGAACTCGGCGACGTTGCCCATCATGTCGAGCATGAGGCAGTTCTGGAAGCCGCGCGAGGCGGCCTCGATCAGCGCACGCGAATTGTTCGGATAGAGGCAGCCCGCCTTGGCATCGACCGGCGCGCATTCCGCCGTTGGCCTGCGGAACGGGGACAGGGTGATGGCGCTGCCGTTCGGAGCCGGCATCGGCGCCTCGTGGATGCACAGGCACCAGTTGGTGGTTTCGGGATCGAACAGCACCCCGCCGCCGGAGCCGGTCTGCGCCCAGTACATGGGGCGGATGTAGAGTTCGGCCTTGGGGGAAAAGCGCGCGATGCCTTCACGTGCCAGCGCGATCCAGGTCTCGGTATCGACGAACGGCTTGAGCCTGAAATTGGCTGCGGACTGGTTCACGCGCGCGCAATGCCGATCGAGATCTGGCGCGACGCCTTCGAAGGCGCGCGCGCCGTCGAACACGGTCGAGGCGAGCCAGGCGGCATGGGTGCGCACGCCCATGATCGGCACGTTGCCCTCGTGCCACTCGCCTTCGAAGAAGGTCCAGGTCGGCGAATAGCTGACAGGTTTAGCAATGTAGGCCATGATCACGCTTCCCAACACGGCCGGACGGCCATTATAGGCGGCTACTATTGTCCGAATTCCTTAAAGGATTCGCTCCGCTATAGCCGCAGCACGGCAGCTTTACTCGCTCCGCCTTGGAGTGAAGTGAGTGTGCGCAGGACGTCTCCTCATGTTATAGAAAGGCGTGGAGTTCGCATGCCCCTCGATCCGCTTGCCAAACGTTTGTTGACCATAATGGCCGCGGCCACCCCTGCCGACCGGTCGCGGCCCAGCGTGGAGGCCCGTCGCCAGTCGCTTGCAAGACTGATGCAGTTTGCACGCGCGGAGGCCGCCGGCGTGAACGCCACGGATGGGACATTGCCCGGGCCCGGAGGCGAGATTCGCTACCGCGTCTATTCACCGGCGGACATGCCCGAGCACGCGCCGGGCTTCGTGTTCTTTCATGGCGGTGGTCTTGTCGCCGGCAGCATCGAAACCCATGACCGCATCGCCGCCGCGCTGGCGCATTCGACCGGCTGCCGCCTGATCTCGGTCGATTACCGGC
The DNA here is from genome assembly GCF_016213215.1 of Bradyrhizobium sp. Classification (GTDB taxonomy): domain Bacteria; phylum Pseudomonadota; class Alphaproteobacteria; order Rhizobiales; family Xanthobacteraceae; genus Bradyrhizobium. Next base: position 47,324 of record NZ_JACRAW010000010.1, on the reverse strand, counting down.
TCGCGCCCGAGCACAAGTTCCCGGCCGCAGTGGAGGACGCCATTGCGGCGACCGAGTGGGTGGCGCGGGAAGCATCCTCGCTCGGGATCGATGCGAGCAGGCTGGTGGTCGGCGGCGACTCCGCGGGAGCAACGCTTGCCGCCGTCGTGTGCCAGGAGGCGCTGCAAAACGCGGGGCTTTCGCTGGTGGCGCAGTGCCTGATCTGCCCGGTCCTCAATTTCGAGGAGACCTCGCCGTCGCGGGAGGCTTTTGCGGAAAACCACCTCATCGACCGTTTTACCATTGAAGCCGATCTCGCCGACTACCTGCCCGATGACGCCGATCTCGCCGATCCGAAGATTTCGCCGCTGCGCGCCGCAAGGCTCGCGGGCCTGCCGCAGGCGATCATCCACACCGCCGAGTTCGATCCGATGCGGGACGAGGGCAATGCCTATGCGCGAAAGCTGCTCGCCGCCGGCGTCGCGGTGGAGCACATCTGCCACGAGGGCATGGTGCACAATTTCCACGCCATGGGCGCGCTTCTGCCGCAGGCGCAGCTGGTCCTGTCCCAGATCGGCGAGCAAGTCAGGCGCGCGGTGAAGTCGTGAGGCGCAAGGTCTTTAACCTCTCCCAAGTCGGAGCCCAAGTCGGGGAGAGGCTCCGACCGATGATGCGGCAGCAAATCATGAGGATCCCGTCATGCTTAAGAAATTCATCCAGATTTTAGCCAATTAACCAGCATCCGTTAGGGTTATTTCGTCGATCTCTACGCGAATTATTGCCCGCTTTACCCCCCGCCTCTAACACCTCAGCGTCGGATACCTGCATCGCCAAGAACGGTGCGAATCCGACGCAGAGGTGAACGATGCGCAACGAAACGATCGCTATTCACGCCGGCTACGAAGCGGATCCGACCACCAAGGCCGTCGCCGTTCCGATCTACCAGACCGCTGCTTACGCCTTCGACAGCGCCGATCACGGCGCGGCCCTGTTCAATCTCGAGGTCGAAGGCTTCCGTTACAGCCGCATTGCCAATCCGACCACCGCCGTTCTCGAAAAGCGCGTCAGTGAGCTGGAGGGCGGCGTCGGCGCGCTCGCGGTCGCGACCGGCCAGGCCGCGCTGCATTTCTCCTTTGTCAACGTCGCCGACCACGGCGGCAACATCGTTTCCGTGCCGCAGCTTTACGGCACCACGCACACTCTGCTTTCCCACATCCTGCCACGCCAGGGCATCGTCGGACGTTTTGCGATGAGCGACAGTGCGGACGCCATCGAAAGGCTGATCGACGAGGACACCAGGGCGGTGTTTGCCGAGACCATCGGCAATCCGGCCGGCAATGTCTGCGATATCGAGGCGCTGGCGAAAGTCGCGCATCGCAACGGCGTGCCGCTGATCGTCGACAACACGGTGGCGACCCCGATCCTGCTCAAACCCTTCGACTACGGCGCCGACATCGCGGTGCATTCGCTGACCAAGTTCATGGGCGGCCACGGCACGACGCTCGGCGGCATGATCGTCGACTCCGGACGCTTTGCCTGGGGCAAGCATGCCGACCGTTTCCCCGCCTTCAACAAGCCGGATGCTTCCTATCATGGCCTGGTCTATGCCGAACGCTTCGGGCCGAAAGCGTTCATCGAACGCGCGCGCAGCATCTACCAGCGCACCATGGGCGCGGTGCTGTCGCCGTTCAACGCCTTCCTGCTGCTGCAGGGCATCGAAACCGTGGCGCTGCGCATCGAGCGCCATGTCGAAAACGCCCGGAAGGTGGCGGAATTCCTGCGCGGCGACCCGCGCGTCGCCTGGGTCAACTACGCGGGCTTTCCGGACAGCCCGTATTACCCGCTCGTGCAAAAGTATCTGGGCGGCAACGCCTCCTCGCTCTTCACTTTCGGCATCAAGGGCGGGATGGAATCCGGCAAGACCTTCTACGACTCGCTGAAGCTGATCACCCGCCTTGTCAATATCGGCGACGCCAAGTCGCTCGCCTGCCATCCCGCCTCGACCACGCATCGGCAGATGTCGGCCGAGCAGCAGCGCACGGCCGGCGTGCTGCCGGAGACAATCCGGCTGTCCATCGGCATCGAGCACGTTGCCGACATCATCGAGGACATCGACCAGGCGCTGGCCCGGGCCTGCCCGTCCCGCCTCGAGGCCGCGGAGTAACCGAAATCCGCCATGCCCGTGCTGATCGACAAGGACCAGGGCATCTCCAGTCCCGCGCTCGCGCCGGGAGAGGACGAGTTCGCGCAGTCGCAACGATCCAGCATCGAACTGACCATCGGCCTCATCAACAACATGCCGGATCCGGCGCTGAAGGCGACCGAGCGGCAGTTCATGAGGCTGCTGCAGGCGGCAAGCGGCGGCAAGCGCGTGCGCTTTCACTGCTTCTCCCTGCCCTCGGTCGTCCGCTCGCCGGAGGCGCAATGGCATGTCGAGACGGAGTACAGCGACATCTCCGACCTCACCAGTTCCAGGCTCGACGGACTGATCGTCACCGGCGCCGAGCCGTTAGCCCCTCACCTGCCGCTGGAGCCGTTCTGGCGCGATCTCGTCGACATCGTCGACTGGGCCAAGGACAACACGCGTTCGACGATCTGGTCGTGCCTGGCCGCGCACGCGGCAGTGCTGCATCTGGACGGCATCGAGCGACGTCGGCTTCAAAGCAAGTGTTCCGGCATCTACGGCTGCGAACGGGTGTCGCACGACCCGCTGATCAGCTATGCGCCCGGGACGCTGAAAGTGCCGCACTCGCGGCTCAACGAAGTCACGGAAAGCGACCTGCTCGCGCGCGGCTATCAGGTGGTGACGCGGTCGAAGGACGCCGGCGTCGACATCTTCGTGCGGCAGTTCTCAAGCCGCTTTGTGTTTTTCCAGGGCCACCCCGAATACGACGCGCTGTCTTTGCAGCGCGAATATCTGCGCGACGTCGGCCGTTTTCTTTCGCGCGAGCGCGACGCCTATCCGGCCGTGCCGGCGAGCTATTTCGACGCGGCGACGGAGGACAGGCTCGCGCGCTTCGAGAAGCGGGCGAGGCACCAGCGCCATCCGGCGCTCGCGGCCGACCTGCCGGCGCTCACTCTTCGTTCCGATATTGCGGCCGGGACCGCCGCCGCCGTCCTTTTCAGGAACTGGCTCGATGACCTCGCCGAGGGCGCCGTTGCTGCGCTGCCCGCGCGATGAAGGCCGTCCAGCGTCGAGGCGGCGGGTTCCCGTTTAGGATAGTGCCGAACGGTGCTTGCCTGACCGCAATCGCAAATGGTTCGGTGACTTGAATTGCCGCTGGTGCTGAGCCGTCCACCCCGGTTCTCGAAAGTGAATGGAATGCGTTCGGTCTGGTCGGAAATCAAAGGTCGCGTCAGCAACCGGCTGGCACGCCATCTCGCGTCAACGCCGCTGCGCCTGCCGGACCTTGGGCCGATGGTCAGCTTCACCTTTGACGACGCGCCGGACAGCGCGGCCGAAACCGGCGCGCCGCTGCTGGAGGCTTTTGGCGGGCGCGGCACGTTCTACCTCGCCGGCTCGCTGGTCGACCAACCGTCCGACCACTGGCTCGGGATCAGCCGCGAGGCCATCCTGGCGCTTCACCACGGCGGCCACGAAATCGCCTGCCACACCTATTCGCACCGGCGCGCGGGCGAACTGGACGAGGCCGGCCTGGCCGCGGAGATCGAGAAGAACCGCGACTATTTCAACAGGCTTGATCCCTCGATCCGGCTGGAGAACTTCGCCTACCCCTTCGGCTTCGCCTCCCTGCCGCGAAAAATCCAGCTTACGAAGACCTTTCGCTCCTCGCGCGGCATCCAGCCCGGTGTCAACCGCGGCGTCATCGACCTGCAATTCCTTCACGCGATCCCGCTGATCGAGCACGATGCCACGCCGGACGATATCGACCGCGCCTTCGACCAGGCTGTCACAAGCAACGGCTGGCTGATCTTCTACAGCCACGACGTGACCAATCGCCCGAGCCCCTTCGGCTGCTCGCCGGCCTTCCTGCGCCATGCGCTGGAAAGAGCAGCCCGGCACAACATGCCGATCGTAACGGTGGCCGAAGCGCTGCGCCGCATCGGCGCATAGCCATTCAGCCGCTAACAGGCTTGTCACGACCGCGCCGGCGTGCGACTGGCCGGGGAGTTTTTGCTGCCCAGCTCCGGTCGGACAAGCCGATGCCACCTTCCTCCAGCACTCAAGCCTTCGACGCCGCGCGTGAGCGCGATGCCCTTTCCGTGCTGCATTCGGTGTTCGGGCTGCCCGGTTTTCGCGGCGCGCAGGAACAGATCGTCCGTCACGTCACGGCAGGCGGCAATTGCCTGGTGCTGATGCCGACCGGCGGCGGCAAGTCGCTATGCTATCAGTTGCCGGCGCTGCTGCGTGCGGGCTGCGGCATCGTCGTCTCGCCGCTGATCGCCCTGATGCGCGACCAGGTCGCGGGCCTGACCGAGTCCGGCGTCAACGCGGCGGTGCTGAACTCGACGCTGTCGGCGCAGGAGGCCTCCGAGGTGGAGCGGCGCCTGATGGCGGGTGACCTCGAACTGCTCTATGTCGCGCCCGAGCGGCTGGTGACACCGCGGTGCCTATCGCTGCTGGCGCAGGCCAGGATCGCCCTGTTTGCCATCGACGAGGCGCATTGCGTGTCGCAATGGGGCCACGACTTCCGCCCCGAATATGTTGCGCTTTCGGTAATCGTCGAACGCTTTCCCGATGTCCCGCGCATCGCGCTCACCGCGACCGCCGACGAACTGACTCGCAAGGAGATCGTCGAGCGCCTGTCGCTCTCGGGCGCGCCGCAATTCGTGTCGAGCTTCGACCGGCCGAACATCCGCTACGAGATCGTCGACAAGCGCAATCCGGTGGCGCAACTCAAGGAATTCATCCGCGAGCGCCATTCGGGTGACGCCGGGATCGTCTATTGCTTGAGCCGCAACCGCGTGGAAGAGGTCGCTCGAGCGCTCGACGACGCCGGCATTCCCGCCCTGCCTTATCACGCGGGCCTGGAGGCGAGCGTGCGCGCGCGGAACCAGGATCGCTTCCTCAACGAGGACGGCATCCTCATTGTCGCCACCATCGCCTTCGGCATGGGCATCGACAAGCCGGACGTCCGCTTTGTCGCGCATCTCGATTTGCCCAGGAGCATCGAGGCCTATTACCAGGAGACCGGCCGGGCGGGGCGCGACGGCAGCCCCTCGAGCGCCTGGATGGCCTACGGCCTCTCCGACATCGTGCAGCAGCGCCGCATGATCGATGAATCCGCCGCGTCCGACGCGTTCAAGCGCGTGTCCATCGGCAAGCTCGATGCGCTGGTCGGCTTTGCCGAGACGGCTACCTGCCGGCGCAAACGACTGCTCGCCTATTTCGGCGAGACGTTGAAGACGGACAAGTGCGGCAACTGTGACAACTGCCTCACGCCGCCGCAGATGCGCGACGGCAAGATTCTGGCGCAAAAGCTCCTGTCCTGCGTCTATCGCACCGGGCAGCGCTTCGGCGCCATGCACCTGATCGACGTTCTGGTAGGTCGGTTGACGGAGCGCGTCACGCAGTTCGGGCACGACAAGCTGTCCGTGTTCGGTGTCGGGCGCGAGCTCAACGAGAAGCAATGGCGCGTGGTGCTGCGGCAATTGGCGGCTATGGGGCATTTGCGCAGCGACAGCGAGGCTTTTGGCGCGCTGAAGCTGACCGACTCCGCGCGCGGCGTGCTGCGCGGCGAGACCGAGGTCTGGTTGCGCGAGGAAGCACCGCATGCGCGCATACGCGCCAGCCGGACCAAATCGCGCCGCGGCGATCTCGCGCCTGCGCCCGCGCCTCCGCAGGGCGATATCGACCCCGAGCTCCGCGCACGACTACGGGCGTGGCGCTCGGAAGTGGCGCGTCAACGCGGCGTGCCAGCCTATGTGGTGCTGCACGATTCCACCATCGACGGCATCGTGCGCGCGTGGCCAACGACGCTCGACGAGCTACGGAACGTACCGGGAATCGGCGACAAGAAGCTGGAGCACTATGGCGAGGAACTCTTGCGGCTGGTGCGGGCGCGCGGCGAGTAGGGGCGGGCTTCGCGAAGAAGAGGCCGAGCAGCACGGCCTCAGGAAGGACTGCGGCGGCAGAATCACACCCTATCGCTCATCAGCCGAGCGGCTCGTCGCGCTGCTCGGCGTACGACAGGCCCGGCCCTTTGTCGTCATAAAGGCAGTCGCCGACAGGCGCCTTGGGTTTGATCGCAGCGGGAACTTCAGGGGTTCCGCAACAAGTTCCGCGGCCAGGCGCGATGTGATCGGCGTCGCTGACCAACCCCGTAGCTGTCCTTAAGTGAACCATCCGAATTTCGCAGCAGGACGCGCGCTGCTAACGATACCGGGATCAAGCTCGCTCACCGCAGGAGACGGAACATGACGCAGGTTCATTTTCGTTGCAGCAACGCCCAGGGCGAGTTCATCGACCCGCGCAGCACCGCGATTGCCGATCTCGCCGAACTGCGCGACCACGCCAGCTCCCTCGTACGCTCGCTCGTCATGAAACCCGGCAAGGAAGACTGGCGCGACTGGTGCCTGTTCGTCGCCGATGACCTCGGCGAATTAATTCTTGTCGTGCCGTTCGCCTCCGTGCTCGGCAAGCCGCATTGAGGGGGCCATGTCACTCACTCATCCATCATCAATTCCGCTTCGCCCGGCCCTGGCGGCAGTGAAGATGAAATGCCTCCGGCTGATCCATATGGCCTGCGATACCTATCGGCCCGAGCTTCACTATATGCGCGGACCCGGCCCGAAATGGCACGCCAAGCATCTGACTGGCCGCAGCACCTTCTCGACGCACGGCGCATGACGACGCCGCTGGCGCGAGACAGGCAGGTTAGTTGCGAACCGCATAAAGCGGTGTTCTGACCGTCAACTGATAGGCCGGTTTCGGCAACCACATGATCTCCGCGGTCACCCCGAACAGGCGATTGTCGTTGTCGTCCATGCGATCGAGATCGAGCCGGACGACGGGCTGGGTGAACGGCCGGATCGGCGTGAGGTTGAGAAGCTGCGCGCCTTCAAAGGACTGCACGCCGACGCGGCCCGTGAACTTCCAGTTATTCGGCCATTGATAGTAGCCGCCGACATAGCCGATCGTGTTCGGGTTGATTCTTACCAGCGGACTGCCGACATTCGCATGCGTGAATTGAGCGCCCGCGAGCAAGCCTCGGGTTTCGTCCTCGTCGAGGGCGTAGTCGAACTCGATGATGTTGTTGAACGAAGTCGTGGTCAGCGGCCCGTTGGGGATCGACTGGGTGAGCGTCGATTGCAGTGTCACGGTCGGAAAGATCCCGCCGTTCTGCTGGTAGAGATCCGCCTGAAAACCGATATTCCAGCTCGTGACCTGAAACGACGACCAGCCGCTGCTTCCAAACTCGGTCGAACTGCCGGAAACCCCGCCATACAGCGAGACGGCATCGGTGACGTCGACCGTGAACGGAAAATCGACGTTGAGAGTCTTTGTCGCCGGCAGGCCGGTCGGAAGGGCCACCCCACTGGTTGTCGCGAGCGTTTGCAGGGCGTTGAACAGTATCGGACGGCCGAAGCCGAAGGCCAGCGTTCCCGCGGGCACCTGCGAATAGCTGGTTCGGAGGTCGAGATACAGGTTCGGGAAAGAAGACTTCCCGGCGCCGTCCTCGTCGGGATCTGCGCCGAAGGCACCTGCCGTCGGGCACATCGCCATGACGAGCCCTGCCGCGAGGATCGATCGACGGGCGGCGGCCATTTCGCTTCCAACAACACCCGGCACGCCGTCCTCCACGCGGGCGGTCGCGGATACGACACCCGCCTGCATGCTGTCATGAGTTGCGCCATTTTGTCCACGCCACCAGATGATCGCCGTTGACCTGCATGAACGTCTTGTTCCGCTGTCGGATCAGGCATTCTCCGCCCAATAAGGGACCAAGCCATGCAGCGACGGCGACGGCAAGCCGCTCGACGGCGGCAAACATGACTACACGCTGACCTTGGCGGCCGGCCAGCGCCGCCGGTGAATGTGTTCTGGTCGGTCACCATGTACGACGGCAAGACCCAGCTCCTGATCAAGAACCCGATCGACCGCTACCTGATCAACTCGCCGATGCTGACGGACATGAAAAAGAATCCGGACGGCTCGCTGACGATCTGCATCCAGAACAAATCGCCGGGCAAGGACAAGGAGACGAACTGGCTGCCGGCGCCGAGCGGTCCCATCGATCTTTTGATGCGACTGTACTGGCCGAAGACGGAACCACCGTCTATCCTCCGCCCGGTGAAGGCACGTGGACGCCACCTGCGGTCAAGCGAGTCCAGGTCCGGTTCAGGAGCCGGCGCGGCCAGCAGGAACAGGGGCCGGCGCGTGCAGTGCGACCGGTGAGACCGGCGCTCTGCGGCGCCTGCGACCTGTCGCGACAGGAGAATGAAAGGATGGAGGAATGAGGACGTCACGCCGTACTCTGCTTGCCGGTCTCGCGGCACTGGTTGCCGGTCCCGCTGCCGCGCATACATCGTCGGCCGGCCCCACTGTGGATATCCAGGAGGCCACGGTTGCCGAGGAGAGCATCGCGAGGATCATCGCAGCAGCCCACGTCCGCGACCATCAGGGCATGCGACGGCCTGATCGTTGCGCCGACGCCCATTGGCGGGACTATGTCGACGCGGCCAGAGCCGTGCTTGACGCCAGAACCTGAAGCGGCGCGCGTCACGCCACCCTGATCGCAGCAAAGAACTCCTCGGCGCGCGCGCGCAGCGCGACGGATTGCTGCGCGAGCTCGTCGGCCGTGCCGAGAAGGCGCGCGGCCGTCTGCCCGGTTTCCGAGGCGGCCTGGCTGACCCCCGTGATGTTGCAGGAGACCTGCTGCGTGCCCTCAGCCGCGTCCTGGATGTTGCGCGCGATCTCCGTCGTCGCCACCCCCTGCTGCTCGACGGCTGCCGCGATCGCGGTGGCGATCTCGTTGACCTTCGCGATCGTGGTCCCGATCTCGTGCACCGCCGTAACCGACCGTGTCGTCGCGTCCTGGATGGAGCCGATCTGCTCGCCGATTTCGCCGGTTGCCTTTGCGGTCTGCTCCGCCAGCGCCTTGACCTCGGATGCCACCACGGCAAAGCCGCGGCCGGCTTCGCCAGCGCGCGCCGCTTCGATCGTCGCATTGAGCGCAAGGAGGTTGGTCTGCGCCGCGATGGTGTTGATCAATTCGATGACGTCGCCGATCCGCTGCGCGGCCTTTGCGAGCTCCTGAATGGCATCGCCGGATCGCGCCGCCTGGTCGACCGCGATTCCGGTAATCCTCGTCGATTCCGACACCTGACGGCCGATCTCTCTGATTGAAGTGCTGAGTTCTTCGGTGGCGGCCGCGATAGCCTGCACGTTGGTCGATGCCTCCTCGGAGGCCGAGGCCACCGTCGCCGACTGCTGCGTGGATTGCTCGGCGCTTGCCGCGAGCGTGTTGGCCGCGCCCTGCATGTTGGTCGCGCTCTCGCTGACGGTTGCCAGTCCTGCCTTCATCTGGCCGTCGAACTCGACGATCGCCGTGCTGACCTTCTCCTGCCGTCTCTGCCGCTCCGCCAGCATCGCCTCCTGGTAGACCGAAATCGCGAGGTCCATGTCCAGCATGACGGCGCGATTGACCGCGACTATCGTCTCGGAGAGGCGCTGCGGTCGCCAACGACAATTGGCGATCGCAAGCTCGACCAAACGGCCGAGCACGAAATTGTAGCCGCCGATGTACCAGCGCGGCTCCAGGCCGATCTTGTTGTGCACGAGGCCGATCGAGCGGACCCCCTGCATGTACTCGTGGTCGAAGCGGCCGTTGAACAAGCGCGCCCAATGCGCGCCTTGTGCCTTTTTCAGCCGTGGCATGTCATTGCCAATCAGACGCGCGAGGGAAGGCTCCCCGGTTACGTGATCGTAAAAACCTTCGAGAATGCCCGGAAGCTTCGGCTCGACGATCTTCCAGAACTCGCGCAACACTTCACCGGTCCGGGGCTCGATGCCCATGAAATGCAGCCGGACTTCGCGATCGTGCCCGTAACGGTCCGACTCTGCGCCGGCAGCTATGGTCGAGGACATTTTTCTTCACCTTGGCAAGCAATTTGGGGGATGAAAGAAGAAATCAGAGAACCAAAATTCGTTGACTACCTGCGAGAGTTACGCACATATCCTGCACCTGCGAATTCTTCTCATTTCCAGTTAACATCGCATCGCCAAGGGTTGATGCAGGTTGTTAACCTGGATCAAGGGGCTTGGGAGTGACGCCGCAGCGGCGCGGGCGTCAGGGGTGGCGGGCAAAGAGAACTATGAAGAACATTTCGCCCTGCGCATCGTGCCCCCGCTACGGCGTGGGCTTTTGCGACGCGGTATTGGGGAGGACTGGTGCGATCGCTTCCGGCGCAGCCGGCGGCTGGCAACATCATCGTGTCGTTCCGGCCGGCAGGCAGATCGTCGCGCGCAACCAGGCATCGCCGGATCTTTTCGTGCTGTGCAACGGCTGGGGTTTTCGGTTCCTGCAATTGGCGGACGGACGCCGGCAAATCCTCGGTTTTCTGCTGCCCGGCGACCTTTTCTCGGTGGCTTCGGTATTCGAGGAGCGCTTTCATTTCTCCGTCAAGGCGTTGACCGATGTCCAGATCAGCACGATGCGGCGCACGGAGGTCCAATCCCGCCTTGCGGCCGACCCGACCATCGTCATGGCGCTGGCCGAGACCTGCTCGAGCGAGGCGAGATGCGGCGATGAGATGATCGCCGCCCTCGGTCAGTATTCTGCGGAGGAGCGCATCGCATTCCTGCTGCTGAACCTGACGGAGCGAATCGCGGCCCGCAATGTCATCCGCGAACAGCAGTATCCCTTCCCCTTGCGCCAGCAGCACGTCGCCGACGCGGTCGGGCTGACGGCTGTTCATGTCAGCCGTGTTCTCGGCGTCTTTCGGGATCGCCGCGTGGTCGAAATGTCGAATGGCGTGCTGAAGGTCCACGATGTGGCCGAGCTCAAACGGCTGGGTTCGCTGAGTTGATGCGGCGCACACAGCCGTCAGCTTCGCTACTCGATCAGGATACAAGTGTAGGATGACAGCGAAATCGCCATGTCCAGCGCCAGGTACTTGTTGAGCGTTGTTATCGCTTGCGCTTTCGAATTGCGCGGCAGACGCGCGCGAAAGAGCTCGGCCGAAAGCTCATTCTTCATCCTGGCATAGCCGACGACGTGCCACTTCGAATGGAGACCCATCTCGTAGTGTTGGATCCCGATCAGGGATGCACTGCGGAAATAGTCCTCGTCGAAACGGCTTTCGAACAGGTTCTTCCAGTGCCGGGTGTGCGTTGTCTTGAGGTGCTCGACCGTCTGCGCCGTCCGTTCCGGCTCGACGGTGAACGGACCGACGCCGGCGTAAAACGCGTCGATCAGGTCGCCCATTCGTGGCTCGATCAGTGGCCAGATTTCCGTCGCGATCCGGCGCGAACGGGAATCGATATCGAGAAAATCGATGAGCGCTTCCATCTTAGTCACAACTCGTCCCGCCTGCGGATGAGGACTGTTCACGGCTCGCCGAGGCTAGTCAGCGGGAGTTAACGACCCTCCGCACCGACTTGATCTACGTTGAGATCCGCCCCGGACGATTGATCGGGGGTTGCCGATTGCGGAGGCCCATCGCGCCCTAGGGCCATTCGATCGGTTCGAAGCGAAGGCCGCGCCGAACCATCTCGTCACGCAGTTCCTGCGCGTATTGCTTCGCGTGTTCCCCAAGCAGCCGATAACGTCCATTGCTGTTCTTGAGGTCTGCAGCGAGCTGCTGCCGCACATTCTCGTAAAGAGTCAGAAGACTCTGATCCGAACTGCCGCCGAACTTCATTCCTGTCCCCGCCTGTCAGGATCGCGTTGGTCGATTCAAGAGTGCGGGAGCAGCGCGCCGGCGGCACTAACATACTTTAGTGAAGCAGGTCGTTTCGTTCGAGGACCACCTCTGCGCGCCCGCCTGCAAGTGAGCGCCCGATCACACCGCGATGCGCCCAAACTCTGCACATGCTGGTCCTCCAAAGGACTCTGTTAGGAACCGAGCCTTGTTTCGGTCATTCAACAGGCATGAACGTCACGCAAACGGGCCTGGAGCGCGCAGCGTCGCCGCACGAAATGCTCGCAGCCGCGATGCGGCGCAAGCACGCAATTCTGTTCGTCGGCGCCGGCGTATCGATGGCCGTTGGGCTGCCGTCCTGGCAAACTCTCATCGATCACTTGCTCGGAGAGCTCGGGCTTGAAAGCAGCGTGATCGTCGGGATGCACGATGGCTACCAGATGCTGGCCGAGTACTACCGCCTTAAAAGGGGCGGCATCGGGCCTCTGCGCAGCTGGCTTGACAGAAACTGGAAAGTCGCGCCGGACCGTGTTGCCGCGTCGCGGCTCCACAGGCTTATCGTCGAGCTCGACTTTCCGGTTATCTACACCACCAATTACGATCGGAATCTGGAGATCGCATTCGAGGTGTATGGTAAGCCGTATGCCAAGATCGGCAACGCCAGGGAGATCGCCGGAGCTCCGGCGGGCGTCACCCACATCATCAAATATCATGGCGACTTTGACGACGATGTCTCGCTTGTTCTGACCGAGACCGACTTCCTGAACCGACTGTCATTCAATTCACCGCTGGACGTCAGGTTTCGTGCGGATGCGCTGGCCAACACCATCCTTTTCATCGGATACAGCATGTCGGATCCGAACATCCGGCTGTTGATGCATCGCATCTGGCAGATGTGGGAGGAGTCCGACCACAGGCACGACCGCCCGAAGTCCTTCATCTTCATGCCGTCGCACAATCCCGTGCAGGAGGCCGTCCTGGCGAAGTGGGGCATTACCATGGTGACGCCTCGCAACGAGTCGAATGTGGATCATGGGCTGGCGGATTTTCTGTCCGACCTCCAGGCTCAACTGAATTCGGCAGCGGACCGAACCTGATTGGACAGCCGCCCACAGCTCGCAAGCAAGGCGCTGCCTTACGTTGGTTCTCCTGCGGGATTCTCCCAAGATTCTTAACATACCTGATTTCGGGCACGACGAGATGCTTGGCATTTTGTCGAGGGCAAGTCGGAGGGGAACTCCCATGCTTGATGCCGACATCACCGCTCTGCTGCGCGCCCTTGTGAACGAAATGCGCGAGGGGGCCTCCCAGAACGAAACGGGCGCTGCAACGCACGTCGCTTCGAAAATGCTGGAAGAGACCGGCAAGGGCGAGACCCCAGCTGACGCTCTCAAGCAAGCGGGCCAAAAGGTCCTCAGCGCCGCGCCGACGATGTGGCGGTGATCGCGTCCAGGGCTCGACCGGCTTGCTGTCAGCTTGTCTGGTTGGCGGCTTTGAGTGCCTGCTCGCACAACCTCTTCTCAAAGCTGAGCCCTGCCCTTGACCAGCTGGTCAGGCAATCGTGTCCTTTGGCGAAGGTTTCAAGACGTCCGAGCGTCGCGTCATTGGTTCCGAATAGCCGAACGAAGTCGGCATGCCCGAACAAAGGGTCTCGCCCGGCTAGGTGTTCAAGGCGATCTTCAAGGACAGGAAGGTTGATTGGCGGCGCCATAGACAAAAGACAAAGCCACGCCGCAGCTTTCCCATTTTGATGGAGGTCAACGTCGCCAAGTCGCGACACGAGTTACCGCTTTTGCAGAAGGTCGCTCAGCTCGCGGACCAAAGCAGCGATGTCCAGAGGCTTAGAGAGGAGCACCACGTCGTCAAATTCGGGCGCGACAACGTTCCTGTCATAACCCGTAGTGAACAGAAAGGGAACATTTCGGGACCGCAGTGCACGGGCCAATGGGAAGACCATTTCGCTCGCGACGTTTACATCGAGCACGGCCGCGTCGACCCGCTCTCCGCTTTCCAGAAGCGTGCTGGCTTCGTCGATCTGGTTGACGGGTCCGAGGATTTGCGCACCAACCAGATTCAGCTCGCGACTGATGTCGTCGGCCAGAAAATATTCGTCTTCGACGACCAGAACCCGCCGCCCGGCGAGCGGAGCCGGTACCGCAAATGCACCTAATCCTGCCGCAAATGCAGCTAGCTGAAATAGAGACATTGGCCTGCAACTATCTATCGCCGGGATCGAGGAACCTAAGCGCGCGACGTGTCTTGTGCCAGAACCCGTTCGGCATCATTGGGTTCCATGAGCAACCGAGATATTGTCGTGATCGGAGGCTCCTCCGGCGCGACTGACCCGCTAAAGGAGATATTGAGCCGCCTGCCGGCTGACCTGCCGGCGGCTATTCTGGCCGTTCTGCATATCCCCTCCGGTGGCATCGGCATCCTTTCCACGGTCGCCAGCGCGGCCAGCAAGTTGCCGGTCCGCCAGGCCGAAAACGGCATGCCGATCCAAAGCGGGCACGTCTATGTCGGCGCGCCCGATCATCATCTCCTCGTGTTCGACGGCCATATCGTCCTTGGCCGGGGCCCGCGCGAAAATATGGCGAGGCCGGCAATCGATCCCCTGTTCCGCTCGGCCGCCCTGCACTATGGCCCCCGCGTGATTGGCGTGGTGCTCAGCGGCAATCTGTGCGACGGAGCAGCGGGCCTGAATGCCATCAAGCGCCGCGGCGGCGTGGCGCTGGTACAGGATCCTGCGGATGCAATTGTCAACGAGATGCCCTCCCGGGCGCTGGAGGCAACCACGGTCGATCTCTGCGTTCCGGGTGCGCTTCTCGGCGACGTGCTGTCCGACCTGGTCCGGGAACGGCCCGGTGCGGCGCTTCCTGTCTCACCCGAACTGGCACTTGAGGTGGCGATTGCAGCGGGCGAGGGAATCGACAAGGAGAACCTGACAAACATCGCTGATGCTACCGCATTGACTTGTCCGGGCTGCGGCGGCGTGTTGTCCAATATCAGAGGCGACCGCCCGTTGCGATTTCGTTGCCAGGCTGGCCACGCCTATACCGCCGACGCCCTGGCCCGGCATGAGGAAAGCCGGGTGGACGAAGCGTTGCGCGTCGCTTTGCGCATCATCGAAGAGCGCGCCGAACTCGTCCACCGCATGGCGGAGGGCGGCCGCCAAAGCGGCCGGGCTGCCGTCGCGCAAATGTATGACGCGAGAGCGGCTGAATACCGACGTTATGCGGACCTTATTCGCCGCGCCGTAATTGACTCACTTGATCCGCAACGACCAAAGCCCCGATGGAGGTGGTCGATGACGGCAGTGCCACCCACCTCGGCGGAACGGCCTGCTCAGATCGAGGCCGAGAAGCGGATGCTGGCGAAGGCCGAAGCCGACCTCGAAAACGGCCGGACCCGCTTGCGGAACCAGAAGGCTCTCCTGACGATCGTGCATGACTCGGAGCGCGATGCCGAGCAAGCCGAGCGTCTCGCGGCTTTGCTCAGGCAGACACTGATCGAATGGGAGCGCCACCGCAACCTGATCGAGCGCCGGATCGCTTACCTCGAAGGGCGAACTCAGGCCGGGTAGTCCGAGGCGCCGTGATCTTGCCCTGCACCGGGTCGTCGCCCGCAGCTACCCCCGCTGACCCGGGGGGCCACTTCCGCGGATGATCCTGCCTGGGGGTGCGCCGTTGCACCGTCAAAGGCGTGCCTGGAGGCGCGCCGGCTTCCAGGCGAACGGCTATTTTGCCGGTCAGACGGTTCGGCTAAGGTAGATCAGCAAATCTGGACAGAATCTTTATGAGCGACGGAAGTCATTCTGCGTATGAGCAATGATAATGGGGGATCGCAGGCGGCAGGAGAAAGCCGGCACCGACGAGCTCCGCTGATCGTCGGGGTCGGCGCCTCCGCCGCCGCGATGGACAGCATCGAGCGGTTCTTCTCCAGGCTTGCGCTCGCGCCGGACCAGGCGCTCGTGCTTGTGCTTCAGCAGCGCGAGGCATTCAGCGACGACTGGATTCGCGACAGGCTGCGGCGCCTGGAGGGCGCCAGGCTGTCGGAGGCAGGCGATGGCGCGCTCATCGAGGGCAACACCATCTACCTTTGCCCGGCGGGCAGGATCACGACCGTGCAGGGCAACCAGTTTGCGGTCCGAAACGCCGAACAGGCGCCCGGCGCGCGAGCGACCATCGACAGCTTTCTCGTCTCGCTTGCCGAACACCGATCGGAGCAATCCATCGGGGTCGTTCTGGCCGGAACGGGCACAGACGGCACCCTGGGGGTCGCCACGCTCAAGGACCATGGCGGCCTCGCCATCGCGGAGCGCCTGCTGAGCGACGCTTCAGACCCTTTCGTCGAAGGCAATAATGCCGCCGCGATTGCCGATTTCGTCCTCGCGGCGGAGGAGATCGCGGAACATATCCAGGTTCACGCGCGGCATCTGCGGCGGCTTGAGGACAAGCAGGGCTTCGACGAGGTGCTGGCCGCGGCTTCTCCCTCGTTGACGAAGATTGCGGACATACTCCGACACAAGACCGGCAATGATTTTCACGGCTACAAGCAGAACACCTTCCTTCGTCGCGTGCAGCGACGCATGCAGGTGTTGCAGATCGACGACATTGCGGCCTATGTCGATTTCCTGCGCAAGGAAAAGGACGAGGCCCAGCATCTGTTCAACGATCTGTTGATCGGGGTGACCGAGTTTTTCCGCGACAAGTGCGAGTTCGAATTGCTCGAGACCCTGGTCATCCCGAAGATCTTCGAAAACAAGACGGCCGGACAGCAGGTGCGCGTCTGGGTTCTCGGCTGCGCGACCGGCGAGGAGGTATACTCGATCGGCATTCTGTTGCGCGAACACATGGCGAGGATGGACACGGCGCCTCAGGTTCAGATCTTCGCGACCGATATCGACGGCCCGGCGCTGGCCACGGCCCGGGTCGGCCGCTACCGCACCAACGTCGAGAGCGAGATGTCCCCCGAGCGGCTGGCGCGCTGGTTCGTACGCGAGGGCGACACGTACTGCGTGGTCAAGGAGCTGCGGGAGATGTGTATCTTCTCCCAGCACAACGTGATCAAGGACGCGCCCTTCTCCAAGCTCGACCTGGTGTCCTGTCGCAATCTCCTGATCTATCTGAATTCGGAACTGCAGGACCGGGTGATTCCGCTGTTTCATTTCGCGCTGCTGCCGGACCGCTTCCTGTTCCTCGGCAATTCCGAAAACGTTACGCGGCATCAAAAACTCTTCGCGCCGGTGGATCGTCGCGCCCGCATCTTCCGAAAAGTGGATAGCGGCACGCGGCTGCCGCCGGAATTCCCGATTGCGACCGCCTCGGGCCGACCCCCGGTCGAGGTGCCGCCGGTTCATGCCTTCGCGCCGGATGTCGGACTCGAGCGTCGGGCCCAGCGCATCGCCGAGCGATACGCGCCGGCCTATGTCATCACCGACGAGAGATTCCACGTCCTGCATTTCTCCGGGCGCACCGGGCGCTTTATCGACCCGACGGCCGGCGCAGCGACGCTCGATCTCCTGCAGCTCGTTCATCGTGATCTCCGGCTCGAGCTGCGCACCGCGCTCGGCCGCGCGGCCGAGATCAACGAGACCGCCCATGCCGGACAGGTTTCGCTCGGTCTCCAGGGCGACCGGCTTCTGGTCGATATCACGGTCGAGCCCATTCCCGAGGGACCGAACGGGCAACGCAATTTCGTCGTCTTGTTCAGAGACGGGTCGGCGCGCACCGCCGACAACCAGAGTGGCGACGCCAATGAATTGGTGCGCAGCGAGCACGTCGAACGGATCGAGAGCGAACTGCGGGCCACCCGCGAGCGGCTGCAGGCGACCATCGAGGAGCTTGAAAGCACGAATGAGGAACTGAAATCCTCCAACGAAGAATACCAGTCGCTCAACGAGGAGCTGCAATCGGCCAACGAGGAACTGGAAACCTCGCGCGAGGAGCTGCAGTCGGTCAACGAGGAATTGACCACGGTCAACGGCGAACTGGCGCATCGCGTGCAGGAACTGACTCGCGCGACCAGCGATCTGAGGAATTTCCTCGAAAGCACGCAGATCGCAACCTTGTTCCTGGACAACGACATGCGCGTGATGAATTTCACGCCGGCGATCACCCAGGTGCTGCACGTCCTGGAGACGGACATCGGAAGGCCGATCGCGCACATCAAGTCCAAGATCCCGATCGAGGAGCTTTACGACGACGTCCGTCGCGTCCTGCGGACATTGGCGAGCGCCGAACGCGAGCTCACCGCGTCGGACAGCGGCACGCGCTACATCGTCCGTATCCTGCCGTATCGCAGCATCGAGAACTTCATTGCCGGTGTGGTCATCACCTTCGTCGATGTGACCGCGGTCATTCGCGCCGAGGAGCGGCAGCGGTTGCTGCTGTCGGAGCTGCAGCATCGCGTCCGCAACACGCTCGGAGTTGTCCGTTCGATCGCGCGGCGTACCGCCCAAACCAGCCCGACCGTCGAGGACTTTGCCGCCCATCTCGACGGCAGGCTGAACGCATTCGCCCGCACCCAGGCCATGGTGACGCGCGATCCGGACGGCGGCGTCGACCTCGAATATCTCATCGTGGAGGAGCTGCTTGCCTACAACGCGCGGGAGGGCGAGCAGGTGCGCATTTCGGGTCCGAACGTGCGCCTTCAGCCGAAGCCCGCCGAGACCTTCGCGCTGGCGGTCCATGAGCTTGCGACCAACGCGCTCAAATATGGCGCTCTGAGAGAGCCTTCGGGCCGGATCGAAATCAGCTGGCGGATCGACGAGACCGGCATCCCCCCGCAGCTGATCTTCGACTGGCGTGAACGCGGCGGCCCTACCGTCACCGCGCCTCGGCGAAAGGGATTTGGCACGGAATTGCTGGAACGGACGCTCGCCTTCGAGTTCAAGGGGAGGACGAACCTGACGTTCAATCCACTGGGAGTCCATTACACGACCACGATCCCCTTGAGCCGCCGCATTGTGCACACTCCGGCGATGGATGGTTGATGAACTCGGCCAGGCACGAGGGTAGCCAGATTCAGCCGGTGCTTCGCCGGTTAAGCGCGTTCCGCCATTTGTCCGAGTGCGGGACCGCTGCGCTCGACAAGGCGATTCGCGAGCGGGTGCTGCGTGCCGGCACCGGGCAGGACCTGATCTGCGAAGGCGACATCCCGGACCGGGTTCGATTCATCCTGTCGGGCTGGCTCGCCCGCTACAAGACGCTGGAGGATGGACGGCGGCAGATCGTGAATTTCGTTCTGCCGGGCGATGCCTGCGATACGATGATCTACTTGCTTTCCGAGATGGACCACTCGATCGGGACCTTGACTCCGGTGGTCTATTCCGAGCTCGAGCGTCCGCAATTCGAACAGCTGATGGCGAGCGACAAGACGCTCGCGGAAGCGCTGTGGTGTGAATCGCTGGCGGGCAATGCGATCCGGCGCGAATGGGCGGTCAACATGGGCCGGCGGGTGGCGCTTGAGCGGGTTGCGCACTTGTTGTGCGAGATCATCGAGCGGCTGCGGCCGGTCGGCCTTGTCGACGGCAACAGCTGCGCCTTTCCGATCACCCAGATGGATCTTGCCGACGCCACCGGGCTCTCGGCCGTGCATCTCAACCGGACGCTGCAGGAACTGCGCGCCGCCGGCCTGATCGTACTTCGCGAACGCGTGCTCACGGTCAACGACCTCGATGCCCTGAAGACCGCGGCTTTGTTCAATCCGAACTACCTGCACTACGTCCATTGAGGCCGGTAGCAGCGGCACCTCGATGGCCACGCGGCCCTCTAACGCACATAAGAACCGCACGCAGATTGTTACCGCGGCGCCCGGGCATCGCGGCACTCGACCCAACGCCGTGCCCGCTAGCGGGATCTCGTCAGGAGGCGGACGAGGCGTAGAACGCTGTGGAGGAAGACACCAGCTTCGCTGGTCGGCTTGCACCACAGGCGCGGGCCAGTTGAGACCACCCGGATCGGGATTTCGTTTCCGCTCATTATATTGGTCTACAGGCATTATATTGGTGTACAGGCATTCAATTTCCCGAGCCGGGGGTGTGCGTCTGGCGCGGCGACTAACGGCTATTCTGGCGGCGGATGTCGCTGGCTGTCCTCGACTGATAGGTGCCGACGAGAAAGGCACGCTTGATGGTTCAAGACCTTTAGAAAACGCTTGTTGATCCCACGGTCACGTCGTCATACGGTCATCGATCGACGCTGCCCATACCCCGAATAATATAACGGTTGCATGCAGTTATAGAAGCGAGGGGCTTTGATGCTGTGAGCGATTTTGGCTATCGTTCGGCCGAACAGATGCAGCGGTATATCGGCCGCGCCAGAAGAGATCATATGGAGGAGGAAACATAAGATGAAGAATGTATCGATAGTATTGTTCGCTACGGCGACGGCGGCCATCCTGCTGTTGGCGCCGGCTCAAGCGCAAGTGACGCTGAAAGCCTCTCACCAATTCCCGGGCGGCAAAGGTGATCCGCGTGATGAGATGGTGCAGATCATCGCCAAGGAAGCCAAGGCCGCCAATGTCGGCCTCGAGATCCAAGTCTATCCGGGCGCCTCGCTATTCAAGCCCAACGACCAGTGGAACGCCATGGTCAACGGCCAACTCGACATTTCGTCCTTCCCGCTTGATTACGCCAGCGGAAAGGTGCGTGCCTTCGGTGCCACTCTGATGCCGGGCCTCGTGCGCAGCCATGATCGCGCCGCGCGCCTCGCGAATTCGCCATTCATGAAGGATATCAAGGCCAAGATCGAGAAGGCCGGCGTCATCGTGCTCGCCGATGCGTGGCTCGCCGGCGCTGTGGCCTCCAAGAAAGGCTGCGTCCGCAAGCCGGAAGATATCAAGGGCGTGAAGATCCGCTCCGCCGGCCCAACGTTCGCGGCCATGTGGCAGGCCGCAGGCGCTTCGATTGTCTCAATCCCGTCCAACGAAGTCTATAACGCGCTGCAGACGGGCGTCGCGGAGGCCACCGATACCTCGACCGGCAGCTTCGTCTCGTTCCGCATCTACGAGCAGGTCAAGTGCATCACCGCTCCGGGCGAAAATGCGCTGTGGTTCATGTACGAGCCGGTCCTGATGTCGAAGAAGGCGTTCAACAAGCTCAACAAGCAGCAACAGGACGTACTGCTCAAGGCCGGCAAGAAGTCGGAGGAATACTTCGCGAAGGAGAGCAAGGGTCTCGACGAAAAGATGGTCAAGACCTTCCAGGACAACAAGGTCGAAGTCGTCACCCTGTCGACGGCTGAGTACCAGGCCTGGATCGACGTGGCACAAAAGAGCTCCTACGCCGAGTTCGCCAAGGAAGTGCCCGACGGCAAGAAGCTGATCGAAGAGGCGCTGGCGGTCAAGTAACGGTCCTTCGACGGGATCGGCCGGCCGTTCGCCGGCCGGTCTCTTTGCTCTCACAGGAGCGGGGAACGGATGAACATTCTCAATCGACTTGTAACGCTTGTATCGCAAGCCTGCGGGATTTTCGCTTCCGCCCTGACGGCGGTCGCGGTGATCATTGTCTGCCAGATGGTGTTCATCCGCTATGTGCTCAACGAGAACACGATCTGGCAGACCGATTTCGTCACCTATAGCCTGATTGCGGCCACCTTCATCGGCGCGCCCTATGTGTTGTTGACCAAGGGCCACGTGAACGTGGATGTGCTGCCGATCTATGTGGGCGAACGAGCGCGTTACTGGCTCGCCATTTGCGCGATCACGGTCTCGCTGGTCTTTTGCATGTTAATGACCGTGCTCACCTATCAATTCTGGTACGATGCCTACGAGGGCGGCTGGGTGTCCGATACGATGTGGCGCGCCCGGCTGTGGATTCCCTATGGTGCCATGCCGGTGGGCCTGGGGATCCTCACGTTGCAGTATGTCGCCGATCTGCTCAATCTGCTGACCGGCCGCGAGCCGCCGTTCGGCCTGGAGGTTAAGGAGCGCTCCGTCGACGTCAGCTTGCCGGAGAGCGGGACCGAGGTGAACATTCCGGGAGTTGGCATATGAGCCCGTCTGCTCAAGGCATCCTCGTGCTCATCGCCACGGTGCTGGTTCTTCTGACCGGCGCGCCGGTCGCCTTTGCGCTCGGCGCCGTCGGCGTCGCCTTCCTGGTGCTGTTCCAGGGCGTCGATTCGCTGCAGGTTGCGGCGGAGACGCTCTATTCGGGCTTGAATGATTTCACGCTCGTCTCCATTCCGATGTTCATCATGATGGGGGCGGCGATCGGCTCGTCGCCGGCCGGCAAGGATCTCTATATCGCGCTTGATCGCTGGCTTTACCGAGTGCCAGGTGGGCTGGTGATTTCCAACATCGGCGCTTGCGCCCTGTTCGCGGCCCTGACTGGCTCCTCGCCTGCCACCTGCGCCGCCATAGGCAAGATGGGCATACCGGAGATGCGCGCGCGTGGTTACCCGGACGAAGTGGCAACGGGTTCGATCTGCGCCGGTGGCACGCTCGGCATCCTGATCCCGCCGTCGATCACTTTCATCCTGTACGGCATCGCGACCGAGACCTCCATCGGTCGGCTGTTCCTGGCCGGGGTGCTGCCGGGCTTGTTGCTGACCGGCCTCTTCATGCTGTGGACGCTGGCCTACATCTGGTACAAAGGCTTCCGTGCTTACGAGGCGGGATTCCGTTTCACCTGGCGCCAGAAGTTTGAATCGATTCCGAAGATTGCGCCCTTCCTGGTGATCGTGATCGGAGTGATGTACGTGCTGTACGGCGGCATTGCGACGCCGTCGGAAGCGGCAGGCGTCGGCGCCGCGCTCTGCGTCCTTATGGCGATGTTGATCTACCGCTTGTGGAGCCCAACGGCCTGGTGGCAAATACTGCGCTCGACCACGCGCGAGTCGGTGATGATCCTGATGATCATCGCGGCCGCCGTGCTGTTCGGCTATATGCTGACCTCGCTCTACATCACCCAGACGCTGGCGCAGGCCATTGCTGAGGCGCAGCTCAATCCCTGGGTGCTGATGGCACTCATCAACGTCTTCCTGCTGGTGTGCGGCTGCTTCATTCCGCCCGCCGGAATCATACTGATGACCGCACCGATCCTGCTGCCGATTATTACGGCCGCCGGTTTCGACCCGGTCTGGTTCGGCGTCATAGTGACCATCAACATGGAAATCGGGCTTATAACCCCGCCGGTCGGGCTGAACCTGTTCGTGGTCAACGCCATAGCGCCGGATGTGCCCACCAAGACGGTGCTGTGGGGCTCAGTGCCCTATGTCATGATGATGATTGTCTGCATCGTCATCCTCTCTATTTTCCCAAGTATCGCCACGTGGTTGCCCGACTACCTGATGGGTGTTGCTGTAGGGCCTAAATGAACACCGGCAAATAGGCGATCCAGACGAGAGGCGGCAACAGGGGGCGCGCATTCGCCAGACTCAGCGCAAGAGCCAGCGGCGGCGCTGGCAATCCTCGGGGCGAGCCTTGGCCCGGTACATCGATCCGGGATCAGACGCGAACCGTTGTGCGCTGGAAGAACTCCGTCCAGGCCTGTTTCAGAATCTGGACTGACGACGTAAGGAAGATTGCCGCCATCACCCCGGCCACCGCCAAGTCAGGCCAGGCGCTCGCAGTCCCCCAAACGGCGACTGATGCTATCATCACGATGACATTGCCGATGGCGTCGTTGCGCGAGCAAAGCCATACCGAGCGGACATTCGCGTCACCCTCCTTATAGCGCATGAGCAGCAGCACGGATGTCAGATTGGCCGCGAGGGCGAGAAGGCCAACGCCGCCCATCAGCTCAGCTCTTGGCAAGCCCAGCACAAGCGTTTGGTAGACAGTCGAACCAAACACCCACAAGGCCATCGCGCTCAGCGACAGGCCCTTGAAGAGGGCCGCCGTGGCCCGGGCTCTGAGACCGGCTCCGATCACCGCCAAGCTCAACCCGTAGGTGAGAGTATCGCCGAGAAAGTCCAGGGCATCGGCTTTCAAGGCCTGAGAACCTGCAAGATGGCCCGCCAGCATTTCAGTCAGGAACATCACGCCGTTAATGCCGATCACGATCCAAAGCATGCGCTTATAGCGACGATCGAGCCCGTCAAAGATCGGAACGCCGCCCGAGCAGCAAGTGTCTTTGTTGCAAACTTCAGCCGCGACGCCTTCCAGTTCGACTTGCCTTTCGGTGCCACAACAGCGATCAGGCATTCTTACCTCACAGCATTCATGGACGCAGCGCGCCGGCCCGCCAGCGCTCTCGGCCAGCGTTCATATATGCAACGCAAGCCTGAATAGGCACCGGGAACTTGGCACCCTTGGTTGGCTGCGGGAAGGCACCACCACCTGCCAGCCCGATGATCTCCTCGGCCTGAACCGGCTGGAACTCGCCCGATGAGCGCGCATTGGAACGGGGGGCGTCCGTGGCCGATGCGCAACAGGAGGCATTGACATGAAGCGCAGATCAATCTGGACACGATACGGTTTCGCATGGGTCACGGCGGCCCTGTTCATTATCACGCTGACGGGGCACTGGATATTTGGCTGGTTCGCCTATGTGGACGAGCAACGGGCGCTCCAACAGCCAATCGAGATCGGCGGCTATACCGTGCAGATGATGCGGGATACGCTTGAAAATTGGCAGTCCGAATTCCTGCAATTGGTGTGGCAGGTCGGGGGTCTCGCCATCCTCTTGCACGTCGGTTCTCCGCAATCGAAGGAGGGCGATGATCGAATGGAGGCCAAGATCGATGCAATTCTGCTGGCGATAGAGCCGAAGAAGGGCGACGAACTGCTGCGGAGCATCGACGAAGAGTATGAAGGGCGTCATACGGACGCTCGCTTTGTACGTATGCTTGAGCATGGAAGGAGCCGAACCGCAGCCAGGCAGGCCGCGGGACAGCAAGACTGACAGAGCAAGACTGACAAAAGCCGCCCGAATTTAACCCGACTCGTTCTCCCCGTCGTTCATGCAGACCCTGCCGCTCGACTGCGGTTGCCGGAAGAACTCGGCCAGCGCGGAAGCGCTTCAATCGGAACCGCGCAGATGAGCATTCTGCACAGAACCAAAATTCTGCGGCCCTCGCGATAGCTTTCGTGCCCACACTCTTATCGGGTTTTCGACGTGGTCGAGCGTTAGCTTCGCGGCGATAATCGTGAATGCCACCGTGAGCACGCTCACGATAAGATTCTGGAAGGGGAAGGTATCGCCCTTAAAGAAGATCCAGCAGATCATCAGGGCAAGACAGATACAGTAAACGTGCAACATGTACATTCCATAGGAAATTTCGCCTAGAAATCTGGTCAGGCTGTTTTCTATCTGCAAAATCGAATTTTTGTTGAACGCGGCATTGAGGATTACAATTGAGAAGGCGAGCGCGTCCCACCGGAGGTCGAAATACCGCTCCTTGCCAGTTGTGATGGCGGCGGTGATTACCATCACCACGGCGGCGAGTGCCGCACACTGGAGTGCCGGAGAAAACAGAAAAGCGTTGAGACGATGAATATTAAGGCTGTAGATCAGATAGGTTAGGCAGCCGACGGCAATGGTGCTGTAAAAGATCGGCGACCAGTTGAATCGGATGAAGCTGCCGCATGTCACGAAATGGCAGGTCACCCGACCAGTAAGCGTAAAGAACTCGTCCGCAAAAACAACGGCGGCCAGAGCAACTATCAAGGATATTTTGCCAAACCTCCGCATCATCAAGGGATAGAGCAGGTAAAAGCTCTCTTCCACGGCAATGCTCCACGTCTGTCCCATAAAGAGCGGACGGTCTGCGTAGCCGGGGAGCACGAGGATGATAAAGAAATAGTCCCAGAAATTCATTTGCTGGTAGAAGCTGGCCCCCTCAACAAGCCAATTCAGCACCAAGGCTGGAATCGTGACCAGAAAATACAGCGGCCAAATTCGTGCGATCCGCCGAATGTAAAAGCGTCTGAGATCGATCGCTCCGTTTGCCGCAATTTCTCTATCGAGCAGGTAGGTAATCAATATTCCGCTGATGCAGAAAAAAATGATGACGCCGAACCTGCCGGAAATCCACAGCCATTCGCGATCGATATACCCGCCAAACTCTCGCTGAACCGTTGTTGCGTGTTGCAGCATCACAACGAGGACGCTGATCGTGCGCAGCCCGTTCAGGTTTGGCAAATAACCGCTATGCATTGGTTGCCCCATGCGTTCTATCCATACCTGCTCTGGGATGGTCGCGACTAGAAAACTCCCGAGCCGGGGACGAATCTGGGGACCTGCCGCAACATACTAGCTGGTTACCGTTTAAGAGTGGCGGAGAGAGTGGGATTCGAACCCACGGTACGGTTTCCCGCACACACGCTTTCCAAGCGTGCGCCTTAAGCCACTCGGCCATCTCTCCGAAGGCCCCTCTCTTGAAGGGCCGGGGCGGATTTTGCAAGGGTATGCGGAACGGTCCGCCGAAATTTCCTTAAAACTTTGTCTTTCAAGGACAATTCGCGGCAGACCAGAGCGCCTTTTTCGGCTTTGCGCTGAACCGGGTAGCCTTGTCGCGCGACGATTCACGGCAGGGAAAGCCAAAGGCCATGACCATCTTTCGATCCATCTTCGCCCTCAGCCTCTTGTCCGCCTGGGTCGCCGTTGCCGCGGCGCAGCCCGCAGCGGCACCGGTCTGCACCCGCCAGGGCATCGACGTCACCTGCAATGACGGACGGCGCGGCGTGCTGCTAGGCGAGGCTATCATCTGGGCCGATGGCACGCGATCCAGCTCTTCGCCCCATCAGAGCGTGATCATCGGCAACAAATCCTCGGTGCATGTCGGCCAAGGCGTGTTCGTCGGCGATGGCAATGGCGCGGTGCCGCTCAACGATCCCAACAAGACGCGTTGCGCCATCCTCGACGGCGTGTCCTACTGTTACTGAAACGGACGGCCTCGCGCACGGCCTCGGCTGCAGGTCCATCGGTCACTGCAGCCCGCGCCGGCGCTTGCGTTACGACCTCAATGTGAGCCCCGCCCCGGAAATGGCCGAGCGCAGCCAGCGCAGCGGCTCGGGGACCGGCGCCTCCAGGGCCGACCGCTCGGACCGGCACTCCTCGAGCGCCTCGACAAACTCGGCAAACCAGTGCTGGATGGTGTGGGCGCGAAGCTTCTTCATCATCGCTTCCCAGCGCATGCGACGCTCGACCAGCGGCATCGAAACCGCAATTCCGATCGCGCGCGCCATGCTGTCGATGTCGTGAGGGTTGACCAGCAGCGCGGTATCGAGCTCCTTGGCGGCGCCGGCAAATTTCGACAGCACCAGGACGCCCGGATCGGCCGGGTTCTGCGCCGCCACGTATTCCTTCGCCACCAGGTTCATGCCGTCATGCAGCGGCGTCACGACGCCGATCTGCGCGGTTCGATAAAGCCCGGCCAGCACCGACTGACTGTAGCCCTTGTTGAGATAGCGGATCGGGGTCCAGTCCGCCTCCCCGTGGCGCCCGTTGACGTCGCTGACGAGTCTCGCGACCTCGTTCTGCAGGTTGCCGTAGGCCTCGATTGCGCCGCGCGAGGGCGTTGCGATCTGGAGCAGCGACACGGTTCGAGCGAGGGCGGGCTGCATGGTCCACAGCCGGTCGAACGCGCTGATGCGGTTGATCAGCCCCTTGGAATAGTCGAGCCGGTCGACGCCGATCGCAAGCTTCTCGCCGTGCAGGCTGCGCCGCAGCCGCGACACGTCAGGATGCGACGCGGCCTTCGCCGCGTACTGCGCGAACAGGTCCGCGTCGATGCCGATGGGGAAAACGGCCAGTCGCGTCCGGCCGTGGTGAGAAGTGACGCACCCGCCCTTCACCGCAAGCCCGAGCTCCGATTGCACATAGGCGAGGAAATTGTCGCAGTCTTCGCGAGTCTGGAAGCCGATCAGATCGAAGGCGAGCATCGCCTCGATCAGTTCGCGATGATGCGGGACGCCTTCGACGACCGCGAGTGCGGGCCACGGCGTGTGCAGGAAGAAGCCGATCGGTTCGGTCACGCCGAGCTGGCGCAACTCGGCCCCTAACGCCAGGAAGTGATAGTCCTGCACCCAGAACGCGGTGTCCGGCTTGCGAAACCGCAAGAGCGCGCGCGCCATGAAGGCGTTGACCTCGCGATAGGACAGGTAATCGTCCTGCTGCACGCGGATCAGGTCCGTGCGCGAATGCAGCGCCGGCCACAGCGCCGAATTGGCGAAGCCTTCGTAATAGCCGCCGTAGTGCGCCGAGGGCAGGTCGAGCAGCGCCAGCGCGCCGGCACCAAGCGCTTCGATCTCCGCGAATGGTTCCTTCTGCTGACCCTCGCGAACCCTCCCCGAGGACCCCACCCAGATTGCTCCGGAATGCTCCACCACCGGGAGCAGCGCGGCAGCAAGACCTCCCGTCATGGGTTCGGTTGTCTTGCTGCGCGCGAGGCGATTTGAAACGACGACGAGCTTCACAGGTCGTCCCCTCCCGTTATTCCGTCCCGTTTAACTGGCGTTCATCAATATGGTTCCGAGTCATCGTTTCAGCCAAATGAAACCAAATTCGGGCCGCGCGCGACGGAACTTTTGACGCGCGTGAAAAGAAATTTCAGATGCGCAGACGAGTCTTGCGGAAGGTGTTCCGCCGCACGTTGTGAGCCGGAACTGCGACACGCAATCGATTATGACGCGGCGGTGGCGGATTCGTCGTCAAGCAGCCGCGCGAGGAATTGCCTGACGTCGCGCGGCGCATCGAAGTGCCCGTCAACGCCCCTCACGCGCCGGCCCACCGAGAAGGAGAGCCCGTTGAATTCGGGCATGATGCCGAAGACGCTTTCGTCGGTCACATCGTCGCCGATGAAAAGCGGACGGCGTCCCTTGAACGGCTCCCTAGACATCAATTCGTGCACGCCGGTCGCCTTGGTGAACCCGGAATGCTTGATCTCGCAGACCAGCTTGCCCGGCAACACCTCGATCGGTGCGTTGGGCAGGTCGGCGCGGATCAGCGACACCGCCTCATAGATCGCGTTCTCCGCATGCGGCGCCAGGCGATAATGAAGCGCGAGCGAGTAGCCCTTGTCTTCGAGCAGGATGCCGGGGCTGAGCTTGGCGATGGCCGCCAGGCGCCGCTTCAGTTCCTTCTCCCTCGGCGGCGCGTGAATGTCGACGGCCTCGGCGTCGGTCGCCAGGCGCATCTCGGCGCCATGGCCGCCGACCGCCGGGAACTGGTCGGGCGCGAAAATAAGGTCAATATCGTTGAGCGAGCGGCCGCTTACCAGCGCCAGCGCGCCGGACGTCCGCCGAAGCAGACGGTTGAGCGTTCTGGCCAGTCCGGGCGGCACCCACACCTCGCGCGGCGTGGGCATAAGGTCGAGCAGCGTGCCGTCGATGTCGAGCAGGATCGCCGTCTCGCTCAAATGCGGCACCAGCGCATGAGGCACCGGGACGAATTCCGGTGTCTCTTCCTGTTCCGGCGGGAACTGTTCGTCCAAGGTCGCTTCCAAGAGATCCTGACTCATTGCATTCTACTCCACTATGGCGAGCGGCTGTGCAACATGTTCGAGCGGTTTTCGCTCCGCCGCGACGGCATGGCGCCAGGCAACGGCGGCTGCCGTAATCATCAGCACCGAGCCGAGCAGGTAGCCGGCAAAGACACTATTGCGCGATCCGGTGTCGATCAGCGCCCCGAACAGGACCGGCCCGACCACGCCCCCGACTCCGGTGCCCACCGCATAGAACACCGCAATCGACAGCGCCCGCACCTCCAACGGGAAGTTCTCGCTCACGGTGAGATAGGCGGCGCTGGCGGCGGGCGAGGCGAAGAAGAAGATCACCATCCAGGCGATGGTCTGCCCCTGGGCGCTCAACACCCCGATCGAAAACAAGTAGCCGGACAGCGCAAGCAGCAGACCCGAAGCGCCGTACGTAAAGACGATCATGGCGCGACGGCCCAAGGTGTCGAAAAGTCGGCCGAGCAGCAGCGGCCCCAGGAAGTTGCCAGCCGCGAAAGGCAGAATGTACCAGCCGACGTGGTCGGCGCTGATGCCGTAGAAGTCGGTCAGCACCAGCGCAAAGGTGAAGAAGATCGCGTTGTAGAAAAAGGCCTGAGCACTCATCAGCACCAACCCCACCAATGCGCGCCCGCGATAGGAGACGAGCAGGGTGTGCATGACTTCTGCAAGCGGCGTGTGATGGCGCATTTTGAGCCGAATCCTGGGGTATGCTTGCACGCGCACGTCGTGCTCGTGTCCGATCACAGAGCGCTCGATGCTGGCGACGATCGCATGGGCTTCGTCGGGACGGCCGTGAATCATCAGCCAGCGAGGGCTTTCCGGAATCCACATCCGCATCACGAACACGATCAGGCCGAGGGCGGCACCGATGAAATAGGCAATGCGCCAGCCGAGGTCGGGAGCCAGCAACGCCGGATCGAGCAGGACGATGGCGCTGGCCGCGCCGAGGGCCGCGCCGATCCAGAAGCTGCCGTTGATGACCAGATCGGTCCAGCCGCGATAGCGCGCCGGCACCAGTTCCTGGATGGTTGAATTAATCGCGGTGTATTCGCCGCCGATCCCGGCCCCGGTGAGAAAGCGGAAGGCCGCGTAGCTTGCAACGCTCCAGGACAGCGCCGTTGCCGCAGTCGCCGAGAGATAAAGCGCGAGAGTGATGAAGAACAATTTCCTGCGCCCGATGCGATCGGTGAGCCAGCCGAAGCCGAGCGCGCCGAGCACGGCGCCGGCAAGATAGGCGCTGTTGGCAATGCCGAGGTCGAGATTGGAGAAGCGGAGCGCTGGACTTTCCTTCAGCGCGCCCGACAATGTGCCTGCGAGCGTCACCTCCAGTCCGTCGAGGATCCAGGTGATGCCGAGCGCCAGCACGACGCGAGTGTGAAAGCCGCCCCAGGGGAGCGCATCGAGACGCGAGGGAATGCTGGTCTCGATGATGCGGGCGCCGGCTCGTGCTGCCGAGATGGAAACCGCCGCGTCATGATCCCGTGCTGGATTGTGCTGCAATTCCATTACATTGGACCAATGCGGAAATGTCCCCGGCGCGTTCGCATCCGGGCGATAACGACCTCGTGGTCGATGACACCTGCCGGTGCGACAACGCAGGTGGACGGGCCCCGGTTCCTTTTGGAACCGGACTGCCCGGCGAGCGGTTTCCGCCGCAGCCACAAGGAGTTGAGCATGGCTGCAACCAGAAAAGCCTCCCGCTCCCGCAAAACCTCGGCGCGAAAAGGGAGGAAGAAGCCGGCAACCGCGCGGCACGCCGAGTCCCGCAGACCTTCCGTAAAAACAAAAAGGAGCTCACCGAGGCGCTGGTCGCAGCGGGTGACGAGGGAAAGCGACGCGCTCGATTTACGGCGAGGTGTGTTCACGCTGCCGAGCCCGAAGCAAATCGCGGCTTCCCTGAAGCGCTCCGCCGAGCAGAGTTCGCGACGCAAGACATCTGCCTATCGATCGGCGCTGTCGATGCTGACGTTCTACATCAACCGCGCCGGCAAGAATTTGCCCAAGACCCGGCGCGCCCGCCTTGAACGCGCGAAGGTTGAATTAAGGCGTGCGTTCGGGCGGGAATGACGACAAGGGAATTAGGCGGCGCGGATATTGGCCATGAAACGTTCGAGTTCGGCGTGCAGGCGCGTGCTTTCGGTCGACAGCGTCTTCGCCGAATGCAGCACTTCCTCCGAAGCCGTACCGGTCTCGGCCGCGCCGCGGTTGACGTGGCCGATGTCGGTGGCGGCCGCCTGCGTGCCCTGCGCCGCGCTCTGAACGCTGCGGGCGATCTCCTGTGTCGCGGCGCCCTGCTGCTCGACCGCGCTTGCGATCGAGGCAGAGATGGTCGAAATACGTTCAATGGTCGCGCCGATCTCCTTGATCGCCGCGACCGATTCCACGGTCGCGCCCTGCATTCCCGCGATGTGCGAGGAGATTTCGTCCGTTGCCTTGGCGGTCTGGCCGGCCAGCGACTTGACCTCGCTCGCAACCACCGCAAAGCCGCGGCCGGCTTCGCCGGCACGCGCCGCCTCGATGGTGGCGTTCAGCGCCAACAGGTTGGTCTGCTCGGCAATCGCCGTGATCAACTTGACGACGTCGCCTATCTGCTGGGCGGCGCGAGACAGCCTGCCTATGCGCTCGTCGGTCTCCTTCGCCTGCGCGACAGCGGCCTCGGCAATGCAGCTGGAGTCCCGCACCTGCCGCCCGATCTCGTCGACAGAGGCGGAGAGTTCTTCCGTGGCGGTGGCGACCGACTGCATGTTGCTCGAGGCCTGCTCCGAAACGCCGGCAACCTGCCTGGACAGGCTCTGGGTCGTTTCCGCCGTCCGTGTCAGCGTCGAAGCCGCCGTTTCAAGCTGCACCGCCGAAGCGGACACGTTTGACACGATGGAGCCGACCGCGGTCTCGAAATCATCCGCAAAGCGGATGAGCTCGGCGCGGCGGGCGGCTGCGGCCTCCTTGCCCTGCGCCTCGTGCGCCGCCGCTTCCCGCTCCGCTTTCGCGATCGCCTGCATCTTGAATTCACCGACGGCGTTGGCCATCTCGCCGAGCTCGTCCTGGCGGCCGAGTCCCGGCAGCATGACATCGAAATTGCCGGCCGCGAGTTCCCGCATCGCCTTGCACATCGCGATCATCGGCCGCGAGATGCCGGTCCCGAGCAGCACGGCCAGGACACCGCCGAGCAAGACGACGCCGACCGCGAGCATGATGATGAGCCGTTCGGTATCGATGATGATCGCATCCGATTCCGCATCAAGCCGCTGCTGGTCGGACACGAGGTCCGCCTTCATCGCGCCCGCGCCCTGCATGATGGCGCCGGCCGCGCCGTTCATCTCCTTGACAAGCTCCTCGACGGTCTTGGCATTGGCAACGAGCTTCTCGAGCGCCTGCCGATATTCGTTCAACAGCGCCTTGGCGTCCTTCAACCCCGTCACGATCTTTTCGTCCGACGAGGACATTGTGCCCAGCAGGTTCTCGACGAACTTCATACGCGCCAGGGCGGAGGCGGCAACCGACTGGTCGGAATTGACGACGAAATTGTTGGCGAGCGCGGTGACCGCCTGGAACTGGGTATTGACCTGCTTGGTGCCGAACTCGATGGACTGCTGCTCGGCGTCCGAGGCGTTGTTGCCGATGTCGTCGAGCTTGTACTTCAGGAGGTTGGCATTGCGCGACAGCTGATTCTGCACGACCTGCGCGCTGTCCCGTTTGTCCTTCAGGATCTGGGCAAAGGTCCCGGCGAAATGGCCGAACTCCCTGGCGAGGCGGTTCACGCCTTCGAGCCGAGCGGGGTTCCTGGTGCCCTTGACCGCAGCGTCGATCGCCTTTTTCAGGCTGGCTTCGGCATCCAGGGCCGCCTGAGCGTCCTCCTCCTTGCCAGTGAGCACGTAATATCGCACCGCCGACCGGTAGGAGATCAACTCGCGATCGATATTGCGGGCGACGTCGGCTTCGGAAACGCTGTCCCGGTACAAGCCGACTCCTGCCGAGACGCGTTCAAACCCGAGATAAGCAATCCCAAGGCTGGTCGCCGAAATGGCAAGGACCACGGCAAAGCCGACGATAATCTTGGCGCGGAACCGCAAGGTGGGAAGTTTCAAGCCCTTGGCCCGCGCCCCGACAGCTTCCGACATTCCGCCCTGCCCCAAATCCAATACTCGATTCCAATTCCCAGGCCGCCCGGAAGCGCCGCTTCCAGGCTTGGTCCGAACGCTAGGTCAGAATGAATAAGAGGTGGTAAACTTCCACGCGATGCAATCTCTGGTTAGGAAGGCCCAACCGGAGCGGATTGGGCGCCACATGCGTTTTCTGCCTGCCTCACGGCAGCCAGACGATCTGGCTCGCAAGGTCCGCTTCGCGGTGCAAGTCGAACTGGAGCGAAAGTCTTTTCCCGGCGCCTCATTTCGGTTGCAAAGGCCGCCTCGGATTCGCGGCAGAAATGGCCTGTGCGAGGCCGGCGCGGAGCAGGTCAATGACGATGCAGTGACAGGACCAGCCAAAATCCTAGTTGCAAAGTTCCCGGCCGCTGTCTCTAATTGGAATAATGAGAATTAAAAGGGAGGAAATCACGTGTCTACGGTCAAACTGACGGTGAATGGAAAGGCGGTTTCGGTCGATGTCGAGGACCGCACGCTCCTGGTCAATCTCCTGCGCGATCACCTCAACCTGACGGGCACCCACGTCGGCTGCGACACCAGCCAGTGCGGCGCCTGCGTCGTCCATATCGACGGCAGGGCCGTCAAGTCCTGCACCGTGCTGGCCGGACAGGCCGATGGCTGCAACGTCACCACCATTGAGGGCATCGCCACGGGTGACGAGCTGCATCCGATGCAGGCCGCCTTCCGCGACAACCACGGCCTGCAGTGCGGCTTTTGCACGCCGGGCATGATCATGTCGGCAATCGACATCGTCAAACGTTACGGTGGCCAGCTCGACGAGGCCACGGTGCGGCATGAGCTTGAAGGCAACATCTGCCGTTGCACGGGCTACCACAATATCGTGAAGGCCGTGCTCGATGCCGCAGGCCGCATGAAGGTCGCGCAGGCCGCCGAATAGGCGGCGACCAGCTTCGTCAATTCAACGACCGCCGCGTTTCGTGGAGCCGGCGGCAATCAAATTCCGGTCGGGAGGACAGGACATGGGTGTTGAAGGCATTGGCGCACGCGTCGTGCGCAAGGAAGACAAGCGGTTCATCACGGGCAAGGGCCGTTACGTCGACGACGTCAAGCTTACGGGCATGACCCATGCCCATTTCATTCGCAGCCCGCACGCGCATGCCAAGGTAAAGAGCATCGACCCCTCCGCCGCGCTGAAGATGCCCGGCGTGGTCGCGGTGCTGAACGGCAAGCAGCTCGTCGACGACAAGGTCGGCAATCTCATCTGCGGCTGGGCCATCACCTCCAAGGACGGCAGCCCGATGAAGATGGGCGCGTGGCCGGCAATGGCGCCGGAAACGGTACGCTTCGTCGGTCAGGCCGTCGCGGTCGTGATCGCCGAGAGCAAAAATCTGGCGCGCGACGCCGCGGAAGCCGTGGTCGTCGACTACGAAGAGCTCCCCGCGGTGGCCGACATCCGCGCCGCGATCAAGCCCGGCGCTCCGCAGCTGCACCCCGAGGCTCCCGGCAACGTGGTCTATGACTGGGCGATAGGCGATGAGAACGCGGTCAAGGACGCCTTCAGCAAGGCGGCCAACGTGGTCAAGATGGAGCTCACCAACAACCGCCTGGTTCCGAACGCGATGGAGCCGCGTGCTGCGATCGCGGACTACGACGCTGCGGAAGAGCACTTTACTCTTTATACTACGTCACAGAATCCGCATGTCGCGCGGCTGGTGCTGTCGGCCTTCTACAATATCGCGCCGGAGCACAAGCTGCGGGTCATCGCCCCCGACGTCGGCGGCGGCTTCGGTTCCAAGATCTTCATCTATCCCGAAGAGATGGTGGCGCTGTGGGCCTCCAAGAAAGTGGGCCGCCCGGTGAAGTGGACCGGCGACCGCACCGAGGCATTTCTCACCGACGCGCACGGCCGCGACCATGTCTCGACGGCGGAGATGGCCTTCGACAAGGACAACAAGATCCTTGGACTGCGCGTGAAGACCTACGCCAATTTCGGCGCCTACATGTCGCTGTTCTCCTCCTCGGTGCCGACATATCTGTACGCCACGCTGCTGTCGGGCCAGTACATCATCCCGGCGATCTATGCCGAGGTGATGGGCGTCTACACCAACACGACGCCGGTCGACGCCTATCGCGGCGCCGGCCGCCCCGAGGCCAGCTATCTGCTCGAACGGCTGATGGAAACCGCGGCGCGGCAATTGAAGGTCGACCCGACCGAACTGCGCCGCAAGAACTTCATCACGCAGTTCCCGCACCAGACGCCTGTGATCATGGCCTATGACACCGGCGATTTCGTCGCCTCGCTGGATGCGGCGATGAAGGCCATCGACTACGCCGGCTTCGCAGGCCGCAAGGCCAAAGCCAAAGCCGAAGGCAAGCTGCGCGGCATCGGCGTGTCCTGCTACATCGAGGCCTGCGGCATCGCGCCGTCGAAGGCGGTAGGCAGCCTGGGCGCCGGCGTCGGCCTGTGGGAGTCGGCCGAGGTGCGCGTCAACCCGGTCGGTACCATCGAGATCCTCACGGGCTCGCACAGCCACGGCCAGGGTCACGAGACGACGTTCTGCCAACTCGTCGCCGAGCGCCTCGGCGTTCCGATCAGCCAGGTCTCGATCGTCCATGGCGACACCGATAAGGTGCAGTTCGGCATGGGCACCTACGGCTCGCGCTCGGCGGCCGTCGGTCTGACCGCGATCCTGAAGGCGATGGAGAAGATGGAGGCCAAGGCCAGGAAGATCGCAGCCCACGCGCTGGAAGCTTCCGAGGCCGACATCGTCATCGAGAACGGCGAGTTCAAGGTCACCGGCACCGACAAGGCGATCGCGCTGCCGATGGTCGCGCTCGCCGCCTATACGGCTCACAACCTGCCCGAAGGCATGGAACCGGGCCTGAAGGAAAGCGCCTTCTACGACCCGACCAATTTCACCTTCCCCGCGGGCGCCTATATCTGCGAGCTCGAGGTCGATCCCGGAACCGGCAAGACCACCTTCGTCAACTTCGTCGCCGTGGACGATTTCGGGCGCATGATCAACCCGATGATCGTCGAAGGCCAGGTCCATGGCGGACTTGCGCAAGGTATCGGACAGGCGCTGCTCGAGCACGCGGTCTATGACGGAAGCGGCCAGCCGGTCACGGCCTCGTTCATGGACTACACCATGCCGCGCGCCGACGACCTGCCGTCGTTCAAGATCGACCACACCACGACCCTTTGCCCGGGCAATCCGCTCGGCATCAAGGGCTGCGGCGAGGCCGGCGCGATCGGCGCTTCCGCGGCGGTGATCAACGCGATCACGGACGCGATCGGCAACAACAGACTGGAAATGCCGGCGACGCCGGATCGCGTATGGCACGCGATCCACGGTCAGGCCGCGTAGAAGGAGTATCGCCATGTATCAGACAACCTATCATCGCGCCTCCTCGGTCGACGAAGCCGCCAGCCTGTTTGCCAAGGGCAAGGAAGCCAAATACCTCGCCGGCGGTCACACGCTGATCCCGGTGATGAAGCAGCGGCTCGCCGCGCCATCGGACGTGATCGATCTTGCCAGAATCAAGGAGCTGGTCGGCATCGAGGCTTCCGCCGACACGCTGACCATCAAGGCCGCCACGGCGCATTCCGACGTTGCGACCAGCGACGCAGTGAAGAAGGCGATTCCGGCGCTTGCCCACCTCGCCTCGCAGATCGGCGATCCCGCCGTCCGCTATCGCGGCACGATCGGCGGCTCGCTCGCCAACAACGATCCCGCCGCCGACTACCCGGCTGCGGTGCTCGCAACTGGCGCGACGATCAAGACCAACAAGCGCTCGATCGCGGCCGACGATTTCTTCAAGGGCCTGTTCACGACGGCGCTTGAGGATGGCGAGATCATCACCGCGGTGTTGTTCCCGGTCACCGCCAAGGCGGGTTACGCCAAATTCCCGCATCCGGCCTCGCGCTTTGCGCTGACCGGCGTGTTCGTTGCCAGGACCAAGTCCGGCGACGTCCGTGTCGCGGCGACCGGAGCGTCGCAGAACGGGGTGATGCGGGTTGCGGCGCTCGAGCAGGCGCTGAAAGCGAACTGGTCGGCCGCGGCGATTGACGGGGTGAATATCTCCGCCAATGGATTGCTCAACGACATCCACGGCTCGTCCGATTATCGTGCCAACCTGATCAAGGTCATGGCACAGCGCGCAGTCGTGGCCGCGGGCTGATAGCTACTGGACGCAAGTGCCGGACGGCGCGCAGCAATGCGCGCCGTCCGCATTTTTGCTCAGCTGGCCTTACGAAAATAGGCTTGCCACGCTCCGCTGAAGGCGAGACAATTTAGCTAATCGACTAACTAAAAGTCGTAAGGCAGTCGCCTTGGGGATCGGCATGTTCGCCGCTCGCCTGGCTCCTGCTCTCGTACCGCAGCTTTGTGACGACGGAAAGAAACAAGTGCTCGACAAATCAGCCCCACAATCCACCGTTCGTGCCTCCGGCCCGCTGGCAGGCTTCCGCATTGTCGAATTCGCCGGCATCGGCCCCGGCCCGTTCGCCTGCATGATGCTCGCCGACATGGGCGCCGAGGTCGTCACGCTCGACCGGATCGGCGCCGCGAAGAACATGAAGTCGGTCGCCGGTCGCGGCCGCAAGGTGATCGAGCTCGATCTGAAGGACAAGGCAGCGGTGGCGCAGGTGCTCGACCTGCTCGCGCAGGCGGATGCTTTGATCGAAGGTTTCCGTCCCGGCGTGATGGAGCGGCTGGGACTTGGTCCTGACGTGGTGCTGGCGCGCAATCCGAAGCTCGTCTACGGCCGCATGACCGGCTGGGGCCAGGAAGGTCCGCTGGCGAATGCCGCCGGCCACGACATCAACTACATCTCGATCACCGGCGCGCTGGCAGCTATCGGCACCAGGGAAAAGCCGGTGCCGCCGCTCAACCTGGTCGGCGATTTCGGCGGCGGCGCGCTCTATCTCGTCGTCGGCGTGCTCGCAGCCCTGCTCGAAGCCTCGAAATCCGGCAAGGGCCAGGTGGTGGATACGGCGATGTGCGACGGCGCGGCCTCGCTCATTTCGATGTTCTTTGATCTCGCCGCGGCCGGCCGCTGGACCGAACAGCGCGAGAGCAATTTCCTAGACGGCGGCGCGCATTTCTACGGTGTCTACGAATGCGCCTGCGGCAATTTCATCTCGATCGGCTCGATCGAGCCGCAGTTCTATGCACTGCTGCGCCAGCATGCGGGGCTCGCAGATCCCGCCTTCGACGCCCAGATGGATCCCAAGGCCTGGTCGTCGCTCCGCGAAAAGCTCACGGCCGTGTTCAAGAGCAAGACGCGCGAGGAGTGGTGCAGGATCATGGAAGGCACCGACATCTGCTTCGCGCCGGTGCTGACCATGTCGGAAGCGACGAAGCACCCGCACATGGTGGCGCGCAACGTGTTCATCGAGCGCCACGGCATCAAGCAGCCCGCGCCCGCCCCGCGCTTCTCGCGCACGCCGTCAGTGGTGCGTGAGCCGGAGACGGCGGAGATCGGGGCGGTGACGAACGCGTGGAAACGCTGACGTGCAGGGTGGGTAAAAACGAAGCGTGCCCACCATTCCATGGAGAGCACGCGCAGATCGAACGGTAGGCACGGCGCTATGCGCCTTTGCCCCCCTGACGCTTTTGAAAGTGCTCGTGGAGGGAAGATTCCTGCCGGTTTGCGCCTACGCGCAAACCGACCTCCGGAGGTGCTTGCACGACCACGGCGATTACTCCGCCGGCAGGATCGTGCCTTCCGCCTCGCCGAAGCCGACGCGGTAGCCGTCGCCCTGGCACCAGCCGCGCATGACGAGCGAGTCGCCGTCCTCCAGGAAGGAGCGCCTGATGCCGCCAGGCAGTTCGACCGGCTCGCTGCCGTTCCAGCTGATCTCGAGCAGGCTGCCGCGCTGATGCTTCTCCGGGCCGGAGATGGTGCCGGACCCTAAGAGGTCGCCGACGTTCATGGCGCAGCCGCTGGAGGCGTGGTGCATCAATTGCTGCACCGACGACCAGTACATGTACCTGAAATTGGTATGGCAGATGGTTGCCGGCTCCTTCATTTGCGCCGCGCGCAGGGAGACGTCGAGCTCGAGGTCATAGTTGTGCGGCCTGGTCTGCCGCAGATAGTCGAGCGGCGTCGGATTCTGCTCCGGTCCCGGCACGCAGAACGGCTCCAGAGCCTCGCGCGTCACCACCCATGGGCTGATGGACGTCGCAAAGGCCTTGGCGAGGAACGGGCCGAGCGGCACATATTCCCATTGCTGGATGTCGCGCGCGCTCCAGTCGTTGAGCAGCACGAAGCCGAAGATCATCTCCTCGGCCTGCTTTTCGCTCAGCATGCCTCCCATCGGCGAGGACTGCCCGACGACAACGCCCATCTCCAATTCGAAGTCGAGCCGCTTGCAAGGGGCAAAGCTCGGCACCTCGACGTTCGGCGGCTTCAGCTGACCGCGCGGCCGGCGGATCGTCGTGCCCGAGACCACCACCGTGGAGGCGCGGCCGTTATAGGCAATCGGCATATGAAGCCAGTTCGGCTGCAGCGCATTGTCCTTGCCGCGGAACATGACGCCCACATTCGTGGCGTGCTCCTTCGACGAATAGAAATCGGTGTAGCCGGAGACCGCGACCGGCAGATGGAGCTTCGCCTCGCGCATCGGCACCAGCGCGCGAGAGCGCAGCTCCTTGTTGTCGCGCAGATGAGGATTGTCGTGACGCAACAGCTCGCTGATCCGCGCCCGTGTCTTCGACCAGACCTTTGGGCCGAG
Organism: Bradyrhizobium sp.; assembly: GCF_016213215.1. Classification (GTDB taxonomy): domain Bacteria; phylum Pseudomonadota; class Alphaproteobacteria; order Rhizobiales; family Xanthobacteraceae; genus Bradyrhizobium. The sequence goes on along the minus strand of NZ_JACRAW010000010.1, from coordinate 7,278 downwards.
CGCCATGAAGGCATTGATCGAGCTGTGCGCGAATACGCCGAAGGCGGGCGAAAGGTCGATCAGGCCATCCTTCTCCATCACCGCAAGATCAAGAATTTGATCGCCGATCGCGACGCCGACCCGCGGTGCCGGATAGGCGGCGGTGGAGAACACGCCATAGGGCAGGTTCTGGATCGGAAAGTCGCTGTCCGGCGCAACGTCGATGAAGGCGCGGAGCTTGGGATCGTTGGGATGGGGCACGATATCAATCCTGATAGTAATTAGTGAGCAAACCTGTTCGTCATTCCGGGGCGCCGCGAAGCGGCGAGCCCGGAATCCATACTCCCGATCGTGGTTATGGATTCCGGGCCTGCGCCTTCGGCGCCTCCCGGAATGACGAGGCGAGATTTCACGGCCGGCTGGCGTCGAACTTCTTCTCCAGACCCTTCCAGCAATCGGCGTAGTCGTCCTGCAGCGTGGCGGACTTCGCCGCATGCGTCGTGACGCGTTGCGGATAGCGCGTCTCGAACATGAAGGCGAGCGTGCCGGCAAGCTTGACCGGCTTCAGTTCGCCGTTGCTGGCATGATCGAACGCGTCGCGGTCGGGGCCGTGCGGCAGCATGCAATTGTGCAGGCTCATCCCGCCCGGGACGAAACCCTGCGGCTTGGCGTCATAGACGCCGTACACCAGCCCCATGAACTCGGACATGATGTTCATGTGATACCAGGGTGGACGGAAGGTGTTCTCGGCAACCATCCAGCGCTCCGGGAAGATCACGAAATCGATGTTCGCGGTGCCGGCCGTCTCCGACGGCGAGGTCAGCACGGTGAAGATCGAGGGATCGGGATGGTCGAAGGCGATCGCGCCGACGGGAGAGAAGGTGCGCAGGTCGTATTTGTACGGCGCGTAATTGCCGTGCCAGGCCACGACGTCGATCGGCGAATGCGGCAGTTCCGTCTTGAAAAGCGAGCCGCCCCATTTGACGTAGAGCTCGCTTGGCGTGTCCTTGTCCTCGTAGGCCGCGACCGGTGTGAGAAAGTCGCGAGCATTAGCCAGGCAATTGGCGCCGATCGGCCCGCGCTCGGGCAGCGTAAAGGCGCCGCCGTAATTCTCGCACAGATAGCCGCGCGCGGGCCCTGCCGGAATCTCGACGCGGAACTTGACCCCGCGCGGGATAACCACGATCTCGCCGGGTGCGGCATCGATAAGGCCAAATTCGGTGACGAAGCGAAGATTGCCCTGCTGCAGCACGAACATCATCTCGCCGTCGGCGTTGTAGAAATGCTGGTCCACCATCGACTTGGTGATGAGATAGACATGCGAGGCCATGCCCGCCTGCGTGTTGGCGTCACCGGCCGTCGTCATGGTCTGCACGCCCTGAAGGAAGGTGATCTCCTCCTTTGGAATCGGTGTCGGATCCCAGCGCAGTTGCGCGATCGGCATTTCGTACTCATGGCACGGCGCGGTCCGCCACAGCCCGGCATCGACCTTGGCGAAGCGCCCGGAATGCTTGACCGAGGGGCGGATGCGATAGAGCCAGGAGCGCTCGTTGCTGCTGCGCGGCGCAGTGAAGGGCGAGCCCGACAGCTGCTCGGCGTACAGACCGTAGGCGCAGCGCTGCGGCGAGTTGCGCCCCATCGGCAATGCGCCCGGGAGAGATTCGGTCTCGAAATTGTTCTTGAAGCCGGACATGTAGCCCGGCGTGATGCTGACGGAGTCTTTCCTGATGACATCCGGCGAAGTGTTGATGTTCATGATCATCCTCCTTGCAGCGCTGCCCACATTTGGCGGTCGCGTTCGGCGGTCCAGATGACGGGATCATCGATCCCGCTCGCTTCATCGAAGGCGCGCGAGACGTTGAACGGCAGACAATGCTCGTAGATGGCAAAGCTCGAGAACTTGGGGTCCATGACCTCTCTCGTCGCGGCCATCGTCTCCTTCAGGCTCCTGCCCTTCGCGGCCGAGATCTCGGCCGCGCCATAGAGCGTGGTGATGAAGTCGCGTGTCATGGCGATCGCCTCGCGGGTGGTGTTCAGGCCCTTGAGCGCGTCACCGCGACCGGGCGCGATCGCCTTGGGATTGAAGGCGCGGATCTCGTTCAGTGTCAGCGGCCACTCCCGCAAATGCGCGTCGCCGCAATAGCAGGCGGAGTGATATTCGATGAGGTCGCCGGAGAACATCACCTCCGCATCCGGCACCCAGGCGACGATGTCGCCCGAGGTATGACCGGCGCCCAGCTGCATCAGCCGGACCTCGCGCTTGCCGAGATAGATCGTCATCTCACCTTCGAAGGTCAGCGTCGGCCAGGTCAGGCCCGGAATGCTCTCCGCGTCCTGGAACAGACGGGGGAAGCGACCATATTCGCTGTCCCAGTCCTGCTTGCCGCGCTGCTCGATCAGGCGATAGGTCTCCTGCGAGGCGACGATACCCTGCGCCTTGTAGGCGGAAGCGCCGAGCACGCGCACGGCGTGGTAATGCGACAGCACCACATATTTGATCGGCTTGTCGGTGACGGTGCGCACGCGCTCGATTACCTTGCCCGCCATTGCCGGCGTCGCCTGCGCGTCGAACACGAGACAGCCATCGTCGCCGACGATGACCGCGGAATTGGGATCGCCTTCCGCGGTGAAAGCATACAGGTCCGTGCCGATTTCGGAGAAGGTGATCTTCTTCTCGGCCAGATCGCCGGTCGACGCGAAGTTTTTCGCCATCAGTCTGATACCCTTATTGCTGTTGTTGCTGCTGTTGTTGCTGCTGCTGTTGTTGCTGCTGTTCGTCGATCATCCGGTGCCTGGCGAGGGCAATGGCCTCGCGCAGCACGCCCAGATCGCCGATGTGATTGGCAAGGATAAGAACCAGCGCCGCATCGAAATCGGCGCTCTGTGCGTCGGAAAGGCCGCGATGCGCCTCGACGATGGCGCGAAAGGCGTCGTCGGGCTTCGCAAAATTCGAACTGGTGGACAAGACCATCGGCGGCATCCTCAGTTAAGGCCCTCGGCCCGCGCCAGCGCCGCCTCGACGATGGCTCGGCTCGGGTGACGGAAGCGCGCGGCGACGTAGCCGTCCGGCCGCAACAGGTAGGCCGTGCCCGGCTCAGCGTCATAGCGCCTTGCGGCAAGGCCAGCGGCGTCGACCCATCCATCCGCGCCGTCCATGCGGATCGCCTTCACGCCAGCCGGGGTCTCAATGGCGGGCCCATTTCCGAAGGCCAGCAGCGCGAAGCGTGTTCCGCCTTCACGGAACGCGTCCGTCAGGAACGCGTTTCCGCCCGAACGGGGAGCGATGGGCGCGTCTGGCATCGAGGTGCCCGGCCGCGGCCCGGCGCGCCACTCGTCCACATCCGCGGTCGAGAGCGGGGAGTCGTAGACGCAGGGCACCGAGAGCCTTCCGCCGTTGACCATGCGCTTGCCGAATTCGGTTTCCTTGGCCAGCGACAACACCGCCTTGCGCAGCCGCGCCTCCTGCCTGGTGTTCGGCGCCATGAAGTCGGTCGAGCGGGTCGATTCGCGGATGTTCTCATCCGCCGCCGCGCTGCGCTCGACATGATAGCTCTCGAGCAGACTCGCAGGAGAGGCCCCGCGCAGCACGCGATCGAGCTTCCACGAGAGGTTCTCGGCATCCTCGAGCCCCGAATTGGCGCCGCGTGCCCCAAACGGTGAAACTTGATGCGCAGAATCCCCGGCGAAGATCACCCGCCCATGGACGAAGCGGTCCATCCTCCGACACTGGAACTTGTAGAGCGAGATCCATTCGAACTCGAACTTGTCGTGCCCGAGCATGCGCGCAATGCGCGGCCGCACGTTCTCGGGGCGCTTTTCCGCTACGGGATCGGCGTCGCGGCTGAGCTGAAGGTCGATGCGCCAGACGTCGTCGGGCTGCTTGTGCAGCAGTGCCGAGCGCCCGGCATGAAACGGCGGATCGAACCAGAACCAGCGCTCGGTCGGGAATTCCGCGCTCATTTTGACGTCGGCGATCAGGAACTGGTCCTCGAAGACCTGGCCGCCGAATTCGGCACCCACCATCTGCCGCAGCGCGGAGCGCGCGCCGTCGCAGGCGATGACATATTGCGCAAGCAGCCGATAGGGACCATCGGGCGTTGCGATCGTCAGCGCGACGCCATCGTTGCGCTGCTCGAGAGCGATGACCTTGTTGCGCCAGCGCAGGTCGATGTCCGGCAATTCCGCGACGCGGTCGACCAAATAGCTTTCCGCATAGTACTGCTGCAGGTTGATGAAGGCGGGACGCTTATGGCCTTCTTCCGGCAGCAGGTTGAATTGATAGAGCTGAGCATCGCCGTGAAAGATCCGGCCGACGCTCCACACCACGCCCTTTGCGACCATGCGGTCGCCGACGCCAAGACGATCCCAATATTCCAGCGAGCGCTTGGAAAAGCAGATCGCGCGCGAGCCTTCGCCGATACGGTCGGCATCGTCGAGGAGCACCACGCGCTGGCCGCGCTGCGCAAGGTCGACCGCCAGCGACAATCCGACCGGCCCGGCCCCGACCACGACGATGGCATGCTCGGCGAGGTCGGCCTGGCTGCGATCCTGATCGGGATGCCGGCGATAACCGAACTGCGTCTTTGCCTGCGTGGTGGCGTGCGCCATGCAACACAAACCTTTGCTCTGGCCAGGAGGAGGCGTTTCTGCTAAATAGTCTCACTTGCAACTATTTTAACCGGGCGCACCCGCCCGTCAACTCAATTCGGAGCGATTCTTGGCAAGAACGCCTGCCAGTCCGGCGAGAGCGCCATCGGCGGCCCATCTCGGCGCACGCGAACGAGTTGCGAAGGCGAGGCTCGACCTTTTCACCTTCGTGCCATTTCGGCTGAACCGGCTTGCAGCCGAACTCAGTTCTGCGCTCGCGGTCGAGTACCAGGAGCGCTATGGGCTCGATATCCCGGAATGGCGGGTCCTGGCGACGCTCGGCTTCCGCAACGACGCGTGCAGCGCGCAATACATTTCGCAGTGCACCCGGACGCACAAATCGACCATCAGCCGTGCGGTCACCGCGTTGTTGAGGCGGCAGTTGATCGAGCGGGTGGCGAATGAAGCGGACCGGCGCGAATTCCGTCTGCAGCTGACGAACAAGGGGCGCAAGGTTTACGAGGAACTGTTTCCGCGCCTGCTGCACAGGGAACGGGAGATCCTGTCCTGCCTTTCGGCGCAGGAGCGCAAGGAACTCGCGCTGCTGCTCGGCAAGATCGAGCAGAGCCTTGATCTGATTCAGACCAGCGAGGAAGCGGACGCGAAGGAGGCGTTTTGAATCTATCCCCTCATGGTGAGGCGCCAGCGCCGTTTCCGGACGACGCTTCGCGTCGCCGGGAGAACCACGAGGCGCCGCTGCTCCAGCTCGGGCCTCATCCCTCGAGATGCTTGCTGCGCAAGCTCCTCAGGATGAGGTTCAACACCCGTTAACTTCGCAAAGTGCGCACGCCTCCTTGCTCGTCATTCCACAAACGACCGCGACGGCGGCAGATGCAGCGCGAAGGCATCCACCTTGTCGCTGACCCGCGGATAGATTTCCGCCACGATCGGATCATGGCCCGGAATGAAGCGGTCCGGATGGCCGGCAAGCCGCTCGACGATTTCCCATCCGAGAGTCATGTCGCCCACATTGTAGACGATCGGAAACGGGCTCCGGCGCTGCAGATTGGCATAGTAGTGCGAAGCGTCGGAGGCCAGCACAACCGGCCCGCGCGCGGTCTCGACCTTCACCACCTGCAAGCCGTCGGAATGACCGCCGACCCGGTGCACCGTCACGCCCGGCGCGACCTCGCCATCGCCGGCATGGAAGCGGACGCGCTCGCCATAGACATGGCGCACCATCAGCGTCACATGCTCGACCGAGAACGGATGTCGCAGCATGCCGTTGCACATACAGCGTCCGGTGGCATAGGCCATCTCGCGCTCCTGCAGATGGAATCGCGCATTTGGAAAGCGGTCGAGATTGCCGGCGTGGTCGTAGTGCAGATGGGTGACGATCACGTCCTGGATGGCGGAGGCGGAAACGCCGAACCGCTCCAGCGCGTCCACCGGGTTGATCGTCAGCTTGCGCGCGCGGAGCTTTGCCTCTTCGGCGTTGAAGCCGGTATCGACCAGAATGTCGCGCCCGCCGCCGCGAATGAGCCAGACGAAATAGTCAAGATCCTGCGCCGTGGTCTCATGCGGATCGGGCAGGAGGAAATTCATGTTCGGGGTACGCGGCGACATGGTCGCGTAGCGCAGCGCGTAGATCTCGTGGACGTTTCCCATCGTTGCACTTTTTTGTCAGCAGGCCGTTCGGGTTGCGGTCCGAACCAAGCCATCGCGGCGCGCAAAGGTCAAATGGGGTATCCCCGCCGGACAGCAACCAATGTGAGGCTAATCACATTCATTCCCCCCTGCCCGTTTTAGGAACCTTGCCCGGAGACTTCGGCCAAGCACTGCTTCGGCGACGGCCAGTCCCGTACCGGAGCCATGATGCTGCAGCCAAATGTCACAATAAGCGCCGAATCTCCAAGCGGTTGACGCATAGCAACCCCGGTCTGATAATGGTTGGTCTCTGTTGAGGTCGCCGCGGCGCAAGCTGGCAACGGCACTCTTTTGGCTGGACGGCCCTGGTATGAAAACTCGCCTCGCATTGCTTCTGCCCCTGATTTTCTCGGTCCTGTTCACTGGTCCATCCTTTGCCGCGGGCGAGCGCATCGCGCTTGTGATCGGCAATGCGAAATACCCCGATGCCGAGACGCCGCTGAGGGAGCCGATCAACGACGCGCGCGACATCGCGGACGAGCTCAAGCGCGACGGGTTTGCCGTCGATATCGGCGAAAACCTCAATGGCGACGCCATGCGGCGCGCCTTCGACAAACTCTACGGCAAGATCAAGCCCGGCTCCGTGGTGCTGGTGTTCTTCAGCGGCTACGGCATCCAGTCCAATCGCCAGAGCTTCATGGTCCCGGTCGATGCGCAGATCTGGACCGAAGCGGACGTGCGGCGCGACGGCTTCAGCCTGGAGACGGTGCTGAACGAGATCAACACCCGCGGTGCCGGGGTCAAGATCGCGCTGATCGACGCCTCCCGGCGAAACCCTTTCGAGCGCCGCTTCCGCAGCTTCTCCGCCGGGCTTGCGCCGGTGATCGCTCCGAACGGAACGCTGGTGATGTATTCGGCGGCGTTGAGCTCGGTGATTTCGGACGCCGGCGCCGAGCACAGCCTGTTCGTGCAGGAATTGCTGAAGGAGATCCGCGTCCCCGACCTGATGGCGGAAGAGACGCTGAACCGAACCCGTGTCGGCGTCACCCGCGCCTCGCGGGGCGA
>NZ_JACRAW010000111.1 GCF_016213215.1 Bradyrhizobium sp. | reverse complement strand
TATCGGCGACCTCGTGCAGAAGTCGGAAGCGGAAATGCTCCGCACCCCGAACTTCGGCCGCAAGTCGCTGAACGAGATCAAGGAAGTGCTGGCCCAGATGGGTCTGCACCTCGGCATGGAAGTGCCGGGCTGGCCGCCGGAAAACATCGACGAGCTCGCCAAGCGCTTCGAGGATCATTACTGAGGCTTTACGGGCTTCATGGTTCGAGACGCGCTGACGCGCTCCTCACCATGAGGTCCAACCCTCATCCTGAGGAGCGGCCCTGCCGCGTCTCGAAGGATGAGGCCCCGGAAGTTTAAGAGAGAGTCATGTCGTGGCCGGGGCACTCCCGGCCATGGCTCCCCCGGGCGAACGCAGGCAGCCCACCTGAGCAACGTGTCCGACGACCCGTCGCGACAAATGGAAAGTAAGGAATAGATCATGCGTCACGGCAAGGTTCATCGCAAACTCAATCGCACCGCCGAGCACCGGCGCGCGATGTTCGCCAACATGGCGGCTTCGCTCATCAAGCACGAGCAGATCGTCACCACGCTGCCGAAGGCGAAAGAGCTGCGCCCGATCGTCGAGAAGCTCGTCACCCTCGGCAAGAAGGGCGGCCTCGCCCTGCGCCGTCAGGCAATCTCGGAGCTGCGCGACGTCGACATGGTCAGGAAGCTGTTCGACACGCTGGCCACCCGCTACAAGGACCGCCAGGGCGGCTACACCCGCATCATCAAGGCGGGATTCCGCTACGGCGACAACGCGCCGATGGCCGTGATCGAGTTCGTCGATCGCGACGTCGATGCCAAGGGTCAGGATTCCGGCCCGACGCAGGAGAAGGAAGCGGAAGCGGCGTAAGCTGCATCGCCATCGATTTTCAAAGCGGCGCCTTCGGGCGCCGCTTTTCGTTTGCGCTCACGGCTAATCCGGTATTCGGGCGCGCAGGCTGCGGATGATGGCGGTTTCCTTGCCGTCGCGAAGGACCGGCAGCAGGAAGCGATCGACCTCTTCCTGCGCCGCGTCGAGCGCCGCGGTTGCGGCAACCGGATCGGGGCTCGCTCGAAGCGCATGGCCGACGGCGCGGCCATAAAAGCATTGCAGACGGACCAGCCACAGTTCGTGCGCATCGAGATACCAGCACCCTTCGGCGCCTGCCGGCAGAATGGACAGCACGCGATCCGCCCATTGCAGCGCGCTCTCCGCCATCGCCTGCCGGCGGCCGCGATCCTGTTCCTCGTCGGCCGCGACCCACCGCACCTTGACCGCAAGCATCATCAGCTTGGCATGCAGCCTGAAGGGTACGAGAGGTCGGCGCAGGTCGAGGGAGGACGTCATTTCGTCCAGCGCGGCGAGGGCTTCCGCAGTGCGATCGTCCCTGAAATCTCGTTCTGCCTGTGAAAGCCGCTCCCACTCGGGGAAATCATAGTCGTGCTTGCCGTCGACGCTCGAGCAGCTGATGAAAGCGCGCGGAAGGGCGTCATGAAGCTGCGACAGCTGCCTGCTGCTGAGATCCGTATAGCCGATCGCGAGATATTCGAGGCGTTCGAACGCCGGCATGCGACAGAGCACCGAGTTGAGCTGCGCCTTGTTCACCTTTGTGGCGAGCGCCCTCAGATTTTTCGCCCGCAACAGCCCGGCGGGAAGGCCGTGCGTCAGCGCCGCCCAGCCGATATCGAGGATCTCCAGCTGCGGGTTGTTCCAAAGATCGTGGCTGTCGCGATATTCGATCGCGTCGATCTCGTAGCGCTGCTCGACGACCCTGAGCGAGGGAAAGAGCGACAGGTCGAGATTGGCGGTGAAATCGGCCGAGCGACTGGAATAGATTTCGCCTATGGAAAGAATCTCGAGGGCGCGAAAACTGTCAGGGCCGAACGGCAACGACTTGATGGGGTTCTCGGCCAACTCCAGCCGGCGCAGGCGCGGCAGTTGCGCGACCTTGCGCGGCAGCGTCGCAAGCCCGCAATCTTCCAGCTTCAGGACCTCGAGCTGTGCGAAACTCCCGATCCACGCCGGCAGCTTCCTGATGCGGTTCTTCGACAGTACGAGTTCGCGGGCGCCCGCGAACTCCTTGAGCTGATCCGGAGCGAAACGGAGGCCGCACTCCTTGAAGTCCAGCCTTGTGATCTCCTCACCACGGTGTCGACGGGCGCGCAATTCGGTGAGCCGCGCTTCGCCCTTCTCGGAAAGCTGCAATTGCGGCTGTGAGCCGATCTCAGCCTCGGGGCGAAGAATCGGCAGGCCGCGGGACAGACGATCGAGGACGACATCATCATGGATAAAGTTCGTCTCATCGAGCACCGCAGGCACGAGGATGCGGTCCAGGCGTTCTCTCTCGTAGTCGACGGGGATGTTCAGGCGCCCGTCCCAGCTTGCGACATGTTTGCGCTCGACCGGGCCGTCGAAGATGAACTCGTAGTCAGAAGCAAGAATCAGCTCGGCCTTCGTCGTGCCGCGAATTCGCATCTGGCCGTGATTGTAGAAGCCGAACAGGACTCCGTCGGCAGTCACGTCGCCGTCGATCTCCGAGGCGCTGCCGGCAAGGCAGAGATTTTTCGTTACAACGTTACCTTTCACCTTGAGAAGGGGCGACCATTCTATCTCCGGCTCGGCGATCGTGGCGTTGGGGGCGAGCAGGGAGCCTGTCACGAACAAGGCGCCTAGCCGCTCGTTCTCGAAGGCCGACACCAGCTCGGTGGTCAGAACCATTCCCTCCTTGGCCACGACGATGTCGCCTTCGACGACGCCCGCCTTGAACTCGTTCAGGCGAGAGTAGGTCATCGTTCGGCAGGCGATGTCGTCGACCTCGGGCATGAAGCGCTGGAAGGCTTCGGCCATCGACAACAGATACTCGGCCATTCGCAACTCCGGATGATTCCCGCTCGCACTCGCGGGCTTAGACTCATCCGGCTCGATTCTCGTTCAATGGCGGTGCGTCGGTAGGCCTGCCGGCTGGCATCGAGTGACGCTATGCGCGCGGATTGGGGTCCCAGGCTTTGCAGCGGTGTGGCGGGTCGTTATGGTGCCGCGCGAAACCACTCCTGGGGAAAAAAAGATGATTAGACGGCGGCCTGCGATCCTTTCACTCTTGGCCATACTCTCGATCTTGTGGCCGCTTTCGTTTGCGCGCGCGGACCAGCCGTTTCAACGTTTCCTGCCCCTTTTGGTTGATCTGGCCGGATGGCAGGGCGAAAAACCGGACGGGATGTCCATGCAAATGTCCGGTGCCGCCATGACCACCGCAACGCGCAACTACGAGCGCGGTCCCGCGCAGGCTCACGCCTCTGTCGTGATCGGCCAGGCCGCCGAGGGAGCGCTGGCGCCGATCCAGACCGGGCTGAATATACAGACCACCGAAGGTCACATGGTCACAGAGACGATGCGCGGTATGCCCGTCCTGAAGACTTTCAATACCAAGGACAAGTCCGGCACACTCATGGTGTCGCTCGGCAACGCCGCGATGTTCAGCTTTGCCTATGAGGGCATCACCGAGGCCGAAGCGCTGGCGCTTGCCGAAAAATTCGACTGGAAGGCGATCCAGGCGGCCGCGCAGGCGAAGTAGCCGCGATATCTGGCGGCCGCCGGAGAGCGTTTAGCCTACCACCCCTCCAGCACGATTTTGCCGCGCGACTTGCCGCTCTCCAGCAGCGCGTGCGCGCGCTTGAGGTTCGCGGCGTTGATGGTGCCGAACGTCTCGGCAACCGTCGTGCGCAGCACGCCCTTGTCGATGAGATCGCTGACGTCGTTTAATAGACGATGCTGCGCGATCATGTCGGGCGTCTGGAACGACGAGCGCGTGAACATCGATTCCCAGTGGATCGAGATCGCCTTGCCCTTGAAGGCAGCGATGGAGAATTCCGGCGGATCGTCGATGAGCCCGAACTTGCCCTGCGGCGCCATGAGTTCGGCGATCGCCTTGTAGTGCTGGTCGGTGAAGGTGAGGCTGGCGACCAGCGCCACCGGCGGCAGCCTCAAGCTCTCGATCTGCGCCTTCATCGGCTTGCCGTGGTCGATCACCGTATGGGCGCCGAGATCGAGGCACCATTCTTTCGATTCCGGGCGCGTTGCGGTTGCGACGACGGTAAGCCCGGTGAGACGGCGCGCGAGCTGGATCAGGATGGAGCCAACGCCGCCGGCGCCGCCGGTGATCAGAAGCGTGCGTGGATCGACGCTCTTACCCGGCACCGCCCCGAGCCGATCGAACAGGAGTTCCCACGCGGTGATCGAGGTGAGGGGCAGGGCGGCAGCCTGGGCGAAGGACAGCGTCTTCGGCTTGCGGCCGACGATGCGCTCGTCCACCAGGTGGAACTCGGAATTGGTGCCCTGGCGCTGGACCGAGCCGGCGTAGAACACTTCATCGCCCGGCTTGAACAGGCTGACCTCGGACCCGACCGCATCGACGACGCCGGCCGCGTCGAACCCCAGGATCTTGAACTCGCCTTCCGGCGGCGCGGCGCGCTTGCGCACCTTGTAGTCGACGGGATTGGCGGAAATCGCCTTCACGGCAACTCGGATGTCCCGTGGTCCCGGCTCGGGCTTTGCGATCTCGAAATCGATCAGGGCTTGTGCGTCCTCGATAGGAAGCGACTTCTTGTAGCCGACGGCCTTCATGGCTGTTCTCTCCATCCGAATGGCGTGATCGCCTGTGCGCGCCTTACCTGTCGCTCTGGCGTCCATTTGGCAAGTACTGTAAATTGGGGGATATAGTCCCTGTTTGGATACTATTGGGAAATCCCGATGAAACGGCGGAATTTCGCGCGCCGGCCCGGCTGCGCGGTGGAAGCGACGCTCGACCTGATCGACGGCAAATGGAAGGGCGTCATCCTGTACCATCTGCAGGGCGGCACCCAGCGGTTCGGCGAGCTGCGGCGCCTGATGCCGGGCATTACCCAGCGCATGCTCACCAAACAGCTCCGCGCGCTGGAGGAGGACAAGCTGATCATCCGCAAGGTCTACGCCGAGGTGCCTCCGCGGGTGGAATATTGCCTGTCGGAAATCGGCGAGAGCCTGCGTCCGGTGATCGATATCCTCAAAGCCTGGGGCGAAAGTCACCACGAAAGCCTATCGTGCGCGCCCGCGCCGGGGACTCTAAGAGCCAGTGGGCCGGAACGTGTCGCCTAAACGTGATGAGATTACATCGGATTGCGACCACGGTGGCACTGCGCTCCCTCTCCCGCTTGCGGGGGAGGGCTGGGGTGGGGGTGTCACCCCGATTCACAGTGCTCGAGTTGAGAGAGTTTTCCCCCACCCGCTGCGCTCTAGGAGCGCAGCGACCTCCCCCGCAAGCGGGAGAGGTGAAACGGGTTCACGGCTCGCTCGATTAAGCCAAAGTCATCCCGGTGCTCGATCACCTACCGCTCCGTCTCACTTCTATCTACACCGGCTCCGGCCTATATCAGACCGACCGATTCCCAGGATTTCCCGCACATGAAGTTGCTCCGTTGTCTCGCCGTTCTGCTCGTTTCCGTGGCTGTTTCGCAGCCGGTACTCGCCCAGGACCGCCGCGTGCCGACCTCGCCGGCGGAACTCCGGCTGTCCTACGCCCCGATCGTGCAGCGCGTGCAGCCCGCGGTGGTCAACGTCTACGCCGCCAAGGTGGTGCAGAACCGCAACCCGCTCCTGGACGATCCGATCTTCCGCCGGTTCTTCGGCGTGCCGGGAGGCGGTCAGTCCGAGCAGGTGCAGCGCTCGCTCGGCTCGGGCGTGATCGTCGATGCCTCCGGGCTGGTCGTCACCAACGTCCACGTCATCGAAGGCGCGGACCAGGTGAAGGTATCGCTGGCCGATAAGCGCGAGTTCGAAGCTGAGATCGTACTCAAGGATCCGCGCACCGATCTTGCGGTGCTGCGGCTGAAGGACGGGCGGGAGAGATTTCCGGCCCTCGAATTCACCAATTCCGATGAACTGCTGGTGGGCGACGTCGTGCTCGCGATGGGCAACCCGTTCGGCGTCGGCCAGACGGTGACCCACGGCATCATCTCGGCACTGGCGCGAACGCAGGTCGGCATCACCGACTACCAGTTCTTCATCCAGACCGATGCGCCGATCAATCCCGGCAATTCGGGCGGCGCGCTGGTCGACATGACCGGCAAGCTCGCCGGCATCAACACCGCGATCTACTCGCGCTCCGGCGGCTCGCAGGGCATCGGTTTTGCCATTCCCGCCAACATGGTTCGCGTCGTCGTCGCCTCCGCCAAGAGCGGCGGCAAGGCGGTGAAGCGGCCGTGGCTGGGCGCGCGGCTCCAGGCGGTGACGCCCGATATCGCCGACAGCCTCGGCCTGCGCTCGCCATCCGGTGCGCTGGTCGCCAGCGTCGTGCCGGGCAGCCCGGCGTCGCGGGCCGGCCTGAAATCGTCCGACCTCATCGTCGCGATCGGCGGTCAGACGGTCGAGGATCCCAACGCCTTCGACTATCGCTTTGCCACCCGTCCGCTCGGCGGCACCGCCGATATCGACGTGCAGCGGAACGGAAAGCCGGTCAGGCTGGCCGTGCCGCTCGAGACCGCGCCAGACACCGGCCGCAACGAGCTCGTCATCACGGCGCGCTCGCCGTTCCAGGGCGCCAAGGTCTCCAACATCTCGCCGGCGGTTGCCGACGAACTGCGCATAGATGCCAACACCGAAGGCGTGGTCATCACCGAGATCGGCGACGGCGCTGCGGCCGCCAATGTCGGCTTCCAGAAGGGCGACATCATCCTCGCCGTCAACAACCAGAAGATCGCCAGGACCACCGATCTGGAGAAGGCGGCGAGCAATTCGTCCCGGCTGTGGCGCATCACGCTGGTGCGCGCCGGCCAGCAGATCAACGTCACGCTCGGCGGATGAGCGCGAAGCGACCACGGGATACGGGTAGCCTGTTTGCTGCTGCGGGGCTGGAGCAGGATGCGCCGCGTCCGCTCCCGGACCGCATGCGCCCGCACAAGCTCTCGGACGTGGTCGGCCAGGACCATATTCTCGGGCCCGACGGCGCGCTCACGCGCATGCTGGAGACGCGCACGCTCGGCTCCCTGATCTTCTGGGGACCGCCGGGCACCGGCAAGACCACGGTGGCGCGGCTGCTCGCGGATGCGACCGAATTGCATTTCGAGCAGATCTCGGCGGTGTTTTCCGGCGTCGCCGACCTGAAAAAGGCGTTCGACGCCGCGCGCGGGCGCCGCGAGACCGGGAAGGGGACGCTGCTGTTCGTCGACGAGGTGCATCGGTTCAATCGCGCGCAGCAGGATTCGTTTCTTCCCGTGATGGAAGACGGCACGGTGGTGCTGGTCGGCGCCACCACCGAAAATCCGTCGTTCGAGCTCAACGCGGCGTTGTTGTCGCGCGCGCGTGTGCTGGTATTTCGTTCGCTCGATGCCGCGGCCATCGAAAAGCTGTTCGCGCGCGCCGAAGAGGTCGAGGGCAGGAAACTGCCGCTGGACGCGGAAGCGCGCGCCACGCTGGTGCGCATGGCAGACGGCGACGGTCGCGCCGCCTTGACGCTGGTCGAAGAGGTGTGGCGCGCGGCGCGCAAGGACGAGATCTTCAACGCCGAGCAGTTGCAGGCCATCCTGCAGCGGCGCGCGCCGATCTACGACAAGTCCGCCGAGGGCCACTACAACCTGATCTCGGCGCTGCACAAGTCGGTGCGCGGCTCCGATCCGGACGCCGCGGTGTATTATCTCGCTCGCATGCTCGACGCCGGCGAGGACCCGCTTGTCCTGGCGCGGCGCATCGTCCGCATGGCGGTGGAAGACATCGGCCTCGCCGATCCGCAAGCCCTGGTCATCGCCAACGCGGCCAAGGACGCATACGATTTCCTCGGCTCTCCGGAAGGCGAACTCGCGATCGCCCAGGCCGTGATCTATCTCGCCACCGCGCCGAAATCGAACGCGGCGTACAAGGCCTATGGGGCGGCGATGCAGACGGCGAAGCGGGCCGGCTCGCTGCTGCCGCCCAAGCACGTCCTCAACGCGCCCACCGGCCTGATGAAGTCGGAAGGCTACGGCGCCGGCTACGAATACGACCACGACGCCCCCGACGCCTTCTCCGGCCAGGACTATTTCCCCGAAGCCCTCGGCCGCCAGACCTTCTACGACCCGCCCGAGCGCGGCTTCGAGCGCGAGATCAGGAAGCGGCTGGAGTACTGGGCGAAACTGCGCAAGGAGCGGGGTGGCGGGTGAAGCCGCCTCATACGAGCAGTCCGAGCGAGACGGCATTTGGTCGAGTCGCTGGAACGCAAGCCCGCTCTACCTCCCCCGCTTGCGGGGGAGGTCGCTGCGCTCGGAGAGCGCAGCGGGTGGGGGCACACTCTCTCCACACGAAACACCGTATCTGCGGCGGCGCCCCCACCCCAGCCCTCCCCCGCAAGCGGGAGAGGGAGCGCAGCACAATGTGACGCCGGGCCGCTTCAGGCATTTGGACGCGTCATTTCACCGTGACCCGATTCCGCTTTTGGGCTACGCAAGCGATATGAGCCGCCGCATCAAGAGAACCAACCCTGGACCCCGCTCGCGCGATGAGCGAAAGGACGCCCGTCCGTCCCGCAGCAGGCCGCATGGCGATCACAAGCCGGCATCCCGGCCGGGGAGCAAGCCGCCGCGGTTTGAGCCCGAGCGCGTCGAGAAGCGCGCGCCCAGGCCGGCGGCTCCGTCGCCGGAAAAGCCGACCGAAGCGCTGCTGCCGACCAAGGTCCAGACCGTCACCGTCACGGCGGACGAGAACAACATGCGCGTGGACCGCTTCCTGGAGGCGCGCTTTCCCGGCCTGTCATTCTCCCACATCCAGCGCGTCGTGCGCAAAGGCGAGCTGCGCGTCGACGGCAAGCGCGTCGACTCTAAGGACCGGCTCGAGGAGGGGCAGAGCGTTCGCATTCCGCCGCTGAAGCTGGAGACGCCGAAAGCGGCCGGTGCGCTCTCCGAAGCCGCGCAGAAGACGCTCACGACCCTCAAGGAGATGACGCTTTACGAGGACGACGACGTTCTCGTGCTCAACAAGCCGGCCGGGCTCGCGGTGCAGGGCGGCTCGGGCATGACGCGCCACGTCGACCAGATGCTGGAGGTGATGCGCGACGCCAAGGGCCAGAAGCCGCGCCTCGTCCATCGCATCGACCGGGAAACGTCAGGCTGCCTTTTGGTCGCGAAGACGCGTTTTGCCGCGAGCGCGCTGACCGGCTCGTTCCGCAGCCGCTCGACGCGCAAGATCTACTGGGCGCTGGTTGCCGGCGTGCCCAAGCCGAAGCAGGGCCGCATCTCGACCTTTCTGGCGCGCGAAGAGGGCGAGGACGACACCATCATGCGCATCGCCGCCCATGGCGACGAGGGCGCCAGCCACGCGGTGACTTATTACGCAGTGGTCGAGACCGCCGGCAGCAAGCTCGCCTGGGTGTCGCTGAAGCCCGTCACCGGACGCACCCATCAATTGCGCGCGCACATGGCCCATATCGGCCACGCCATCGTCGGCGATCCCAAATATTTCAACATCGAGAACTGGCAGCTTCCGGGCGGCCTGCAGAACCGGCTGCACCTGCTGGCGCGCCGCATCGTCATCCCGCATCCGCGTGGCGGCGTCATCGACGTCAGCGCGCCGTTGCCGCCGCACATGCAGCAGTCGTGGAATCTGCTCGGCCTCGACACCACCCGCTTCGACCCGATCGAGAACGCGCCGGAGGAGTAGGGGCAGTTATTCCGGAGCGCGCTAGCTCGACCCGGAATCTCGCGCCAGGCGCCGCCGTAAAGATGCGGTGGCCGCCATCAACTTGCACGCTGTCATTCCGGGAGGCGTGCGAACGCGCAGGCCCGGAACATGCGCCAATAGGCTCGGTTGATCCACGTCAATGCTGTTCGTTCGTTCCATGGGCTTCATTTTGGCGTGGTTTCCATTCCTAGCCACGCACCTCATTCAAATTTTGGCTCGATCCCCGAAGCCGGAGACACGGCATGAAGTATGTAGATCCTGCGTGCGCATATTGCCCGGACAATGTGCGCGCCTGCCGCGCCGGTGAATCGGCCGAACGTGGTCCCGGGTATTGCCCCACAAAGGTAGATCCGGACGGCATCAACGACGCGGCCCGCAAATACGAGGATGCCGAGGTTCGCCACATCTCCCAGGTCTCTGCCGTGGTCGAGGCGGCGGGATACTGCAAGTGGACGCGTGTCCAGGAGATTTGCGAGTTTGCCAAGCGGATGGGTTTCAAGAAAATAGGGATCGCCACCTGCATCAGCTTTGTCGATCACGCCAAGGTCCTGAGCGGCATCCTCGAGAGTCATGGGTTCGAGGTCGCCTCTGTTGCCTGCAAGCACGGCGGCATCCCCAAGGAGGAACTCGGCATCAAGGACGAGGACAAGATCCGCCCTGGCAACTATGAGGCGATTTGCAACCCCGTAGGGCAAGCCGAGCTGCTCAACCGTGCCGGCTGCGAGTTTAACGTCGTGCTCGGCCTCTGCGTCGGCCATGATAGCCTGTTTTTCAAACACGCCCAGGGTCTCACCACGGTGCTGGTGGCCAAGGATCGAGTGCTGGCGCATAACCCGATCGGCGCTCTCAACCTGGCCGACACTTATTACAGTCAGCTGTGGGGACCCGACAGACCGGAGAAGCCGCCGAAGATCCCGGTCGCGGGCCGTCGCAAGAACAAGGAGACGTGACCCGAAAGCCGTCGACTTTTTCAGCGACAATCTACCCCTGGGCATTCAATGGAATAGGGCGGCGGCTGCGTCGGTTCGTGCCCTACAGGCCACATCATTCGATCATCTCGAAGCAAGCGCAGCCTGCGCGTAGCCCGGAGGAGCGAAGCGATATCCGGGATCGTCTGGATCAATGTCTCTGGAATCCGTCGGGCAACACGCACAGCGGAGGAATGAATCCCGGGCTCGCGTCTTCGGCGCTCCCCGGAATAACGGGCAGGGTGACGGGCGTGCCTGTCGGGCAAATCGCTTCAAAACCCGTCAAGCCCCTGCCGCGAAAATAATTCGCTTTTTCAGAATTCGGATTCGGCGTATGGTTCGCCTCATCCCGGCCGGTACGAGGGGCGTATCGCTATCGTCACGAAACGCGGGCCGGGATGCGGTGGACGCGGCAGCGTCGGCGCGAGGTTAGAACCACAGGGCGGTTTCTCGTGAGTGGTTCGCTGCGCGCAGGACGAACGGCGCTGTAAGTTCGTCTCGCCAATCCTTCGAGGCGTGTGCACTATCCTCGAAGGCTCTTGGTGAGAAACGGATGCCGCGTATGGCGAAGTCGTGTGGTCCTGGCTACCGTTGCTGCAGTCAAGCTCCGTGGAGGCGTTGTTGGCCCAACCGGGCCGAGGCGTCGTCAATTCGCGGAGCGACGGTGACAAAAGGAATTCGTCGCCGGGGAGATCACGTATAAGCCGTAAAGCCACTGCGCAGGGAAGGCCGGGTGTCGTCGGCGGCTTCTTTTGCGCAATGGCACACGAGACCGCGGGTGCAGCGGGCACCCGGTCTTCCCTGCGCCCTCTTCAAGAGGGTGAGGAAGTAAAGCAAACCTCGGACGCAACGCGTCGCGAGAATGCGAAGGCGTATCTGCTCTTTGAAAATCGAATCAGAAGGCCATTTGCTCCGTCATTGCGAGCGAAGTGAAGCAATCCAGGATCTCTCCGTGGTGATGGAAACTGGATTGCTTCGTCGCTGCGCTCCTCGCAATGACGGTGTTGCGCGCGATCCGCAATCCAAGAGCGACCTCGAATTGCAATACCGCTACGGCACCCAACATATTCTCAATGAACACGTCACAGATCTTTGCCGCAGTCTTGCTCATGACGCTCGCAAATCCCGCGATGGCGCAGGTGATGATCCCGCCGGGGGCCTCGCCCTTCAATCCGCCGCCACCTCCGCCGCCGCCGCCTCCCAGGATCGAGGTTCCCGCCATCCCGGAGCTCGATGCGCCGCCGCGCTACAACTACCGGCCCCGCGCGCGCCCCGCGTTCGGGGATCGCATCAGGCGATGCCTCGATGATGCCGCCGCCGCAGGCATGAATCCGGCCGAACGCGCCGCCTATTCGCGCATGTGCGCCAACCAATAATGCAAGCCAAAAGGCAGCGAATTCCTCTATTTCGCCGCTCGCTTTATCGGCTCGGCGCCTTATCTTGCCAAGGCACGGCTTGAGCATGATGAGATCAGGGCTGGGCTATGACCGCGTGATCGGTGCGCTCCCTCGCCCCGCTTGCGGGGTCGAGACGAGCGAAGCTCGCCCTTGGAGGGTCGGGGTGAGGGGGAGTCTCCACAGGGGAGCTTGCGGAGAGTCCCCCTGACCCGGATCGCTCACGCGATCCGACCTCTCCCCGCAAGCGGGGCGAGGTGGACCGAGGCCGCGACCCGATCAGTCTAACACCGGACGACAACAGCCGAGAACGACATGCGTGAATTGTTTGATGAAGTCGCGGGAAAGTCCCCGCTCGATCCGCAGGAGGCGGCACGGCGAAATTCCCGCACGCCGCTGCGCAAGCGCTTCTATACCGAAGCCGGCGTGGTCGAGGCAAACGGCGGCTTTGCCATCGCGCTCGACGGCAAGCCGGTCCGCACCCCGTCCGGGCACCGCCTTGGCGTGCCCTCGCGCGAGCTGGCCGATTTGATCGCGGCCGAATGGGCGGCGCAGAAGGAGACGCTCGATCCGCTGAGCATGCCGCTGACGCGTCTCGCCAACAGCGTGATCGAGGGAGTGATCGACCGCGTTGAGGCCGTCCGCGACGACGTGGCGAAATATCTGCAGTCGGACCTGTTGTTCTATCGGGCGGGCCACCCGGAAGGCCTGGTGGCGCGGGAGGCCGCGCATTGGGACCCGGTGCTGTTCTGGGCGGCCGACGCGCTGGGGGCCCATTTCATCCTGTCCGAAGGCATCGTGCATGTCAGCCAGCCCGAGCAGGCAGTCGAGGCGGCGCGCAGCGCGTTGCCCGAAGATCCGTGGTCGATCGCGGCGCTGCACGTGGTCACGACGGTCACGGGCTCGGCGCTGCTGGCGCTGGCGCTGCTCCATCGCGTACGCGACCCCGACCAGGCCTGGGCGGCCGCGCATGTCGATGAGGACTGGAACGCCGATCAGTGGGGGGTGGACGAGGAGGCCGCGAAACGCCGCGCCGCCCGGCTGGTCGATTTCACGGCGGCTGTCGAGCTGCTCAACCGCATGAATCCGCCGCAACCTTAAGGTCCTTAACGAGAGGTTTACGACGTCAGGGCTAGGGTTCTCTCTTTAGCGAGCCCAAGATGCCGATCACGCCTGTCAGTCCGACCAATGCGGTAAGCGCCGTCGCCCAGGGGGCGGATGCGGTCACCTCCAGCCTCGTGCTGCAGCCGGGCTCGGTGATCAGCGCGAAGGTGCTCGGTGTTCTTGCCGAAAACCTGGTTCGCATTTCCATCGCCAACATGTCCCTCGACGTCATGTCGCAGGTGCCGCTGAATCCGGGTCAGAACCTGCAGCTTGCGGTGTCGGAGAATGACGGCGGCATCCGGCTCTCGATCGTTGACTCAGGGGCTGGCTCCAGCTCGGGAGCAGGGACCGGCGCGCCTTCCGATACCGTTGCCCTGAGCCCCAAAATGCTTGCCGCCGCTGCTGCGATGGAAAAGGGCATGGCGGTGATGCCCGGCTCGAACGCCGCCCTCGCGCGCAACGTATTGACGCCCATCGAGCAGATCGCGGTGGTGGTGGCCTCGGAAACCGCAGCTGTCCAGCAGGGCAGTCAGGCGCCGCTGTTTGCCAATCTTGCCGCGGCGGCCGCGAATTTGCCGCCGGCATTGAAGCAGGCGGTGCTGCAGGTGCTGGCGCAGCAGACCCCGCTCGATCCGAAGCTGAGCGGCGTGGAGATCCAGGCGGCATTCCAGAAGTCCGGGCTGTTCCTCGAAGCCTCGCTGGCATCGGGGGCGTTGCCGAACACGGGCGTCCCCGATCTGAAGGCGGCGCTGATCGTGCTTCGTCAGGCGCTGACCACCTCGCTCGCAGCTTCGCCCGTGACTAGTACCGCTGGTGCGGTGGCGACCGTGCCGCAGCCGGCCGCGCAGGAGGCGCCGGCTACGGCATCAGGCGTCGTTGTCTCGTCGACCCCGAATGCCGCGCCATCATCGGGCAAGATCACGGTCGAAGTGGCCCCGCCGCTGGTGCCGCAAATCGAAGTCGGACCCGGCCAAGCGCAAGCCCAAGGGCGGCCGGAATCACCATCGCAGCCGCAACCGTCGCCTGCGACCGCTGCGGCAGCCGAAACCGCGGCTCGGCAAAATCTGGTTCTGACCGAGAAACTGATGAACAACCTGCCGCGCGCAATGGCGGCGGGTACTGCCATGAGCCTCATGCAACAGGCCGGGCAGGAGATTGCGCGCGTGGCGGTCGATGCGCGGCCCGACAGCGTCATGCCGCCGAACACGAGTAGCACCGACGGTGCTGCAAACGGCATTGCGCCGCCGCCATTCCGCGGCGCGCTGCCTTCGGCGCAACCGGTTGCGGCGGCCTCGATCGGCCCGAACGCGGAGCTGCCGACGGTCGCCCGTCACCTGCTCGAAAACACCGATGCGGCCATCGCGCGACAGACGCTGCTGCAGGTCGCTTCGCTGCCGGATCGCATCGATACGGCCGGCCAGCGCATCGACACACCCACGCCGCAATGGAATTTCGAAGTTCCCTTCGCGACCCCGCAGGGGACGGCGATGGCGCAGTTCACCATTTCGCGCGACGGCGGCGGCAACGAGGCCGAGCCGGGCAAGCGCGTAGGGCGGGCGCGCTTCTCGCTCGATGTCGAACCGGCAGGTCCCGTGCACGCGCTGATCTCCTTCAGCGACGAAAAGACATCGGTGCGGATGTGGGCCGAACGCCCCGCGACCGCCGCGCAATTGCGCGCCGGCGTCGGTGAGC
>NZ_JACRAW010000114.1 GCF_016213215.1 Bradyrhizobium sp. | reverse complement strand
TTGTCGCGCCAGCGGCAGTGCTGCATAGCTATGTACGGACGGGATAACCGCTGAAAGCATCTAAGCGGGAAACCCACCTCAAAACGAGCATTCCCTTGAGAACCGTGGAAGACGACCACGTTGATAGGCCGGGTGTGGAAGCGCAGTAATGCGCGCAGCTTACCGGTACTAATCGTTCGATTGGCTTGATTGCTCTCATTTTCAGTGTCCATAGCGCGTCATGCGCGATGACCTTGAACGCTTCAAAAGCGTTCGGCTTGCTTCGTTTCCTTGTCCTTCGCCGGCCTGGTGGTTCTAGCGAGGAGCTTGAACCCGATCCCATCCCGAACTCGGCCGTTAAACTCCTCAGCGCCAATGGTACTATGGCTTAAGCCCTGGGAGAGTAGGTCGCTGCCAGGCCTGCCAAGGACAAGGAAATTTCCTCTTTTCGATGTGGAACAACAACAACGCCGCTTCCGTCACGGAAGCGGCGTTTTTATTTGCGCATGCTTCGCCTAGATCGGCCCTCTTGCAAATGATCGTGGGCCACGGCGACGCCTCCCGGAAGATATCCTCGGCCCTCAAGCTGACGCGGGTGCCTGCTTAGTTCGGCGGAGCGATATCGATCGGAACTGACCACGCGCCAGTTCATTGGCCGTTCACGTCAGACCCGTACGGGTTGCACGCCTCTCCAGTTCCAAAAAACCTGAGGAGACTCCCAATGCGTGAGTTCTTTCGTCCCGCCATCGCCGCGCTGAGCATGGCCTGCCTTGCCTCCGCCCTGGCGCTGGCTCCAGCCGATACTGCGCTCGCGCAAGCCAAGCAGCCGGATGCTCCCGCCCAGGCCGCGCCTCCCGCCGGTCAGCAGCCCGCGGCACAGCCTCTCTCCATCAAGCAGATCGCGCTGACCGACAAGCAGATCGAGGGCGTACTGTCGGTGCAGAAGGACATCGAGGCGATCACCGACAAGCTGCCGGACAACGCCCAGCCGGATGCCAAGGTCATCGCGCAGCTCGACGCCGTTGCCAAGAAGCACGGTTTTGCCGGTTACGACGAATACTCCACCGTGATCGACAACATCGGCCTCGTGCTCGGCGGCTTCGATCCCGCTACCAGGAAGTATGTCGGGCCGGAAGCCGTGATCAAGGCGCAGATCGCGCAGATCGAGGCCGACAAGAAGTTGGCGGCCAAGGACAAGAAGGAGGCGCTCGACGAGCTCAACCAGGCGCTGAAATCGCCGCTGCCTGCGATCGAGAACAAGGGCAACATCGACGTCGTCGCCAAATATTACGACAAGCTCGCCGCCATCTTCGCCGACGATCAGGACTGAGCCTGGCGGCAGTCTCGCCACTGCATGCCGTCACTCACCGCTGTCATGCCCCGGCTCGGTCGGGCAATCCGGTACTCCGCGGCACTCGTTGCGATCGCTCATCGCCCAACCGACGTCTCTGGAATGCTGAATCGCCGGTCGAGCCGGGCAATGACAAGCGAAGTAACGCGCTCAACGACCTGGCACAGGTCAAGTGAAAAAAGCCCCGGAGTCCTCTCCGGGGCTTTCTGATTCTTGTCGCGCCGCCTTTCTTACGTCCGCGTGCGCATCCGCATCATGAAACTGTCGAAGCTCAATTCCGCAACCTGCATCCAGGCCAGCGATTCGTTGCGGTAGGCGGCAAGGCTTGAATGCATCTTGCCGAAATGCGCATTGCTCTTGGAGAGGTCGGCATAGATCTCGTTGGCCGCGTTGTAGCAGGCTTCCAGCACTTCCTGCGGGAACGGTCTCAAGATCGCGCCTGCCGCCAACAGGCGCTTCAGCGCCGGCGGGTTGACGTTGTCGTATTTGCCCGTAACCCAGGTGAAGGTGTCGAGCGAAGCGGTGTTAATGGCCGCCTGATAGTGCTTGGGCAGCGAATTCCACTTCTCGAGGTTGACGATGTTGTGGCCCTGTCCGGTGCCTTCCCACCATCCGGGATAGTAGTAGTATTTTGCGACCTTCACGAAGCCGAGCTTCTCGTCGTCATAGGGGCCGACCCATTCCGCCGCGTCGATCGTGCCCTTTTCCAGCGCCGGATAAATATCGCCCGCCGCGATCTGCTGCGGCACGCCGCCGACCTTCTTGACGATGTTGCCGGCAAAGCCGCCGACCCGGAACTTCAACCCCTTGAGGTCGTCGATCGTCTTAATCTCCTTGCGGAACCAGCCGCCCATCTGCGCTCCGGTCGAGCCGGTCGGAATGCCGTAGGCGCCATGCTCCTTCAGGAGCGCATTGAGCATGTCCTGACCGCCACCCCACAACAGCCACGAGATGTGCTGGCGCGTGTTCAGTCCGAACGGCAGCGACGTGCCGAACGTAAACGCCGGATTCTTGCCCCAGTAATAGTAGAGCGCGGTGTTGCCAATCTCGACCGTGCCGTTGGACACGGCGTCGAGCACCTGCAGGCCGGGCACGATCTCGCCCGCGGCAAAGGGCTGGATCTGGAAGCGGTTGTCGGTCACTTCGGCCACACGCTTGCAGAAATATTCGCAGCCGCCATAGAGCGTATCGAGCGACTTCGGCCAGCTCGCTGCCAGGCGCCATTTCACCTCCGGCATCGATTGCGCGATAGCTGGTGCCGCGACGGCACTTGCGGCAAGGCCTAACCCTCCTGCGGTCAGGAATTCACGACGTTTCATGCACTTCCCCTCTATTTTTGTTTGTCGATAGCTCGACGAGGGACACGATCTTGCTGTCGTTTTGCTTCGCCGGCGGCCGACGTTGCTTGCTGTCCGAGACGAATTTTTCCGGACTGGCTCAGGATGGCGAAAGGAACCGCGCGAATCAAGCGCGCAATCGCTTTCAGCTCTCTTACGAGGACGATCTTTCGGAAGACCGCCCGCACCTCGCGCTGACGCGGCCCTTCGGGCCGAATCATGCGCTTGATCGCAGATGCGAAGGCGCGGGTCCCCTATTGCTGCATTGCGAACGCAGCTTCCATTGCACGCCGCACTTTCACGGTTTCGTCATTCGCGTCGATTGCGACGTCGTTCCAGCGAACCACAGCGCCACGCGCGACATCGCTCGTCAGCTTGACGCGATGCGCGAGCCCGATCGGCAGCGCGCCCGCCGTCACGCTGGCTTGTGCCGGCATCAGCTTGCCCCACACCGTGTAGCCGCCTTCGCCGTCCAGCATCTCGCTCGCGCGCAAATCGCGCTTGGCAACCGCAACGACGTCGCCACGGAAGCCAAACGCCTGCCCGGTGGGCTCGTTGCGTAGCGCGGCCGACAGCACCGAAATGTTCAGTTCTAACCCGATGAGATGATACGGCTTGTACATAGCGGCATAGCGGCCGGTGGCATCGGTCCTGAGGCCGTATTGCCTGAAGCAGTCGGCGGCATAATCGTTCGGTGCTTCGAGAACGACATATACGCCCCAGCGCAGATCGCGGAACACGGGACGGCCATCGCGCTCGATCGAGGACACCACTTCGACGACGCCGGATTTTTCCAGGACGCCGCCCATCTCGCGCGGCCGCATCACGTGCGGCAGGTCGTCGACGCCGCAGGCCGGAAACAACAGGCCGTCCGCCGGAACGTCGAGCCCGGTCGCATTGGCGATGGCCGCCATCTCGATCGCCGACTTGGTGCCGTCGAGGAAGGAGTTGAACATCTGAGGGTTCATGCCGGCCGACTGCGCTTCGGCGGCCGTCAATCCGTAATGCTGCCACACGCCATCCGGCGTCACGTCGTGATAGGAGGGCAGATATTTCGTGCCTTTGCCGGCGGCGACGACGCGAAAGCCGGTGGCGCGCGCCCAGTCGACCATCTCCGCCGTCAGGGCGGGCTGGTCGCCATAGGCGAGCGAATAGACGACGCCGGCCTTGCGGGCCTCCTGCGCGAGCAGCGGGCCTGCCAGTACGTCGGCTTCGACGTTGACCATGACGATGTGCTTGCCGGCCGCAATCGCCGCGCGCGCGTGCCTGATGCCGACGGCCGGGTTGCCGGTCGCCTCCACGATCACGTCGACATTGCCTGACGCCGCCTTGCTGCCGTCCTGGGTGAAGGTGGTGGCCTCGATCCGTGCCGCATCCCAGCCGACGGTGCGGCAGGCCTCGCGCGCCCGCTCGCGGTCGAGGTCAACGATGACCGGCACCTCAAGCCCCGGCACATGCGGCACCTGGGACAGGAACATCGACCCGAACTTGCCGGCGCCGATCAGGGCAACCCGCACCGGCTTTCCCGCGGCGTGCCGGGCCTTGAGAAGATGGAAGAGATTCATGGAACAATTCCGCTACTGCTATGGTGTGGGAGGCGGCATGGACTATCGATGTCTGTCATTCCGGGGCGCGACAAAGTCGCGAGCTGTGATGTGCAATTGCACATCAGAGAATCCATGCTCCCGATCGTGGTTATGGATTCCGGGCTCGCGCCAACGCGCGCCCAGGAATGACAGAGCAAAACTACTCCGCCGCCTGGCGGTGCGCACGCGCCAATCGCAGCAGCGCGTCATCCTCCACCGTCTGAATCGGCGTGAAGTCGCGATGGGCGATATAGTCCGGCCGTGTGGGTTTGCGGATGTAGTTGGAAACCGCATTCAGCGTCAGGTACACGATCTTGCGCGGGTAGGGCGTGATGTTGCCGGCCGAGCCGTGCACGAGATTGCCGTGGAACATCAGCATGCCGCCGGGCTTGCCGGTCGGCGCGACGATGCCGCCCTGCTTCACCAGGCTCGTCACGGTGTCCTCATTCAGCGTCCACAGCGGATAGGAGGTGGTCTTGAGATCGTGCGAGGCTTCGAGATCGCCGGCGTGCTGGCTCCTTGGCACCAGCATCAGCGGACCGTTGATCGGCATCACTTCGTCGAGGAAGATTGCGATGTTCATCGCGCGTGGCTCCGGCATGCCGTCGTCGCGCTTCCAGGTGCCGTAGTCCTGGTGCCATTGCCAGACGTCGCCGGTGAAGGCCGACTTGGCGTTGATCTTGAATTGGTGCATGTAGACCTTCTCGCCGAAGATCTGCTCCACCGGCTCGATCATCCGCGGATGCGCGCCGAGAACGCCGAACGCCTCGTTGTAGAGGTGGGCCGCAAAGGCCGTGCGCGGCGCGCCGCTCTTCTCGCGCCACACCTCAGGACGGTCGGCGCTGTAGATGCGTTCGGCCTCGCGCGCGAGGAAATCCACTTCCTCCTGGCTGAACAGCTCGGGCAGGAACAGCCAGCCCTCGCGCTGGAAAAACGCCAATTGTTCCGGGGTGAGGTTCATCGCGCTTCCTCCTTTGCCGTCTTGACCGTCTTCTTCTTGGTCGATCTTACCGCCTTTCCCGAGTCACGTCAGCCGCGTCATCGGATAACGCCGGTTCAACCCAGCCGATGTTGCACCTGCTCACAGCTTAGTCGGCCAGAAACGCCAGCACGATCTCGCAGAAGCGCTGCGGCGCCTGTTCGAACATGGGATGCGTTGCGCCTGGAATGAGGGCCGTCCTGGAATTCGGAACATGGCCTGCCAGCGCGTGCAGCACCTTTGCCAGCGTACCTCTGGTTTTGGCGCCGCCGATGAACAGGGTCGGCGTCCTGATCGATTGCGCGTCTGCCCTGGAGAAGGGCGGACGCTGATCGCGGGTCTGGCCGATCAGCGTGGTGGCGTTGTCCCTCAGCAATTGCTTCGATGTCGCGGGCAGGCGCGTCCACGCGCCGCGTCCCTCAAGCGCCTCGATAAAGATCATCAGCCCGCCGTCGATGTCGCCCTTGGCGATCACCTCGGCGGAGGCGGCGATCCTGGCCGCAAGCGGCGAGGGGCCGGGCGCGAAGTCCGGATCGAGCGAGTCATCCAATTCGCCGCCCGGTTCGGCCAGGATCAACTTGCGCAACAGGTCCGGCCGCTGCTGCGCCACCCGGAACGCGATGTGTCCGCCGCGGGAATGGCCCATCAGATCGACCGGCTTCGGCCCGATCTGCTCGATGAAGGCGATCATGTCCTCGACATGCTGGGCGATCGAATAGGTGTGGCCGATTCCGTCCCAATGGTCGGGAAAGAAATGCCGAAGGCTGACAGCGATGACGCGATGCTGCGTCGTCAGGGGACCGAGCACCGCCGACCAGATCCGGAAATCGCACAGCGAACCATGCACGCACACCAGTGGCGGTTTTCCGGCGACCTGCGGGCCAATGTCGAGATAGGCCATGTCGTAGCCGTTGACGTGCTTGGTGTGCATGAGGACCTCGTCCCGATCAAAGTGGAACAGCGAGAGATTCATCTGGATTCGGGTGGATCGCAACAATTTCCAAGCCTAGATTTCGTATCGATCTCAGACGTGGACGCATGACTTGGAGTTTCCTTGGAGTCTCCATGGAGCCTGCCATGATACAGACAGACCAGCATTTTGCCCTGTTCGACACCGCGATCGGTGCTTGCGCTGTCGCCTGGAGCGGGCGCGGCATCACCGGTGTGCAATTGCCGATGGGCAGCGAAGACAAGACCCGCGGTCGCATCCGCCAGCGCTATCGCGAGATCAGCGAAGGTGAGCCAACGCCGCAGGTGCGCGGTGCGATCGAGCGCATCGTGAGACTGCTTGCGGGCGAGCCGGATGACCTCAAAGACATCGTGCTCGATCTCGAGGGCGTGCCCGCATTCAATCGCGGCGTCTATGACATCGCCCGCACCATCCCGCCCGGCCGGACCATGACCTATGGCGACATCGCAAAGCAGCTCGGCGGTGTCGAACTGTCGCGTGACGTCGGCCAGGCGCTCGGACGCAATCCGTGTCCGATTGTGGTGCCCTGCCATCGCGTGCTCGCGGCCGGCAACAAGCCGGGCGGCTTTTCCGCCAATGGCGGGGTGGTGACGAAATTGAAGATGCTCGCTATCGAAGGCGCGATCGTCAATCACACCCCAAGCCTGTTCGATTGAGCGGTTTCGTTGCTTGCCTTGCCCCTCCGGGGGAGGTGGCAGAGCGTCAGCGGAGGCGTGGCCTTAGGCCGCTGCCTCGCACGTGAACCCGCTGCCCTTGCGGCGGATCCTGCCGGCGGAAGGCGAGGGGAAATGCGCGGTGCAGCACAGCGTGTCGGTGTCGCAGTAGCGCTCCAGGAAGTTGCGCCGGGTCACGGCGGCCAGCGCCGGGTCGACGTCGAATTTCGGCGACAATTCGGGATGAAGCGCCTGCAGCGGTGAGTGCATCAAGTCGCCGCTGCACACGACGTCATCCCTGTTGCGGCCGAAAGCGAAGGCTGCGTGTCCAGGCGTGTGGCCGGGCGTCGGCACGATGCGGACATGGTCGCCGATCTGGTGCTCGTTGCCGACGATCTCGGCACGGCCGGCCTCGACGACGGGCAGCACGCTGTCGGTGAAAGTCGCCACCTCCGTCTTGCGGTTCTGCTCGTTCCAGTAGTCGAACTCGGTCCTGGCGAAGACATAGCGCGCCTTCGGGAAGGTCGGCACCCAGCGGCCGTTGTCAAGGCGCGTATTCCAGCCGACGTGATCGACATGCAAATGCGTGCACATGACGAAGTCGATGTCGCCGGTCGCAAAGCCCGCCGCGTTCAGCGCCTTCATATAGGTGTCGTCGGTCTTCATGTGCCATTTCGGCCGCTGCGGCCGTGGCTTGTCGTTGCCGATGCAGCTATCGACCAGAATGGTGTGATGGGACGTCTTGATGACGTAGGACTGGAAGCACAGGATCAGCACGTCGTTGTCGTCCAGCGCCTTTGCCTGTCGCAACCATGCGCGGCTTTCCGCGAGCAACTCCGGCGTCAAGCCCGGCAGCATGTCGCTAGCGGGCAGGAAAGACATCTCCTGCTCAATGATGCGATGAATGGTGAGATCGCCGGCGCTGAACTTCAGAGTCATGGCTATGTTTCTTGACCTTAAGCCGGCGGTGGCAGGGAGATCTTGACCGAAGACCGCTCCAGCATCTTCTGGTGAAACGCATCGAGATTCGGGAATGCCTTGCGCCAGGGCCGGTCGGCGAAGCGGAAATCGGCGTAGCCCAGCACGCAGGTGAGCGCGATCTGTGCGATATCCAGAGGCCGCGACAGCATTGCCGCATCGCTATCGAACCGCGCCATGCCGGACCAGACCCTGTTCCAGTGATCGTCGCTCCACACCTTCCAGCGCAAGCTTTCCGGCCGCATGGCGTTCTCATAGCGGCACAGCAGCATGGAATCGAGCATGCCCTGGAGCAGCGAGTGCTCGGTCTTGACCTTCCATTTCAAGGGACCCGAGGCCGGGATCAGCCGGCCGCCGCCGGCAAGCTCGTCGAGATATTCGGCGATGACATACGAGTCGAGGATGACATCGCCGCTGTCGAGGATCAGCACCGGCAGCTTCTTGAGCGGGTTAATCTTCTCATATTCGGCGTTGGCCTGGCCCGGGGCCACCGTGATCGTCGTCAGCTCGATTTGATCGATCAGGCCGAGCTCGATCGCGGCAATGCGCACCTTGCGGGCGAAGGGCGAGGCGGGAGAGAAAGTGAGTTTCATTGAAGTATTCCTCAGGCAGAAGCGACAATTGTGGTGCCGTCATTGCGAGCGAAGCGAAGCAATCCAGAAGGGGCCCGGCAGACTGAATCGCTTCGTTGTTAACGCTCCTCGCTATAACGCGGATCCAAGCGGCCGGGTTACGTTCACGCCGCGATGATCTGCTGGCGCTGTTCGCCGAGGCCTTCGATGCCGAGCGTCACCACGTCGCCGACATTGAGAAATTGCGGCGGCTTCATGCCGGTGCCGACGCCGGGCGGGGTGCCGGTCGTGACGATGTCGCCGGGCAGCAGCGTCATGAATTGCGAGACGTAGGAAATGCACTTGGCCATCGAGAAGATCATGGTCGCGGTCGAGCCGGTCTGGCGCCGCGTGCCGTTGACGTCGAGCCACATCGACAGTTTCTGCACATCCGGGATCTCGTCCCTGGTGACAAGCCAGGGGCCGAGCGGGCCGAACGTGTCGTGCGACTTGCCCTTGGTCCACTGGCCGAGACGCTCGATCTGGAAGTTGCGTTCGGAGACGTCGTTGCAGACGCAATATCCGGCGATGTGGTTGAGCGCGTCGGCCTCGGAGACGTATTTGGCGCGGGTGCCGATGACCGCCGCGATCTCCACCTCCCAGTCGAGCTTGGTCGAGCCGCGCGGCTTCTCGACGGCATCGTTCGGGCCGGACAGCGCCGTGTTGGCTTTCAGGAAGAAGATCGGCTCGGACGGGATCGGGTTGCCGGTCTCCTTGGCATGGTCGGTGTAGTTCAGCCCGATGGCGACGAACTTGGAGATGCCGGTGACCGGTGGCCCGAGGCGCGGCTTGCCGCTGACGGCAGGAAGCGAGGCGGGGTCGATAGCGGCGAGTTTGGCGAGCGAGGCCGGCGACAGCACCTCGCCGGTGATGTCCTTCACCTGCGCCGAGAGGTCGCGCAATTGGCCGCTTCTGTCGATGAGACCGGGCTTTTCCGCGCCTTTTTCGCCGTAACGAACAAGCTTCATTCTTCTCGCTCCCTGGGATGAACCGGTTGGTTGTCCAGCTTCATGGAACAGGGCGGGTGGAATTTCAACCGCCGATTGGCTGCTGCAGCGCAGCTCTTCTGATCACGGACTTGTGCGGCGGGAGCAGGTGGTTCCACGCCCGCCGATGGCAGTCATGCGAGGGCAATGAACTTGAAGGCACCACCCTCGCGCCGGATATGGCCGGCGTTGAAGTGTCCGCCGATCACCATGGTCGGTCTGTCGGCAAAGCGCGAGAACAGCTCGCGCCGCGTGACCGCCGATTGAACGGGGTCGGAATCGGCCGTCGACGACCAGTCCAGGTGTGCCATTTGGCAAGGGTGGTGGGCGGTATCGCCGATCAGCAATGCCTCTTCGCCCTCCGAGCGGATGAGAACGCTGACCTGGCCCGGGCTATGGCCGGGTGCCGGGATCATGCTGATCTCCTCGCACAACCTGTGGTCGCTCGCGATCAGATCGGCCTTGCCGGCGTCGACGATCGGTTTCACGGAGTCGTTGAACACGGCCGCCTTGTCGGGCTCGATGCTGTGGTCGCGCCAATGCTCATATTCGGTATGGCCGAACAGGTAGCGCGCGTTGGCGAAGGTCGGCACCCATTTTCCGTTGACGGGCCTCGTATTCCAGCCGACATGGTCGACATGCAAGTGGGTGCAGAGCACGGTATCGATGCTCTCCGCCGGAAATCCCGCCGCCGTCATGGTCTCGAGATATGGCGAGTTGCGGTTGTTCCAGGTCGGCACGTCGCGGCCTTCCTTGTCGTTGCCGAGCCCGGTATCGACCACGATGCGGCGCGAGGGCGTCTCCAGCACCAGCGAGTGGATCGACATCTTCAGCCGGCCCTCGTCGTTGGCGAAATGCGGAATGAGCCAGGGCAGCTTCTGGATCTCTTCGTTGGTGGCGAGCGGCAGGATGAATCGGGTCGAGCCGACCGTCTCAAGCTCCACGACCTTGGTAATCCTGACCTTGCCCACATTCCATTGCATCTGGCGCTTTTCTCCTTGCTCTGGTTCTGGTGCCGCAGAATGAGGTTTTCTGCCCTGAGGTGCAACGGGATCATCTCATGCTATGCTGCGTTATCGGGTCAGCCTGAGGAGGATCGAATGCCTGAACTGATGATTTCACCCGAAAAAGTCGCTTTCCTGATCGAGAAGGCACGGGAGTTCGACGTCAAGGAGGGGGCTTCCGACCCGGACTCCGGCTCCAATGCCGCCGACGACGATATGATCGACGTGCTCGAGGATAGCGGCGACGATTCGGTGGTGCGTGAGATCACGGGCTTCATCGCTGCGCTCACCGAGGACGAGCAGGTGGATCTTGTCGCATTGATGCGACTGGGTCGCGGTGATGGTGCGATCGACGAATGGGATGATCTGCGTAAGGAGGCTACCGAGCAGCGCGCCGGTCGCAGCACTGCGCGCTACCTGCTGGGCGAACCCATGCTCGGTGATCTCCTGGCCGAGGGGCTGGACGCGTTCGGGGTCGACTGGACCGGAGAACGCACCACGCCCGATTCCTCGAGCATGAGCGAGCGGGACGAGGACGAGCCCACCCGGCGCCGCTGATTGCCGGCAAGCCTAAAGGGTGCCTGGGAAGGCGCCGCCGTCGAGCAGGATGTTCTGGCCGGTGATGAAGCCCGCCTTGGCGCTGCACAGGAAGGCGCAGGCATGGCCGAACTCCTCGGGATCCCCGAAACGCCCGGCCGGATTGAGCTTGGCGCGCTCGGCCAAGAGCTGCTCCGGCGTAATGCCGCGCCTGTCCGCTTCTGCCTTGGCCGTGCCGCGCAGGCGGTCGGTCTCAAACGGCCCCGGCAACAGCGCATTGATGGTGACGTTGTTGATCACAGTCTTGCGGGAAAGGCCGGCGATGAATCCGGTGAGGCCGGCGCGCGCGCCGTTGGACAGGCCCAAAATGTCGATTGGCGCCTTCACGGCCGCGGAGGTGATGTTGACGATGCGGCCGAATTTGCGCGCCATCATGCCGTCGACGGTCGCCTTGATCAGTTCGATCGGGGTGAGCATGTTGGCGTCCAGCGCCTTGATCCAGTCGTCGCGCGTCCAGTTCCGGAAATCGCCGGGCGGCGGCCCGCCGGCATTGTTGACGAGGATGTCGGGCTCGGGGCAGGCCTTGAGCACGGCTTCGCGGCCCGCAGGCGTCGTGATGTCGCCGACCACCTCGGTAACGGTGACGGACGGGCTGGCCTTCCTGATTTCGGCGGCGGTCTTCGCCAGCGCCTCGGCGCCACGCGCCGTGATCGTCACGTGAACGCCCTCATGGGCAAGCGCCATGGCGCAGGCGCGTCCCAGTCCCTTGCTCGATGCACAGACGATGGCGCGGCGGCCTCTGATCCCAAGATCCACTGTCTCACTCCCGTTGTCGAGAAACGTTTCTTCAATTCGCCTCAGAGCAGTCTAGCCAAGGACGACGGCCCTGATAAGACATCCCCTCGGAGCTTTCCGAGCACCAAAATGGTCTGTATCAAGGCCGGGAAGTGCTGTCGCCTGAGGAATTCGTCATGTCTGATCTGTTCGATGTAAGCCAGGAAACCATCCTGATCACCGGCGCGAGCCAGGGCCTGGGGCGGCAGTTCGCGCGCCTTCTGTCCGCGCGCGGCGCGGCGGTCGTGCTCGCCGCGCGCCAGACCGGCAAGCTGAAGGCCCTGGAGGAGGAAATCCGCGGCCGTGGCGGCCGCGCCGCGGCGGTAGCGCTCGACGTGACGGATACCGCATCGATTCCCAAGGCGGTCGACGCGGCGGAGACTGCGCTCGGGCCCGTCACCGTGCTGATTAACAACGCCGGCATCGCCATCGAAAAGCTCGCGGTAGATCAGACCGAGGCCGACTGGGACGCCGTGATCGGCGCCAATCTGAAGGGGGCCTACTTCCTCGCGACCGAGGTGGCGCGGCGGATGATCGCGCGCGGGCAGGGGGGCAACATCGTCAACATCGCCTCCGTGGTCGGCTTCGGCGTGATGAAATTCATCTCGCCCTATGCCATATCCAAGGCCGGCATCATCCAGGCCACCAAGGTCATGGCGCTGGAGCTCGCCCCCAACAACATCCGTGTCAACGCGCTGGCGCCCGGCTATATCGATACCGACATGAATCACGCGTTCTGGTCGACGCCCGGCGGCGAACGGCTGATCAAGGGGATCCCGCAGCGCCGCGTCGGCGCGGAGTCCGATCTCGACGGCGCGATGCTGCTGCTCGCTTCCAAAACCTCGCGCTACATGACCGGGAGCGTGGTCACCGTAGACGGCGGGTTCTTGTTGAATTGAGCCGTCATGGCGAGCGAAGCGACGCAATCCAGTACTATCTCCGCGACGACAGTCGTCAACGCCGGTCCAACTCGCAATGACGGTCTGCAGGATTGGGCGACACAACTACGCCTGCGCCGCCGCCGCCAGGCTGCGGCGGAAAAATGCCAGTGAGGCGCCGAAGAAGGCGGCTCCGATAACGGCAATGGCCGCGAAGAACGGCCATACCACGTCCAGTCCGGCTCCCCGGAACACGATCGCCGTGGTCAGCTCGACGAAATGCGGCGACGGCGTGAGCTTCATGATCCATTGAACGGCAAGCGGAGTGCTGTCGAGCGGCGTGATCGCTCCTGACAGCACCAGCATCGGAATGACGATCAAGGTCACGAGAAGCCCCATCTGCGGCATCGAGCGCGCGATCGTGGCAAGAAAGATGCTGATCGAGCTGACGGCGAACACGTAGAGCACGGTTCCCGCCATGAACAAGCCGACGGAGCCGGCGAGCGGAACCGAGAGCATCCAGCCGATGATTCCGCGCAGGGCGATGTAGCTCCCGACCAGAATCACGATGCCGCTCGCGAAGATCTTCGCCAGCATGATCTCGGCAGGGCCGACCGGCATCACCAGAAGATGATCCAGCGTGCCGTGTTCGCGCTCGCGGATCGCGGCCGCGCCGCTCAATCCCAGCGCCAGCATGGTGATGCTCTGGAAGATCTGGGTGACGCCGACAAACCAGAAGCCGCGAAGGTTGGGGTTGAAGCGAACCCGGATCTCGGCGTCGGCGAGCCCGTGACGTTGCGAGCTGCGACCCGCAACGAAACGCACGATCTCTTCGGTGAAGATCTGGGTCAGGTAAGTCGAGCCGATGAAAGCCTGGCTCATCGCCGTGGCATCGACGTTGACCTGGACGACCGGATTGCGGCCGGCGAGCAGTTTCGCCTGAAAGTCCGGTGGAATATCGACCACGAAGGTATATTCGCCCCGGTCCATGGCCTGATCGACCCGCTCGATCGGGATTTCGTCGGGAGCGCGGAAATAGGGCTGACGCAGGCTGTCACGCAACCGCAGCGAGAGCTGCGATCGATCCTCGTCAACGAACGCGATGGAAGCGTTGTTGACCTCGGCGCCGGGGTCGCGGGCCGGCACGATGATCGCGATGGTGAAGGAATAGATGACGAAGAAGGCCAGCGCCGGATCATAGCGCAGGCTCCAGAGTTCCTTGATGGTCAGCCGGAGCACGTTGTTCAGCGCACTCATCGTCACGTCTCCTGCTTGCCGGTCAGGAGCAGAGCCGCTGCGAAGATGCCGGCCGCAAAGAGGGCGAGCACCAGGTGATTGAGCCACAAATCCGTGAGGTCGAGCGCCTTGGTGAAGGTGCCGACGCTGATCTGCCTGAAATAGGTCGCCGGGAAGCCGCTCCCCATGACGGCGGCGCCGCCGGTCATGGACGACACCGGGCGGATCTGGCCCGAGAACTGGACCGCCGGGATGATCGTCACCACCACCCCGCCAAGCAGCGCGCCGATCTGGCTGCGCGTGAGCGTCGAGATCAATAGTCCGATGCCGGTGGTGGCAAAGAGATAGAAGACGGCGCCCAGGGCAAGTGCCGCAGCGCTGCCTTTGAGCCGCACGTCGAAATGGCCGATGGTGACCGCGACCAGCGCCACGAAGATCGCAAAGCTCACCGTGACGTAGATGAGCTGCTTGCCGAGGAGAAACTCGGCGCGGCGCACCGGCGTGACAAAAACGTTGGTGATGGAGCCCAATTCCTTTTCCCGTACCACCGCAACCGCAGTCAGCATCGTCGGGATAAGCGCCAGCAGGATCGCGATGTTTCCCGGCAGCATGGAGAACACGCTCGTGACCGATTGATTGTATCGATAACGAACCTCGAGTCCGGCCGGCATCACCGGCGCAGGTAACCCGTGCTCGCGAACGAAGCGTTCTTCCCATTGCAGGTGCAGGGCCTGCACGTAGCCGCGGATCGTTTCGCCGCGGAACGGCATTCCGCCGTCGACCCAGAAGCCGACCGCGGGCGACCGGCCCGCACGCAAGTCCCGGCCGAATCCGTCCCGGATCTCTATGGCGAGCTTCAGGGTGCCGCCCTGCAGGCGTGCATCCATGTCCGCATAGGACACAAGCGGGCCCTGCTCGACGAAGTAGGGAGAACCGCGGAATTCCTCGAGATAGGCGCGCGACTCCGGAGTCTGGTCCCGATCGAGCGCCGCGAAGGTTAAGTGGTTGACGTCGAAGGAGATGCCGTAGCCGAGAATGAGCAGGAGCAAAATCGGCGCGAGTGTCGCGAAGGCGAGCCGGATCGGGTCGCGCGACAGCTCGAGCATCTCGCGGCGTGCGTATGCCCACATTCGCTGAAGGGCCGTGCCCCAGCCATCGGCGCCACCTTCGTGGCGCAGGCTGGCTGGTCGGGTTGCCGCCGGGACGGCCGCGCCGGAACTCGCCGTTGCCGTCGCATATTCCTTTTCCAGAAAGGTGATGAAGGCCTCTTCGAGGTTGCGCGCGCCACTCGATGCGATCAGGGCGGCAGGCCGGTCGCACGCCAGTACGCGCCCGGCATTCATGAAGGAGATGCGGTCGCAGCGTTCCGCCTCGTTCAGGTAGTGGGTCGAGACGAAGATGGTGACGCCATGCTCGCGTGAGAGCTCGGCGAGGAACTCCCAGAACTGGTCCCGCGCGATCGGGTCTACCCCGGACGTGGGCTCGTCCAGGATCAGGATCTGGGGCTCGTGGATGACGGCAACCGCGAGTGACAGGCGCTGGCGCAGCCCAAGCGGCAGCTTTTCGGCGCGTTCGTCGAGCATGTCGGCAAGGCCGAGCCGCTCGACGAGCTGCGCGATGCGTCGCGCGATCAGATCGGCCGAAAGGCCGTAGATCTGCCCGTGCAGGACGAGGTTCTGGCGCACGGTCAGCTCGCTGTAGAGCGAGAAGCCCTGGCTCATGTAGCCGATACGTTTGCGCGTGTCGCGATCGCCGGGATCGAGCTCATGGCCGAACAGGCGAGCGGCGCCCTCGCTCGGAGCGACCAGCCCGGTGAGCATGCGCATCGTCGTGGTCTTGCCGCATCCATTGGGCCCGAGGAAACCGAAGATCTCGCCGCGCCCGATGCGAAAGCTCACGTTGTCGACGGCGGAGAAGTCGCCGAAGCGCCGCGTGAGCCCCTCGGCCTCAATGGCGGCGACCTCGTCGCGCCCTTCCAACGGCGCGATGGTGAAGGCGCGGTGGGCGCGCCGCTTCACTTCGGGCAGCAGCGCGACATAGACACCCTCGAGCGCCGGGGCGCCGGTTCGTTCCTTAAGCTCCGAGGGCGTGCCGGTCGCGAGAATGCGTCCCTCGTCCATCATGACGATGCGGTCGAATGCTTCCGCCTCCTCCATGTAGGCGGTGGCGACCACCACGGTCATCCCGGGGCGCTGCGCGCGAAATCGCGCGACCAGCTGCCAGAACTGCCTGCGCGACAGCGGATCTATACCGGTCGTCGGCTCATCGAGGATCAACAGGTCGGGATCGTGGATCAGCGCGCAGCACAGCCCCAGCTTTTGCTTCATGCCGCCGGAGAGCTTGCCGGCACGCCTATCGCGGAACGGCCCGAGGCCGGTGCCATTGAGCAGCTCGAGCATCCTCGCCATGCGCTCGTTCGCACGCAGGCCGAAGAGGCGGCCGAAGAAGTCGATGTTTTCGGCGACCGTGAGATCGGAATAGAGATTCTTGCCGAGGCCTTGCGGCATGTAGGCTATTCGGGAGCACACCGCACGGCGGTGATGGCGGTCGGCCATGTCGCCTCCGAGGACGATGATCTTCCCCGCCTGGATACGTTTGGCGCCGGCCAGCAGCGCCAGCAGGGTGGACTTGCCGACCCCGTCGGGCCCGATCAGCCCCGTGATGCTGCCGGGATCCATCGCCAGGCTTACGCTTTTCAGCGCCTCGGTTCGTTTATAGCAATGCGAGACATCCGACAGGGCTGCGGCGGAATAGTCCGCTATTTCAGCCATGCCGGCCATTCCTTGTGCTCATCGAGCCGAAAATAGGCTACTCCCGGCATTCCCGACTTGAGCGGCGCGCCGCGCGCATCGGTGACAATCGCCTTGACGCGGAAGACGAGCTTTGTCCGCTCGTCCTGCGTCTCGACCGTCTTGGGCGTGAATTGCGCGGTGGGCGATACAAAGCTTGCCCGAGCAGGGATCGGCCGGGTCGGCATCGAATCGAGAACGATCCGCGCCTCGGAGCCGATTGCGACGGCGCCGGCATCCGGGCCGGCCAGAAACACGGTCATGCGCATGTCGGCGAGATCGACGAGGGTGGCTACTTTTCCGCCGGCAGCGACCACCTCGCCGGGAAGGGCGAGCCGGTAGAGAACGCGGGCCTGACGCGGCGCCTTGAGCACGGTTTGATCGAGCTGGGCCCGGAGGCGCTGAATCTCGGCATCGGCCGCCCTGGCGGCGTGTTCGCTCCGGCGGAGCTGCGACATCGCGAGATTGTGAGCGGCCTCGGCCGCCTGCCGGTCCGAGCGCCGCTTGTCCAGGAGCTCGCCGCTTGCGTAGCCGCGCTCTGACAGGAACTTCGTGCGCTCGAGTTCCTGACCGGTGAAGGTGAGCTGGCTCTCCCGCTCGGTCACGCTGTGGGCGGCGGCCTGTTGCTCCTGGCGTGCCGCGTCCAGCTGGGCTTCGGCGCGCGCGATGGCGGCATTGAGCTCGTCGGAGTCGAGGCGGGCGATCACCGCACCCGCGGCGACATCGTCGCCTTCCTGGATCGTGACCTCGACGATACGCCCGCCATATTTCGCGGCGACGTCGATCTCCTGCGCCTCGATCCGTCCGTTTGCCACAACGAAGCCCTGCGGCACCGCATTCGCGCTCTGCCGCGTCCACGCCACATAGCCCGCTGCCATCGCGCCAAGCATGATCGCGAGCACCGCGAATACGGTCTTTGGGCGCGTCAGCATTCCCGCAGCGCGCCGCCACGAGCGAGCTTGCGTTGGCTTCGATGAGCGGTCCACGTATTGCAGCATAGTGCGCGCAAGATACCGGCAACGCGTGCGGTGGCTTTGACTAGCATCAACGAGCGCGAACGCTGGCTGCCCGGATTGCTGCAGGCGGGCCTATTGGGATGAGGTTTTTGCAGCCCTATCAGGGCGGCGGAACCTTGTTCCGGATCCGATCCGAAGCCCTGATGATGACTGGCGGGCCGACTATGCCGTTACCTCCGCCTTGATCATGTCCGCGGCTTTCTCCCCGATCATGATGGTCGGCGCGTTGGTGTTGCCGCCGATCAGGGTCGGCATGATCGAGGCGTCGACAACGCGCAGGGCCTCTAAGCCGTGAACCTTCAGCTTCGGATCGACCACGGCCAGCGGGTCGTCGACGCCCATCTTGCAGGTGCCGACCGGGTGATAGACGGTATCGACCCGCGCCCGCAGGATGGCGCGAATGTCGTCATCGGTCTTCACCTCTGACGTCACCACGTCCTTCCGCTGCAGCGCGCGCAAAGCGGGGGCCTCCATCAGCCGTCGGGTCGTCTTGAAGCCCGCGACCATGGCCTCCATGTCGGCCGTCTCGCCGAGGAAATTCGGATCGATCAGCGGGGCCTGCATGGGATCGACGTTTTGCAGGTAGACGCTGCCCCGGCTCTCCGGACGGAGCAGGCAGACATGGCAGGAGAAGCCTCTGCCCCAGCCGCGCTTGCGGCCGTGATCGTTGACCATGGCCATGCCGAAATGCAGCTGGATGTCGGGCAGGTCGAGGTCGGGCCGCGTCTTCAGGAAGCCGCCGCATTCGGCGAAGTTGGTGGTCATCGGGCCGCGCCGCTCGCGCCGGTACTGGCCAATCGCGCGGATCTGGTGCGCGATGCCGCTGAAGGAGATGCCGGTGAAATAGGGCGCATCCGACAGGTAGGTGAAGATGAAATCGGGGTGATCCTGCAAATTCTGGCCCACGCCCGGCAAGTGATGGGTGGTCGCGATGCCGTGCTTGGTGAGCGTGGCGCCGTCGCCGACGCCCGACAGCATGAGCAGATGCGGTGACTGGAATGCGCCGGCCGCAAGGATCACTTCACGCCGGGCGCGGATCT
Source organism: Bradyrhizobium sp. (assembly GCF_016213215.1). Classification (GTDB taxonomy): domain Bacteria; phylum Pseudomonadota; class Alphaproteobacteria; order Rhizobiales; family Xanthobacteraceae; genus Bradyrhizobium. Next base: position 32,085 of record NZ_JACRAW010000114.1, on the reverse strand, counting down.
GCTTCAACGCGTCGCCCTGCCGGTACTCGACGCCGACCGCGCGCTTGCCCTCGAACAGGATGCGCGTGGCATGTGCGCCCGTCTCGACCCGCAGATTGCTTCGATTTCCGATATACGGATGCACGTAGGCGCGCGCCGCGCTCCAGCGCTCGCCATTGTGCTGCGTCACCTGGTAGATGCCGAGGCCTTCCTGCTCCTCGGCATTGAAGTCCTCGCGAATTCGAAATTGCGCCTCGCGCGCCGCGTCGAGGAAGATCTCCTGCACCGGGTTGTCGGTGCGCAGGCGGTTGACGCGCAGCGGCCCGCCCTTGCCGTGATAGGCGCCGTCGAAATCGGCATTGTCCTCGGAGCGCTTGAAATAGGGCAACACGTCCGCATAGGCCCAGCCGGTATTGCCGAGCGAGGCCCAATGGTCGTAGTCGGCGCGGTGGCCGCGGATATAGACCATGGCATTGATGGCGGAGGAGCCGCCTAAACCCTTGCCGCGCGGCTGATAGCCGATGCGGCCGCCCAAGCCCTTCTGCGGCACGGTGTTGAAGCGCCAGTTGTTGGCGCCGCCGGCGACCATCAAGACCAGCGCGCCGGGCGTGGTCACCACCCAGTTGTCGCAGTTGCCGCCGGCGTCGAGCAGCGCCACCGATGTCGCCGCATCCTCGGACAGCCGTCCCGCCAGCGCGCAGCCGCCAGAGCCCGCGCCCACCACAACGAAGTCGAACGTATCGGTCACCTGTGTTTCCCCCCTGCTTTTGATTACTTGTCATTGCGAGGAGCGCAAGCGACGAAGCAATCCAGACTTTTTCTATGGATGAATTTCTGGATTGCTTCGCTTCGCTCGCAATGACGCCTTGAAATCCTACGACATAAATCGCATGAGCTTCTCCAGCCGCGCGATCTTGCTGCCATAGGGCGGATAGAGATCGGCGAGCATGTTGAGCGGCGATCGATAGAATACCGGCTTGAGCTTGCTGAACGTATTGAAGCCCCATTCGCCGTGATAGGCGCCGCTTCCGCTCGCGCCGACCCCGCCCATCGGCTGGTTGATCTGCGCAAAGTGGAACAGGCAGTCGTTCACGGTGACGCCGCCCGACACGGTGCGCGCCAGCACCTCGTCGCGCGCGGCCTTGTCCCTGCCGAACCAGTAGAGCGCCAGCGGGCGGTCGTGCCGGTTGATGTAGTCGATCGTTTCGCTGGGGTCCTTGTAGCCGATGACCGGCAGGAGAGGGCCGAAGATTTCCTCCTGCATGATCTTCATCTCGGCTGTGGCGCCGATCACCACGGTGGGCGGGAATTTGCGCCTGGCTTTCCAGTTCGGATCGTCAGGGACGGCCGGCTGCAGGATGCGCGCGCCCTTGGCGGCCGCATCGGCTGCAAGCTCCTCGAGGCGGGCATAGTGACGGCCGGAGATGATCGAGGTGTAGTCCTTGTTGTTGGGATCGGTGCCGACCATGCGCCGCAGACACGCCCGCAGTTTTTCGGCAAACGCCTGCACGGAGCTTTCCGGCACCAGCACGTAGTCCGGCGCGATGCAGGTCTGGCCCGCATTGAGCAACTTGCCGTAGGCGATCCGTTCGGCCGCCTGGTCGAGATCGGCGGAGCGATCGATGATGCAGGGCGACTTGCCGCCGAGCTCGAGCGTGACGGGGGTGAGGTTGCGGCCGGCAGCCTCGGCCACCATCCGGCCGACGCGGGTCGAGCCGGTGAACACGAGGTGGTCGAAGGGCAGGGCGGCAAAGGCCCTGGCGATCTCCTCCTCGATCCCGGTGACCAGGATTTCGGTGGCGTCGAACCGCTGCGCGATCAGCTCCTGCAACAGCGCGGAGAAGCGCGGCACCAGTTCGCTCGGTTTGATCATGACGCGGTTGCCGGCAGCTATTGCGCCGACAGCGGGCGCCAGCGTCAGCTGCAGCGGATAATTCCAGGGCGAGATGATGCCGACTACCCCGAGCGGCTGCGGGATCAGCCGGTTTCTGGCGGGCAGGAATTGCAGCCCGGTCGCGACCCGCTGCGGGGCCATCCATTTCTTCAGGTGTTTTGTCGCGTGCCGGATCTCGGTGAACACCATCAGGATCTCGGCCACGGTGGTCTCGATCGCGCAGCGGTGGCCGAAATCGGCCGAGATCGCCTGCCTGAAGCGCTCCTCGTTCTCGGCCACGACGGCCCTAAGCCGCCGCAGGCGGTCCTGCCGTTCGGCAAGGTCGGGCGGCGGTGAGGTGCGCGATTTCTCGACCATGGCGTGGAAGGCATCTTCCAGCGCGCGCAGCGGCGCGCTCTTCAAGGGCTGGTCCATGGCAATTCCTCTCTGGTCTGTTGGGCGCAAGGCTGGCCCTGGCCGGAACTTAAGGCAAGGGGGCAATGGGGCCGGCTTTCTCCCGGATATGGCTGTCATAAAGTCGGAAAAAAGGTCCGCGAGCTCTTTCCAAAGCCGCCTGCGGTTGATACATAGCCCTCGCACCCGACGGGCGCTGCCCCGGGTTGCCTTCCAAGGAAGCCTTCGGGACGGTTCGACCGCCGCGCAGCATGCGCTGGTCGGATCTGCTGCCACCGGTTTTCTGTAAGGCGTGCAACGACTTAACGCGGGGTGGAGCAGCCCGGTAGCTCGTCAGGCTCATAACCTGAAGGTCATAGGTTCAAATCCTATCCCCGCAACCACTTTCATTATAACTCGCTCACCGTCCCGGTCTAACGACCGGGACGGATTTTTGTTTTTGGGAAACGCTGGGTGTGGCGATAGAACGGGTCCGGCGACATACGGCTCAACCAACACGCCTTGTGAATACTCCCGCATCCACTACGAACGAATTTCAGCAAGCCTTCAGGCAACTCAATTCACTTCGTCGGCAGCAGTGCCCGCGCATGCAGCGCTTCGCGTCCGTCGACGTTGAGCACAGCGAGCCTGAAATCGAGTCTCTCGACCGTAGGTCGGCAACGCGTTGGGCTAGCGCCGATCGGTGGACACGCGTCTGGAACTCCCGCGAATAAACGTGGTCAGGACGAGACTCAACAGCGACCAATTCTGCTCCTCCGGCAACTTTGCAGATCTCGTTGCCGACACCCGCCCGCGCTGACGGCAGCGACTGGCGCGTGCCCTGCGAATTCCCCGGCTATTCGTTTGCGCGTTGTCGATGGCAACGCGCGGATCGGATCGACATCATTCCTCAGCAGCGGAATTGCAGGGGAGGGCTTGCAGGGCGCTGCGCCCTCCCGTCGCGGACCGGCGGACGCCTGCCAGAAACAGGTCCGCTGCGGCGCGAGCGCGATCGGTGATCTCGCGCGGGGTGAACGTCGAGCCGACGCTCCCCAGCCGCAAGCAGCTGTCGAACGTAAGGTTCGCGAACTGCTCGGCCGCCTCGTCGAAATCAGCGACGCGAAGCTTGTCGCGGTGGCGTTCGAGGATGCCGGCGATGAGGTGGATCGCCGGCTTTCTGCGCGTGTCATTGATCCACTGCCCGAACTCAGGGCGGCGCTGTGTCTCGAAGGTGATCACCCGGTGCACGGCCAGAAGTTCCGGCTTGAGCGCATTGACGACCAGGTCTCGCGCAAGGGTGAGCAGGACCGCCTCGAGCTCGCCGTCGCTGTCGTGGATAGTCTCGATCGGGACGAGAATACGGCCGAGCAGGTCGTAGATGACCGTGTTGAACAGGCTCGACTTGTCCGCGAAGCGTGAATAGAGCGTGCGCTTCGAGATCCTGGCGCGCGCCGCTATGGCATCCATCGATGCCGCGTCGAACCCATGCTCCAGGAAAAGCTCCCCTGCTGCCGCAAGGATGTTTCCGTTCAACTTCCTGACATCGTCGGCTCGCGGCCGGCCGCCGTGTCCATTGCCGTTCCGACGCCGATTGATCGGCTTGATCCTGCTCATCTTGGCCTGTGCTTCCGACATGCATAGCCCGTTGAATCCCTCCGGCCCGCGGCGGCGCCGCTCGCGGCCGCGCGCTTGCCGGCCCGCTCGCGTCGCCTCGAACAAACGCGTAGGCCGGTAAGCAGGTTGCGAAAATGCTGGACAATCGCACCTCGGCCCGTCCTCATAAGATACATGACCTATTCTCTTGCATAAACGGTACTGTATCGTATTAAGTACGACGTTCAGATGCTGGAGACAAGGGATGCCGGAAGCCAAGACGAGCAGCCATCGCCGGACCGCCAAGGCGGGACGGGGCGGACGTCCGAGGACGCAAGATCTCGAGAAGCTCAACGAGAACATCCTCGCCGCCGCGGCCCAGCTGTTCCTGGAGCAAGGGTTCGACGGCACTTCGATGGACGCCATCGCCGAAAAGGCCAGAATATCCAAACGCACACTCTATGCTCGCCATGCCGACAAGTCGGCGCTGTTCAACACCGTGCTGTACGATCTGCTCGACAAGCTCCTGGTACCGGTTGAGCGGATCCAGTATGAGCCGGGCGACCTCGCCTTCACCCTGATGGCGATCGGGCGCGACATGATGTCCGGCGTCGTGCGGCCGGAATTCCAGGCGGTCTACCGCGTCGTGACGTTTGAGGCCCGGCGCCGACCCGAATTCGGACGCTGGATCAACGAAACGCGCCGGCGGCCTGCCCTGCAGACCATCGCCAGTGTGCTGCATAACCACCGCGACGAACTTCGCGTCGACGACCTCGGACAGGCGGCGGAGCAGTTCATGAGCCTGACGGTCGACGTCGGCCTCCGCTATGGCGCGTTCGGGCTCAAGATGACCGCTAAGGAGATTGACGAGCGGCTCAAGGCCGCGGTCGACCTGTTTCTCAACGGCGCCCGCCGCGCCGCCCCCGATGTGCAGAGCCGCCGCGGCAAGCGATGATGCGCCGGCCGGGGCCGTGGCCGCACTTGCTGGAAAGGGGCCATGTGGCCTTCGCGCGAGTTGACGTTGGTGCAAGAGACCGCTGACCCGGCGCATGCCGGGGACGCGTAATGGGCATGCCTGCGCATTGTGATTGATCGTGAGATCTGGGCCCAGCAAGTGCGAAATACCCATCAGATTGCAACCACCTAGGCCGCAGCACGGACCTGCCCGGCAGAACGCGCACGAACCTGTTGCAATCACCTGCCTCGCATGATATGTAAACGGTTACGTACCGTTTTCTAATGATCGTCGTGAGCCGTAAAGCCGCCGCTGCGGCGCCACCCAATGGAGAGACAGATGAAGGCACGCACCACTTCCGCATCGACTCGGCGAGCGCCATCAGCACCGCTGCGCGGTGTCCGGTTGCTGCTCGAGCACTCCGCCATCAGGCCGCTGACCGCGGTCGGCGTCCTCGTCGGTGTGTTAGCAGCGACTTCCGTCGCGGATGCCGGCACGCGCCAGCAGACGACATCGACGCGCCGACCGGCGTTCGACGGCCCGTGGAGCATCGTGACCCAGACCGAACGCGGCGCCTGCGATTCCTATCGGGTCGGGGTCGATGTCGTGAACAGTGCCGTGACCTACGACGGAACCGCCTACGGACGCGTGAGCGCGAACGGGGCCGTCCGGGTCGGCGGGTCGATGGGAGATCAGAAAGCCGAGGGCACCGGGCGCCTGTTGCGCGCGTCGGGACAGGGCGTGTGGCGGGCTTCCGGCAAGCTCGGGCCCTGCTCGGGCCATTGGACGGCCGAGCGCCGCGGGTAAGGCACCCCCCAGGAAACGGCAGTTCAGCCGCCGTCGAAGTGACACCGAACGAACTAACGGACTTCTGCCTCGCGGGTCTGCGTGACACTCCCGGACCTGCGCCGGCCGAATATTGGCATGCAACGAATAGAGATGATGGGTGATGGGCGATACGACAAACGATCCGCAAGCGCGATCCGCTCGCAGACGCGGGACCTCAAGGCGAAAGTTCGTCGCCGTTCTGGCGGGATTGTTGGCAAGCTCGCCTGCGATTGCCGCAAAGCGCCCACGCGCGATCGAGACGGCATCGTCGCGCAACAGCACGCCGGCTGCATCCGCGAAAGCCGCCGGCCCGGAGCTGCCGCCGCGGCCGGATTTTTCAAGCGAGGAGCAGCAGAGCGCGCAGATTCCCGGCTTTCCGGGCGTCCGGTTCTGGGCGAGTTCTGAGGAGGATTACGCGCGCGCGGTGCCCCCGCAGCCGGGGCCCTGGCTCGTGCTGTCCACCGGGGCCGAAGACGGCGCCTACGGCGCGGGGTTTCTCAACGGCTGGAGTGCATCGGGCGAGCGTCCGGATTTCTCGGTCGTAACCGGCGTGAGCAGTGGCGCAATCATTGCGGTCTACGCGTTTGCCGGGCCGAAGTACGACGCGCTGCTGCGGCAGGCCTACACCACCGTCAGCGCTGTGGACATTTTCGAGCTTCGCGTCATGCCGGAAAGTTTCGCCGACAGCTGGCCGCTCGCACAGATGATCGAGCGCCACGTCACGGGAGAGCTCATCAGCGATATCGCTGCCGAGCACCGGCGCGGCCGCCGGCTCTTCGTACTCACGACCAATCTCGACGCCGGCCGCGCCGTGGCCTGGGATATGGGCGCGATCGCGGCGACCGGCGGCGATGCCGCCCTCGCATTGTTTCGCAAGATCGTGCTGGCCTCGTCCAGCGTCCCGGGCGCCCTCCCGCCGGTCCTCATCGAGGCGGAATCGAACGGTCGCCGATTTCAGGAGATGCACGTCGACGGCGGCGTGAACGGGCCGATGTATATCGCGCCCGAGTCCATCCTTCTCTCGACAAATGGCCGCCGGCTGCCGGCGTCCGAACTCTACGTGATCGTCAACGGCAAGCTCACGAGCGAATTCGCGCGGACCGAACAGCGCCTCACCCACATCCTAGGCCGTTCGTTCTCTCTGGCCTTGAAGCTCGGCGCACGTGCCGAGCTCTTCCTGGTCGCGCAGGCGGCGCGGCGGGACGGCATTGCGATGAAGGTCGCGATGGTCGATCAGGCGTTCGACCGACAGGAGCGTGGCCTGTTCGATCCCGAGTACATGAAGGCGCTGTTCGATCTCGGCGTTGAGCACGGGAAGCGCGGCGAATTCCGACTGTGATGGCAAAACAGGAGATCACATGTCGACCAGAATGACAGGATTCCGGCTGGGCGTTCAATCGCTGCCGAATGGAGCGAATAATGACCATCATCGATGACGTGCTGCCCACCACCAAGGATCTGCAGAAAAAGCTGGCATTGGCTGAGGCCGACAAGGCGGCCGAGGCGACGCGGCGGGCTGCGGCCGAAGAGGCGAAGAAGAGGGTGCTGCTCGAAGGACTATCGAAACCAATGGGCGTTTCCGACGAGGAGCATCTCAGGCGCGCCGTCGCGATCATCAATCGCGGCGTGCGCAACGGCCAGACCGAAGCCGTCGTCTTCCGTTTTCCCAATGAGCTTTGCACCGACCGTGGCCGGGCCATCAATCAATCTGAGCCCGGTTGGGAGAAAACGCTGACCGGGCAGGCTCGGGAGCTCTACGCGTTCTGGGAAAAATATCTGCGTCCACGCGGATACCGGCTGAAGGTGCAGATCATCGAATTCCCGGACGGAATGCCGGGAGACATCGGCGTCACACTGTGCTGGGCCTGACGACCATCCTACGCGCCTGACGCGCGGCAATGCAGAAAGAGCAACTCTCATGCCCTCGAACACGATCACCTCTTCTCCGAATGCAGCGAGCCTCGGCCCGCTTGCGCTCGCCACCGAATATATGGTGGACGCGGCGCAGCGCAGCATCCTGTATTGGGACGTGATGCGCCAGCGCGGCAATCAATACCGCGCGCATCTGACCGAGACCGTTCCGCACGTGCTCGACTTCGCCTTCGAGCCGGTGCTGGATGGCTCCGGGCTTGAGCGGCCGGTCAACTACGGGCTCGTACGCATCATCCCGCCGAAGGGCGTAACGGTCGATCCGACCCGCCGCCCGTTCGTCGTCATCGATCCGCGTGCCGGGCACGGGCCCGGCATCGGCGGCTTCAAGGCGGACAGCGAGATCGGCGTCGCGCTCAAGGCAGGCCATCCCTGCTACTTTATCGGCTTTCTGCCCGAACCGGTGCCCGGCCAGACGATCGAGGACATCGCGCGGGCCGAGGCGGTCTTTCTCGAGCATGTCATCGCGCTGCACCCGCAGGCCGACGGCAAGCCGTGCGTCATCGGCAACTGCCAAGCTGGCTGGGCCGTCATGATTCTTGCCGCCATGCGCCCCGATCTGTTCGGCCCGATCATCATCGCCGGGTCGCCGATGTCGTACTGGGCCGGCGTGCACGGAAAGAATCCGATGCGCTACTCCGGCGGCCTGCTCGGCGGCACCTGGCTCGCCGCGCTCACCTCCGATCTCGGCCACGGCAAGTTCGACGGGGCCTGGCTAGTACAGAACTTCGAAAACCTCAATCCGGCCAACACCCTGTGGACCAAGCAGTATAACCTCTACTCCAAGATCGACACGGAGGCGCAGCGCTATCTCGGGTTCGAGCGCTATTGGGGCGGACACGTCAACCTCAATGCCGAGGAGATCCAGTTCATCGTCGACGAGCTGTTCGTCGGCAATCACCTGGCCGCGGGCGAGATCAAGCTCTCCGACGGCACAGCGATCGACCTGCGCAACATCGATCGGCCGATCGTCGTGTTCTGCTCCAAGGGCGACAACATCACGCCGCCCCAGCAGGCGCTCGGCTGGATCCTCGACCTCTACAGGAACGTCGACGAAATCCGCAGCTACGGCCAGACGATCGTCTATACGCTGCACGACGACATCGGGCATCTCGGCATCTTCGTTTCCGGAGGCGTCGCCCGTAAGCAGTACGAGGAGTTCGCCAGCAACATCGACCTGATCGACTGTCTGCCCCCCGGCCTGTACGAGGCCGTGTTCGAACCGAAGACCGCTGCGACAGCGGACTCCGATCTCGTCAGCGGCCAGTGGGTCATGCGCTGCTACGAGCGCACGCTCGACGATATCCGCGCGCTCGGCGCGAACGACGCGGCCGACGAGCGCCGGTTCGCCACGGCGGCGCGAGTTTCGGAGATCAACCTCGCGCTCTATCGCACGTTCCTGCAGCCGGTCGTGCGGGCCACGCTTCTGCCGGGTGTGGGGGAGGCGGCGCGCGAGTTGCACCCGCTGCGGATTCCTTACGAGCTGTTTTCCAACGCCAATCCGCTGATCGAGCCGGTCAGCACGTTGGCGGAGCAGGTGCGCGAGAACCGCGCGCCGGCGGGCCCCGACAACCCTTTCGTCGCGATGCAGGAGCTCGCCTCCCGCCAGATCATCGCCGGCCTTGATGCCTGGCGCGACGTGCGTGATGCGATTGCCGAATCGGCCTTCATGATGGTGTACGGCTCGCCGCTGCTGCAGGCCTCAGTCGGCATCGATCCTGCGGACTCCCACCGCCCGCGTCAGGCCGGAACGAGCCCGCTGCACCAGCAGGTGGTCAACGCCCGCATGGCCGAGCTCAAGGCGAAGATTCCCCAAGGAGGCCTGCGCGAAGGGTTGGTGCGCGCCCTGATCTATGTCGGCATGCCGCGCGGCGGGGCCGACGGCATCGACGAGCGTGGATTCGAGGCCATTCGCCGCATCCGAACTGCCGGCCTCGATGGGGATACGCTCCCGCCGGAACTGGCGACCATGAGCCTCGCTGAATTCAAGGCATTGGTGCGCGAGCAGTTTTTCATGCTGCTGATCGACCGGGCGGCGGCGCTCGCCGCCATTCCGGCGCTGCTGCCGAAGAGCGCGGGAACGCGCCGCACGGCGTTCGCGCTGCTGTGCAAGGTGCTGGGCGCGAACGGCGGGGTCGTCGGCGAAGCCGCGGGCCGGCTGCGCAACGCGGCCCCCTGGTTCGGCGTCGACCCTGAGCGCGCGCTCGACGAGAACGTCCGAGCATTGCCGATGGTCGCGAATGCCGAGCTCTCGACGGCATCGTAGACCCAGCCCCCTCAGGATCAACAGGAGTTTTCCATGACGATTGCTCTGCGCGAGGCCTCGTCCGTTCCGCTTCAGACCAAATACGACCAGCTGATCGCTCTAGCCCGGAACGTGCCGGCGGCAAAGACGGTCGTCGTCCACCCATGCGACGAGAGTTCGCTGCGCGGCGCGACCGAGGCGGCGGAGCTCGGCATCATTAATCCGGTCCTGGTCGGGCCCGCCGCGAGCATCGCGACGGTCGCGGCGCGGCACAAGCTCGACATTCGGCGGTACGAGATCGTCGACGTGCCGGACAGCGCCGTCGCTGCCGCCAAAGGCGTCGAGCTCATCCGCCAGGGCCGAGGCGAACTGTTGATGAAGGGCAGCCTGCACACCGACGAACTGATGCACGCGGTCGCCTCGTCGACGACAGGCCTGCGCACAGCGCGGCGCATCAGCCATGTGTTCATCATGGATGTGCCGACCTATCCGGAAACCCTGTTCATCACCGATGCGGCGATCAACATCTTCCCCGACCTCGACGCCAAGCGCGACATCATCCAGAACGCGATCGACCTGTGGACGCAGATCGGACTCGGCACGCCGCGGGTTGCGATTCTCTCGGCGGTCGAGACCGTGACCTCGAAGATCCCGTCGACCATCGAGGCCGCCGCGCTGTGCAAGATGGCAGACCGCGGCCAGATCACCGGCGGCGTGCTCGACGGGCCGCTAGCCTTCGACAATGCGATCGATCCGGAAGCGGCGATGATCAAGGGAATCAAATCCGAGGTCGCAGGCCGCGCGCAGATCCTGGTCGTCCCTGATCTCGAGGCGGGCAATATGCTGGCGAAGAACCTCACTTTTCTGGCCAAAGCGGGCGCTGCCGGCATCGTGCTCGGCGCCCGCGTGCCGATCGTTCTTACCTCGCGCGCCGATTCGGTGCGCACCCGCATGGCATCGTGCGCCGTTGCGGTGCTTTATGCCGACGCGCGCCGACGCACGGCGACACTACCGGCCGCGTAATCCGCCATGGACACGATCCTCATCGTCAATGCCGGCTCGTCGAGCCTGAAGTTTCAGGTCTATGGCGTCGCGGGCGGCGCACTCAACCGGCTGGTCAAGGGCCAGATGGACGGTATCGGCACGCGGCCGCAGCTGCGCGCCCAAGGCTCCGACCAGAAAAGCGCGATCGATCGCACCTTCGCGGCGGACGAAGTAGCGGACCTTCCGGCCGCCATGCAGCGCGCGGGCGCGTGGCTGCGCGAGGCGCACAACGTCCGGCCGGCGGCGGTCGGGCACCGTGTCGTGCACGGGGGCCCGGCGTTCGATCGTCCCATTCTGGTCGATGATTCGGTGCTAACGCAGCTTGAGCAGTACACGCCGCTCGCACCACTGCACCAACCGAATAATCTCGCACCGATCCGGGTCATCCGTTCCCTTTTTCCGGACACTCCGCAGGTCGCCTGCTTCGATACGGCCTTTCACCGTGGCCACTCGGCAATCGTGGATCGCTACGCGATCCCCGAGCGCTACCACGCGGAAGGGGTGCAGCGTTACGGCTTTCACGGGCTGTCGTACGAATTCGTCGCGAGCCGGTTGCCGGAGGTCGCGCCGCGGATAGCTGGTGGACGCGTCGTCGTCGCCCACCTCGGCAGCGGCGCCTCCATGTGCGCGCTTGCGGCCGGACGCAGCGTGGAAAGTAGCATGGGCTTCACGGCGCTCGACGGCCTGCCGATGGGCACCCGCCCCGGCCAGATCGATGCGGGCGTCGTCCTCTATCTCCTCGGCCAGAAGGGCATGAGCGGCGCAGAAATAGAAAAGCTTCTTTATTACGAAAGCGGACTCAAGGCGCTGTCGGGCATCTCCAACGACGTGCGAGTGCTCGAGAACAGCGCTGATCCACGCGCCGGTTTCGCGCTCGATTATTTTGCCTATCGCGTCGGACTCGAGGCCGGCCGGCTCGCAGCGGCTCTCGGCGGCATCGAGGGCTTCGTGTTCACGGCCGGAATCGGCGAGAACTCGCCGGCGATGCGTGCGCGCATCGTCAGACATCTGGCCTGGCTCGGCGCCGAGCTCGATCCGCAGGCCAATGCGCACGGGCCCGCGATCTCCAGTCCCGGCAGCCGCGTCGAGTTGTACGTCATCCCGACCGACGAGGAACTGATGATCGCCCGCCACACGCTGGCGCTGCTCGCCACACCGGAGCGCTGGATTGGAGCCGGCGAGGGCCGCGACGGCGTTAGCAGGCCGCCGAATCGAGCGATCGACGGGCATAGCTCTCCGTCGTGGTCAACACGATCGAGCTCCACAATAATCTCCTCCTGATGCGGCCAGAAGTTGGTGTTGTGGCCATTCCGGAGATTATCACAGAACAGCGGGGAGTTCTTGACAACAAATCGCGCCGCTCCTGCGCCCGAAGCAGCGAATGAAGCATTCATGCGCGCCGTTTACCGAATCGTTCGATCGATCGACGAGCGGCTCCGCAGCAAGAGGTCGAGACCGGTGGCGAAACGAGTCAGACAGCAGGCAAGAACGTCGGGGCACCGCGACCGCCTCTTGGACACGGCGATTCGGCTGTACCGCGAAACCGGTTACGAGAAGACCACTGTCGCTGACATAGCTCGCGGCGCCTCGATGTCCCCTGCAAACGATCGCTTCTTTCCTTCGAGGCAGACGATCGAAGAGGCTGTCGTAGCGATGCTGCTTGATGAAGTTGCCACGGCAGCCAAAGATGCGGCGCGCCGCGGCGGAGGCGCCGCGCATTTCTCTTGCGAGTCCAAAAGATAGTTGGCTGATTGGAGCAGTACATGCTCAATGCGTGAATTGGGGCTGGCTCAGCCGGTAGTTATCTGATCCCCGGCGACCCGCTTTGGGGGGCTCGAGCATGACCTCCTTCAAGCTGTCGCCGCTCGCGACGACGACCACAAAATTCAACTTGCCGTCCTCCCGCACCAGGCCCCCGCCTAAAGCTTTCCCCGATGCGGCCTTTTCCGCAACGCGCACAGCGTCCGACAGCTCCTGCCTGACCGATCTAAAGGCTACGATCTTGCTCCGATCCTCGTCGTCAAGCTCACTCAGGGATAAGGTCGTCTCCGGGCGGACGATGCTTCCGGTGTTGGCATCAATGATGTTCTCCCAGGTCTCAGCGTGCTTCACCGTCAGTACCCGATAGCCGGGTGAAGCGGCCGGCTCGAAGCTGATGGATGCGGTTCTCGAACCCGGGTGCAAATGCTCGGCAATTTCGATTGCCGCAGAAAGCGACAGCTTTGCAGCCCGGAATCGTGTCAGCAGGCTCCGATTCAAATCCTCGTCGTCCTGTGGCGATCCGCGTTGCTCCTGGGCAGCGGTCGTGGTGCCTGTCAGGTCGGCCCGGGCGCTTGCAGATGAAAACGGGGCTGACAAGGTCAGTAAGATTGCAAGCAATTGTTTCTTGTACATTGCGCTTCTTTCCGCGAGCGAGTTCGTGGCTGACGATCTGCGAAAGCTTAAAAGGATTGGCCGGCGTTGGACGGACCGCATCATCACGCTTCGCTAATTCATGGATTGACCCCTCTACGCTGGAGCTCTGCCTCGATCATGTCGTACGCAAATTCAACCGGAGTGAGCGAGAGGTTGACCGAATAGATGATGAAATGTCGTGCCAGAAGGAGAGCCGCCGTCATTCAGGCATCCTCGCGTTAATTCGCGCGCGGATCGCGCGCCGCGGCTCGGTAACGACGGCGGGCAAGCCGATGAGCAAGGAAATCGCAACGCCCAACGCGAGGCTTACCGCGATGAGTCCAAGCGCCACGAGCAGGTTAAGACCCGCTGCTGCAAGCCCTGCGACCGGTCCTTCCGGAAGGAATGACACAATAGTTGACATCTCTATCTCCTCGGACATATAAACTAAACCGTATATTTTAATACGGGACGACAACAGTGTTGTCAATGGCTGAAGTCAGCCACACGCATGCTCTGAACGCGATGGCCAGAAGGCGGTCGCGCCGGGAAAATTGAAGTGTTCAATTCTCGAACAGAGCCGGCGCTTAGGCCGTGGTCACTGTCCGCTCGCTCTACGGCAGATGTGCCTTGCGCGCGCTGCATACGAAAACGGGGGAGTCGGTTGGGCTGGCCGGTCGTGACTCGAGACAGCATGATCCAAATCGCAGCCCGTTTTGATCCGCGGTCACAATGATGCAAGAACAACGCGCCAATCAGGTCAGATGGTCACCAACCCGTCGCCTCATCCTGCAGACCACGGTCGAACTGTATCGCGAGATCGGCTACCGCAAGACGACTGTCGCTGACATCGCCCGCCGGGCCGCGATGTCTCCGGCCAACATCTATCGCTTCTTTCGTTCGAAGCAAGAAATCGAGGAGGTCGTCGTAGGAGAGCTGCTTGCGGAGGTGTTTCACGCTGCCGCGAATGCCGCTCATGGCAGCGGATCGGCTCGTTACCGACTGGAGGCTGTCCTCCGCACGATATACCAGCTGCATGAGCGCCGGGTGGCGGACGACAAGAGGCTCAACGAGCTCATTGCAACGGCCACCAATGAAAACTGGCCGATCATGCTGAGTTACGTTGATCGCATGGCCGGATTGTTGACGCCGATGATCGCGGCTGGACAGGCCCGCGGCGAGATTCGAGGGGGAAGCGCAGCGACGCTGGCCTGCTGCCTGTTTACAGCGATGGACGCCCATTTGAGGACGCGCCAAGTCAGCGGGGTCCGGGCTCGGTCGACGTTCGACGAGATGATGGACTTTTGCGTCAATGCTCTGTGCCTTCCCCAGCAGCTATAGGCTGTGGGCCGTCTACGCCCGCCTGTCCACTGATTCGATGACCCCGTTATGAGGCCCAATCTGCTTCGCAAGCCGCGAGAAAGAAGTTGACCCGCTCCTCCAGGAATGACGGCAGCTCTTTCCTGAGGTCCTTCAGGTCCTCACCCATTAAGGACCGCATAAGCATCGGAAGCAAAATGAGATCCATGAACATCTGTGCGGTGGCGGTCCGTCGCTTGTTGCTGAATGGCCCCTTTGGCGAACGTGCAAGTCTCTGGGTTGCGTCATCCAGGATCTGTGAAACGGCGCCAGCCGCACGGTCGCGCGCAGCGTCGTGAACATTCCGGCTTAATTGCGGGAAAAGCCGCGCCTCCGCAATGGTCGCTCGCGTCAGGTCGAGCGTATCCGCGATAAACCGCTCAACGATCTCCTTGGCGACGTTGGTTAGTTTGTCCTGGAGCGTACGGCCCTGGGCTGAGAAGCCTTCGAAATCGGTCAATTCGTTGATCGTGCGGGCTACGACCGCCGTGAAGAGGGCCTCCTTACCCGGAAAATGGGCATAGATCGTCGGCTTGCTCGCAGGAGCCGTCTCCGCGATCTCGTCTATGCTCGTGCTGCGGTATCCTTTCTCAAGAAAGAGCTGCTGAGCCGCATCGAGGATCCGTGCCTGAACGTCACCAGCCAGGTCCTTCGGGGGCCTGCCGCGTTTCGGACCTTTGTTCTTCGCCATCGTCATTTACCATCACGAGTTGGTGTGCGCCGAAATCACTCTTGACACGGTTGTCACCAAAATGCAACAAAAACAGAATGTACGGTGTAGTATATTTATTGGCTGACCGCCGGACGAGTCAGCTGCAATTCGCGCCTGCAAGCCTCGCTGAACTCGCGTAAATCTTCAGCGCACGCACGCAAACTCTGCCGATAACTGAGTTACACGGAAGGTCTACACAATGAGCTCGGGCGGAAATTGATGCTCGGCGGCGATCCGCAACGAAGCGGGTGCCCGGCTGGATGCCGCCGATCTTGCAATCGCCGAACGCATCGCTCGTCGTTGATCCCGGACTCTGACCGTCGCGTATCAGCTCGATCCGTGCGTTCCTGGGAGATGTGCGGACGCCATCGCGCACGGGCCTCCTGCGTGGTGGTTCTCGCAAGGACACAAAGCCCCCAGCGTTACTGCGAATGCTCCTTCTTCGAGCGAATGCCTCTCAGTACGGAAAGGACGGCCGGCACGAGCAGCTTCTCGGCCGCGACGTCGAGCGGATTGTGGACGAGCGCGGTAACACTCTGCTTTACATTCCTGATCTCGTGGCCGATGGCGTCGACCGCCAACTTGAGATCTCGCGCATCCTCCTGAATTGACTCGAGAGCGGTCTTGCGCACTTCGAGCGCCACCTCGATTTCGGGCCCCGGACGGGCTGTCATGGCCAGAAGGAGCACGACTGCGGCGATCGCAAAATCCGCCACAGCCACCGCAGTGGCGGCCCAGACTCCTCCGATCGGGCCTAGCAGCGCGTTGTAGCCCGCGACATTCGCCATGCCGAGCCCGAACACGGCAACCAGGGCTGCGAAGACAAACAGCCCAAGCCGGCGCGCCAGCACATTCAGCCAGATCTTTCCGATCAGCATGTCCGCCTTGCGCAGCACCTGAAGGTCGCGCAGAAGATGATCGAACATGTTCCCCACCTCCTCATCGTCTGCCGAGCAGCCGGCCGATCAAGATGCCGACGAGCAGTGCGCCGGCTACGCTCTGGGCAGGGTGAGTCGAGATGCTCTTCTCGGCCTCGCCGAACAACTCGGTGACCTCGTCGGCGAGCTGGCGCAGGTAGCCCTGCAGCTCCGGTTGCTCCTCGGGCGGTTCTTGCGACGGCTCCACAGCCGCCGCCGGCTCGGGGGCCGGCGACGCCGAGGCTTCATTCTTTGCAGCGCGCTCCGTTCGGGAGGTCGCAAGTTCGTCCTGCAGCGATTTCAATTCGCGCGAAACCAGCACATCCGTTGCCATGCGCCTCTCCTGAACCGCATCATTCCAACACAATGCCGGCGTCAGCCTTTCGGGCCGGGACCCCTGAGTGCGTTCCAGGCGGCCTGATTGGCCTGGTCGAAAGCCTTGCGGGATTCGGCGAGCGCCGCGCTCAACACCGACCAGGACTCGCTTCCGGCCTGCTTCAGCTTCTGCAGGCGTGCTTCGGCTTCGGATGCGTCGGATTTCATCTGCTTGAGGGCAGCCTCGAGGTCGGCGCTCCGCGCCGTGGCGACTTTACCCGCCGCCTCGCGGAACTTGCCCGCCGCTTCCTGCCACGCCTTTGCCTGCGCGGCCGCGATATCCTTGAACGTGACCTGCTGCTGTTCGATCTGCTTGCCGGCGCTGTCGAAGTAGGTCTTTACCTGGGCTTCGAACCCCTCCCACTGATTTTCCATCTCCGTCTTGGCGCGCGCCCAGGCGGCCTCGCCTGCTTCCGCTTGCGTCTTGGCCACCGTCTGAAATTCGTCGCGGCGCTTTTTCAGGTCTGCGACGATTTCATCAACCTTGACCTGGGACTCGGCTTTCGCCTGACCGGCCTTCACCTCGAGCGATGCCAAGGCGGCATCCATCTCGTCGATCCGCTCCTTGGCCCAATTGAGATAATAATGCACGCTGCTCTGCTCTGACATGACCATCTCCGTTGATTGGCTTGTCTCAATATTGTTTTCCGAATGGGGCTTCGTCAGGTTGACCTGAGTCAATATCTTAGGCTGTCCGCGCCACGCGCGCCTTGCCATATTTGGAGCGAAGTCGCTGATCTCCGAAAAAGTGGCCCACCAGATCAATAGTGGCACTCACAGGCAACACGGCCACTCTATCGCTTGATTCTCGTCAACAGGACGACGCCGGCGCGGCGCACGTTGCAGGAACGCGAGAACAGGAGATCGCCATGAGCAAATTCGTCGTCATCATATTCCCCTCGGAAACCGCTGCGTACGAAGGGACGCGGGCCCTGAATCAGCTGCATGCGGAAGGAACAGTGACCCTTTACGGGACGACAGTCCTGGTCAGGGACGCGAACGGGAATCTGGCTACTCGGCAGGCCGTCGATCAAGGACCGCTGGGGTTTGCGGTCGGGACGCTTATGGGCGGCCTGATCGGGCTTATTGGCGGCCCGGTTGGCGGCGCGATCGGAATGGGCGCCGGCGCGATATCGGGTGGACTCGGCGACATTGTCGACCTGGGGATAAGATCGGATTTCATTGAGGCTGTGTCGACCAAGCTGTTGCCTGGAAAGGCCGCGGTCGCCGCCGAGATCGAGGAGGACTGGATCACGCCGCTTGACAACCGGATGGCCGCTCTGGGCGGCGAGGTGATCCGGCAATGGCGCTCGGATTTCGAGGCTGAGCAGCTGGATGCGCTCGCGAAGGAGCGCAAAGCGGAACTCGCTGAACTGAAGATGGAATTCGGTCGCGCCAGCGGCGATGCGAAAGAGAATCTGAGCAAGCGGCTCGATGAGACGCGGGCGAAGGTCGAGGCGACCTTCAATCGCGCCGAAGCCAAGCAGCGCCAGTTTGAGCAGGAGGCTGATGCTAAGCTTGCGGAATTGAAGCGTCAGATCGATCAGGCCAACGCTGAAACGAAGGCCAGGATCGAGAAGCGGCTGACCGCCATGAAGGCCGATTTCGACCGCCGTCGCGAGCTGTTGAAGGAAGCGTGGAGCCTCACCAGGGATGCACTTGCAGCCTGAGGAGCCGGGCTGCGGGTAAAGGTCGGGGTGCGACGAAAACGCACCCCGAAGCCGCGCAACCAGTCCGCGCTCTGCACTCCACGGGCGTGCGCCGACTACACGAGCACAGCCGACAACAGAAACAGCCGTGCGATGCGCCTCGACGCGGGGTGCCTTGACGGCGCGGCGCAACCGTTCTCTCGCCGCGGGCTGCCTCATCCATCAACCGGTGCGGTAGGTTCGGGGCGGCACTCCAAAATGCTTGCGAAAGACCCGGCTGAAGTGGGAGGTGCTGTGAAATCCCCAGTGCAGGCAGATCTCCGCAATAGATCGCCGCGCCTCCTTGCGGTCGCGCAGAGCCTCCGCGCATCGCTCCAGGCGCCGCCTCCATATGTATGCCGAGACGGATCCGGCCCGATCGAGAACAAATATCCGGTGCACGCTTCGAACGGAGAGGCCGCAGGCTTGCGCGATGGCTTCGACCGAAAGCGCCGGGTTTGAAAGCTGCGACTCGACATAGGCCTTCAGGCGGGAAGCCTGGATATCCCTGTACAGCAGGGGCGAAGGGTTCGCCAACTGCTCGCGCACTGCGTCCCAAACCATGATGGTCACCGAATCGCGCAGCCCACTTCCGCTCGAGGGCGCGACATTGTCCATCTGGGCGAAAAGCTCGATCAGGGTCTTCTGCAAGACTCGGGAAGTACCGATGTTGCCGTCGAACCGATTGGCGCCTCCTCGCAGCAGGAGGTCGATCTGCTCCGGATCCGAGGGTCGTCGCAGGGTCATACCCAAGAGCTCTGCACTCTCGTTTATCGTCCAGCAGTCGATGCGATGGAAAGTATCGAGCAGGCACCAGTCTCCTGGACGGAGTACGAGAAGTCTGTCTGATTGCCGAAAGCGATGGCTGCCGCTCAGCTGAATGAACAGGAGTACGGGCGAGGGAACCGACGAGTCCGCTTTTCGCACCCAGCGGCTGAACTGGTTGGGAGTAGCGCAGGCTTTGAACAGGACGGCATCTCCGAATGTTCCGTATTCGAGTCTGCCGCGGAAGCCTGCCCTGGTGGCGGGGATGCACGTCGTCACCTCGTCACCGCGGAGCGCCTCCGGAACCTGGGCGACATGCCTGCTCAGCACAGCGGCCCATTCGGGTACGGAGCCGGTGTGACGCTCTATCTCGACGGAAACGACATCTCGGGACACGCGAGCCTCATTTGCGCCGGGGCGCGGCATGATTCCACCACTGTCACGACCACATTTGATTTGCATCAATTTTGGCGTGGCCGGGCGCTCGGGAGCCGACATGCATCGCTGGCCCCCGCATAGTAGAAGATAGGCGCTCACGTTGCGCCTGTTCTGCTTCAGGCTGCCGCTGCAGCCGCGTCTTCGGCTGCAGCGGTGGCAGGTTGCGGCACTCAGGTGAGCGCGGGTTCGGGAGCCTTTTCCTTCACGGCCTCTTGAGGCGTGCTGGCGGAGTGAGCGTCCTTCTCCAGCGCTCCGGCACCGCGCTCATCAAGCGATTTGCGGAACCAGAGCGCATAGAGCGAGGGCAGGAACAGAATCGTCAGCGCAGTCGCCACGAGCAGGCCGCCCATAATGGTGACGGCCATCGAACCCCAGAACCCCGAACGCGACAGCGGGATCATGGCGAGCACCGCAGCCAGCGCCGTCAGCACGACCGGCCGGGTTCGGCGTACGGTAGAGTCGATGATCGCTTCGTAGCGCGTGCTGCCCGCGGCAACGTCATGCTCGATCTGATCGACCAGGATGACGGTGTTGCGGATGATCATGCCGGCTAGCGCGATCAACCCGAGCAGCGTCACGAAGCCGAACGGCATGCCGGAAGCCAGCAGGCCGATGGTGGCTCCGATAAGGCCAAGCGGCGCCGTCAGCAACGTGAGTGCAAGGCGTGAGAAGCTCTGCAACTGGAACATAAGGATGACCAGCATCGCCACGATCATCGCCGGGAAGATCGCGAGCAGTGCCTTGTTGGCCTTTGCAGATTCCTCGATCGCACCGCCCATCTCGATGCGGTAGCCGGCCGGCAGCGTGCTGCGCAGGTGCTCGAGGTTGGTCCAGATCCGGCGCGACACGTCGGGGGCCTGAACGCCGTCACGAACATCGGCACGCACGGCAATGGTGAGGTCGCGGTTGCGCCGCCAAAAGATGGCGTCCTCGTGACCCTGTTCGATGTGGGCGACCTGCGACACGGGAACAGGAACGCCGTTCCGCGCGAGAATGGTGAGGTCTCCGATCGAGCCGATATCGCTGCGTTGGCGTTCGATGGCGCGGGCCACCACCGACACCTTCTCGGTGCCGTCGCGCACGGTCGTGATCGGGTAGCCCGTCACCAGCGCCTGCAGGCTCTGCGACACGGTCTGCGGGTCGAGGCCCAGCGCGCGCGTGCGGTCCTGGTCGAGCACGAGCTTGACGGACGGCATCTGGCCGTCCCAATCGAGCTGCGGCTCGATCGCGTCGTGATCGGCACGCATGAGGTCGCGAACCTGATAGGCAATCGACCGGACTTGCAGCGGATCGGTGCCGATGACGCGGAACTGAACCGGGAAGCCGACGGGAGGACCGAAATTGAAGCGATCGGTTCGGACGCGGGCCTCGGGGACCGTACCTTTGGCAATCGCCGTGTCGATCTTTGACTTCAGCCGTTCTCGCGCCTTTATATCCTTGGTGACGATGACGATCTCGGCATAGGCCTCATTCGGCAGGGCCGGATTGAGCCCCAGCCAGAACCGCGGCGGGCCAGCCCCGATGTACGTCGTCCATGTCGCCGCGTCGTCGTCTCCTTCGAGGAGATTCTCGACCTTTTTCGCCGCCGCCGCGGTCGCGGCGATCGCGCTTCCTTCCGGCATCCGGAACTGGACGAACACTTCCGTACGTTCGGAGGTCGGGAAGAACTGCTGCGGCACTTTGGTAAAACCGGCAAGCGCCAGGACGAACGCCGCGACGGTCCCGCTTACGACCCAGACGCGGTGGTCCACGCACCATTTGACTGCCGCACGCAGCCGTCGGTACATGGGCGTGTTGTAGATCGCATCGGGATCCTCGTGGTGATGGCCCTCGAAGCTGGGCAGGAGCTTCATGCCGAGGTATGGCGTGAACATCCCGGCCACGAGCCACGACGCCAGCAGCGCGATGGCAACCACCGAGAAGATGGCTCCCGCGTACTCTCCGGTGCTGGAGGCCGCCAATCCGACCGGCAGGAATCCGGCCGCCGTCACCAGAGCGCCGGTCAAGCGGGGAAACGCTGTGGAGGTCCAGGCGAAACCGGCCGCCTCTGCGCGTGGTACTCCCTGCTCCATCTTCACCAGCATCATCTCGACCGCGATGATGGCATCGTCGACCATCAGGCCGAGCGCAATGATGAGCGCGCCTAACGTGATGCGGTGCAGATTGAGGCCGGTCATCTGCATGATGATGAACACGATGCCGAGGACCAGCGGCACGGAGAGCGCAACGACAATGCCGGTCCGCCATCCCAGGGACAGGAAGCTCACCGCGAGCACGATGGCAAGTGCTTCGGCGAACGACCGCATGAACTCGCCCACCGCTTCCTCGACGATCTTGGGCTGGTCGGCGATGCGTTCGTAGGTGAACCCGGCTTGCGTGTTGCGCTGAACTTCCTCCATCGCCGCATCGACGTTCTTGCCAAGATCAATGATGTTCGCGCCCTTCTGCATTACGACCCCGAGTGCGAGAGCGGGTATTCCGCGCTGCCTGAGCAGGAAATCGGGCGGGTCCACAAATCCCCGGGTGACGGTCGCGATGTCGCCGAGCCGCAGGATCGTTCCGTTAGACGAGGCTACCGGCGTGTTCTTGACTGTTTCCACTCCATTGAAAGCGCCCGTGACCCGCAACGGGATGCGCGGCCCGTCCGTCTGGACGATACCGGCCGGTACCACGGCGTTCTGCTTCGCAAGACTCTCTATGATGGCTTGCGGACCGACCCCGAGATTCGCCAGCTTGACGTGGTCGAAGTCGACAAAGATCCGCTCCTCCTGGGTGCCGTAGATCGTCACCTTGGTGACATCAGGCACTCTCAACAGGCGCTGACG
The DNA here is from genome assembly GCF_016213215.1 of Bradyrhizobium sp. Lineage (GTDB taxonomy): Bacteria > Pseudomonadota > Alphaproteobacteria > Rhizobiales > Xanthobacteraceae > Bradyrhizobium. Next base: position 9,773 of record NZ_JACRAW010000114.1, on the reverse strand, counting down.
CACCGATTCGGCTACCGCTTTCATCTGCGCGTAGTCGGCGTCCTCGGATCGCAACGTGTACAGGACCGAATCCACGTCTCCGTACTCGTCGTTGACATTCGGGCCGATAACGCCGTCAGGCAGGTCCGCTTTCACGTCGGCCATCTTCCGGCGCACGAGGTAGAAGAGCCAGGGCACTTGGCCGGGCGGCGTGCTGTCGCGGAATTCCATCTGGACCAGGACGATGCCAGGCTTGGAGAAAGTCTTTACCGTGTCGAACCAGGGCAGCTCCTGCAGCTTTTTCTCAATCCGGTCGGCGACCTGGAGCTGCATCTCCTTTGCGGTCGCTCCCGGCCACGCGGCGGAGACGATCGCCGTCTTGACGGTGAAGGAGGGATCCTCGTCGCGTCCGAGGTTGACGTAGGACATGGCGCCGGCGCCACCCAGCATCAGGATCAGGAACAGGATCAGGGCGGGGTGGGCGACGGCCCAGGCGGAGAGATTGAAACTCTTCACGATAGCTCTCCCTTGTTAGAACGAAAGCGATTCGGTCGGGCGCACCGCCAGACCCTCGTCGATCTTCTCGACTCCAAGCGTGACGACCTTGTCACCCTCGTTCACGCCACTTGAGATCAGCACGGTCTTGCCCTCGTAGCGCGCGATGGAAACATTGCGCGCCGTGAGCTTGCCTGCTTCATTCGCCACCCAGACACTTGGGCCGCGCCCGTGATTGAACAGCGCGGTGACGGGCAGGCGGGCAGCGCCCTGGGTGTCGGCTTCCGACAAAGTCAACGTCGCGCTCATGCCGAGGCGTACGGCCTCGTCAGGATCGAGAATTGAATATCGGGCGGCATAGGTCCGCGTCGCGGCGTCGGCGGTGGGGGACAGTTCGCGCAGCTTGACCTGGTAGTGGTGTTCGGGCAGCGACCACAATGTCAGACTTCCCTTGGCGCCTTTGGCGCGCTCGACGAATGTCTCAGGGATCGCGACTTGCGCCTCGAGTTCGCCAAGACGTGCCAGCCTCACCGCCGGCTGGCCGGCTGCAATGACCTGGCCAGGCTCGACGGGGGTTGCCGTGATCACGCCATCGGCGTCGGCTTCGAGCCTGGCGTAATTGAGCGCGTTGCGAGCCAGCTCGACCGAGCGCTGTGCGCGGGTCAGCCTTCCGCGCGCTTCCGCTGCAGCCGCGCGCGCTTTGTCGAGAGTCGCCGTCGGGGTCCATCCGTCCTTTTGCAGCGTCACTGCGCGTTTCTCATCGGCGTCGGCCTGTGCCAGGCTGCTCGTGGCCGCCCGCACCTCGGCCTCAGCCTGCTCAAGCTGCAGCTCGAGATCGTTGGTGTCGAGGAGGAGGAGCTCCTGACCCTGGCGGACGCGATCGCCATTCTGCACAATTCGCTTCGCAACCTTCCCGCTCACCCGGAAGCCGAGGTCGCTTTCAATGCGCGGCTTGATGATTGCAGCGAGACTTCGCGCCTGGTTGACGCTCTTGTAGTGAACGGTGGTGGTCAGAACCGGTCGTTCCGGCGCCGGTGCCGCTTCCTTCTTGCCGGAGTCGCAGCCGGCGACCAGTCCGGCGAGGAGCAGTGGAGCGATCAGCCTGGAGTAGGGAGCCGCTGGTGTTCTCAGCATGGCAGCAGAGACTGTGGGGGAACGTTGCATAGGTGTTTACCTCGTGAATGGAAGACCGCTGTCACCGCCAGGCAATCGTGGGATTGCCAGTAGACCTGCCTTACATATATATACCAAACCGTATAGTTTATATAATCCCCAGCGCGACGACCTGTCAAGAGGAACTGGTGGATCGGCCCTGATCGGAATGAAGGAAGACGGCCGTCCCGATTTATGTCCCTGCTGCCGATCCGGGTGGTTCACCGCTGAACTGCCGGTGGTCGGATTCGGTGATCAGGCAGGAACAGACGAGCCGCCCTCTTGCTGGGCCAAATTACTTCTTTGGGTGCACCGTTGAGCAGACGGCGAGGACTGCGCCGAGCCGGTTGGCGGAAATGCTCAAAATAATGGCAATCCCGGAAAGCCAATCATCAACGCTCGGCGCCAGGTAGCTGCATAACGGCTCGACCAACCCAGTCATGCAACAAAAACGAAGGTAACGACAATTTCCGATTGTTTCGAGCACTTTCCATACGCGCTCAGGTGTTGACGTGATGCATCCATGAGTACGTCGGTTCTCTTTGAGAAGCCGCTCCAGTCGGCTCAACGTCCACAACAGTGGTACGCGTAAGACGCCGTGTTGCGGCTAAAACGACTGCTGCGGAGCAGGACCCACAGCTCGGTAGTCCGTTGTTCGCCTTTCATTACGCTCGCGGAAGGTTATTGACGGACCTCGGTTTACAGTTCGCGCCTGAAGCCGAGCCTTGCTTCAATGTCGGCCCGAGAACTTCAACAATCGCAGCGCGACCGGCAACCAAATGCGATCTGTCCTCGGTATCGTCCAATGCAATCCGCACCGGTACCGGTTGGGTGACGCGAACCCAGTTGAAAGTGAGCTTGATCTCAGCGAGCAGGGTCGCGACGCCGCTGCGGTCACCTTCCTCGACGCCTGTGGCGCTGCTTTCCACGTGTCCGCGCAGGATGTGGTTGCTGCCTATCAGAAGCACGTTGACAGTATCGCCGGGATGGATGCGGGACAGCTCGTCCTTGTCGAAGTATGCCTCGACATGTAGCGCCTCACGATCGAGCAGGGCCATCGCGGCTTTACCATGCGCGACGTAGGTGCCGGGGCGCAGGTCCGCCTTGGTCACGATGCCGTCGATGGAGGCGCGCACCCCGCTGCACTCAAGATTGAGCTGCGCGAGGTTGCGCTCGACCAGTGCCTGCTCATATGCCGTCTTTGCCATGTTCTGCCTGGCGGTCACCTGATCGATCATCGGCTTTGAAGCGCCGGACTCGGGTGTCAACGCGCCATAGCCCCTGAACTCGGCATCGGCCTGTTCGAGCAGCGCGCCCCTTTCTTCCAACACTGCATCGGCCTGCTGCAAGGCAATCACGTAGGCCGCGCGATCGATCCAGAACAGGACCTCTCCACGCTTGACGAACTGATTGTCGCTCACCAGCACCTCGGTGACGAAGCCCGACACGCAGGGAGCAACCGGTACAGCGTCGGCCCGAACGTGACCGATGCCGGTCGGCGGCTCGTCCGTGTAGTTGTCTGACAAGGTGTATCCGGTCCATACGGCGGCCAACCCCAACGCACCGGCGAACGTCGCGCGGCAGAGCAATTTCAGAGCGGCTTTTGTGCGCGGTTGGGACATTATTGCGTCCTCGGCAGCGTGTGTCGGCGCCTTGCCAGCATGACCAGCTCGCAAAACACGGAGATCAGGATGATCGGGAGTCCTTCTCCTCGCGCGAAGCCGCCGATGACCGCAGCTATCAGCATCTTTAGAGAGTCGGTGATTTCAAGATGCTTTGGCATCGGACGGCTCGCGGAGCGCGGAGGTTTATCGCAAGGGCGTGACCCGGCTGGATCTGGATCAACGCGTTTGCGATGCGTTTGAGATACACCTCTTGCCTCAGCGGAATAATCCCGCATCGCTTTGAATGATCTTTGCGAAATCCGAGGAAATCGATGGATCTTCTGGGAGCTCTAGGTGTTCTGGTAAGGGTAGTGGAGACCGGCTCCTTCTCGGCCGTCGCTCGTGAGCGCGAGGTCAGTCAAGCTGCGGTGGCGCGCCAGATCTCGCAACTCGAAGGGCATTTCGGCGTGCGCCTGTTTCACCGCACGACCCGAAGACTGAGCCTGACCGACGATGGGCAGATGCTGCTGGGTATGTCTCGGCCGGTGCTGGATGGCGTCGCGGAATTGGAGGCCGCCCTCGGTCGTCAGAGTGTTTCCCCGGTTGGGTTGGTGCGTGTCGGCGTCCCTGTGGCAGCCAGTCGCTTTTTCGCGCAGCGTCTACCCGCCCTGATTGACAGTCACCCCGGGCTGAGGGTCGAACTGGTCGTGAGTGATCGGCAAATCGATATGGTCGAGGATCGGCTCGATCTCGCGATGCGTGTGGGCGAGATCACCGACTCGTCGTTGGTGGTACGGCGAACCGGGACTGCCGCCCGCGTGGCGGTGGCTGCCCCGGGTTATCTTAAAAAGTACGGTAAACCTTTCACGCCCGCCGAGCTCACGAAATTCAACTGCATCGTGCACGACATTGGTCCCGATTCAGACGTGTGGACGTTCGTCGGCCCGGACGGCTCTGAGGACGTTAGGGTATCGGGCGGCTTTCTTGCCAATGACGCCGGTGCTGTGCACCTGGCTGTGCGTGCCGGCTACGGAATTGCATTTATGCCCTTAGTCCATGTGTTGGACGACGTCCGGAGTGGCGATCTGGTCCGCGTTTTGAGCGACTTTCCGGCTCCTGGTGTTCCGTTCAGCATGGTCTACCCGTCGCGCCGGCACCTGCCGCCCCGCACCCGTGTGGTCCTGGATTTCTTGCTGGGTGAGATAAGACAAGTTCGCGAGGAGCTGGCTGTGGACTCGAATGAGGCGCACGCCATCTGATCTGGCAACCGAGTCTTCGCGACTGTCCACTGCCCTGGTTATCTGAGAGGCAGTCGCGGCGGACGTCAGAACCATGTCCGCCGCTCCACTCATCAAGCAAGTGTGGCCGTACTGCCACGCACAAGCGCCGGCTGCTTCCGAATTTGTGCATTTTCGTAGCAAGTCATTTGAAGCTCGTGTGCTTTTTCAGCACCGACCGCAGCGATAGCTCTTCGGTCGCGTCAGTCTCGACTCTCAATCAGCTGACCGCGGGTCGTCGACCCATTCCGGAGAGCAAAACAGATGAGAAAGATTTTAAGTTTAGCCGCGGTGGTGGCCAGCGCGACGTTCCTTGGAGTCGCGCAGCCGGCCGTAGCCAAGGATTACCAATATTGCCGCCAGGATGCTTTTTCCGCAGGAGTGCGGGATTGCTCCTTCGACACCCTCCAGCAGTGCCGTGCAACGGCTGCCGGGCGTGGTGGTGAATGCGCACGCAACCCGGCGAGCGAAGCAACAGGCTCTTACGCGTACGCGAAGGGCCGCATCCGTCACAAGTGAGACTATCAGCACGTCTCGGCGACAGCGGTCGGTTTTCGAGCTGGCCACGGCATGGGGAAAACTTCGCCGGGACTTCAACTTTGGAGGCTACAAATGAATGTACTTAAGAGCGCTCTGCTGGCATCAGCGGGGGGACTGATCGTCATGAGCGCAGCTCAGGCTGCCGATCTTCCCGTGAAGGCCAAGGCCGTCGAATACGTAAAGATCTGCTCGCTGTATGGTGCCGGCTTCTACTACATCCCGGGCACCGACACCTGCATCAAGCTCGGTGGCTATCTGCGCGTAGACGCCGTCGTCAACTCCAACGGCTTCTTCAACGTTCCGGCCTGGAACGGCGATGGCGGCCAGATCAACCGCAAGCGCAATTACTTCATGGGCCGCTCCCGTGAGGAACTGAACATCGACACGCGCACCGCGACCGAACTCGGCGTGGTCCGCACCTTCTTCGATGCGACCTTCACCTGGGACTCCGGCACTGACATCGCGAGCGGCAAGCTCGGCGTGTACTATGCCTTCATCCAGTTCGCCGGGTTCACGCTCGGTAAGGCGGTCTCCCAGTTCGACGTGCCGTGGACCAACTATCCGGCGAACTTCGGTGACGGCCTGGTGGGCGGCTCCGGCGACGTCACGGGTGTCAACCAGCTGACCTACACTGCGGACTTCGGTCAGGGCATTAGCGGTACCATTTCGCTGCAGGATCCGACCCTCTACTATACGACCAACATCTGGAACACCTCTGGGGCCACGCTTGCGGGCGCCGGCACCGGCGTTTACGGATCGAACGGCATGGGCGGTACGGCTGCTCCCGACGTCATCGGCCAGATCCGCATCGATCAGGCTTGGGGCCTGTTCCAGGCATCGTTCGCGGGCCACGACAACCACACCAGCTACTACACGGTGTCCAACGAGACTCTCGGACATCCCGAGGACAAGTGGGGCTGGGCTGCTCAGTTGGGCGTGTCGATCAAGAACATCCCGTCTGGTCCGGGTGATACGTTCAACTTCTCGGCTACGTACGCGGACGGTGCGAGCCGCTACGTCTTCCAGAGCCTGCTTCCGACCGCGTTTGCGATGTACGGGATGAGCCCAAGCGTCCCGGGTGCTTACCAGACCATCGCATTCGCTGGCGTGTCTGACGCCGTCTTCGCCGGCACCAGCACGGCTAACGGTACTGGTCTCGAACTGACCAAGTCCTATGGTGTTCGCGGTGGCTTCACCCACAACTGGGATGCCAAGTGGAACTCGTCGATCTTCGGCGCCTGGGCCAAGCTGGAATACAGCAACAACGGCAAGGCTCTGGTCTGTGCCACCTACGTCAATGCATTGCAGGCGGCTTCGACCTGCGACCCGGACTTCGAAATCTGGCAGATTGGCACCAAGACGTCATGGACGCCGGTCAGGAACCTGACGCTGTCGGGCGAAGTCATGTACACCAAGCTCGACCAGAAGAACACGGGTGCCATCGCTCTGCCGGCCATCGGCACGAAGCCGGCTTCCACGTACGAGTTCAAGGACCAGGGCACCTGGACCGCTGGCTTCCGCGCTCAGCGCAACTGGTAAGCTGATGATTGGGTGAAGACTCCGGCGCGGATTACCGGAGCCTTCATCCCCCACCGATCAATGCAGATTGCTCTGCCTTGATGTTAGACCTCCAAGGCCTCCGGCAATGCCCCTGCCGGAGGTTTTTGTTCAGGCTCGGTCGTCATTCCTTCGATCGCAACGCCACTCGGCGGGAATGCGTTCAAATTTGCGGATACGGCGTTTGCGCCGCCGCCTGCACGCGCGACGAAGCAGCATGCTCCAATCTGTGCACAGTCCCTCGGCGAAGCTCGCCCAGGACGGGAGGGGGACCGGAAAGTGGCGTGGAGGCACCCGCCAATCGGGGCGCTAGGCCGGCAAAAAAGCCGCAGGACGTGAACGCAGCTGGCGGCCAGTTCGTCGTCTGCGGTGATTTCCGATTTGCAAGAACCGGGTGCGTTCGGAAAACCGCCGAGAGGGCTGAGCAGAGTTGACAAATATACTAAACCGTATAGTTTATCTCGATAGCAAGCTTCGAGAAAGTACAGGCCCATGAATATCGCATCCAAATCGAGCTACCGTCTTTGCGTCATGGCAGCAGCTCTTCTTTGCGCAAGCACGGCGTTGGCGCAGGACGGTCGCGGCAGCCCCGAGCAGAGGGCGGCATGCGCACCGGACGCCTTTCGCCTGTGTGGCAGCTACATTCCAGACCCGGCCAAGGTTGAAAACTGCCTCAGGCATAGGAAGTTCGACCTTAGCGAGCCGTGCCGATCGGTCTTCGAGCAAGCTGCCGATTCTTCAGCTAACCGCAAGTGAGACAACAAGATGGATATGCACTATATTCCCGCCTTCGCTGCCTTCTTCGGATCTGCCTCAGGAGGACTCGCGACGGTCCTGATGAGTTGGACCACTCAGCGTCGCGAGGATCGAAGGCACCGTGCTGCGCGGGTCAGTTCCCAGCGCGAAAAGCTCTACAAGAGTTTCATCGAGGAAGGGTCAAGGCTGTACGCCGAGGCGCTGGTCAACGACAAGTCCGACATCTCGAAATTAGTCGGCCTGTACGCGCTCATCGGTCGGATGAAGATACTCTCAAGTGACGCTGTGATCGAAGCAGCTGAAAAGGCGGGCCGCCTGATCATTGAGACCTATCTTTCGCCGAACAGGACATTTGGCGATCTGCCTGGTCTGATAGACGAAGTCGACCCGCTGCGGGATTTCAGCGAAGCGTGCCGGCGTGAATTGCAGTTGGCCGAAGGCCGCTAGGCGCAAGAACGTTGCACAATCAAAGTTGTCGAATGGGAGAGCCGCCAGCCGGGGCGACTGGCAGCTCTCCGGTCAGGCGGCGCTTGCAAGGGGCACGAAACGCAAGCGCCTCTGACCAACTCACATCGGCAACTTCTAGCTGGGTGCGCGATCCGACTCGTCACCAATTGAAATCGAAGAGCCCGGGTTGAGGCGGTTTGGCGAGCCGAATAGTCCGGGGCGCAGCGCGAACTCTTGTGGGCTTTCTTTTCAACTGCGGCTTCCGCTGAGCCCTGCTCGATTCGATTGCGCCGACCTGATCCGGCGAGGGCGGAACAAGCTGAGCGAAACTATCCCGAATTGATGGATCCGGCGGGGCTGGGCTCTCTGGTGCCGTATCGGCCTCGGTCGTCGCCGACTCACTTGGTGCAGGCGCGATCGCGGCGGGCTGACTGGTATCGATCACGACCAACTCAGCTCCCTTGATTTGGGAATGGATTCGGATCGTCGGATGGGTAGATTCCGAATGAAAGTTCTCACTTGCCGACTTTGGCAGCACCGCGTCGGCGGCGAACAGCAGCGTAAGCAACGCGCCGCCGGCGACTGCGAAATAGCGCTTCAGCGGCATTTCGGAATCGATCTGCCCAGCTGAGCGCCGCGACCAACCTGCAATCCTTGTCACTACCTGGTCTCCGAGCCTGAAGTCCTGTGGCCGGTTCCGGCTCGGGCCGCTCGATCGAGATCGAGTGGCTACACCAAACCGTATAGTTTGTTTATTCGCGACGCTAGGTGCTGTCAAGTGGAGGTGACCGAAAGCCCTGCGCAAGCGACTCGGCAGCCACGCTTTGAGCGCAACGCAGTGGTCGATCTTGAGGGGGCTCCTACGTAATCGATGCTCTTGGTGAAGAGGCACAGCATCCCGACAAAGAGTAACCGCGATCAGGATGCTTTCCCGCGAGCTGCCATTTCATCGCGGCCGGACTTTTGAGCGCCGGTGCAAACACGCGCCGTTCATCCGGCGTCATCCCATCCGGCGACAGCACGAGACCGGCAAAGGTCGCGAGCGCCGGCACCTCATTTGCCGTACCGTCAGCCCGCAGCAATCGCCGCCAGCTGCGGTGCCTTTGGGGCGGTCAGACCGAACTGCAGCCGCAGCGGAACAGCAATCTGATGGCGAAGCCATGGCGGCGGCAAACCTCCGCCGCGGCAACGCCTGCCTTCTCGTCTCCTGCACCGTCGCGCGCTCTTGCCCGTCGCTGAAGCGCCGCCGGTTCGAAGAGCCGTCCACAGTTTGCGGTCTCAAGCGGCATCTGCGCGGCGCGCAAGCAGCAGCGCTGCTTAGTTGGGCCCAGGCACTCGGATGAAGCGGCTCCGCCAGTCCATTTCGTTGCCGGATTCCTGAATTGGCCCGCGCCCGATGCGCAAGGCATGCGGCAACAGACCGGGCGCTGCACGGTACTCGGCATGCCCCATCCCGCTCTAGTTCATCGCTTCGACATGCATGCCCCAAAACGCCCGAAAGCGATCAGCTTACTGTCCGTGCGCGCACCGTAACGATAGCGTGGAGGTCTCGTAGGCGGCTTCGATTGCGCTTTCTTGACCAGTTCCTTCCGCGTTTTCGGGGCCAATTTCGCAGATGTTCTGCACGCTTCCTTGCTCAGCAGATGGAGCGCCACCGTATCAGCCTTGTCGTCGAAAAATCGCGTGTGCGGCAGCAGTGCTCCGTTCCAGTGCGCCTCGACACCAGGCCGCAACATGGTGCGACCAGAACGAGTTACCTGGAGCGACGGAACGTGCCACCGGAGATCCTTCATAGCGGTAGAGACGGTTACGGCAACGGGGAAGCGACGGCTCTTCTTATCGGGCTCCGAGAAAGCGGTGCACGGGGATAGCCGCCTGGTGGCCGAATCCGGAGCCCGGTGCAACGACTTAGGCAGTCGTTGCCACACAGGAGAGCTCCGATGACATATTTTGTGGGATTGGACGT
>NZ_JACRAW010000112.1 GCF_016213215.1 Bradyrhizobium sp. | reverse complement strand
GGGTGTGGGGGGGAGACTCCCCCTCACCCCAGCCCTCTCCCCGCAAGCGGGGCGAGGGAGTATACCGACCGATCCAGATCATACCTCGTAGCGTCGCAGGAAATTCGAAGGAGAGAGAGTCATGCAGTTGAAGGATCAGGCAGCCATCGTCACCGGCGGCGCATCGGGATTGGGCGCGGCGACTGCGCGCAGGCTTGCCGCGCAAGGCGCCAGGGTCGCGATCTGCGACATGAACGCCAAGCTCGCCGAAAGCGTCGCCGCGGAGCTCAAGGGCGTTGCGGTGGTGTGTGACGTCTCTGATGCCGCTTCGGCCGAAGCCGCCGTGGCCCAGGCCGCCAAGGCGCACGGCCCGGCGCGGGTCCTGGTCAACTGCGCCGGCATCGGCGTTGCCAAGCGCGTGATCGGCCGCGACGGTCCGATGGCGCTCGCCGATTTCGACAAGGTGATCAAGGTCAATCTGCTCGGCACCTTCAACATGCTGCGCCTTGCGACCGCCGAGATGAGCAAGCTCGAGCCGCTTGCGACCGGTGAACGCGGCGTCGTCATCAACACCGCTTCGGTGGCGGCCTTCGACGGCCAGATCGGGCAGGCGGCTTATTCGGCCTCCAAGGGCGGCATCGTCGGCATGACGCTGCCGATCGCGCGCGAACTCGCCCAGTTCGGCATTCGCGTGCTGACGATCGCGCCAGGCCTGTTCCTGACCCCGCTGCTCGCGGGCCTGCCGCAGGAAGCGCAGGATTCGCTGGCGGCGTCGATCCCGTTCCCGCGCCGGCTCGGCGATCCAGACGAATTCGCCGCGCTCGCGCAGCACATGATCGAGAACCCCTACCTCAACGGTGAAGTGGTGCGGCTCGACGCCTCGCTACGCATGGCTCCGAAGTAAGTCTGAATGAATCGACGTCTTGCCGCGATCTGGATCTTACCTCTCCCTTCGGGAGAGGTCGGCGCGAAGCGTCGGGTGCGGGGTTTCACTCTAACGATAGTCCGTAACCCCTCACCCCAGCCCTCTCCCAATGGGAGAGGGAGTGCACCACCGTTGCGGCGCGATTGGGTTAGGTGATTCATGTTCGTCAATCGGCGCGACGTGCAGATCCAGTGGGGCGACTGCGACCCGGCGAACATCGTGTATTACCCGCGCTACTTCGAGATGTTCGACGACTCCACCTCGATCATGTTCGAGGCCGCCGGCTACTCGAAGCAGGATCTCGTCCACAAATACGGCCTGGTGGGCATCCCCATGGTCGACACGCGGGCGAAATTCTACGTCCCGTCGACCCATGGCGACTGGATCAGGATCGAAAGCCGGGTGGAGAGCATCAAGCGTTCGAGTTTCGAGGTGAAGCACGACGTGTTCAAGGGCGAGGCGCTGGCTATCGAAGCCTTCGAGACCCGGGTCCTGGTCGGCCGTGATCCGGCCGATCCGAACAGGCTGAAATCCGCGCCGTTCCCGCCGGAGATCGTCGCGAAATTCCTGGGAGGTGAATCGAGCACCCGATGAAATCGGATTGGAAGCGGCGCGCTGCGCTCCCTCTCCCCGCTTGCGGGGTCGAGACGAGCGAAGCTCGCCCGGATTGCCCTCGGCGATCCGACCTCTCCCCCACTCGGGAAAGGTGAAAGAGGTCGTTCAAGTTGCCGCCTCACCAAAAGGCGGTGCTGAATAAAAAAGAGTTCTGCTGAAATAGAGATTACAGGGAGGAAAGCATGAAAAGGTTCTATCTATCGGCGGCGCTCGCCGCGGCATCGCTCGCTCTGCCGGCGCTGCCGGCCTCGGCGCAGACCAATGAGATCACAATCGGCATCACCGTCACCACCACGGGGCCGGCGGCTGCGCTCGGCATCCCCGAGCGCAACTCGCTGGAATTCGTGAAAAAGGAGATCGGCGGCGTGCCGCTGAAGGTGATCGTGCTCGACGATGGCGGCGATCCGACCAACGCCACCACCAATGCGCGGCGCTTTGTGACGGAATCCAAGGCCGACATCATCATGGGCTCGTCGACCACGCCGCCAACCATTGCGGTGTCGAACGTCGCGAATGAAGCCGGCATTCCGCATTTCGGTCTCGCGCCGCTCCCGGTCACCCCGGAACGCGCGAAATGGTCGGTGGTGATGCCGCAGCCGGTGCCGATCATGGGCAAGGTGATATATGAGCACATGAAGGCCAAGGGCGTGAAGACGGTGGGCTATATCGGCTATTCCGATTCCTATGGCGATCTCTGGCTGAACGATTTCAAAAATCAGGCCGTGCCGATGGGCATGACCCTGGTTGATGAGGAGCGTTATGCGCGTCCTGATACTTCGGTGACCGGACAGGTGCTCAAGCTCGTCGCCGCCAATCCCGACGCCATTCTGGTCGGCGCTTCCGGCACCGCCGCCGCGCTGCCGCAGACCGAATTGCGCGACCGCGGCTACAAGGGGCTGATCTATCAGACCCATGGCGCAGCCAGCATGGATTTCATCCGCATCGCCGGCAAGGCGGCCGAGGGCGTCCTGATGGCCTCCGGCCCGGTGATGGATCCCGAAGATCAGCCCGACAGCGCGCTCACCAAGAAGCCGGGCCTCGCGCTGAACTCGGCCTATGAAGGCAAGTATGGCCCGAACAGCCGCAGCCAGTTCGCCGGCCATGCCTACGACGCGTTCCTTGTGCTCGAGCGCGTCATTCCGGTCGCGCTCAAGAAGGCGAAACCCGGTACGCCGGAATTTCGCGAAGCCATCCGGCAGGCCTTTCTGACCGAGAAGGACATCGCCGCGAGCCAGGGCGTCTACAACTTCACCGAAAAGGACCGCTACGGCGTCGACGAGCGCGCGCGCATCCTGCTCACCGTGAAGAACGGCAAGTACACGCTGGCGAAGTGAGCCGGGCGTAAAGGACGCTGATCGATATGAGCCAGCCTCCGAGCGGAGGCTGGCTCTTTCTTGACGCTGTAGCTCGTGACTAGATCGCGCTCGCGCCCTCGTGGTGGAAGCCGAGATAGCTCGCGGCCACCGCCTCGTTGGCCGCAACGTCCTTGGCTGGGCCGCTCAGCACGAACTCGCCGAGCTCCATCACATAGGCGCGATCGGCGATCCTGAGCGCGGCCTGCGCATTCTGCTCGACCAGCAGCACCGAGACGCCGCTGGCGCGCAGTTCGCCGACGATGCGGAAGATGTCGGCGACGATGATCGGCGCAAGGCCCAGGCTCGGCTCGTCCAGCATCAAGAGCTTTGGCGCGCCCATCAGCGCTCGGCCCATCGCCAGCATCTGCTGCTCGCCACCCGACAGCGTGCCGGCGAGCTGTTTGCGGCGCTCCTTCAGCCGCGGGAACAGCGCATACACCCGCTCGAGCGAGATCTTCGCTTTCGCCTTGGCAATCCGGAAGGCGCCGAGCTCGAGATTGTCCTGGACGCTCATGGTGACGAACAATTCGCGGTGCTCGGCGACGAGGCCAAGGCCCAGCGCGACGCGGTCCTCGATCTCGAGCCGCGCCAGGTTCTCGCCGCCAAAGGTGACGCGGCCCTTGAGCGGCAGGATGCCCATGACGGCGCTGAGCAGCGTGGTCTTGCCGGCGCCGTTGGCGCCGACGATGGTGACGATCTCGTTTTCGGCCACTTCGAGCGAGACCGAGCGTACCGCCTCGACCTTGCCGTACGACACGTGCGCGTCTGAAACCGACAGGAGTGCTCTCATGCCGCCACTCCCAGATAGGCCTTGATCACCGCGGGATTGGTTTTGATCGCCTCGGGCGTGCCTTCGGCGATCTTGGTGCCGAAGTCCAGCACCACGATGCGGTCGGCCAAATCCATCACGAAGCCCATGTCGTGCTCGACCAGCAGCACGCTCATGCCGCCGTCGCGCAAGTCCCGCAGCAGCGCCGCGAGCCGCTGCTTTTCCATGTGGCGCAGGCCGGCCGCCGGCTCGTCGAGCAGCAGCAGCATCGGATCAACGCACAGCGCGCGGGCGATCTCCACGATGCGCTGCTGGCCGAGCGAGAGACTGCCTGCAAGCTGGTGCATCTGGTCGGCAAGGCCGACGCGCTCGATCTGGCGTGCGGCCTCCGCCAGCAGCTTCTCCTCGTCGGCGCGGTCGAGCCGCAACATGCTGGACACGGGGCCCGAGTGCCCGCGCAGGTGCGCGCCGATCGCGACGTTCTCCAGCACGGTCATGTCGGGCACCAGCTTGACGTGCTGGAAGGTCCGGGAAATGCCGAGCTTGACCACTTCCTGCGGCGGCGCGTTGTCGATCTTCCTGCCCAGCACGGAAATCGAGCCGCCGGTCGTGGTCAGCACCCCCGTGATCAAGTTGAAGGTCGTGCTCTTGCCGGCGCCGTTGGGACCGATCAGGGCGACGATCTCGCGCGCCTGGACGTCGAAGGAGACGCTGTTGACGGCAATCACGCCGCCGAATTGCTTGCGCGCGTTGTCGATCTTGAGGAGGACGCCTCCCTCGCTCGGCGTTCTTGCGCGCGCGGGCAGGGCCAGCGAGGTGTCCGGCCGCTTGCCGACCGGCTTGAGCGGAAGGCGTGCCACCAGCCAGGGCCACACGCCGGCGGGCGCAAGCTGCAGGAGTATGATCAAAAGGATGCCGAACACGATGGTCTCGAGCTGGCCGGAGCCGTGCAGGAGAAGCGGCAGGTAGCTCTGCAGCACCTCCTTGAGAATGACGACGATCGCAGCGCCGAGCACGCCGCCCCAGACGTAGCCGGCGCCGCCGACGACCGCGATGAAGAGATACTCAATGCCGGCCTGCGCGCCGAACGGCGTCGGGTTCACGGCGCGCTGCAGGTGCGCATAGAGCCAGCCGGACAGGCCGGCCAGCACCGCGGCGTGAATGAACACCAGGAGCTTGGCGCGCGGCGTCTGCACCCCGAAAGCCTCCGCCGCGACATGGCCGCGCCGCAGCGCGCGGATGGCGCGTCCGGTGCGGGAGTCCAGAAGGTTCGTGGTGAGCAGGGCCGAGATCAGCACGGCGACCCAGATCGCGTAATAGATCGAGCCGGGATCGAGCATCCGGAACGAGCCGATCGACAGCGGCGGGATGGCGGAGATGCCGTCATTGCGGCCGAGGAATTCGAGCTTGCTGAACAGATAGAAAAGGCCGAGGCCCCAGGCCAGCGTGCCGAGCGGCAGATAGTGACCCGACAGCCGCACCGTGATCAGGCCGAGCAGGACCGCGGCGACGCCGCTGACGAGCAGCGAGAGCGGCAGCGTCAGCCAGGGCGACAGACCGTAGGCCGTCGACAGCACCGCGGTGGTGTAGGCGCCGAAACCGCAGAACGCCGCCTGGCCGAACGAGGTGAGACCGCCGACGCCAGTCAGCAGCACGAGACCCATCGCCACCAGCGCCGCCAGCCCGATGTTGTCCAGAAGCACGATCCAGAACGGGGGCACGCCCGGAATGAGCGGGATCGCCGCCACAACAATGGCAAAGATGATGATCGGCAGACGCTCTCTCATCGCTTAGTCCTTCTCTTCCTCGACTGCCGGGGCCGCCAGCGAGCGCAGCAGAAGCACCGGGATGAGCAGCGTGAAGACGATGACCTCCTTGAAATTGCTGGCATAGAAGGACGAGAACGCTTCCACCGTGCCGACCACGAGCGCCGCGACCGCGGTCAGCGGATAGCTGACCAGGCCGCCGATGATTGCGGCGATGAAGCCTTTCAGGCCGATCAAAAATCCGGTGTCGTAATAAAGCGTCGTGATCGGCACGATCAGGATGCCCGACAGCGCGCCGATGACCGAGGCGAGCAGGAAGGCGATCTGGCCCGACAGAGTGGTGCGGATGCCGACCAGACGCGCCCCCAGTCGGTTCACGGCGGTGGCGCGCAGCGCCTTGCCGTACAGGGTGAGGCCGAAGAACAGCCACAGCCCGACGATGAAGGCGATGGTGATGGCGTAGACGGCAATGCTCTGGCCGGTGAAGCGCAAGGTACCGGCGGTGAAAGCTGTCGACAGCACAGCCGGGCCGCGCTGGCCCTCCGCGCCGAAGAACAACAGCCCCAATCCCTGCAGCGCGAGATGGCAGGCCACCGAGGCGATCAGCAGTACCAGCACCGAGGTATGGGCGAGCGGCTGAAAGACGATTCGGTACAGGAACAGCCCGATGGCGGCGACGATCACCAGCGACAAGGCAATGCTGACGCCGACCGGCGGCTGGCGGCTCACCACCCAGGAGGTCAGCGCCAACACGGCGCCGGGCAACACAATATTGGTGAGGAAGGCACGTGCGATGGGACGCACATGCAGGGCCCTGCGCGCTGCATAAAGGTCCAGTGCAAAAGCGACGATGCCCATCGCCAGCGCAAGCTTGGCCGTGCCCGGCATCTGGCCGGAGGCCACGGAGGCATAGGTCAGCGCGCCGTAGGTGACGAATTCGCCCTGCGGAATCAGGATCACGCGGGTGACGGCGAACACCAGCACCAGCGCGAGGCCGAGGAGCGCATAGATTGCGCCGTTGGTGATGCCGTCCTGAACCAGGAACAGCATGATGGTGGTGTTCAAGACCGGACGCTCCCCTCCCTTGTCGGACCGCCTGCAAGCTTGGCGCCGCTAGTGTCCAACGACAGCCATTGAAACCCGCTGCCAATATTTGATATGGTCAATAACAATTATTAAATATAATCTCAAGGGCGGCTGCAAGTAGCCGGCCCCAAATCTAGCGGGATTGTGAGCACCAGGCGATGAGCGTTTCCAAGACCGCCGCAACGGAAGCCAGCAAAACCCGCAAGGAAGCGGGCGAGGGCGGTAGCGAGCACGCCCTGCAGATGGGCGAGCTGTCCGAGCTCCTCGGCTATCTGATGAAACGCGCCCAGCTCAAGGTGTTCGAGGACTTTTTGCGCTGCGTCGCACCGTTGCAGCTGACGCCGGCACAGTTTTCCGTCCTGTTGCTGGTCGACCGCAATCCGGGACGCAACCAGACCGAGATCGCCAACACGCTCGGCATCCTCCGGCCGAACTTCGTCTCGATGCTCGACAATCTGGAGAGTCGCGATCTCTGCATGCGCATGCGCTCCACCAACGATCGCCGCTCGCACATTCTGGTCCTCACCGATAAGGGCAGGGCGGTGCTGGCGCGCGCGAAGAAGCTGGTCGCGACCAAGCACGAGGCGCGGCTGAACGAGCTCCTGGGCCCCGCCAACCGCACCGCGCTTCTGGCGATGCTGACCAAGATCGCCGCTGAGTTCTGAGGGAACTTTCCTCGGCTGCGGCACCTGGCTCAAGACGCACCTGGCTCAAGACCTGGGTCGCCAAGCCTGTTTCATCCTCTCGCTCGTCATGCCGGGCCAGGTCCCGGACGGCACCATCTCTTTTGCCAACGCACGACCTGGATGAACGGGAGGCCAGGCAAGACGGAGCAGCAAGCCATCTTGGATTGTACACATTCCGTGGAACCAATGATGTTTGGAATATGCAAAGTCATGCTTGAAACATCACAATAGATACTTTAACCATGGAATCAGGCTCCTGGATTTGCCTTTGGAGGCATCAATCCCGTGATTACTGCCGCGCAGCTCCGCGCCGCCCGTGCCTTGCTGGGAATTGACCAGCGCGAACTCGCGCAGCGCTGCGCGCTGTCATTGCCGACGATTCAGCGGATGGAGGCTTCCGAAGGAGTGATCCGCGGTAATGTCGATTCCCTGATGAAGCTGGTAGACGCGCTTGCTGTTGCCGGTATCGAGTTGATCGGCGAGGGTACGGCCAGCAGCGGTGGGGGGCGCGGCGTCAGGCTTAAGTCCCAGGGCGGTTCCAGATGAGCGGCATGGTGGAATAATGGCGCGCAGGCAGATCGCGAACCGGGTGATGCCGTGATTTCCGTGGCGCTATGGGCAGTCGCTGCCTTGTTGCTGCTGGCTCCGGCCGGCATCGCGCTTTCCGTTCACCCTCGCGGCTCGACGGTCCTGTATGGCGGCTGCCTCGTGGTCACCCTGACGCTCGCCGTCACGGCGCTGATCAACCTGCTCGATCCTTTCCATCCGACGTGGGATGCCACGCTGCCGGTCGGCCTGCCCTGGCTCGGCGCCCATTTCCGCATCGATGCGCTGTCGGCGTTCTTTCTCGTCGTGGTCAATCTCGGCGGCGCTGCGGCAAGCCTGTTTGCGCTGGGTTACGGCCGGCACGAAGACTCGCAGGGGCGCGTGTTGCCGTTCTATCCGGCCTATCTCGCCGGCATGAACATTGTGGTCATGGCGAACGATGCCTTCAGCTTTCTGGTCGCCTGGGAGTTCATGTCACTGACGTCCTGGGCGCTGGTGGTCTCGCATCACCGCGAGGCCGAGAACGTCCGTGCCGGCTATGTCTATCTGTTGATGGCGAGCTTCGGCACCCTATGCCTGCTGCTCGCCTTCGGCGTGCTGGCCGGCGGCGGCAATTACGATTTCGATGCGATGCGCGCCGCGCATCCCTCCGCGGCGCTCGCGAGTCTCGTTCTCATGCTGGTGTTGCTCGGCGCCGGATCGAAAGCGGGTCTCGTGCCGCTGCACGCCTGGCTGCCGCTGGCGCATCCGGCCGCGCCAAGCCACGTCTCCGCCCTGATGAGCGGCGTGATGACCAAGGTCGCCGTCTACGGCTTCGTGCGCATCGTGTTCGACCTGCTGCCGGCGCCCGAGTGGTGGTGGAGCATGGTTGTTCTCGCGGTCGGCGGTCCGACCGCGACGATGGGCGTGCTCTATGCGCTGATGCAGCGCGACATCAAGCGCGTGCTGGCCTATTCGACCATCGAGAATATCGGCATCATCTTCACCGGCCTCGGGCTCGCGCTGGCATTCAAGGCGGAAGGGCTCGACTGGGTGGCGGCGCTCGCCTTCACTGCGGCCATGCTTCACGTCCTCAACCATGCGCTGTTCAAGAGCCTGTTGTTCTTCGGAGCCGGCGCCGTGCTTCACGCTACCGGTGAGCGCGACATGGAAAAGCTCGGCGGGCTGATCCATCGCATGCCGCAGACTGCATTCGCGGTTTTGATCGGCTGCGTCGCGATCTCGGCGCTGCCGCCCTTCAACGGCTTCGTCTCGGAATGGCTGACCTTCCAGGCGATTCTGCTCAGTCCGCAGTTGCCGAGCTGGGGATTGAAGCTGATCATTCCGGCGGTCGGCGGCCTCCTGGCGCTGGCAGCGGCGTTCGCTGCGGCCTGTTTCGTCAAGCTGTTCGGCATCAGCTTTCTCGGCCGGGCGCGAAGTCCTTGTGCCGCCGAGGCCAACGAGACCGACCATTTTTCGCTGGGCGCGATGTTCTTGCTTGCGTTCTTCTGTCTGATCACCGGCATCCTGCCCGGCTTCTTCATCGATGCGCTTGCGCCGGTGAGCAAGGCCATGGTCGGAAACGTCATGCCGCACCAGGTGGGCCTGGAATGGCTGACCATCGTCCCCATCGCCGAAAGCCGCAGCTCGTACAACGGTTTGCTGGTGTTCCTGTTCGTCGTGATCTGCGGTAGCGCGGCGGCCTCGGCGATCCACCGGCTGGCTTCGGACCGGCTTCGCCGCGGACCGGCCTGGGATTGCGGCTACCCCGATCCTAATCCCGCGATCCAGTACAGCGCCTCGAGCTTTTCCCAGCCGATCCGCCGGGTGTTCGGCAGCGTCATCTTCGCCGCGCGCGAGATCGGCGAAATGCCGCCGCCTTCTTCGGCCGCGCCGGCGCGCCTCACCGTCGAGGTGCACGATCTGATCTGGAACGGGTTGTATGCGCCGATCGCGAAGGGCATCGGATTTGCGACCGAGCGGCTCAACGTCCTGCAATTCCTCACCATCCGCCGCTATTTGACCCTGGTCTTCGTGGCATTGATCGTCCTGCTTCTCGTGGTGGCGCTATGACGACGCTCCGCGACATCCTTTCGCAGGGCGCGCAGATGTTCCTCGTCCTGCTGCTTGCGCCCCTGCTCACCGGCTTCGTGCGCAAGGTGAAGGCGCGCCTCTTGCGCCGGCGGGGCCCGCCGCTGCTGCAGCCCTATCGCGACCTCATCCGCCTCATGCGCAAGGACGTCGTTCTCGCGGAGAACGCCTCCTGGCTGTTCCGCGTCATTCCCTATTTGATCTTTGCCGGCACCTGGGTTGCGGCGTCGCTGGTGCCGACGTTCGGCAGCGGACTCCTGTTTTCCTGGACCGCCGACCTGATCGCGATCATCGCGCTGCTCGGCAGCGCGCGGTTCTTCCAGGCGCTCGCTGGCATGGACGTCGGGACGGCGTTCGGCGGCATCGGCTCCAGCCGCGAGGTGATGATCGCCTCGCTCGCCGAGCCCGCGATCCTCATTACGGTGTTCGGAGTGGCGATGATCGCCGGTTCGACCCAGCTCTCCAGGATCGCCGAATTCATGGGCTCGAGCGAAGTCGGCTTGCGCGTGTCGCTCGGGCTTGCGCTGGTCGCGCTGATCATCGTGGCTCTGGCCGAGAACGCCCGCATCCCCGTCGACAATCCCGCCACCCATCTCGAACTCACCATGGTGCACGAGGCCATGGTGCTGGAATATTCCGGCCGCCATCTGGCGCTGATCGATCTGTCCTCGGAGCTCAAGCTGCTGCTCTACGTGTCGCTGATCGCCTGCATCTTCGTGCCCTGGGGCGCCGCGCCGGCCGATTCCGGCATTCAGGCGTTTGTGTTCGGCGCCGCCCTCTATTTCGGCAAGCTCGCCGCCGGCGGTTTCCTGCTGGCGCTGTTCGAGACGTCGATCGCGAAGATGCGCGTGTTCCGGATCCCGGAATTCCTGGGTGCGGCGCTGATGCTGGCGCTGCTTGCCACCCTGTTGCGGTTTGTGTCGGGGAGCCTGTGAAGCCATGAGCGGCCTGCAATTCGATATCGCCCATCTGCTCGCGGGGTCGCTGGTGCTGGCGAGCTTCGTGATGCTCTATCAGGACCGGCTCTATTCTCTCCTCAACGTGTATGCGATGCATGCCACCGTGCTGGCGATGTCGGTGGCGTGGCAGGCCTTTGTGCAGGAGGCGCCCCATCTCTACCTCACCGCTTCGATCGCGCTGGTATTCAAGGCGATCATCATTCCGGTGGCGCTGCACCGGATCATCGTCAGGCTCGGCATTCACCGCGAGATCGAGACGGCGGTCGGCGTTGGTCTCACCATGATGGCCGGCATCGGCCTTGTCGCACTGTCGATGGTGGTGATGCTCCGGGTGACGCCGGGTGCAGACGCGCTGGCGCGCGAAGACCTCGCTTTTTCGCTGTCGGTGGTGCTGCTCGGACTGTTGATCATGGTGACGCGGCGCAACGCGGTGAGCCAGGTGGTCGGCTTCATGTCGCTCGAAAACGGCCTTGTGCTGGCCGCGACCGGCGCCAAGGGCATGCCGCTGGTCGTCGAGATCAGCGTCGCCTTCTCGGTGCTGATCGCCTTCATCGTGATTGGCATATTCCTTTTCCGTATCCGCGAACGCTTCGACAGCGTCGATGTGCAGGCACTGGATCGTTTCCGCGGAGAACGTGGATGATGATTGACGCGCTCACGGCCATCCTGGTGATACCCGCCGCTTCTGCGGCGGTGCTGGCGCTGCTGCCGGACAATGGCCTCACGGCGCGGTTCAACGTCGTGGCGGCGCTGGCGACGTTCCTTACCGCGCTGTCGCTGTTCGTGGTCGAGCCGATCTCGGGGCAGTACCTGCTCGTCGACGATCTCAACAAGGTGTTCATCGTACTGACCACCTTTGTCGGCTTCACCACCAGCGTGTTCAGCGCGAGCTACATCGCCCACGAGCTGGAGATCGGCCGCATCACGCCGGCGTTCCTGCGCTTCTACCACGCCATGTACCAGGCGATGATGGCCGCCATGAACGTGGCGCTGCTCGCCAACAATGTCGGCCTCATGTGGGTCGGCGTCGAGGTGGCGACGCTCTCCACCGTGATGATGGTCGGCATCTATCGCACGCCCGAGGCGATCGAGGCGTCGTGGAAATACTTCATCCTCGGCAGCGTCGGCATCGCGCTGGCGTTCTTCGGCACCATCCTCACCTATCTCGTCGCCCAGGACGTCATCGGCGAAGGCCTGCCGGCGATGTGCTGGGATCTCCTGGTCGTCAGCGCCGGCAATTTCGAGCCGCGGCTGTTGTCGCTCGCCTTCGTCTTCCTCCTGGTCGGCTACGGCACCAAGATCGGCCTC
>NZ_JACRAW010000009.1 GCF_016213215.1 Bradyrhizobium sp. | reverse complement strand
GCTCCAACCGGATGCGAGACGCCAAAGAATCCGCGCGGCGACGGTGGCAATAGAGCTCGTCTCACCGGGGAGATCACGACATAAGCCGTTAAAACCATTCGCGCAGGGAAGGCCGGGTTGCTTCCGGCTGCCCTGTGGTCCCCCCGTGTGCGTTTGCGCACGGACCGCGGGTGCCAGCCGGCACCCGGCCTTCCCTGCGCCCTCTTCAATGAGAGAGGGTGAGCTTGAAGCAAACCTCGGGCGCAACGCGCCGCGAGAATGCGGACTCATATCCCCTCGGCTGCTTGAAAATCGAATTAGACCATTACAGAGAGCGATCGCCTCGCGTCCGACACGTCTTCAGTCCTCATGGTGAGGAGGCGCGCAAGCGCCGTCTCGAACCATGAGGGCCACGCTCCGGCCTTCATCCTTCGAGACGCCGCTTCGCGGCTCCTCAGGATGTGGAACATCATCGGATATGGCGCGCCCCCTACTCCGCCGCATCCCGCACCTCGGCGGGTTCGGCCCTCGCCGCGCAGAACTTGAACTCGGGGATCTTGCCGAACGGATCGAGCGCCGGGTTGGTCAACAGGTTCGCGGCCGCCTCCGCATAGCAGAACGGCATGAACACCATGTTCTCCGGCACGTCGCGATCGGACCGCACCTTGACCTCGACTGCTCCCCGGCGGGTCTCGAGGCGAATGAAATCGCCGGGGACCAGCTTCATGCGCCGCATGTCCCTCGGCGACATGAAGGCGACCGCCTCGGGCTCGATCTGGTCGAGAACGTTCGAGCGGCGCGTCATCGAGCCGGTGTGCCAATGTTCGAGCACGCGCCCCGTGGACAACACCATCGGATATTCGTCATCCGGCAACTCGTCGGGCGGAATGATATGAGCCGGCACGATCTTGCCGCGGCCGCTTTCCGTCGGGAAACCGGTGGTGAAGATGATCTCGTTGCCGGGCTTGTCGGGATCGTCGACCGGATAGGTCACGGCGCCTTCGCGAACCAGCCGCTCCCAGGTGATGTTGTTCAGCGAGGGCATCACCTGCGCCATTTCGGCGAAGACGTCGGCCGGGCCGCTGTAGTTCCAGTCAAGCCCCATGCGCCTTGCGATCTCCTGGATGATCCAGAGATCCTGCCGCGCATCGCCCGGCGGCCTGATCACCTGACGCGCCAGTTGCACGCGGCGGTCGGTGTTGGTGAAGGCGCCTTCCTTCTCCGCAAACGCGGACGCCGGCAGGATGACGTCGGCATGGAAGGCGGTCTCGGTGACGAACAGGTCCTGCACCACGAGGTGATCAAGTCTTGCAAGAGCCTCGCGCGCGTGCTGCAGGTCGGGGTCGGACATCGCGGGATTCTCACCCTCGATGTACATGCCCCTGATTTCGCCGGCATGGATCGCGTTCATGATCTCGACAACCGTCAGGCCGCGCACCGGATCGAGATCCTTGTGCCACAGCTGTTCGAATTTGCCGCGCAAGTCGTCCCGGCCGACCGGCTGGTAGTCGGGCAGGAACATCGGGATCAGCCCGGCATCGGACGCGCCCTGCACGTTGTTCTGTCCGCGCAGCGGATGCAGCCCGGTCCCGGGACGGCCGACCTGGCCGGTGATCAGTGCCAGCGCGATCAGGCAGCGGGCGTTGTCGGTGCCGTGCACGTGCTGGCTGATGCCCATACCCCAGAAGATGATCGAGGCCTTTGCACGGGCGTACATCCGCGCCACCTCGCGCAGCGTGTCGGCCGGGACGCCACAGATCGGCGCCATCTTCTCCGGGGTGAACTCCTGGATCTTGGCCTTGAGCTCCTCGAAGCCCTCGGTGTAGCCGGCGATGTACTGGTCGTCGATCAGGCCTTCTGTGATGATGGTATTGATCATCGCGTTCAGCATCGCGACGTCGCTGCCCGGCTTGAAGGCGAGATGCTTGTAGGCATGGCGCGACAGCGACTGGGTGCGCGGATCCATCACGATCAGCTTGGCGCCGCGGTTGGCCGCGTTCTTGATGTAGGTCGCCGCGACCGGATGGTTCACGGTCGGATTGGCGCCGATCACGATGATGACTTCCGCCTCCATGGCTGCGGCGAAGGGCGCGGAGACCGCGCCGGAATTCAATCCCTCCATCAGCGCCGCGACCGAGGAGGCGTGGCACAGCCGCGTGCAGTGGTCGACATTGTTGGAGCCGAAGGCGGTGCGCACCAGCTTCTGGAACAGGTACGCCTCCTCGTTCGAGCCCTTGGCCGAGCCGAAGCCCGCAAGCGCCTTGACGCCGTGCTCGTCGCGGATCTTGACGAGGCCCTTGGCGGCGATGTCGAGCGCCTCCTCCCAGGAAGCCTCGCGGAAATGAGTGAAGGGATTGGCGGGATCGACCTGGTCGTTGGCGTCCTTACTCGCATTGGGCAGCCGCACCAGCGGCCTGGTGAGGCGATGCGGATGATGGATGTAGTCGGAGCCGAAGCGGCCCTTGACGCACAGCCGGTTGTGATTGGCGGGACCGTCGCGCCCTTCCGCGTAGATCACCTTGTCGTCCTTGACTTGGTAGGTGACCTGGCAGCCGACGCCGCAGAACGGGCACAGCGAGTCGACCTTTTTGTCGGCATAGGTGACGCGGGTCTGCTTCTCGTCCAGCATCACCGCCGGCATCAAGGCGCCGGTCGGACAGGCCTGCACGCATTCGCCGCAGGCGACGCAGGTGGATTCACCCATCGGATCGTCGAAGTCGAACACGATCTTGGCGTCGGCGTTGCGATAGGCCATGCCGATCACGTCGTTGACCTGGACCTCGCGGCAGGCGCGCACGCACAGGCCGCACTGGATGCAGGCATCGAGATTGACGCGCATCGCCGGATGGCTGGCATCAGGCCTCCAGCGCTCGACCGCGGGGAAGCGGCTTTCGGTGACACCGGTCTTCTCGGCCCAATGCCAGAATTTCGAGTCCGGATCGTGCGAGGTCTCGCGCGCCGGCTGGTCGGCGACGAGGAGCTCCATCACCATCTTCTGCGCCGCAACCGCGCGGGAGCTTGCCGTCTTGACCTTCATGCCGACGGAGGGCGTGCGCTTGCACGATGCCGCCAACACGCGCTCGCCCTCGATCTCGACCATGCAGGCGCGGCAGTTGCCGTCGGGGCGATAGTCCGGCGCGGGCGAATGGCACAGATGCGGGATCTCCTGGCCTTGCCGCTTGGCAACCTGCCAGATCGTCTCGCCGGGATTGGCCTCGACCTGCTTGCCGTCGAGCTCGAACGTAATCTTCATCATTCGGCCGCTTCCTTGAACTCGTCAGGGAAATATTTGATCACCGATGTGAGCGGATTGGAGGCCGCCTGTCCGAGGCCGCAGATCGATGCATCGCGCATCGCCTGGCTCAATTCCTCCAGCAGCGCCCGGTTCCACACCGGCCGTTGCATGAGCAGCACCGCCTTCTGCGTGCCGACCCGGCACGGCGTGCACTGGCCGCAGCTCTCGTCCTCGAAGAAGCGCATCAGGTTCAGCGCGGCTTCGCGCACGCTGTCCTTGTGCGACAGGATCACGATCGCGGCCGAGCCGATGAAGCAGCCGTATTTTTCCAGGGTGCCGAAGTCGAGCGGGATGTCGCCCATCGACGCCGGCAGGATGCCGCCGGACGCGCCACCCGGCAGGTACGCATGGAAGGTGTGCTCATCGGCCATGCCGCCGCAATATTCATCGATCAGTTCGCGAACCGTAATGCCGGCCGGCGCCAGCTTCATGCCGGGATTCTTCACCCGGCCCGAAACCGAGAAGGAGCGCAGACCATGACGGTCGTTGCGGCCATGGCTGTTCCACCAGTCGGCGCCCTTCTCGACGATGTCGCGCACCCACCACAGCGTCTCGACATTGTTGATCAGGGTCGGCAGGCCGAACAGGCCGACCTGGAACGGATAAGGCGGCTTGTGCCGCGGCAGGCCGCGCTTGCCCTCGAGGCTTTCCAGCAGCGAGGATTCCTCGCCGCAGATGTAGGCGCCGGCGCCGCGGCGCAGGTGCAGGCGCGGACCGCCCTCGGGAAGCTTCGCGATCTCGCGCTCCAGGATTTCGCGCGACACCGGATATTCGTCGCGCATGTAGATGTAGACATCGCTCGCTTCCACCACTTGGGCGCCGATCAGCGTGCCTTCGATAAAGCGATGCGGATCGGTCTCGAGATAATAGCGGTCCTTGAACGTGCCCGGCTCGCCTTCGTCGCCATTGACCGCCATCAGACGCGGACCGGGCTCGCCCAGCACCGCGCGCCATTTGCGCCCGGCGGGAAAGCCCGCGCCGCCAAGGCCGCGCAGGCCGGCGTCATCGAGCGCCTTCAAGAGCTCTTCCCGCGGCAATTCGCCCGAGCGCAGCCGGTTCAGAACCCTGTAGCCGCCGGCCGCAACATAGGAGTCATATCCGATGTAGTTCGGCAGATGCGCATGGGTCTCACCGGCCTTTGCTGTGGCGAGCACATTCTCGACGGTCGCGCGATCGACGAAGTTGTGGCCGACCTCGGCCGCCGGCGCGGTGTCGCAGCGGCCGACGCAGGGCGCGCGCACCACGCGGATGGAAGGACCGGCCTTGCTCTGAAGCTGCTCCAGAAGCTTCTCGCCGCCCAGCATGGCGCAGGTGAGCGAGTCGCAGACGCGGATGGTGAGCGGCGCAATGTTCGGCTCGCCTTCCTTCACGACGTCGAAATGCGCGTAGAAGGTCGCGGTTTCGAATACTTCGGCGAAGGACAGCTTCATTTCGTCCGCCAGCGCCGCGAGATGCGCCGCGGAGATCTGGTGATACTTGTCCTGGATCAGGTGCAGATGTTCGATCAGGAGGTCACGCCGCCGCGGCTTGTCGCCGAGCAAGAGTTCGATCTCCTGTGCGGCGGCCGGATCGACCTGGCGGCCCTTGGACGTCGCCTTGGCCCGCCGTCGTCCTTCGCCGGGATGCTCGAAGGAGCGAACCTGGTGCACGTCATGACTCATCGCGTCCCGTCCCGTCATCTTGCGGCTGATCAACCCTATCCTCTGGCATGCCAGATGCCAACCAGATTATCGTGGGCTAGTAAGCATTTGAGGGCCTTCCAGCCTTCACCCCACGCCGGTGTTGATCGGCAAATTCCCAAAGGCTCGGCCTCAGCTCCTGTTCATGCCGATCTCAAAACCAGCGTTCTTCGTCGGCGAGGCCTCTGTTCTCAGGTTCCATTCAGAACTTCGGCTTTGTTTGCGATCCAGTCGGAAACTCCGCCTTCAATGTCAGCCTTGGAGTCTTGAACACTCAGCGACGCGGGAAACGCAAGGCAAAATCGACACCGGCCGCGAAAATCAGATGCATTGGAACCTATGCGGCAACACTCTCGACTGGCAAAGGACAATGTCCGAGCGATCAGGCGTCGGAAGCCTCATTTGCTTTCCCTATCGCGCCATTCGCCTTCTCTATCAAAAAGACGATGCGGCCTTCGCTGCGCTCGGTGATCTCAACCTTGTCACCCGTCTCGCGGATCAGGTTGGGAATGTCGATTACCGACAGCGGATCCGTGCAGTGCACCTCGAGCTGGTCGCCGGCCTGCAACGGCTTCAAGGCCTTTCGCGTCTTGAGCGCCGGCAACGGACATTTCAGTCCGGTGAGATCGATTTTCGTCCTGGTCATGCGAGGAACATGAACATCCGGGTCGTCAAGGTCAACGCGGCATCGTCAGATCAGGCTCGCATAAGCGAGGAAGCCGACGTTTTGGGCCGGTTCGACCTGCGTGACGCTCTCGCCAAGCTCGACCAGCCCGTCGGTGTCGACCAGCGACGACAACAGTCCCGCGCCCTCGCGCGGAAACTTGACGGCCTCGAGCGCGCCGTCCCCGCCTTTGCGCAGGCTGACGCGGACATATTCGCGCCGGCCCGGCTTCTTCCTGTAAGTGAACGCGGCGCGCACGGGCATTGGGACGAGCGGTTCGGGCAACGCACCGGACAGCGCCAGCACCGTCGGCCGCACCACATGGACGAAGGTGACGAAGCTCGCGACCGGATTTCCAGGCAGGCCGATAAAGGGCGTGCCGCCGATGATCCCCATTGCCACGGGCCGGCCGGGCTTGATCGCCATGCGCCACAACACGAGCGTCCCGATGCTCTCGACCGCCGCCTTGACGTGATCCTCCTCGCCCGTCGAAACGCCTCCGGTGGTCAGGATCAGATCATGTTCGCCGGCGACCTTCTTCAGTCCGCCGGCAAGAGCTGTGTGCTCGTCGCGCAGGATGCCGAGGTCGCTGACGTCGCAGCCGAGGCGGCGCAGCATCGCCATCAGCATGACGCGGTTGGAATCGAACAGCTGCGCGGCAGCACGCTTCTCGCCCGGCGCAGCCAGTTCGTTGCCGGTCGAAAACACCGCGACACGGATCCGCCTGACAACCTCGAACCCGGTCAGTCCGAGCGCCGCACCAAGCGCGACATGCTGCGGACGCAGGCGTTGGCCCGCCGGCAAGGCCATCGTGCCTTGCGGAATGTCTTCGCCGGCCGGCCGAACGTTCGCGCCCGGCTTAAGTCCCGGGGGCAGCAACACCTTGCCGGAGGCATCGATCCGGACATCTTCCTGCATGAACACGGTATCCGCGCCCGGCGGCATCGGCGCGCCGGTGAAGATACGCGCGGCGTGGCCGGGCTCGAGCGGCGCGGTTGCCGCGGCGCCGGCCTGAATGCGGCCGGAGATCGGGAATGCCTGCTCCGACGTGTTCGGAAGATCCTCGCTGCGCACCGCGTACCCATCCACGGCGGAATTGGTGAAGGGCGGCAGCGGCAGCGGCGCAGCGATGTTGCGTGCGAGCACACGACCATCCGCATCGACAAGTCGCACGGTCTCGAGGTCGACGACCGCATGCACGCGCGCAGCGATCAGCGCGACGGCTTCATCGACCGACATCATCGGCCCACCGAAGGCAAAGCAGTCGTCGGACAGTTGCGCCATCGTGCCTCTTCAGTCCTGCGCCGGGCGGATTGCGATCAGGTCGTCCAGCGGCATCGCCGCCTGCTGCATCAGCGCGGCGATCGAGGAGATATCATCGAGATGGGCCAAGGGAAGGCTGGTTTCAACGGAGCTATCGGTCGCGATGCCCACGATATGGGGATCGCCGGGAAACAGAAACGGCTTGCCGTTGGCGGAACGATGCACCTCGATCTTGCGAAGCCGCTCGCGCTTGAACCCCTCGACAACGACGAGGTCGACAGGAGACAGCTTCCGCAGCAGATCGGAAAGACGCGGCTCGGGCGCCCCGCGCAGTTCATGCATCAAGGCCCACCGTCTCTCGGAAGATACCAGGACCTCGGTCGCGCCGGCCTCGCGGTGGCGCCAGGAATCCTTGCCCGGCACGTCAACGTCGAAATGATGGTGGGCATGCTTGATCACGGAAACGCGCAAGCCCTCCTTGAGAAGGTGCGGGATGAGGCGCGCAAGCAGCGTGGTCTTGCCGGCGCCGCTCCAACCTGCGAGGCCAATCACTTTCATCCGAGGTCAACCTCCGCCAGCGGCGCACGGCCGGTGGAACCGCCGCACCCGCGGTCATTGCGAGGAGCGAAGCGACGAAGCAATCCAGACTATTTCCGCGGCTCGATTCTGGATTGCTTCGCTGCGCTCGCAATGACGGTCGAAGCGGCATTTCGTGTTCAATTCCCGACATGCTTATATCGGCTTGGCCCGATTGTCATGCTAACGTCCTTGCCATGATGAAGATCGACAAAGCACCGTTTCCTCTGATCGTCCCAAATCCGGAAGATCCGCGGCTGACCCGACGCGTCACCGGGGTCGACCAGACCGGCGCCAGGGTCGAACTCAAGGTGCCGATGGAGCGGCCGCTGACGCTCTACCTGAACGCCCAGGAGATCGTCACCATGATGACGATCGGCGACTATCCGGACTATCTGGCGCTCGGCTACCTGCTCAACCAGAACATGCTCAAGTACGACGACGTCGTCACCGAGGTCGAATATGACGACGATCTGCAGGTGGTCGTGGTGCGGACCGAGCACCACACCAACTTCGAACAGAAATTGAAGAAGCGCACCCAGACCTCCGGCTGCGCGCAGGGCACGGCGTTCGGCGACCTCCTGGAGGCGGTGGAAAGCGTCGCGCTACCGAAGGCGGAGCTGCGCACGTCCTGGCTCTACCAGATGACGCAAACGATCAACACCATGCCTTCGCTTTATCTGGAGGCCGGCGCGATCCACGGATGCGTGCTGTGCAAGGAAGGCACGCCGCTCTGCTACACCGAAGACGTCGGACGCCACAACGCGGTCGACAAGATCGCCGGCTGGATGTACCGGCACCGCGTCGATCCCGCCGACAAGATCCTCTACACCACCGGGCGCCTGACTTCCGAGATGGTGATCAAGACCGTGCGCATGGGAATTCCGATCCTGGTCTCGCGCTCCGGGTTCACCGCCTGGGGCGTCGATCTCGCACGCCAGGTGGGACTGACCCTGGTCGGGCGCACGCGGGGAAAGCGATTCATCGCGCTGTCGGGCGAGGAGCGCATCGTCCAGGATCAGAACCTCGCCTATGTCGAGGAAGAGTCGGCGCGGCACAGGCGCAAGGGCGAAAGCCATGACGACTGAGATTCCGCCGACGCCGGGGGTGCTGCTCGCCGGCGGCCTTGCGCGCCGCATGGGCGGCGGCGACAAGCCGATGCGCACCATCGGCGGGCGCACCATCCTGGAGCGCGTCATCGCACGCCTCAGCCCGCAATGCGACGGGCTGATCCTCAACGCCAACGGCGATCCGGCGCGCTTTGCCGCATTCGGTCTTCCCGTCCTCGCCGACGACGTTCCCGGCTTTCCCGGACCGCTCGCCGGCATTCTGGCCGCGCTCGACTGGGCGGCGGCCAACCGGCCCGAGGCCGAATGGGTGCTCAGCACTGCAACGGATTGCCCATTCCTGCCGCGCAACCTCGTCGCACGACTGCACCAGGAGCGCGCCGCGGGGAATGCGCAGCTTGCCGTTGCCGCCTCCGGCGGACAGACCCATCCGGTGATCGGGCTGTGGCATGTCGGCCTGCGCGAGGAGCTTCGCCACGCGCTGGTGAAGGAAGACATCCGCAGGATCGACCGCTGGACCGCGCGCTACAGGCCCGCCACCGTAGACTGGCCGGCCGAGCCGCTCGACCCGTTCTTCAATGCCAATACGGTGGAGGATATCGCGGAAGCGGAGCGGCTGGCGGCACTTGATGGAGACTAGGAACTATGCCGGCCGGAAGCCGGCTCGATCGAGTGCCGCGCGGCTCTCCGGCGAGGCCAGCGCATCGAGAAAGGCCTGCACGGCCGGGCGTTGCTTGCGCTCTGTGACGAGCGCGAAATCATAATGCTCTTCGGCGAGCGGAATGAAACCGAGACCCGAGGCTTGCGCGACCGGCGCAATGGCCATGCCCCAATCGGCGCGATGCTGCGCCACCGCAGCCGCAACCGCGTTATGCGAACGCGGCTGGTTCCAATAGCCTTCCGGCCGTGCGCCGCCGAGCAGCCGGTCAATCAGGATGCGCGTGCCCGCCCCCTGGTTGCGGTTCACCATGATGCAGGCGGGATCGGTGAGCGCAGCACGCACGGCATCCGGTGCGGAAAGGCCTTCGAAGCGCCGATCGCCCTTGCGGAACACAATGCCCTGCATGCGGCGCCAGCCCGGCACGAGTTCAAGGCCCTCGGCCAAGAACGGGGTGTTGTAGGTCTCGCTTCGATCGTCGAACAGATGGATCGGTGCCAAATCGCACTCGCCGCGCCGCGCCGCCCCGAGCCCGCCACTACTGCCGACCGCGATCGAGCGCACGGACAGGCCCGCGCGGGCAAGTGGAGCGGTGACGAGATCAAGCCCGGTGCAGTGGCTGCCTATGATCACGAGATCCGGCACGCGTACATGCGGGGTGAACAGCGTCACCTCGGCTTCGGTGCCGGCCGGCATCTGGTCGGCGAGCGCATCGATGCGCAGGAAACCGTCGGCCTGCGCGAACGAAGTGATGGCACCGGAGCCCTTGCCGGAAGGATAGGCGATCAGTCCGTTGCGGCCTTCGATCAGCGCGACCATCACGAATTCGGTGCGACCGAGTTCGGAGGCAATCCGCACCGGCACTGTCGCGCGAACCTTGGCATCGGTGCGCGGCGGCAGGCCGGCCATCCGCCGCAATACCGGCACGATCATGTCGTGGAACGTGAACATCGCCGAGGTCGGAAATCCCGGCAGGATCACCACCGGTTTGCCGTCGCAAACCGCAAGGCACAGCGGCTTGCCCGGTTTGAGCGCCACGCCATGGGCGATGATGCCCGGCTTGCCGAGTCGGTCGATGATGCGGTGGGACAGATCGCCTGCGCCCTTCGACGTGCCGCCGGAAAGCACCAGCATGTCGCTTTCGAGGAGCGCCTGCCGCATTGCGGCCTCGAGCTTTGCCTCGTCGTCGGGAATGGCGCCGAGAAACATCGCCTTGCCGCCGTTCTCGTCAATTGCCGCGGCGACGATCGCGCCGTTGGTGTCGTAGATCGCCGCCGGCCTGAGCGGCGAGCCGGGCTGCACCAGTTCATCGCCGGTCGAGATGACGCCGACGCGCAGCTTGCGGATGACGGCAACTTCCGCGATCCCGCACGCCGCCAGCATGCCGATCTCACGCGAGCCGACTACCGTTCCCGCCCGCAGCACGGTTTCGCCGCGCGCGATGTCAGAACCCGCATAGGAGACGAACTGTCCGGGCGAAAGCGCGCGGCGAACGTCGATGGCGCCGGCACCCGCCGGCTGGGTGTACTCGACCATCACGACGGCGTCAGCGCCGCGGGGCAGGGGAGCGCCGGTTGCAACGAGCGTCGCGCTTCCCGACAGAACCGGCTTTGTCGGCGCGATGCCGCAGGCCACCGTTTCACCATTCAGGATCAGGCGAACCGGCGCGCCCTCGCCGGCGGAAGCAACATCAGCCGAGCGCACGGCAAAGCCGTCGACATTGGACCGATCGAACGGCGGCACGTCGAGCGGCGCGATCACATCTTCGGCAAGCGCGTGGCCGAGCGCGTCGGCAAGCCTGCGCCCCTCGCTCGGGATTTCGCGCGGAAACAGCGCGGCCTGAAACCGTTCAAGCGCCTCTTCTCGCGACAGGATAGTCAGGAACTGGTCCTGATCCAGGCTGTCGCCGTCTTTGGGCAGCGGAACCTTGTCCATTGTGTAACCTGTCACTCGCGCCATAGATGGGCATCGACGGGCGTGCCTGCAGCAAAGCCTTCGCTCCAGGCCGGAACCAGGAGCCAGGCCTCGGCGCGCACAATGGCCTCAAGCGACAGGTGGCCGACCGCGAGCGGCAACCATGCGCCTTCCCGCTGCTCGAGCAACGCAATCTCGGCCAGACCGACGCTGGAAGCAATCTTGCGCGCCAAAGGCCGTGTGACCGGGCTGCTGCGCTCTCGCCCGCACAAATGATCCAGCGCCGGCACAGCCAGCGTGAGCCACGCGGCCAACGCCTGATCCGGCGATCCCGGCAGAGCCAGTGCAGGAACGGCGCCAACGCGTGCGATAGCTGCAGTTCGTCCGGGCTGCAGCGCGACACCATGCACAAGAACCTCGCCGCGCCCGGCGAGCGCGGAAATCGTCGCGTCGTTGCGGCCGACGCCACTGCCGCCGATGGTGATCAGGAGGTCGCAGTCGCCGATATCGAGCATCCGCGCGACCGAGCCCGTATCGCGCGCCCTGGCTTCGATGTTCGTGACGCTGGCGCCGGTCGAGCGCGCGTAATCGGCGATCAGACGTGCGGTGGCGTCTCCGCCGGGAAGGTTGACGATGCGCAGCCGGGGGCGGCGCACCTGCAATTTGCCCAGGCCTGCCGCACGCGCGACCAGGAAATCCAGCGAACCTATGGGAATGCCCGGCACGATGGGCGGCGGACCTCCGGCGAGATCGCTGCCGGCACGCCGCACGCCCCGTCCCGGCGCCCCTTCCGCGACGATTTCGGCAATCGGACCGGAGGTTTCGACGGCGTCCGCATCAAGCACGCAGTCGCATCCGTCCGGCATGGCGTCGCCAACATTGACCCAGACCGGCGGCCTCACCTGCGGTAGCGGAGAATAGGACGAGGCGCCGATCACATCATTGGTGCCCACCGCCCAGCCATCGGCAGCGGCAACATCGAACGCTGGACATGGTGAAACAGCCGGCATCTCCGCCGCAATGCAGCCGAGCGCCTCTTCAAGCGAAAGCTCCATCGGCGGCACCGGCTGAAGCCCGTGCAGCAATGTTGCGAGCGCCTGGTCGTACGGCGTGAGCGATGATGGCAGGCGCTGGGTGGTCATGGGTATGGTGGACCATGCATCGCACGGTTTGGCAATCTCCCAGACGTCCCGGCGAAAGCGGGACGTCTCAAATCCAGATCGCGACAGCTCCGAGGTTGCGGCCCTCACCTTCCCCTCTTGTCGGCGTTGGGGAAGAACAGCTGCTGGCCGTCGATCCTGTAGCCGGCGATCCCCGTCTGGCCTTCCGGGGAGATCAGCCAATCGATGAAGGCCTGGCCAAGTTCCTTCTTCACCGATGGATGCTTTTCCGGATTCACCAGAATGATACCGTATTGGTTGAACAGGTGCTTGTCGCCTTCGACGAGGATGACGAGATCGCCGCGGTTCCTGAACGAGATCCAGGTGCCACGATCAGAGAGTACATAGGCGTTCATCGCGCTCGCCGTGTTGAGGGCCGCGCCCATGCCCTGCCCGATCTCGCGATACCACGGGCCCTTCGCACTCGCGATGTCGATCCCTGTCTGCCTCCACAATGCAAGTTCGGCCGCGTGGGTGCCGGAACGATCGCCGCGCGACACGAACGGCGCCGCCTTGGCTTCGATGGTCCTGAGCGCGGTTACGATGTCCCTGCCCTTGATACCTGCCGGATCGCTCTTCGGACCGATCAACACGAAGTCATTGTACATGACGTCGAACCGCTTCACGCCAAAGCCTTCTGCGACAAACTTCTCCTCCTGCGGTCTGGCGTGCACGAAGACGACATCGGCATCGCCGCGTCGGGCGGTGTCGAGCGCCTGCCCGGTTCCCTGCGCGATCACCTTCACCTCGATGCCGGTCCTCGCCTTGAAAATTGGCAACAGATAGCCGAACAGCCCGGAATCCTGCGTCGAGGTTGTCGAAGCGACGACAATCGAGCGCTCCTCGGCCAGCGTCGGCATGGACCCCGCGATGATGCCGAACAGGACCGCGAACGTGAATGACACAAGGCGAGAGCCCATGAAATCCTCCTTCCATTCAGATCACGAGATCGCCGCGCAGGAAGGTTGCAGCCTCCGATGTCGACGGACGATCGAAGAAATCGCCGACGGCGGCGCGTTCGCACACGGCCCCCCGCACCATAAAAACAACCTCGCCGGCGAGGCGCCGCACCTGGCCGAGATCATGCGAGGCCATCACGACCTTGACGCCCGATTGCGCCGCCATCCGCACCACATCTTCCACGCTGCGCGTTGCGGCGGGGTCGAGATTGGCGGTCGGCTCGTCCAGCAGGAGGATTTCTGGATCGCGCGCCAGCGCCCGTGCTAGCGCCAGGCGCTGCTGTTCGCCGCCGGACAGCCGCCGGGCCGGACGGTCGCCAAGCTCGGCAAGTCCCACGCGCTCCAGCAGAAAGGCGACCCGCTGCGCGCGCTCGCCGCGCAGCGTACCTGCCTGCGCCAATCCATAGGCGACGTTGGCCGCAACCGATCGCCGCAACATCGCCGGTCGCTGAAACACGATGGCGCGACGCACCGGCGCATGATCGGTACGGCCGCCCCAGCTGATGCGGCCACTGGTCGGCGCGACAAGCCCCATGCACAGCCGCAGCAGGCTGCTCTTGCCGGCGCCGTTCGGACCGACGATCAGCGTCGGCGCTCCAGGGGTGATCGTCAGGGTAATGCGATCCAAAATCGTGGTCGCACCCGCCCGCACCGATACATCATCGAGCAGCAACGGCAGGTTGCTCATCAGCGCGCGCATCATCCGCTCACCTGGCGTTCGGACCACAGGCGGGTGCCCCATGCCGCGGCATTGATGAGGAGCACGATGACGATGAGGATGGACCCCAATCCCATCGCCAGCGGCAGATTGCCCTTGGACGTCTCCAGCGCGATCGCCGTGGTCATGGTGCGGGTGAAGCCGTCGATATTGCCGCCGACGATCATCACGGCGCCGACTTCCGCGGCGGCGCGGCCGAAACCGGCGAGCCATGCGGTCACCAGGCTGAACCGCGCATCCCACAACAGGGTTGTGATCCGGCCGAGCGGGCCGACGTCCATGGCCGTCAATTCATCGCGATACTCGATCCAGAGGTCTTCGACGGTCTGCCGCGTCAGGGCGGCTATGATCGGCACGATCAGCACCGTCTGCGCGAACACCATCGCAGCGGGCGTGAACAGAATCCCGAATTCGCCGAGTGGCCCCGAGCGCGACAACAAAAGATAGAGCGCAAGCCCGACCACGACCGGCGGCAGGCCCATCATCGCGTTGAGCAGCACGACGACGACGGCGCGGCCGGGAAAACGAACGAGCGCTGCCAGCGCACCGAGCGGCATGCCGATGACGGCCGCGAGCGCGGCGGCGGACAGGCTGACCAGGAGCGAAAGGCACACGATCTCAAAGAGTGCTGGATCGCCCGTGATGATCAGTTGCCAAGCGGTTGGTTGATCGGACATGGTGCCTCCGTAACCGCATTCATCCGCAGGGATTCTAGCTGATAGTCAAATGGCGGAAAATAGGCAGAAGAATGCACAAAGGCGCAGCATGGAGTTCCTGACGACCAGTGAGGCCGCGGACTATCTCCGCCTTGGCGAGCGTAAGCTGTACGAACTGGTTACCTCAGGCGCGATCCCTTGCAGCAAGGTGACGGGCAAGTGGCTGTTTCCCCGCCCCGAACTCGACCTGTGGGTACTCTCGGGTCTGGCCCGGCCGGCCGGCATGCTGGTCGCCGAACCGCCGCCGATCATGGGCGGCAGCCAGGATGACCTCCTCGAATGGAGCCTGCGGGAGTCCGGCTCGGGGCTCGCCTCGCTGAACGAGGGCACCGGGCGGGGCATCGAACGGTTGCTGCGCGGGGAGGTCGTAGCCGCGGCTGTGCACTTCCACGGCGTCGATCCATCCGACGATCCCAGTAATGATGCCAATGTCACAGCGGTGCGGGCAACGCCGGGCCTGCATGACGCCGTGCTGGTGGGCATGGTGCGGCGCGAACAGGGTCTCCTGCTGCCGGCGGGCAACCCAAAGCAATTGCATAGCTTGGCCGACGTTCTTTCCTCCGGGGCGAGAATGGCGGTGCGGCAACCGGGCGCGGGGGCCCAGATGCTGCTCGAAGCGCTGCTGGCGCGCGCGGGCGCATCCCGCAACGATCTGCGCCGGCTCGATGCACCGTGTCTGACCGGTCCCGATCTCGCCGCCGCCATTCGCGCCGGTAACGCGGATTGCGGGGTGGCTACCCGCGCTGCAGCAAAGTCCGCCGGGCTCTACTTCGTACCGCTGGTCTGGGAGAACTTTGATCTGGTGATGCGGCAGCGCAGCTATTTTCGGCCGGCAATGCAGGCGCTGATCAGGTTCCTCACTCAGGATCGAATCAAGCAGCGAGCCCACGAGCTGACGGGGTACGATTCCGGACCTGCGGGCAGCATCCGCTTCGCAGCTTGAATCCCAGCTGCGGTCTCGGGATCCCGGCCCGAAAACAGCAGGCCGAGCGCCTTTGCCTCCAGGCGGAGGGCGTTGACGCCCACCCGCAAATAGTTGCAAAAGAAACCAATTGGCAAAAGCAATAGCGGCCAATGAGCCGCGGATGAGGGAGGACTATGTGAAAAGTGCCAGGAGAGGACTGTCCACCATTGCCGCTTTTGCGGCCGCGACGCTGCTGTCGTCGGCCGCAATGGCGCAAGCCTCAGATGACGTCGTCAAGATCGGTGTTCTCACCGACATGAACGGGCCGGCATCGACACCGACCGGCCAGGGCTCGGTGACCGCCGCCCAGATGGCGGTGGAGGATTTCGGCGGCACGGTGCTTGGCAAGCCGATCAGCGTCATCGTTGGCGACCATCAGCTCAAACCCGATATCGGCTCCAGTCTTGCGCGGCGCTGGTACGACGTCGATCAGGTCGATCTGATCGTCGATGTGCCGGTGTCGGCGGTCGGGCTTGCCGTGCAGAATGTCGCCAACGAACGGAAGAGGCTGTTCATAACGCATTCGACCGGCGCAACTGACTTCCACGGCAAGTTCTGCTCGCCTTACGCGATCCAGTGGGTGTTCGATACCCGGGCGCTCGCGGTTGGCACGGCGCAGGAAGTGGTGAAGCGCGGCGGCGACAGCTGGTTCTTCATCACCGACGACTATGCGTTCGGGCACTCGCTTGAAAAAGACGCATCAGCCGTCGTCACCAAGAACGGCGGCAAGGTGCTGGGCGCAGTGCGGCCGCCTTTTGCAACGCCCGATCTGTCGTCCTTCATTCTGCAGGCGCAGGCGTCGAAAGCGAAGATTATCGGCATTGCCGCCGGCCCCCCCAACAACATGAACGAGATCAAGACTGCCGGCGAGTTCGGCGTGTTCAAAGGCGGCCAGCAGATGGCCGCGCTGCTGGCGCTGATTACCGACATCCACGGCCTCGGATTGCAGGCGGCGCAGGGTCTGTTGCTGACGACCTCGTTCTACTGGGACATGGACGAAAAGACCCGGGAGTGGTCGAAGCGCTTCTTCGCCAAGACCAATCGCATGCCAACGATGTGGCAGGCCGGCGTCTATTCATCGGTCATGCACTATCTCAACGCGATCAAGGCGACAGGCACCGACGATCCGCTGAAGGTCACCGCGAAGATGCGGGAAAAGCCGATCGAGGATTTCTTCGCCCGCAACGGCAAGCTGCGCGAGGACAATCTGATGGTGCACGATCTGTGGCTGGTGCAGGTCAAGTCGCCACAGGACAGCAAATATCCGTGGGACTACTACAAGATCCTGACCAAGATCTCCGGCGAGGAAGCCTTCGGCCCGCCGGACCCGGCCTGCCCGTTGGGGAAGAAGTGACTGCGTAGCAGTCATTCCGGGATGCGCCAACTGGTCCGGCGAAGCGCGTCCCGATGAGGCTTCGCGCAGACCTGGAATCTCGAGAATCCACGGTGCGTAATTACGCACCGGGGTTTGC
Organism: Bradyrhizobium sp.; assembly: GCF_016213215.1. Lineage (GTDB taxonomy): Bacteria > Pseudomonadota > Alphaproteobacteria > Rhizobiales > Xanthobacteraceae > Bradyrhizobium. The sequence continues at coordinate 50,640 of NZ_JACRAW010000009.1, read as the reverse complement.
GTCATGCCGATTTGGCCAATTTGAGCCCTGCGGTGTAGGCAAGGTCGGGATTTTGTGGAAGCATGGGCCCAGCAACGACAAGAAAACATGGGGGGAATGATGATCCGTAGTTTCCGCACGCGCTTGTTCGGCCTGGTCTGCCTTGCGAGCCTTTTTGTGGCGACCGTCCCCGCAGCAGCCGCGGATTATCCGACCCGGCCGGTGCGATGGCTGATCGGATTTTCGGCCGGTGGCCCGGTCGACATCGTGGCAAGGATCATGGCGCAGTGGCTGTCGGATCATTTCGGCCAGCAGTTCATCGTGGAGAACCGAACCGGCTCGGGCGGGAACATCGCGGCTGCGGCCGCGATCAATTCGCCGCCGGACGGCTACACGCTGTTGTTCGTCGCGCCTAACAATGCGATCAGCACCTCGCTCTACAAGAAGCTGCCTTACGACTTCCTGCGCGACACCGCGCCGGTCGCCAGCATCATGCAGCTCACCAACCTGATGATCGTGTCGAACGCGATGCCGGCGAAGACCGTTCGGGAATTCATCGACTACTGCAAGGCCAATCCCGGCAAGATCTCCTACGCCTCCTCGGGCAACGGCACGTCGGTTCACATGTCGGCCGAGTTGTTCAAGGCGATGACCAAGTGCGACATGCTGCACGTGCCCTACCGCGGCTCGGCGGCGGCCCTGCCCGATGTCATCTCCAACAAGGTGCAGCTGATCTTCGACAACCTGCCGTCGGCACTGGAACAGGTGCGCGGCGGCACTGTGCGCCCGCTCGGCGTCACCTCCCCGCAGCGCTGGCCCGTGGTGCCCGATATTCCGGCGATTGCCGAAACCGTGCCGGGCTTTGAATCGGTCGGCTTCTACGGCATTTCCGCCCCCAAGGGCACGCCGCCGGAGGTCATCGAGATACTCAACAAGGCGGTCGGCGAGGCCCTGAAGGATCCGAAGCTGGTGGCGCGGCTCAAGGAAACCGGGGGCATCCCGAAGCCGATGACGCCTGCCGAGTTCGGCAAGCTGGTGGCGGACGAGACCGAAAAATGGCGCAAGGTGGTCGAGTTCGCCGGCGTGTCGGTGGACTGAAGCGCATCGCGCTTTAGTCCTTTGATTGAGCATGATCTTGTCGGAAAACCGGTCTCCACTTTTCCGGATCATGCTCGAGCCACGGCATTGCACCCTCGCCGCGCGCCCTGTAAACGGTGGCAGCACCGCTGCCGCCGTTTTGGCAGGTCGCGGCGGGGCCTGTAGCTCAATGGTTAGAGCCGGCCGCTCATAACGGTCTGGTTGCAGGTTCGAGTCCTGCCGGGCCCACCAACCAAATCAGTGGGTTAGCTAGCCCATGAACGACGATCGTGATCGTCACACCTGCATGCACAGATACTTGATCTCCAAGTAGTCTTCAGCGCCGTACTTCGAGCCTTCCCGTCCCTGACCCGACTGCTTGACACCTCCGAAAGGCGCGACTTCGGTCGAGATCAGACCGGTGTTTATGCCGATGATTCCATATTCCAGGGCCTCCGCGACCTTCCAAACACGAGAGAGATCGCGAGCGTAGAAATAGGCCGCAAGGCCGAAGATTGTATCGTTTGCCTGTGCGATCACATCGTCGACATCTTCGAAACGGAACAACGGAGCGACGGGGCCAAATGTCTCCTCGCCCGCGATGGTCATCTGGGCGTTGACGCCAGTGAGAACGGTCGGCTCGTAAAACGTGCCGCCGAGCGGATGCAGTTTACCACCCAGGGCGATGGTGCCGCCCTTTGCCAAAACATCCGCAACATGTCTCTCGACCTTCCGCAAGCTGTCCTGGTCAATCAGCGGACCAATATCGACGCCGGCGTCAAAGCCGCTTGCGACATTGAGCCGAGAAACCCGTGATGTTAATCGCCGCGCGAACTCGTCGTAGATCCCCGACTGAACATAGATTCGATTAGCACAGACGCATGTCTGGCCGGCATTGCGAAACTTCGACTGTATTGCGCCTTCTATGGCAGCGTCCATGTCTGCGTCGTCGAACACGATAAACGGAGCGTTGCCGCCTAATTCCAGGCTAACCTTCTTGATGTGCGCAGCGGACTGCCGCATCAGAATGCGGCCAACTTCCGTCGAGCCCGTAAAGCTGATCTTGCGGACTTTTTCGCTGGCGCAGAGCGTCCTCCCAATTGCCGGCCCATCGCTCCCGACAATAACGTTGAGAACGCCGGGCGGAATACCGGCCCGCTCGGCCAGAATCGCCAGGGCGACCGCGGAAAGCGGAGTTTGCTCGGCCGGTTTGGCCACGACGGTGCAACCGACGGCCAGAGCCGGTGCAAGCTTCCGGGCGATCATCGCATTTGGAAAGTTCCACGGCGTGATCACGCCTACCACGCCGATCGGTTGCTTCAGCACGATGATGCGCTTGTCGTGCTGATGCCCCGGTATCGTATCCCCGTAAATGCGCTTGGCTTCCTCGGCAAACCATTCGATATAGGCAGCACCGTAAAGAACCTCGCCGCGGGCCTCGGCAAGGGGCTTGCCCATCTCCGCAGTAAGTATGATCGCCAAATCGTCGACATTTGCCACGATCAGATCGTACCAGCGACGAAGCACCGCGCTCCGTGCTTTGCCTGTGAGGGCGGCCCAACTCTTGAAGGCCGAGTAAGCCGCGTTGATCGCGGCCTCGGTCTCCGTGCAGGCCATCTCGGGCGCGGTCGCGACCTTATCGCCCGTCGCGGGGTCCAGGATCTCGAACCGCCGGCCGTCCGAGACATTGTCGATCCACGTGCCGCCAATCAGTCCGGCGGCGCGCAGCAAGCTACCGTCCTTCAGTTTTGCTGCAATTGTTTGCGATACACTCATGCTCTGGCGTCTCTGATTGCAGCCTCGAGTAGGTCGAGCGCCTCGTTCATGACGCTGTCCTCGATGGTAATCGGTGAAAGAAAACGGATGACGTTGCCGTATACGCCACAGGTTAGCAGGATCAGCCCTCTCTCAAGGGCTTTCAGCCTGACGGTCCCTGCGAACTTCTCCGACGGCAAACCCTTCATCGCATCGTTGAACTCGATCGCGTTCATGAAGCCGGGCCCGCGAATGTCCGCGATCTCCGGCACGTCCTCGCGCAGCGATTCGAGCCGCTGCTTCAAGCGCGCACCAAGCAGACTGGCACGGTCGCACAGCTTCTCTTCCTCGATGACGTCGAGCACGGCATGCGCGGCGGCGATGCCGACCGGATTGCCGCCATACGTGCCGCCAAGGCCGCCTGGGCCCGGCGCATCCATCAACTCGGCCCGGCCCGTAACCGCCGCAAGCGGAAAACCGCCGCCAAGGCTCTTTGCCATGGTGGTGATATCAGCCACCACACCGGGACGTTCCATGGCAAACATTCGCCCCGTCCGCGCGAAGCCGGTCTGCACTTCGTCTGCGATCAAGAGGATGCCGCGCTGGTCGCAGATCTCACGCAGGGCAACCAGGAAATCGCGCGGCGACTCGTAGAAGCCGCCCTCGCCCTGAACCGGCTCGACAATGATGGCCGCGACACGAGCGGGGTCCACGTCGGCTTTGAACAGTCTCTCGAGCGCCGCAAGCGAGTCGGCCACGGAGATGCCGTGCAGCGCCACCGGGAACGGCACATGAAAGACGTCGCCCGGCATCGAGCCGAAGCCGATCTTGTAGGGAGCGACCTTCCCCGTCAGGGCCATGCCCATGAACGTGCGCCCGTGGAAGCCCCCGGAGAAGGCGACAACCGCTGAGCGCCCCGTCGCAGCTCTCGCGATCTTGACGGCGTTTTCGACAGCTTCAGCTCCCGTCGTCACGAAGATCGTCTTCTTGGCGAAAGATCCGGGCACAAGCCGGTTCAGCCGCTCGGCCAAATGCACATAATTTTCGTAAGGAACAACCTGATGGCACGTGTGCGTGAACCGATCGAGCTGCTCCTTGGCCGCGGCGATGACCTTGGGATGGCAGTGGCCGGTATTCAGCACGGCGATGCCGGACGCGAAATCGATATAGCGGCGTCCTTCGGCGTCCCAGATCTCCGAATTGCGTGCGCGGGCCGCATAGATCTGCGTCGTCACCCCAACTCCGCGGGAAATAGCCTCAGTGCGCCGTGCGGCGATCGATGCATTGCTCAAGTTCAGTCTCCTGGTATGTGCGGCACTGGTCTCGAGCCTGGCCGAAGGCCCGAACGCGCTCTTTGCGTTAGCGATCCCCGATCAGCAGCCGATAGCGAAGTTGATCGAGGATGACGGCGAGCACCAGCAACGAGCCCAACAGCACCATCTGCATGTACGAGCCGATCTGGGCGATGTTCATCCCGTTTTGCAGCAGCGTGATGAAGAACGCGCCCAGCACCACGTTTTCCACGCGGCCGATGCCGCCGCGCAGCGACACTCCGGCAATGACGCAAGCCGCGATCGACTCGAGCGCGATCTTGCCTCCGAGATTGGTTTCTCCAGATCCGACCCGCGCCGTCAGAAGAAGGCCGGCAATCGACGCCAGCAGCGCGCACAGCACATAAGTGATGAACAACACCCTCTTCGTGTTGACGCCCGACAGATGTGCCGCCTTTAGATTGCCCCCGACGGCATGGATGTGTTTGCCGAGGCGGGTGCGGTTCATCAGGATCCAGACCGCAACCGATGCCACCACCGCGACCGCCACCGGAATGGGGATATCGAAGATGCGGCCGAAACCAAGGACGTCCCCGAACTGGTACGGCATGCCCGATACCGGTACGCCGCCGGTCAGAAACAGTGCGACGCCAGCACCGACCGACTGCACGCCGAGCGTCATGATGAAAGGAGAGACGCCAAACTGCGCGACACCAATTCCATTGAAACCGCCAACCACCAACCCCGCACCCAGGCCGGCGCATATTCCGAGCGCGACCACAAGCCAAACCATTCCGGGCAGGACCGGCGTCAGCGCCACCATCGCGATCGCAGATACGACAGAGGTCAGCGCGATCGCGGTGCCGACCGACAAATCGAAGCCGCCGGTCACGAGCGCCAGCATCTGCCCGATCGATACCAGGATCAGATACACCGACTGTCGCGCGACATTGGTCAGATTTTGCAGCGCAAGGAACTCACGCGATATCAAAGCAAACGCGACAAGGGTCGCGACGAGGAAGAACGGCAAAACGCCGACCCGCAGAAATACGTAAGTAATGGCCGAGAAGAGGACGTTGGAGCGGCGGGGTGCACTGGTCTCCTCGACGACCGACGTGGTCTGAATGCTCACGCTGAACCCTCCGTTTGGGCAAAGAAGTATTTCAGGACGGTTTCTTCGCAGATTTCCGCGTTGCTAAGCTCGGCAGAGATCCTGCCCTTGGCGAAGACGACCAGGCGATGGGCAAGATTCATGACTTCCGCAAGGTCGGACGAAATCACCACCACGGCCTTGCCCGCCTCGGCGATCTCCTTGATCAACTGATAGAGCGCCACGCGCGTGGACATGTCGACGCCGACTGTTGGCTCGTCAAGAATGTAAACGTCGCGCGGTTCGCCGAATCCTTTGCCGAACAGGACCTTCTGCTGGTTTCCGCCTGACAGCTTCGATACCGCGCGATCCATTGCTCCCTTGGCAACACCGACTTTCTCACCAATGGAATCGGTGAGACTCCGGCTGCGCCGCGACGATACGATGCCCATCCGGCCGACGACGTCCGGCCGGTCTAGCAGGCTGAGCTCGATATTCTCACGCGCGGTCGCCGTCATCTGCAGCCCATCACTCTTGCGATCGGAGGGGAGGAAAAAGACCCCGCTCCTGAGCAGATGTCCTGTCGGCTGATGGGTGACATCGCGGCTCTTCAAACTGACGGTGCCAGCGGTGATCGGCTGCAGCCCGAGTGCGCCTCGCCAGATCCGGGACTTCCCGCTTCCCACGAGTCCTGCAACCCCGAGCACTTCGCCGGCCCGCACCTCCAGATCGACCCCATGGACGCCGGCTGTGTGGATTCCACGAAGTGTCATTACCGCCGGGCCGTCGGGCTGCCGGTCGATCTTTGGGTAAATCATGTCGATCGAGCGCCCGGTCATCAGCTCGATCAGCTTGTTTTCCGAAATGCCCTTTGCCGGGACGGTGGCGATCAGGCGACCGTCGCGCAGAACGCTGATCCTGTCCGCAATCTTTTCAAATTCGTGTATCCGGTGCGAGATGTAGATGATGCCGACGCCGGCGGCAGAGGCCTTAGCGATGAACGAGAAGAGTTTCTCGGTCTCGCGCTCAGTCAGCGACGCGGTCGGCTCGTCGAGGATAAGCACCCGTGCATTGGAGAGGAACGCTTTCGCGATCTCGACCATCTGCTGCTGGGCGCGCGAGAGGCTTGATGCCGGTCGATGGACATCGATGTCGAAGTCGAGATCCTCGAACAGCTTGCGCGCGCCGGCAACCATTGCCCGGCGGTCGATAAAGGGCCCGCGCTTGAGTTCGCGGCCAAGATAGAGATTTTCGAACACGGTCAATGTCGGAACTAGCGAGAATTCCTGGAACACCGTGCCGATGCCGGCATCCGTCGCGTCGTGCACCGAGTGAAAATGAACCTCCTCGCCGTCGATGCTGATAGAGCCGGCGCTTGGCCGGTAGACGCCGGAGAGGATCGAGATCAGGGTCGATTTCCCGGCGCCATTCTCGCCGAAGAGGACGTGGACCTCGCCCCGCTCCACCGTCAGGTGAACGCCGCTCAGCGCTCTGACGCCCGGAAACTCTTTCGAAATTCCCGTCATCTGTACCAGGGGTAATGCTGCGCCGCTCATTTCTCTGCCTCGACCATCCGGCCATGTTCAGCTGAACACGGCCGGATGATGATTGTGTCGGATCAGTTGAAGACCGGCTTGAAGCCTTCAGGCGGCAAGATGTTCGCCTGCGGCACCGTGTTGATGTTCTTGGAATCCACCACGAAGATCTTCGGACCGAGATGCTTAACGTAGTCCTTGCCCTCCAGGATGCGGACCGCCTGATCGACGGCGATGCGGCCCTGGATCACCATGGAATCGGCGGGTGCAGCCAGGATAAAGCCGCGCTTGATGCCTTCGTAGACGCCGGGCGTCATGTAGAACGCCAGGAGATCGACCTTGCCCTGCAGGCCGCGCTCGCGGATCACACCTTGTGCAGCTTCAGCGGTCACGGCCGTACCGACGACATAGCGAATATTCGGGTCAGCCTGCAGCGCGTCCTCGACGAGCTTCTGCTGCACCTCCTTGCCGGTATCGCCATATTTCGGCTGAAGCACCTTTACAGCCGACCCTTTGATGGCTTCGAGGAAGCCCTTGTTGGCGGCTTCGACCCAGCCGGCGCCCGCCGGCCCCGGGAACCAGCCAACCACCACCTCGGGCGAACCCGCCGGATGCTTCTTGGCAAGGTAAGCGCCGGCTTGCGCGCCCATCGTGTAGAATGACACCAGCGACTTGGCGGAGACTTCTGGAGAAGAAATTCCGTTGACGAGGTCGATTACCGGAATCTTCTTCTTGGCGATCTCGGCAATGACCTTGTTCAGTCCGTCGGACGAAATCGCTCCGATGATGACTGCATCGGTGCCGCTCGCCACGCAATCCTCGATCTGCGAGATCTGCTTGTTGAGCTCGGTGTAACCGCCCGCCTCCACCAGGTTCATCTTGACGCCGAGGCGCTTGCTCTCCTCCGCAACACCATAGTCGACGCCGAGCCAGTAGGCGTCTTTCATGTGCGGAAACGAAACGCACAGCTTCCAGGGCTTGGACGCCTTCTCCAGGGGAACGTACTTCACGTCGACTGATTTTCCGTCGGCCGCAAAGGGGGGATCGATTTTCGCCGCGTCGTAAGGGAACCAGTCTCCGGCGCAGGCTGCGCCGGCAAACAGCGTTGCCGACGATGCTAATAGCAGTCGTGCAAAGTACTTCATCTTCAACTACCCTCTCTGTGTTGCTAGCTCTCGCATCGACCCGCTCTTCGACCCTGCAAATCAGGCGAGAGCGTTTCGAATCTTTTGTAACAACTTCGCCCGCTCGGCACGGGCGCGGAGCGCGCTGTCCATGTCGACTTCGACAAAGCTTGTCGGCATGTTCGGTTGAAGTTGCCCGATCAGATCCATGTCGGCAGAAATGACGGTGCCAACCATGAAGTAGCCGCCGCCGGACACGGCATCGCGATGCAGGATGATCGGCTCCTTGCCTCCCGGTATCTGGATCGAGCCATATGGGTAGCAGCTATCGACGATGTTCGACGGATCCGATCCTGCGCCGAACGGCTGTTCGCGCTCGACGAAGTGCATCGGCTGGCCGCCGCGGAAGCGATAACCCATGCGATCGGCTTCCGGCGCCACCTTCCAGTGGTCGCTGAAAAAGCTCTTCTGCGACTCGGGGGTGATACGGTGCCAGTACAATCCGGTCAGGACGCGCAGCTCAGCGGGATTTCCCGGCCGCCGGCGCAACTCGCCGGGTACGCCAAGTCGTGCTTTCCGGTGTGAAGCTTCACCGACGGGCAATGTGTCGCCCGCGGCGATTGCGCGCCCCTTGAAGCCGCCCAGCGCACCGATCGGATAGGTCGAACGACTGCCCAGTGCGAGCGGCACGTCGATCCCGCCGGCGATCGCGATGTAGATGCGCGCGCCGGCCTGTAGATAGCCAAACGTCAGCACTTGACCCGCCTTGACCTCAAGCGCGGTCCAGCCCGGCCTTTCCTCATCATCGAGCTTGATGGGCATGTCGGCGCCGGTTACCGCGATGATCGCGTCGCGGGTAAACTCCAGGTGCGGCCCGATGAAGACCGCCTCGAGACAGGCGGCGCCTTCGTCGTTACCGACAAGCAGGTTTGCCGCGCGAAGCGCCAGGCGGTCCATGGCCCCGCCGATCGGGATACCGAGATGAAAATATCCGGGACGGCCGAGATCCTGGACAGTGGTCGACAGACCGGGATTGATTACCCTAACGGGCATGGAGCGCGCCCTCCAGTTTGGTGTTGTAGCCGTTCATGTCTTTCTGAAACTCGCGAAAATCAAAGGTGACGTCGCGAATGATCGGCGCGAAGCGCCCGGCGGCAACGTCCTCGACCGCCTGATCATAGGCGTCGCGGCCGATCGGCTTGAACTTCACGATGTCGCCGGGCCGGAAGAACACCATGAACTCGCGCAGATATCCGATCTTCTGCTCGGGATCGAAGATCGGCATCGGCGTGATTCCGAACATCTGATAGCCGCCCGCGCCGCGAACGGAATAGATGCAGGAGAAACAGCCGCCGTGGCCGATCGTAAGCTTGGGTGTATCGGTGCGCGGCCGCAGATATTTGGGTACCTGAAGCTGCCGCGCCCGCTCGACCATCTGGTACATGAACGGGAGCCCCGCCACGAAACCGACCATCGATACGAACCAGGGCGATCCGGAATGCGCCGCGATGAACGCATCGACGTCGGGCAGGCCATTGACCCGCGCGGCGTATTCGAGATCGGTCGCGGTCGGATCCTGGTGCCGTTCGCGGAATCGCATCAACGTCTCATGCGTCCATGGATCCTGATAGAACACCGGGATCTCGATAATCCGGGTGTTGATGACCGGATCGTGTTTTTCGGCCGCGCTTTCGATCGCCTTCACTTCCCGCAAGATCTCGCTCGGCTTGATCAAGTCGGGATCGAACTTGATCTGGAACGATGCGTTGGCGGGACATATTTCGGTGACCCCTTTGATGCGGCTGTCGCGCACCGCGTTGGTCATCGAGAGGCTCTTGAAGAAGGCATCGAGCGACATCGCTTCGTCGCATTCGACAAAGAGATGTTCGTCACCTCCGAAAGAGTAGCGTGTCGTCATCAGGCCTCCTCCTTGGCGCGCGTCAGCGCCGCGAAATCGGTATCGAGCCAATGCTCGAGAAAGCGGGTGTGGGTCCGTCCGGCCCTCACATGGGGGTCGGCAACGAGCGCTGAATGAAGCGGAATCGTGGTCGGGATTCCGGTGATCGCCAAGCGATCGAGAGCGTCGCGCAGCTTGTCCAGGCATGCGGCGCGGTCATCGTCATGAACAATGAGCTTGCCGAGGAGGGAGTCGTAGAACGGCGGTACCGCATATCCGGGAAACAGCAGCGTATCGAAACGAATCCCGCCGCCATTGGGTACGGACAGCGTCTCGACCGTTCCCGGCCAGGGCATGAAGTTCCTTAAAGGATCCTCGGCGTTGATGCGGCATTCGATGGAATGGCCCTTGATACGGATATCTTCCTGACGGACGGAGAGATTTTCGCCACCCGCAATCCGCAACATCTCCTGAACCAGATCAAGACCCGTGATCATTTCGGTCACGGGGTGCTCGACCTGAATGCGCGTGTTGACCTCGATGAAATAGAACTGCTGCGTCGCGTCGTCGTAGAGATATTCGACAGTACCCGCGCCGCTGTAACGAACGGCGCGGGCCAGCGCCACCGCGCTTGCGCACAGCCGCTCCCGAATATTGTCGGGCAAGCCGACGGCCGGAGCCTCTTCCCAGACCTTCTGCCGGCGCCGCTGCAGCGAGCATTCGCGCTCGAAGCAATGCACGAAGTTCTCGCCATCACCTAAGATCTGCACCTCGATGTGCCGCGCCCGCTCGATCAGCTTTTCGATGTAGAGGCCGCCATCGCCAAAAGCTGCGGCCGCTTCGGCGGAGGCCTGTGGAAACTGCCGCTCGAACACCTCGACGCTGTCGGCCATGCGGATGCCGCGGCCACCGCCGCCCGCCGCCGCCTTCAGCATCACCGGAAAGCCGATACGAGCCGCGATTGCCGTGGCTTCAGCAAGGTCCGACACCCGACCGTTACTACCCGGCACAGTAGGCACACCGGCCTTCTCCGCGACCTGTCGCGCCATCACCTTGTCGCCCAACAGCCGGATCGCCTCGCCGCTCGGGCCCACGAATTTCATTCCGGCCGCGGTCACGGCGTCCGCGAAATCGGCGTTCTCGGCAAGAAAGCCGTAGCCTGGATGTACCGCGTCAACATCCGCGGCTTTGGCTGCCGCAAGAACGGCTTCGATGTTGAGGTACGACTTCTTTGCCGCGGGCGGCCCGATTTCGATCGCTTCATCTGCAAGCTGAACCGGCAGCGATTCAGCATCGGCCCGGCTGTAAACCTGGACGGTTCGGAGCCCGAGGGCCTTCGCGGCACGGATGATCCGCACCGCGATCTCGCCCCGGTTGGCTACCAGAACCGAGCGGATGTTCATTGCTGAACCTCCGCAAGAGTCTGCCCCGCCATGATCGCATCGGCATCATCCACCACGAAGCGGATGGAAGCCCCAGCGATGCCGGCGCGGACTTCGTGGAACGACTTCATCACCTCGATCAGTCCGACAACATCGTCTGCGGCAACGGCATCGCCGTCATTCTTGAAGGGCGCACTGTCCGGCGAGGGCTTGCGGTAGAAGACGCCCGGGAGGGGCGACTTGATGTCTGCTGTGGTCATTGCGACGCCTGTTCCTTCTGGGGAATGATTTCCGAGACGGGAGCAATCCTGATTCCGCTCGCAATCAACGCCGCGCGCATCGCGCTGGCGATTTCCAGCGCGCCCGGCGTGTCGGAATGGAAGCAGATGGATTCGAATTCGATATCAATATCCTCGCCTTCAACCGTGCGAACCTTGCCGGTTTGGCAGGCGCGCACGACCTTTTCGGCCACCGTCTGCGCATCGAGCTTCTTGCCGTGGCGGGTGAACACGATCGAGCCAGAGCGGTCGTAGTCGCGGTCGGCGTAGAACTCGCGGATGACCGGCTGCCCCGCTTCGACGGCGATGCGGTACGTTTGCGAAATGTCCATGCAGAACACGAACGCGGTGGGAGCGACCGTTCGCATGAGCTTGATGAATGAGCGGGAGAGCGCCTCGTTGGCTGCGAGCTCCATGTAAAGGGCGCCGTGCGGCTTGACGTGCTGCAGATCTGCGCCGTGACGGCGGGCAAATTCGCGCAGCGCGCCGATCTGGTAGACCACGTCGTTGACGATCTCGTCGCTTGCGCCGTCGATCCTGCGGCGCCCGAAGCCCTGAAGGTCCCGGTATCCCGGATGAGCCCCGATCCCGACGCCATAATGCGCGGCCAGGCGCACCGTCGTGTCCATCAAGTTGGGATCGCCGGCATGAAATCCCGCGGCGATGTTCGCCGAACTGATCACCTGCATGAGCTTGGCGTCGTCAGCGTCGCTCAGCCGCCATGGGCCGAATGCTTCACCCAAGTCGCAATTGATATCGACGGCCTTGACCGGCACCGATGCCCTCCCCCAAGCGTCGCCTTCGAATTCCGGAGACGTGGGCGGACATTATGTCGACAAGCCAATATAGGAAAATACTATTATTGGAGCTCTATTTTCGTTTTTTTCTATGCTGCATTGCCTGCTTTATAGGCAGGCAATGTTACCAATGCACTGAGCGCATTAGCGAATCTTACCGACTAAATTTGCATCAGCGCTGCGTAACGGGTAATCTATTCATAGGATACGAATGCGTACCGCATAAGAATCTGATTTTTTGATGGAGAGTCTAGGTGTCGGTCAGCCTGCGGCAGATCCGTTATTTTGTCGCCACCGCCGAGCAGGGGCAGATCACCCAGGCGGCAGCGGCTCTCTCCATTTCGCAGTCCGCGATCACCACGGCCATCAAGGATCTCGAACAGTCCGTCGGTGCCGAGCTCTTCAGCCGCTCGCCGCAAGGCATGGAGCTGACGACCGTCGGACGCCAGTTCCTGTTTCATGCCTACGACATCCTCAACAAGGTCCAGGAAGCAACCAGCCTCAAGGTCCCGACGAGTGACGTCGAAGGCAGTCTGACGGTTGCAGCGACCTACACGGTGATCGGATATTTTCTTCCCAATCACCTCGAACGTTTGAAGCGCAATTTTCCAAACCTCGAAATCCAGCTATTCGAGCTCAACCGCGAAGCGATCGAGGAAGGGTTGTTGTCAAACCGCTATGACATTGCCGTTCTGCTCACCTCGAACGTCCAGAATCCGGACTTGTCGACCGAAACACTGATCAGCTCGCGACGTCGATTGTGGGTCGCCTCTAAACACCATCTGTTGCACAAGGATTCCGTAGGACTAAAGGAAGTCGCTGCGGAGCCTTACATCATGCTCACCGTCGACGAAGCGGCGAACACGTCTCTTAGATATTGGAGCAATACGCCGTATCGGCCGACGGTCACGCTGCGCACCTCCTCGGTGGAGGCCGTGCGGTCGATGGTCGCGAACGGACAAGGCGTAGCAATACTTTCCGACATGGTGCTGCGGCCCTGGTCGCTCGAAGGCCGGCGCATCGAGACCGTGGTGCTGAGGGATCCGATACCGGCCATGGACGTTGGATTGGCATGGCGACGCGACGTCGAGTTCACGCCGTCAATGGAAGTATTCCGCTCGTATTTCAGACAGGCGTTTTACATACCTGCCATCCGCTAACACGCAGCGCAGCACCTCCGCCGTCTCACCCGCGTTCATGTCAACGTAAGGTATTTCACCGGGCGGTTTCTTGTTGCTCCAAACGCGACGCGAGGCGACCCACACGCCTGCCCGCTTTGCGCCCAGAACCGGTCGCACTTAGAGCTAGCCGGTTACCGGTCGCTCCAGAGGAACTTCGGCACCTCCGCATAGCCTCGCGGCAGATAACGGGATACGGTCCGTCGAATTTCGAATCCGTTCTCAATCGGAGCGGCACCGAACTCAGGAGGAGTGCTACCGTTGAAGAGCTATGAACTACGCGGCCCGAATGGAATTGACGGGCTCACGCTCGTCGACAAGCCCGTGCCGACACCTGGTTCGGGTGAGGTACTCGTCCGATTAAAGGCAGCGACCCTCAACTACCGTGATCTCCTCACGATCAAGGGTGGGTATGGTTCACGGCAGAAGTTTCCGCTCATTCCCGTGTCAGACGGGGCGGGAGTGGTCGAGTCGGTTGGTCCGGATGTGAGCGCATTCTCGCCGGGCGACCGCGTCATCGGCAGCTTCTTCGAAGATTGGATCAGCGGCGAGCCGACCGAAGCAAAGATGCGGACAGCGCTTGGCGGTGGAGTGGACGGCGTCTTGACGCAGTACCGGGTATTTCGCGCGCGCTCGTTGGTAAGAACGCCAGAGCACCTCAGCGATATTGAGGCTGCCGCCCTTCCCTGCGCCGGGCTCACGGCCTGGAACGCCGTCGTCAAGCTTGGCAATCTCAAGCCGGGCCAGACAATTCTCACACAAGGGACAGGAGGGGTCTCCATCTTCGCGCTTCAATTTGCAAAGCTGTGCGGCGCTCGCGTGATCGCAACCTCATCCAGCGATGCGAAGATCGAGCGGCTCAAGATGATCGGCGCTGATGTCGCGCTCAATTACAAGGACACGCCCGATTGGGGAAAGCGAGCCCGGGAACTGACCGGCCGCGGCGTCGACCTTGTTGTGGAAGTTGGCGGAGTCGGCACACTCAACGAATCGATCAGGGCGACCAGGATCGGCGGCACAATTGCGTTCATTGGCGTTCTTGCCGGACCGCCGCCGCCTGAGCTGCGCCTTCCGCTGATGGTCATGCAGCAGCAAAGGCTCGAAGGCGTGACGGTGGGGTCCGTCGAAGATCTCCAGGCGTTAGTTGATGCGATCGCAATCAACCGAATGAAGCCGGTCATCGACAAGACGTTCTCGTTTGATCGGGCGAAACAGGCCCTCACGTACATGGCGAGCGGAGCGCATTTCGGGAAAGTGGCGATCGCGATCGATTGAGGGAGCTATCAGGGCGTGCTGCATGCAACGGCTTTCGGCAGCTACGCGGATGGCCGGCCCTTAGCCGACCACCGCAGCGCGCATAATCGGCAGCGCGGCGCGCATACAATGCATGGTGCCCCTCACATGCGAGGCGCAGCGCCCGTCAGCACCGCACCCTTTGCTCGCTCTTCGACTCCCCGCCGCAGGACTTTCCCCTGCGTGGCTCGACTGCTATTGTCCCGATCGAGAGCCTGAATGGCCCACCAGACAACAGGGAGATGACGGATGGCAAGGACGTTCGTGACGATGGCCGGCGCCGCCGCGCTGACCGGTGTACTTGCCGCTTTATCGGCGCCCGCGATGGCGCAATATCCTGACCGCCCCATCAAGATGATCGTGCCGTGGGCCGCGGGCGGCGATACCGACAACATCTTCCGGCCATTCGCCGCCGAATTCCAGAAGCAACTTGGCCAACCGGTAGTCATCGCCAATGTCGCCGGCGCATCCGGCACGGTCGGCGCGCGCGAAGCCCAGAAGGCGGCGCCCGACGGCTACACCGTCTACGCGGTGCACGACTATATCCATCTGACGTTTTACGCGGGCATCAGCGAGGTCAAATACAGCGACTTCGAGCCGATCTGCCTGGTCGCGGCGACGCCCTCGATACTGACCGCAAGCGCCAAAACGCCATGGAAGAACTGGCAGGAGCTCGCCGACGACGCCAAGAAGCGGCCGGGCCAGATCTCGGTCGGCGCTACGCTCGGGTCGACCAGCCATATCTTCCCGGCGATCGTCGAGAAGATGGCCGGCTTGAAGTTCAAATACGTGTCCTACGACGGTCTGGCTCCGCGCATGAACGCGCTGCTCGGCGGCCACATCGACCTCACCGATTCCAATCTGACGCAGAAGGGCAAAGTCGAAGCCGGCCTGCTGCGCTTCATCGCGATCGCGAGCGAGAAGCGCGATCCGGAATCTGCCGACGTGCCGACGTTCAAAGAACTCGGCATGAACATCGTGTACGAAGTGGCGCGCGGCATCTTGGTCCCCAAGGGGACGCCCGCGCCAGTGCGCACCAAGCTCGAGGAGTCCTGCGCAAAGGCGACCAAGGAACCGAGCTTCGCCCAGGCGATGAAGGTGCAAGGCACACGCGTGGCGTTCCTTAATGCCAGTGACTATGGCCAGTTCCTCGCCAAGATCGACAACGACAACAAGGTCGTCATGACCGATCTCGGCCTGATCAAGAAATGAGCATCGGCCGCGACGGAATTGCCGGGCTGGTCCTGCTCGCGATCAGCCTGGTCCTCCTGGTCAAGTCCTTTCAGCTTCCGTCCCTTCCGATCGTTCCGGTCGGGCCGGGCTTTTATCCGTCCATCGTGCTGTCCTTCATGGCGACCGCGAGCGCGCTATTGGTCCTGCAGGACCTCTTGAAGCGCCGCACGCCGGCCGTAGCCGGCGCGGACGAGGGGCCGCGGCGAAGTTATGGTCTGGTCGTGATCGCATTCGCGATCGTCGGCGCCTACGTGGTGCTGCTGCCGCTGCTGGGGTTTCGCGTCGCTACGGTCTTGTTCGTCGGCGCGCTGCAGGCCGCATTGGGCCGGCCGCAAACGGCGCGGCAATGGGTGGTGCTCGCTGCGATCGCGCTCGGCACCGCCGTGCTGAGCTATTTCATTTTTGAAAAATACCTGCTGGTGCTGCTGCCTCGTGGCGCATGGACGGGTTTCTGATGCTCGATTTGCTTGCGAATGGCCTCGTCAACATCGCCCAGTGGAAATACCTTTTGCCGCTGCTTGCGGGCACATTCGTCGGCGTGATCGGCGGTTCTCTGCCGGGCGTCACCATCACCATGACGGTGATCGTGGTGTTGCCGTTCACCTACGGGCTCGATCCGCTGGCGGGCCTTGCGGCGATGACCGGCGTCTATGTCGGCGGATCGACCGGCGGCCTTATCGCCTGCTGCCTGCTCGGTATCCCGGGCTCGCCGGCTTCGATCGCCACCACGTTTGACGGCTTTCCAATGGCACGCAACGGCGAGCCTGGCCGCGCCATCTGGCTGGGCGTGTGGGCCTCGGTCTGGGGCGGTCTGCTCGGCGCCTTCTTCCTGGTGTTCCTCACCGGTCCACTTGCGGCGATCGCGCTGGAATTCGGGCCGTGGGAGTACTTCTCACTATTCGTGCTCGCCATGGCGATGGTAGCTGGGCTGACCGAATCCTCGCTCCTCAAGGGACTGATCTCGACCGCCATCGGGCTGTTGATCACGGTGGTCGGTCACGATCCGATCGGCAGCGTGCCGCGGTTCACCTTCGGCTCGGAGTTCATCGGCAGCGGCTTTTCGTTCCTCCCCGTGCTGATCGGCATTTTCGCCTTCGCGCAGATCATGACCGATCTGGAGAAGCTGAACCAGCCGCGCGGCCAGGCGGCAGAGTCGTTGATCGGGGTCAGGCTCGAGCGTTTCTCGCATCTCAAGGTGAACCTGGAAATCTTCAAGCAGCCGTTCCTGCTCGCGTGGTCAACGATCGTCGGGCTGATCATCGGAATCCTGCCAGCGATCGGCGGCAGCGCATCCAGCGTCATGGCCTATGACCAGGCCAAGAAATTCTCGAAAACGCCGGAGCGTTTCGGCAAAGGCCACCCCGAGGGGATCATCGCGTCGGAAGCCTCGAACAACGCCAATGTCAGCGGCTCACTGATGACCATAATGGCGTTCGGGATTCCCGGCGACGCTGTCACCGCGGTGATGCTTGGCGCAATGACGATCCACGGCATTCAGTCGGGACCGCTGTTCATCTCTCAAAACCCCGACATCGCCTATGGCATCTATGCGGCCTACATCCTGGCGCACCCCTGCATGCTGCTGATCTGCTTCGTGCTGATGCCGCTGATGCTACGCGTGACCTCGGTGCGGATGGCGGTGCTGGCACCGGTCGTGCTCGTGCTCTGCGTGGTCGGCGCCTACGCGCTCAACAACACGATGCAGAGCGTCTACGTGCTTCTGATGTTCGGCGTCGTCGGCTACGTGCTGGTCAAGCTCGGCTTTCCGCTGGCGCCCCTGATCCTCGGCTTGATTCTCGGCGACCAGATCGAGATCAACCTTGTGCGCGCGATTATGACCGACGCGAATCCCTGGCTCTTCCTGACGCGGCCGATTTCCGGTCTGCTGCTCCTGGCGGCGGCAGCCTCGGTCGTGTTGGCCATATGGCAGCATCTGCGTCACCGGAATCGGGTGGCCGAGGAAGAGCCGGATTTTTGAACCGAGGTGATGGTGCCTTTTTGACCAGAAAGAGGATTACAGCTATCACGACAGTGTTCCGGGAGACCGCTGCTGAGCGGTCGCAGGGGATCGCGAAGCTACTCGATGGCAAACACGAGCTTACGACCTGACTTGCGAATTGCGGTTGCCGGGCTGGGAGCAATTGGAACCCGGGTCGTCGAAGCGCTGGACCGGGGAATTGATGGATTGGTGCTCACCGCCGTGTCGGTGCAAAACCCCGAAAAGCACCGAGGCCGGCTTGCCAGTCTGACAAGAACGCCCGCCGTCCTGCCGATCGAGGCGCTCGTCGATGTCGCCGACATCGTAATCGAATGCGCCCCGAGCAAGCTCGTCAGGTCAATCGTTGCGCCGTTTGTAGCTAATGGAAAGACCGCGGTCGTCCTCAGCGCAGGTGCGCTCCTCGAGCTCGAAGACCTTGTTGAACTTGCCAAGCAAAATGGCGGGCAAATTGTGGTGCCCACGGGCGCGCTCATTGGCCTCGACGCGGTGACCGCTGCAGCGGTCGGGACAATCCATTCGGTCCGGATGGTAACCCGGAAGCCGATCCGTGGGCTCGCAGGCGCTCCATATATCGTCGAGAACAACATAGACATCGAACAGATTACCACACCTCTCAAGATATTCGACGGTACCGCACGCGAGGCGGCAAAAGGATTTCCGGCAAATGTGAATGTTGCTGCGGCACTGTCACTTGCCGGGATAGGTCCGGATCGAACGAAAATCGAGATCTGGGCAGACCCCACATTGACGCGCAACACGCACCGGATCGACGTGGACTCCGATTCCGCCCGCTTTTCCATGTCGATCGAAAACATCCCGTCAGAAAATCCAAAAACGGGTCTCATCACCGCGCTCTCCGTCATCGCCTATCTTCGCAAGCTGCGTGCATCGCTTCGCGTCGGGACATGAACAAGGCGCGCGGGATGCTCCACCACATTGGCGCTCGGAGCGATAACGAGAGTGCATCTCCTCGGTCGCCATTGTCCTGACGACGATGGAACGCGCACGACGTCGTCAGTCTCGGAACTTTGATCGCTATTGACGGCAATTCGATCCGGAGCGGGCGAGGCGCCGGTTGCGTGAGGCGTGCCAAAATGCCCTGAGGCGGAGCAGAGCGATTGATTTGATGCGCAAAAGCTCCTACCCTGCCGGCATTAGACTGCGCCACAACAAGAAACCAAAAACCAGTGGCGCCTTTGGGAGGAGACAGGAAATGCGTAGACGCATAACGATCCTGCTCGCCTTGGCGGTAGCAGGTCTTTTCTTGGCTTCGCCGGCCCCAGTGTTGTCCCAGGCCGCTCCGACGCCGTTGCTTCTGAAGGGACAGTCCTCGCATCCCGCTGCAGCCAACTTCCACCAGATCTTCAAGCTCTGGGCCGAGGAAGTGGAGAAGATGTCGGGAGGCCGGCTGAAGATCGAGGTCTTGCCGGGCGGCGCGATCGTCCCGCCTTTCGAAGTGTTCGATGCGACTTCGAAGGGTGTGCTGGACGTCGGCATGGCGCCTTTCGGGTACATCCAGGGCAGGAACACGGCGACAATTCCCATGTCGCACGGGCCGCTGTTCGGGATGGACGGGCAGGACTATTACGCCTGGTACTATGACGGCGGCGGCACGAAGCTGCTCGATGAGTTCTACCGCGATGTCCTCAAGCTGAACGTTGTGGGCTTCCCCATCCCCACCGACTATCCGCAAGGGCTTGGCTGGTTCAAGAAGCCGATCAACAGCCTGGCCGATCTCAAGGGCTTGAAGTACCGCATCTACGGCATCGGTGCCGAGACCTATGGAAGGCTTGGCGTCTCGGTTGTGACGATACCCGGCCAGGAAATCGTGCCGGCGATGGAGCGCGGCGTGATCGAGGGCGCGGAATGGATCAATTGCCTGGAAGACAAGAAGCTCGGTCTGCACAAGGTTGCCAAGCACTACTACACACCGGGCATGCACGAGCCGGTGACCGGCGGACAGTTGATGATCAATGCGGACGTCTGGAAGAAGCTTACGCCCGACCTGCAGGAGATCGTCAAAGTGGCGTCCGTGTACGCCACGAACATGCGCAATTTCGCATTCAACCGCGAAACCGCCGACGCCTGCCTGGAACTGCTGAAGGAAGGAGTCCAGATCCACCGCACGCCGGATGAGATCCTGAAGAACTTCCTGGACGAGTGGGAGAAGATCCAGGCCGAGTACGCCGCGAAGAACCCCTTCTATCAGAAGGTGATGGACAGTCAGAAGAAGTACGCGGAGACCGTGGTGCCCTTCCGCCTGTCGTGGTGGCCCCCGTACGACTTCGCGGGACTCTACTACTGGAAGGACAAGATCTACCGCAAGGCGGCGGAAGCGCCTGCGAAATAGGGAGCTGGCACGCGCAGCTCGCGACCTGTGCCGCGGCGGGCCGCCGGATTCTTCGGCGCCCGCCACGCGCAGGCACGGGCGGCGAGCACGCCCCTCGTCCGCATGTAAGGCTGGCCAAAGGGAGCATCGATGCCGGCAGACACCGCGAGGTCGCGCGCTGACGGCGCAAGCGGCGGTTTCCCGCGCGCGTTCTACGCCGTCATTCGCTGGATCGACCATTTCTCGGACCTCACGGGAAAGCTGATCGCCCTCTCGATGCTCTTCCTGGTGGCATCGATCACCTACGAGGTGGTCGCGCGATACTTCTTTCGCGCCCCCACAATCTGGGTCTACGAATCAAGCTTCATGGTGAACGGTTCCGCGTTCATGCTCGGCTGCGCCTATGCGCTGCTCAAGGGCGCACACATTCGAACCGACATCTTCTGGGACAATTATTCCGAACGCACCAAGGGCCTCATCGACCTCGCGTCATACCTGATCCTCTTCTTCCCGACGATGATCACCATGATGATGATCAGCATCGACGACGCATGGAGTTCGTACCAACTCGACGAACGCTCGCAGGAGAGCGTCTGGCGCGCGGTCATGTGGCCGTTCCGCGCCGCAATTCCGCTCGCGGCGCTCCTCTTCATGATCCAGGGCATCTCCGAAGCGCTCAAGTGCTGGTACCGGATCCGTTTCGGGCGCGAGTTCGAGCATCGGGAGAAACTCGAAGTATGACCGGCCTCGAACTCCTCGGCGCGGTGATGCTGCTGGTGATGCTGGCAGCGATCTTCATCGGCCTGCCGATCAGCTTCACCTTGCTGTTCCTCGCGCTGATCTTCGGCTACTTCGGTCTCGGCGTCCGCGTCTTCAACCTCGCCTATCTGCAGACCATCGGCCTGATGAAGCAGGACGAGTTCGTTGCGGTCCCGATGTTCATCCTCATGGGATACGTGTGCGACCAGGCGGGTCTCATGGAACGGCTGTTCAGGGCGTTCCGCGATCTGTTCGCGCCGGTGCGGGGCGCGCTCTATGTGGTGGTGATCGTGACCGCCACCCTGTTCGGCATCGCCGCGGGCACGGTCGGAGCAACCGTGGCGCTGCTCGGCATCATGGCTGGCCCGATGATGATCAAGGCCGGCTATGACGTCCGCATGTCGGCGGGGGCGATCGCGGCCGGCGGCACGCTGGGCATCCTCATCCCGCCATCGGTGATGCTCGTGGTGATGGCGCCGGTGCTCGACATCTCGATCATCGACCTCTACGCCGCCGCATTCGGCCCCGGCTTTCTGCTGTCGGGCATGTACATCGCCTACACGCTGGCGCGCAGCTACTGGAATCCGAGGCTCGGTCCGCCCGTGCCAAAGGAGGAGCGGCCCGAGTCCATGAAGATCGTGCTGTGGGAGTGCCTTGTCGGCCTCGTTCCGGTCACGGTCCTCACCATCATGACCCTGGGTGTGATCCTGATGGGGCTGACCACGGCTG
Organism: Bradyrhizobium sp.; assembly: GCF_016213215.1. GTDB lineage: Bacteria > Pseudomonadota > Alphaproteobacteria > Rhizobiales > Xanthobacteraceae > Bradyrhizobium. The sequence goes on along the minus strand of NZ_JACRAW010000009.1, from coordinate 28,935 downwards.
CCGAAGCGGCCGCGCTTGGCGCGCTCGGCGCCATCCTGCTCGTCATCGCCTACGGCCGCTTCACCTGGCACGGTTTGCTCGACGCCTGCTACAAGACGCTTGCGACGACCAGCATGGTGCTATTCCTCGCGGTCGCCTCCAATGTTTTCGGCGCCGTGTTCGCCTGGCTCGGCACCGCAAGCTGGATCACCAACACTCTGATTGCAGCGCCCTTGCCCGCATGGGGGACGATGTCTGTGCTGCTGGCCGTCATCTTCCTGCTCGGCTGGCCGTTCGAATGGCCGGCGATCGTGCTCATCTTCCTGCCGTTGCTTGCTCCCGTTGCCAAGGGGCTGGGTTACGACATGGTGTGGTTCGGCTGCATCGTGGCAGTGGTGTTGCAGACCGCATTCCTTTCGCCGCCGGTCGCGATGTCGGCCTATTACCTCAAGCAGGTGGTCCGGGAATGGAATCTGAAGCTGATCTACCGCGGCATGGCGGACTTCATGGTGATCCAGTGCATCTGCGTGGTGCTGGTGCTCGCGTTTCCGTCGATTGCCATGTGGTTCCCGAACTGGCTCGATGAGCGCCGCAAGGCGGAGCGGTCCGTGCAGCTCGAGCAGCCTCTGCCGGCCAGCGCGCTGTTGGAGGAGGGCCGGATCAGGATCGTGCGTTGACGACGCGGACGGACACCACTTCGGCCGAAGCGCTCGCAAACGGTTTCTCCGCATCATTCTCAAACGGCCGAGGGAGCGTGAGTCCGCATTCTCGCGGCGCTTTGCGCCCGAGTTTTGCTGTACTTCCACACCCTCTTTTGAAGAGGGCGCAGGGAAGGCCGGGTGCCGGCTGGCACCCGCGGTCCGTGCGCAAGACGCACACGGCTTGGACCACAGGGCAGCCGGAGCAACCCGGCCTTCCCTGCGCGGATGGTTTACGGCTTATGTCGTGATCTCCCCGGTGAGACGAGCTCTATTGCCACCGTCGCCGCGCGGTTCTGTGGCGCCTCACACCGGTTGGCCTGAGACACCGCCACGGGCTTGACGCCAGCTTCGGGCGCCAGGACCACACGATTTCGCCGTCCGCGGACGTCCTCGCCGGGCTGTCGACGGCTGGCGTGTGCTCACCATCGAGACCCAAGCGAAGACGCTCTTCAGCGCCGTTCGTCCGCGCGCCGCATGATCGCTCACGGGAATACTCTTGGACCCGCCCTGCGATTTCCTGCGCGCCCGACGCTGCCGCGTCCACCGCATCCCGACCCGCGTTCGTGACGACGTACGACCGCCCCCTTCGGGGGTGGGACGAACGCCATATACGCCAATTCCGAAATTCGGAAAAGGAGAATATTTTTGCAGCGGAGACTTGACAGGCTTTTGGATCGATTTGCCCGTCGGGCGCACATTTGACCCGAAAGCGCAGCTGATCGCCGCGGCCACGCTGCCGCCTTGCAGCCAAAGCATCTGCGGTAGCGGAAGAGCAATTCGATCGAGGGCGCGTACTCGTAAATCGAGCTTGATTGGTGCGGGCTCGGTCAATGTCCGTTATGCCCCGGCAGCGACGCAATTCGAAATGACGCGATGGGCCAACTCCGGACATCCTGAGTGGTCGCCTCCAGACGGAGGGTCAATCGCGTATGGCGGGCGTACTTACCGCCCACCGAGCCGCGGAGCCGGTCGGTTACGCTGAATTGCTATATCAGTGGGCCGGAGATATCCCGTTCACCAACTATCGATGGCGTCCCCGACGGCTTCTCAATTACCCCTCGTCGTGCGCCGCGCGACGCTCACTCTTGCGATGGTACCGGGGACAAGTCCACGACCGAGCGCAACCTAATCGTGCAACTTTATACCCGCTTCTCTAATCAGCTTCGCCCATTTCGGAATCTCGTCGTCAATGACGGCGGCGAATTCCGCGGGTGAATTCCCGATCGGCTCGATTCCAAGGTCACCGAAGCGCTTGCGTATGTCGGGAATGGCGAGAATCCTCGCTGTTTCACGGTACAGCTTGTCGACGATCGCCGGTGGAGTTCTGGCAGGCGCCAAGAGGCCGAACCATACTGTAAGGTCGAAGTCAGGGAAGCCTGACTCTGCCATCGTCGGGAGATCGGGCGCGCCGGCATGGCGCTTCAACGACGTCATCGCGAGCGCCTTGACTTTTCCGTCGCGCGCGAGCGGCAAGGCGCCGGTAGGAGGAACAAAGGCCATGCTGATCCGTCCAGCGACCACCTCCTGCCCAAACGCAGTGCCGCCATACGGAACGTGTAGGATATCCACTTTGGCCATGGACTTCAGCAGTTCCCCGGCGAGGTGCAGCGTTGAGCCAAATCCTGCGGACGCATAGGTGAGTGCGCCCGGCCGCGCGCGTGCCAGTGCCACAAGCTCTTGCACATTCTTCGCCGGCACGTCGTTGCTGACGATGAGGATGTTTCCATAAGCACACACCTGAGAGATCGGCACAAGCTCCCGGACCGGGTCGAACGGCATCTTCTCATAGAGGCTCGGGTTGATGACAATACCTGGGGCGGCCGCGAGCAGCAGCGTATGGCCGTCCGGCTTGGTCCTCGCGACGCGCTCCCCGGCAATATTGCCGTTGGCGCCGACCGTGTTCTCGATGACGACCGGCTTGCCCCATGCCTGGAAAAACTGATCGCCGAGCAAGCGCGCGACAATATCTGGCGCGGTGCCCGGTCCGAAACCGACAACAATTCGGACCGTCCGGGCTGGATAATCCAGCGCCTGAGCAGTCCGTCCCGGCGTGACAGCGATAATCAGAGTGGCAAAAACCAACACCAATGAATGCTGAAGCTTCATTGTTGCCTCCGTTCTGTTATATCATCCGTCTCTGCGGGGTATCATTCGTCCGCCTACCGGCTTGGTGCCCTTTGCAAGGCATCCGAAGTAATCCGGGTGGCCCGCCCCCCAGCGGGTCGAGACTGCCACGCCGGGTATCCGATGTAACGATGGCGCGATGAAATTCCGCCGAAATATCGGTGAAGGTGGCAAGACGCATAAGGTCGCGGTGGAGGTGAGGATGCATTCCAACTCCCCCCGGGTGCTCTGCTTCAGCGGTTACGCCCTCGACTTGCAGCGCTGCGCCGTATTGCGCGGCGGGCGAGAGCTTCAACTTCGGCCGAAATCCTTCGACGTGCTACGCTATCTCGCCGAGCACGCTGGCCAGCTCGTTCCCAAGGAAGAGTTGATCAGGGCAACCTGGCCCGACGTGTTTGTATCCGATGACTCTCTCGTCCAATGTATCAAGGACATTCGCGAAGCGCTATCTGACGATGCCCATGAGATCGTCAGGACCGTTCCACGCCGCGGCTACCTGTTTGCGGCCGAGTTGACCGGCGTCGAACTGAACAATCGACCGTCAGCGATCGGTTCGCGCGGTCAGGAGCTTACATTCTGCCGGACCCAAGACGACGTCAATATTGCCGTTGCTTGGGTGGGTCAGGGCATGCCCCTTGTGTGTATTCCCACCTGGGCCACCCACCTGGAGTACGACTGGCAGAGTCCTATCCGCGGACCGCTTTGGCGTTTCCTCGTCGACCGCGTCCGGCTCGTTCGCTACGATGGTCGAGGCTTTGGGTTTTCCGATCGAGACGTCACCGATATTTCTTTCACAACGTTCGAGCGCGACCTGGACGCGGTGGTGGATGCTTTGCATCTGCATCGTTACGCCATCCTAGGCATATCGCAGGGAGCCGCAATCGCCATCGCTCACGCTGCCCGCTATCCCGAACGTGTGTCGAAATTGATCCTTCACGGCGGCTTTGCGCTGGGCCGCAACAAACGCGGCTCCCCGAAAGAGGCCGAAATCGCCAAGGCGTGGATTGCCATCATGCGACAGGGATGGAGCGACGACAATTCCGCCCTGCTAAGGATATTCAGCTCTGTCTTTCTTCCCGGCGCTTCTGCCGAGCAGATCAGGTGGTACGCAAACCTGCTGCGTCTGTCGACAACGGTCGAAAACGCGACCATGAACCGATACGCTGTTGACGAAATCGACATTCTCGATCTATTGCCGAAGGTATCGGCCCCCACCTTGGTCCTTCACTGTCGTAACGACAACGCGGCGCCGTTTGACGAGGGGCGCCGGATCGCCACGACCATCCCAAACGCCAAATTCGTGGTCCTGGATTCAGAGAACCACGTCCCCATACCGGGCGAGCCCGCTTGGTCAAAGTTCATCGGCGAAATTGAGACGTTCTTGTTGAATCTCTGACACTACCTGTTCGCGCATTTCGAGCGAAGGCGAGCTTGCGTTGGGATTGCAGGAGAAGTGTTGTTCTTTGACTCGCTTGTCTCCTCTGACAGGAGCCGCTGGAACGATATTCTGTTCTTCGATGAAGCGCTGCATACCGAACCTCCACGCCGAGTGGGCAGTTCCGGTTAGGGAACCAGCGCCTCTATCAAAAGCGCGCAAGTTAAAATGGGGGCGCGGACTGCGTCGCAGGGTAGAGTACATCCGCTCTGAATAGACCTTATCGATAGTCCAGAAACGGAGAGGTAATCTAGATTTCGCCCACCACGCATATTGCTCGTCGCCGCCCCAAATCCACTTTGCCAGGACCATGAGTTGGAAGGAGTGACGCTGTGGAATATGGTTTGGTGAAGTTCTTCCATCTCGTCGGTGCTATTCTCATGGGTGGTGGGCTCATAGGCGTGTGGATGTCCGATTTGCGCTCGCGGCAGCTGTACGAGCTAAAGCCCTTTTCGGAGGCGGTTCGCAATATCGCGGTTTTCTACGACGGACTTGTCGTGCCGGGGGCCCTATTGCTACTGGGTTCTGGCACTTGGATGATCGTGACGTTCTATGGGGGTTGGAACTTCTTACACTTGCCTTGGCTCGCAGGAATGGTTGGGCTGTTCGCCTTCGAGTTCATAGAGGGCAACACGGTTACGCGCCTTTATTTCATGCGGTTGCGCCGTCTGACGCGGTCTGCGCTTAACGCGGGCGAGGTGACGCCTGAACTCCAGAAGGCGCGGGCCGAGCGCGTGCCCACATTCACGCACTTTCTCGATCTACCGATGCTGTTTCTCATCGTAGCTCTTGGGGCTATACAGCCAACGACTTGGTCGTTGTTTATTGCTGGTTTGGTTGCGGCGGTGGCGCTTGCGACAATACTGACGCTCGTCATTCCCCGGCTCTATCCCTGGGGTTCGGAGGCATAACCTGGCTAGGACCAAGTACCTGGCTAGGGCCAAGTCATTTTCGAACCAGGTACCCGATTAGCTTAGCATTTCGCGTCTGCTGATATGAGTGCAGATGCTTCTCTTGGCACTGCTGATAATGCCTTTCATGGCACGCGGCCTTGGTCGAGACTTCGCCGCGAGCGTATTCCTCAGCCTTTTGGTTCACCGTGATGGCGTCGGGTGCCACCAACGACCGCCGATGACGACCCCTTCGGAGACAATCTTGCGATCGCCGATCAGGTGCTCGCCGACCACGTCGACGTAATCGAAACGGCCTTCCCTCATCGAGATAACAGTGGCGTCTCCGACGCTTCCCGGCTTGAGGCTTCCGAGTTCGGGACGCCGCAGTGCCATGGCGGCGTTGACCGTCGAGGCCGCCACGACGTCAGGCAGCGGCATGCCCATGCAGAGGAATTTCGACATCGTGGTCACCTGATCAAACGCGGGACCGTCGATGCACAGCGCATGGACGTCCGAGGAGATGGTGTCCGGGTAGAAGCCGTTGGCGAGCATCGCACGCGCGGTCTTGAACGCGAAGGAGCCCTTGCCGTGGCCGATGTCAAACAGCACGCCGCGTGCTCGCGCCTCCAGCACAGGCCTTTTCACCGTTCCCTGGGCGGTGGCGAGTGAATTGGGAAACGGGCGGAAGGCGTGGGTCAGGATATCGCCTGGACGCAGGCGGGCGAGAACCTCCTCGTTGCCGGGCGGCGGATGGTCGAGATGCACCATCACCGGCATGCCGACCTGCTCGGCGACCTCCAGCGCGATTTCAAGCGGCGCGATTCCCGAGGTGCCACCGGAGTTGCGGCCGACCCGCACCTTGATGCCGACGATAACGTCGCGGTTGGCGTCCGCCACCTCTGCTGTATCGATCGGGTTGAGCAGCCGGAGGTCCTCGCTCTCACCGACCATCACCCGCTGCGAGAAGCCGAAGACACCGGCGTGCGAGACATGCAGATAGGCCAGAATGCGGACCTCGCTCCGTTCGATGACGTGCTTGCGGAAGCCTGCGAAATTGCCGGGGCCGGCACTGCCGGTATCGACCGCCGTGGTGACGCCGGACATCCGGCAATAATGTTCAGCGTCGATGCTGATCGAGGAGCCGCCCCAATAGACGTGGGTGTGCAAGTCGATCAGCCCCGGAGTGACGATATAGCCGGACACGTCGCGGACGTCCGTTCCAGGATCCGCCTTTAGTCCGTTCCCGACCATGGCCACCTTGCCGGCTGAAAAGCCGACATCCGTCACGGAGTCGAGCTTCTGAGACGGGTCGATCACCCGACCTCCGCGCAGGATCAGATCGAAAGGCATCGCGATCTCCAAAATTGCCGCACCGCTCCCGGGAGGTTCGCCAGGCCCGTCAGCGGCCGGCTGCCGGTTCTGCCGGGACAAACATCCCCGCCAACAGCCGCTCGATCACGGTTGCCATGATGAAGGCGCCGCTGGTGAAGAAACCCGGGCCCCACAGCAGCATGCTTGCAAGATAGACGTTTTGCGAGCCCTCCGCCCGCAGGGTCTTCATGTCGACGGTTGCCCCGAGCGTCGCGAGGCCATCGCGATCGTAGGCGTGCAGCAGGCCCTGGCGAGCGAGATCGCGGATCAGCTCGGGCTGTCCGGCACTGTTGACGTCGCGGTTCATCCTGCTCGTCGTGTTGACAAGGTTGAGTGCCCGCTCGACGCCAAAGTCGTGGACAATTCGATACTCGTCCGAACCCGCATCGAAAATCACCTCGCGGACGCCCCTGACAATCGACAGGCGACCGGCAGCGTGCAAGGCGGCCAGTTTCTCCAGCGTAGAGACCGGACACGGGGCCGCGTAGCCCAGCGTCGATGATTCCAACTTTGCCCGGTAGAGTCTTTCATCATCGGGCGCGAGGACCCGCTCACCGAACACATCCCAGACGTCGATCCTGGCATCGGAGAAGAGGTCGACGAGAAAGTTCCGAGCCTGCGGATCGCCAGCTTCCGCGATGGCGTGACGAAGAAGCTCTCCGGCCCGGTCGTTCACCTCTGCACCGGATTTGCAGCCGGCATACGGTTCGCTCACCGACGGCCAATCGACCGCAACTCCGTTGGCATCGGCCTCGCGCTGGATCGCCGCGGCAATGTCGGCAAGACGCAAGCCGTCCGTCGCGGCCGCCGCACGCATCGCCGCCGGCGTGAAATGGCGACGCGTCAGTTTGCGTGGATAACGGCTCTGGGCATGCTTGAGGCGGCCGGTGCGCGAGCAAAGAACGACATGCCGCTGGTTGGGCCCGGGCCGAAACGTCAACACGCCACCGACCCGTTCGAACGCGCAGCCGGTCTCCGGCGAGAACAGCCGGTTTATCACGTCATAAGCGCTGAGCGAGGCACCAAGAACGTGCACCGTGGCATCGAGCGGAAGAGAGTCCAAGGTGTCGGTCCGAATGTGGGTCGGGAAGTATCTGGCCCGCGAGCCCGCAGTCGGGTGCGGATAGGGATCGAACTCCGGACACCGACCGGTCGTCAGAATTGCGGCGTCTGCTTCGACTTCCCCCGAGGCGGATCGAAGCATGACCCGGCCGCTTGCCGTCTCTCGCAGCGCCGTGACTTCCTCAGACACGAGACTGACATTGATCCCCTTGATTGCCGCGACCGTGCAGGTGGCCGCGAAAGCATCCTTCAGAAACGCGCCGTACACCCATCTCGGCAAGTGCCCCTTCTCGTCGAGGCCCGGGGCGAGATCGGGCCGGCCCTTCAGCCAGGTCACGAAGGCCCGGAGATTGGAAGGGACCAGGCACAGCGTATCGCTCGTATTGTTGAGCAGGTACTCGGCACACTCATCCAACCGGTAGGGATAGCCTGGACCAAAGTCGCCGGTCGCCTCGAAGATCGTGATCTGCTTGACGGGATAGCGGTCGACGAGCTGAAAGAAGGCGCTGGTGCCGGTGAAGCCGCAGCCAACGATCGCAATGTGATTGGGTGTCGTCACGAGTGTCCCCCCAGGTGACGAGGAAAGTGCGGATGCCGGATCAGCCATCCTCGCCGACCCCCGTGGCAGACACTACTCCATCACCCTCCAACAATTCCACTACTGTCCGACAATGGATCGCGTCATCGACAGGCTCAGACGCCGGGCAGTTCTTCCGGACCTTTGTCCGGCCGAGACCTGGTTGAGAGGCAATCGTTTTGGTGAGGCTTGCCGATGGATCAGATCCGAGCGACCGGGATTGCAGGCGACCGTTATCTGTTGAATGGTCGGACGATCAAACTATAATTCCCAACTGCAATCGTTGACGGCACGGCGCCTTTGGGGACAACCGGCCTCATTCTACCATTGGTGGGACACTTGGCCTTAAAGCTTGAGCCGATCCGAAACGAGCCGGCCTATCGGATCGTGGCGCGCGAAATCGGGGACAGGATCATTCGCGGCGAGATTGCGGTCGGAGAAGCCCTGCCTTCGGAAATGGCGCTCGCCGAACAGCTCAAGGTCAACCGCTCCACCGTCCGCGAAGCCATTCGCGTGGTCGAACAGAACGGCCTCGTTCGCCGCAGGGATGGCGGCAAGAAACTCTACGTTACGGCGCCTCGCAGTGCGGACCTCGCCAAAGGCGTGCAAGCCGCGATGATCCTTCAGGAGGTCACGTTCCGCGAGCTTTGGGAAGTGCTGCAGGCCGTCGAACCGCTGGCCGCCGAGGCATCGGCGCGCAACGCCACCCAGGAGCAGATCGACAAGCTTGCGGACAATTTCGAGCGGACCAGATACGCGCTCGACAACCGTCACAACCTCACCGAACTCGATATCGAGTTCCATCACCTCGTCGCGGAAGCCTCCGGCAACCGCGCACTTCAGCTGTCGCTCGCCCCGATAAGCCAGCTGTTCTATCCCGCCTTCTACAAGGTCTTTGCCCGCCTCAATGCGGGCGACCGGCTGTTGTTCGCGCACCAGAAGATTATCGAGGCAATCAAAACCAAGGACGAGCGCGAGGCGCGGGCCTGGATGGAAAGGCATATCGCCGACTTCAAGCGCGGTTACGAGCTTGCGAACCTCGACATGGAAACGGTCGTCGGCCCCGCCAGGTCCGAGCCCTAAGGCATGAGAGGGCTCAGGTCTGGCGGGAGACCGCACCCCTCACCCGGCGCTTCGCGCCGAACCTCTCCCTATGGGAGAGGTGACCTACGTTCTGGCCGACTGACAATCGCGAAAACCTGATGATGCGCCGTCACGCTCGCCGCCATCAAGGTCGGGCTTCTCACGCTGCCGGTTGCTCGCCGTTCGAAAGCTGGGATCGCCGCTGCTCCAGATCGCGCAAAGCCCGGCGCTGCGTCTTGCCGGTCGCGGTCTTCGGCAGCTCGCCGACGAATTCGATGGCGCGCGGGTACTTGTAAGGCGCGGTTGACCGTTTCACGCACTCCTGGATCGACTCCGCGAGAGCATCCGAAGCCGCAACGCCGGGACGCAGCACGATGAATGCCTTGACGATCTCCCCGCGTTCCTTGTCCGGCGAAGCGACTACCGCGCACTCGAGCACATCCGGGTGCTCCAGAACCGCATTCTCGACTTCCGACGGGCCGATGCGGTATCCCGCCGAACTGATGATGTCGTCACGCCGGCCGCGGTAGAAGAAATACCCGTCTTCATCGCAAACGCCGAGATCTCCGGTCACGAACCAGCGGCCGTCCGGACCGTCCACGAACGATTCCCTGGTGCGTGCTTCGTCGCGCCAATAGCCGAGCATCAGCTGAGGATTTGGCGTGAGCAGCGCGATGTCGCCCTCCGTTCCCGGAGGAAGCCTGCGGCCGTTGCCGTCGATGACACCGAGCTCGACGCCGGGAGCTGCAAGCCCCATCGAACCGGCCTTCTGCGGCGTATCCACGATGTTGAGTACAGTCATCAGCGTTTCGGTTTGACCATAGGCTTCCAGGATCGGCCGCCCTGTCGCCTCGCGCCACTTGTCCGATACCACCGTGTTCAACGCCTCGCCAGCGGAGACGGTACGGCGAAGCTTTCCGAGATTGTAGGCACTGACGTCCTCCGCCACGACGCGGAAGAGCTCCGTTCCCGGCGCGCAGTAAACCGTGACCCCGTATTTCTCAAGCAGGTGAAGCCGCTGTTTCGGCTCGAACGGGCCATCGTAGAACAGGGCGCAAGCGCCCCAGCTCCAGGGTCCGAACAGGATCGAAGTTCCGGCCTTGCTCCAGCCGGTGTCGGCCGTGCACCAGATGACGTCATCATGCGAGAGACCAAGCCAGTAGCGAGCTGACATGCGCCAGGCATAGAGTGCCCGCGTGGCGTGAAGCACGCCCTTCGGGTTTCCCGTCGATCCGCTCGTGTAATAGAGGATGGCGGGATCGTCCTTATCCATCGGGCTCGCCGCAAAATCCTCGCTCGCCGCCGCCATGGCGTTGTCGTAGCTTTCGAAGCTCGATGCTTCGCCGATACAGATTCGCACCGGCAGCATCGACTCCAGGCCGTCGAACTTGCCGGCATGCTCCGCCCTGACGAACGCGCCGCGGGCGCCCGAATTCTCCACTCGGTACGCGATGTCCTTTGGCGTCAGCATCTCGATACAGGGAATGGGAACCGCGCCGAGCTTCAGACAGCCAACGATCGCGATCTGCCACTCCGGAATGCGCGGCATCATCACCAGGATGCGATCTCCCTTTCGCAGCCCGCGCTGATGCAAGGCGGAGGCGAAGCGCGAGGCCAGCCGCGACATTTCCGAAAACGTAAACGTGCGCTCCTCTCCCGCCGCATTGGTCCAGATCAGCGCCGGACCGTCGGCCTCGCGCGCGATCCTATCGACGACGTCCGCGGCGAAGTTGAACGTATCCGGGACATCCCAGCGAAACGCCTGCTGGACTGCACGATAGGACGTGAGCGCGTCCGCCATGTCTTCCTCCATTACTTGTCGTTCATCCGTAGCATCATCCGCAAAACCCGCAACTGCCGCCTTGCGCGGCCGTCACGTCCTCACCCTGCCCAGCTTGCGCGCAATGCTCCATCGGTGGACCTCGGACGGACCGTCGTAAATCCGGAAGGCGCGCACATCCCTGAAGATGCGTTCCACTTCGGTGTCTCGCGTAATCCCAAGGCCTCCCAGAACCTGGACGCAGCGATCGACAATGCGCCAGACCGCCTCGGAAACGTAGACCTTCGTCATGCTGCTCTCGAGGTCGGCACGCTCGCCCTGGTCGAGCAGCCAGGCGGCGTGTCGGATCGCAAGCTGCGCGGTATGCATGTCGATCGCGTTGTCGGCGAGCATGAAGCCGACGCCTTCGTGGGAGATGATCGGGCTACCGAAGGCATGCCGGCGGCGAGAATGCTCCAGCGCGATGTCGTGCGCGCGCCTGGCCGCGCCCAGCCACCGCATGCAATGAGTGAGGCGCGCCGGCACCAGGCGAACCTGCGCGTTGCGGAATCCCTCCCCGATCGAGCCCAGCACGTCAGTCGCGGGCACCCGCAGATCCTCCAGAACAATCTCCCCATGCCCTCCCGTGAACGAGCTGTCGAGCGTATCAAGCGAACGAACGCAGCGGAAACCCGGCATCGGCAGATCGCAAAGGAACATGGTGGCGCCGACATCCTGCCCGTCCACGACCGTGCGGGCCATGATGATGGCAAAGGCGGCTCCTTCGGCTCCCGTGATCAGCCATTTGCGCCCGTTGATGATGAATTCATCCCCGCTCTTGACCGCGGTCGTCATCAACAGCGAAGGATCCGCACCGGCCCCGGGATGCGGCTCGGTCATGCAGAAGCAGGAGCGCGTCTCGCCCGCCGCCAAATGTCGCAGCCAGCGTTCCTTCTGTTCCGGCGTGGCGATCCTCTCCATCAGATGCATGTTGCCTTCATCCGGCGCCGCGCAATTCATCGCGACCGGCCCCAGCATGGAGTAGCCGGCGGCTTCAAAGACCACGGCTCTGCCCAAATGCGTGAGGTCGAGTCCCCCCATGTCCCGGGACACGTGCGGGCTGAGCAGGCCGGCCGCGCGGGCATGCGCGATCAGTTCGTGCCTCAGTGCATCGTCGGGTCCATGAGCGGTTCGCCGCGGATCTCTCTCATAGGGAATGATCGTATCCCGTATGAAGGATTGCGTGCGGTCTTGAAGCTCGCGGAGCTCGCTCGTCAGGCTGAAGTCCATTTGCGCAGCACCTTTAGAATATCTTGTCGTTGATGATTTGCAGGGTGAAGGCGAAGAGGTCGTTGCCCAGATCGCCAAACGCCGCATAGCGGACGTCGTTGGTCTCGCCCGACCGGTATCGGAAGTTGAGTTGATGAAATACCACGCCAAGCTTGAGCATGGTCAGGACGCGGTAGGGCTTGATTTCCGCGATCGAACGGCCCGTGATACGGTCGTACATCTGCGCCGCCGCTTCCCGGTCGGGAAAGCCCTCGCGCGCGGTCGGCATCTGCGCGAGGCGGTGCATGCACGCGGCATCGTTCGCCTGGCACCAATAGCTCAGCGTCGTCGCAAGATCGAACAGCGGATCGCCCTGCGTTCCCATGTCCCAGTCGAGAATTGCCGTCGGCATCAGGCTCGCCGAATCAAGCAGAAGATTGTCGAGCTTGAAGTCGTTGTGCAGCAGGGTGGCACGGTCGACTTTCGGAGCCGGCGCACGGTCGAGCCATTCGGCGATCGCCGCAGCGTCGTTGGACAATCCGCCTTCGATCACTCGGGAAGCGCGATCGACCCAGCTCGCGGCGGTGCGCCGGAAGAAGCCGCCCGGCCGGCCGAGATCTTCAAGTCCTGCCTTTCGAACATCGACCGCATGAATCGCGCTAAGGGTTTCGATCATCGTGTTGGCGAGGCTGCGCGCAACGACCGCGGTCTCGCCCAGCGGTGCCATCCGGTCACCGCGGACGGCAACCCCGGATCGGAATTCGAGCAGCTGGAACGGCGCGCCGGCCACCGCCGCATCATCGCAATAATGCAGGCTGCGAGGCGCGAGGGGCAGTTCGCGCCATAGGCCGGAAAGGATCCTGTGTTCGCGCCGCATGTCATGGGCGCCGGGAGGCAGCGGTCCATCGGGTGGACGGCGCAGCACGACCCAGCCGGACTCGAGCCGAACCAGGAAGTTCAGGTTGGCGAGCCCGCCCGAAAACTGTCGCGGCGTGAAGGTTCGGTCGAAGGCGAGGCCGCTGCGCTCAAGTCGCTGAGCAATTCCGTACCAATCAAGCGGGCGCGTTTCCTCGGCGCCCTTCAGCGCGATCCCTGTCGGTAGCGCCAATGGGGCTCGATCGTCAGCGGCTTTGGACATCAAACGGCGACCTTTTTCGTATGATTGTCTGACAATTATTTTGGCGTCAAGAAGGTTGCTGGCATGACGGTCCTACCGCTTTTTCAGCGTATATGTCTGTTTATACTCCAGTATTTAGCTGATGCAGCCGAATTCGAGGTATGTTCCCTTAGGGCTTTATCAAACTTAATTGTCGGGCTATCGTACAAAAAAGGACGGGGCCACCCGTCCCTAATCGTTGTGCAGGAGGAGGAAAGGCCCATGAAGAGAGGATTGGCAGCCGCCATCATGACCGCGGCAATCTGCTTCGCGTCGACCGCGAGCGGACAGCAGACGGCGGTCAAAATCGGAATTCTCAACGATCAGTCCGGACCCTACGCCGATCTTGGCGGCGCCGGGTCGATCGTCGCCGCGCAAATGGCGATCGAGGACTTCGGCGGCAAGGCGCTTGGCAAGCCCGTCGAGCTGACCAGCGCCGACCATCAGAACAAGCCGGATATCGGCGGGGCCATCGCCCGGCGCTGGGTCGACGTTGAGAACGTGGATGCGATCGTGGACGTCCCGCATTCCGCCACCGCGTTCTCGGTCCTGTCCGTGACGCAGGCCACCAACCGCATGCTCCTGCTTTCCGGACCGGCTCACACGGACTTCACCGGCAAGAGGTGCGCACCGACCACGATCCATTGGACATATGACAGCTATGCGATGGCCAATGGTACCGCTCGCGCGATGGTCAAGGGCGGCGGCAACACCTGGTTTTTCCTGACCGGAGACAATGCCGGCACGATTGCGCTGCAGGACGACGCGAAGCGCTTCGTCGAGCAGGCCGGCGGCAGCGTCCTCGGCGCGGTGCGTGCGCCGCTCAACAGCCCCGACTTCTCATCGTTCCTGCTTCAGGCGCAGGCATCGAAGGCGAAAGTCATCGGGCTGGCGAATGCCGGCGCCGATACGGTGAATTCCGTCAAGCAGGCGGCCGAATTCAACATCGTCAATCAAGGCCAGAAGCTTGCGGGACTTCTGATCTTCCTCTCCGACGTTCACGGCATCGGACTCAAGGAAGCGCACGGGCTCGTCGCCACGGAAGCCTTCTACTGGGATCTCAACGACGAAACCCGCGCCTGGTCGAAGCGCTTCATGGAGCGCCACAAGGGTCGGGCGCCCACCAGCGTGCAGGCCGGCGTCTACGGCGCGGTGCTGCATTATCTGAAAGCCGTCAACGCCGCGAATACCAAGGATTCCGTGGCGGTCGCCAAGAAGATGAAGGAGTTGCGGGTCAATGATTTCTTCAGCAAGGATGTCGTTATCCGGGAGGACGGCCGCGTGGTGCGCGACATGTATCTGCTTGAGGTGAAGAAGCCGGAGGAGTCGAAATATCCCTGGGACTACTACAAGGTGATGGCGACGATCCCCGGCGCGGAGGCGTTCCGTCCGATGGCTGAAGGCGGATGTCCTCTGGTGAAAACCCAATAGCAGGACATCACGGAGAGGTCCTTGAACGTTTCAGACGCTGTTGCAGCGCGAATCTCGGTGAGAGCGTTCAAGTTTGCGGGTCCTTCTGCGAACCGCTCGCACCAGCGCAACCTGGTGGGAGCGGTTTAACTTGAGGAAACCCTTCCGCGTGGAACAGGCTCACTTGACCGGCACAAAAAATACGGCTTTGAAACCGGCCATTTGATGGGCGGCTTATTTTCGCTTATCGGTTATCCCGTTCTGACCCCGTTCCCAAAGGAGAAATGAATGAAACGACTGGTCCTCGCCGCCCTGGCCATGGGACTTGCCGCAGGCAATGCGTCCGCCCAGGACGCGGCCGCCGGCGAAAAGGTATTCGTGGTGTGCAAGGCCTGCCACCAGGTGGGCGATAGCGCCAAGAACACCGTCGGCCCCGTGCTGAACGGGCTGTTCGGCCGCAAGGCTGGAACCGTCGATGGCTACAGCTATTCGGCCGGCAACAAGAGCTCGGGCCTGACCTGGGATGAGGCGACTTTCTCCGATTATATCAAGGACCCCAAAGCCAAGGTTCCGGGCACGAAGATGGCCTATGCCGGCCTCAAGGACGAGCAGAAGATCAAGGATCTGATCGCCTACCTGCACACGTTCGACAAGGCGCCGGTCAAGGTCGCGCAATAACGAAAAGCTGCCATGGTGATGACCGGCGTGATTGGCATTTGCCAACGTCACGCCGGCGTCACCTGGCAACTCCGCGCGCCGAGACGGATGGATCCGAGAGGTTGCAGCCACCCGTCACATCGGGCTTCCCGGACGAAGCCGCGTGTTTGCCATCGACGGCGGCCACCAGCGTCAGCGTGTCAACGACGACGCCAGAGATCGGCGGTCGCTCATACCCGATCGTCAGTCTTCAGCCTTACCGCCATCTATCACTGTAAGCAGCGGACCGGGCTGCGCGGCCTCCGCGAGCAGTTCATCAATCATGGCGGTCGCCGCCTCGACGTACTTCCGCGTTGGCCGGTCCAAGGGACGCTTGGCTTCGTCCTCAAGGGCAAGTTTGGCTGCCTCAACGACCCGCCGCATACGCACCGCCGACTCATCCCCGACCGTGAGCGCTGCCCTGGCAATCGTTCGTAGTACAAACAGCTCGCCTTCCAGACGCAGCAGGCGATCGTTAAGCTTGGCCAGGGCGATGTTGATGTCCGACATCACGAATTTCCCAAAAAACTGCTTAAATCTAATCCACGGAAAGAGATCACGTGGCGATCGAAACGCGCAACAGGAAACATTTGCGCAATTGCCCCGCGGCACGTTCAAGGAATCCTGGCTGGTCGTATCCAAGGCCCGGCTGCGTATCTACTTGAAGACGAACTCTTGACGGGCACCTCCCTGTACGAGCCCTACACCAACATCCTCCCTCGATCGCCCCTTCACCTCCGAGACCGCCTCAGACCAAACCAGCCGAAGCGGGGCTGCTCGGTTTCCCTTCTGACAACCTTCAGCCCCGCATTCTGCAGCTCGATCAGGTTGCCCCGGCCTGCCCGGACAGATTCGACCAGCTCGTCAGCAATGCGCCTTCTCAGCTCATGGCTATCCTTGTCGGCGGGGATCTTCTTGCAGACATAATCCAGAGCCGCCGTCAGCATGACGATGGTGTTTTGATCGAACCTGGTCAGCATGCTTTCTCCCTCGTCCGGCCAGCCGAATCATGGAGCAACCGTTGACTGGCGGGGCGTGCTTGACGTTTCCAGTACCCGATTCCTTCGGCCGCCCGAAGCACTCCGCGCGCAGATTCGATCACGCGCCAACTTAGAGCTCTGAATGCTTGCTCAACGGCCCGTGAAGCTCCGCAACCTGACAATTCGCGCGACCATCAATCGTCGGCGCCAGGCTCACCCTGGTCGATCCGCTGCATGGCTTCCAGCATCTTGAGCAGGTAGTGGAGCGCATGCGCGATATCGTTGATTGAAAAGTCGGCGAGGACCTTGTCGTAGTATGCATGGATCTTTGGCAGCGCCCTGTCCTGCCAGACCCGACGGCCCGCCGCGGTCATCGTTACAATTCGAGAGCGCCGATCGCGGGTGTCGGCAGCTACCGCGATATGGCCGTCACGCTCCATCCGGCCGACGAGTCCGGCCAGGTTCTGCCGGCTCACCATCAGATACTTGGCAAGATCGCCGATGCTGACCCCGTGCTGCGCGCCTTCGCGTGACAGCGCGCCGAGCACAGCCCATTGCTGGGTGGTGAGACCTTCGACCTCGACCGCACGGCTTCCGGTCTTATGCAACATGTTGGCGCATTGATAGAGACGAAAGAACAGCCTGTTGGCCAGTTCAAGCTTGGCTTCTTCTCGAGTTCCGTTCGTCTTTACCTTCGGCATGAAGCGAGCGCTCTTGTAAGTGGGGACATCTTATGACAATATATTGTCATATCTGGTCCGGGCAAGGATATTACCCCGGGGCCGGGGCGAGGGCCCGAGAGAGGCCAAAGCGCGACGGGGAGGTGCCATGAAGCGTTTCGAAAACAGAACTGTGATCGTCACGGGCGGCGGCGGCGGCATTGGCGGCGCGACGTGTCGCAGGTTTGCCCGGGAGGGCGCGCGGGTCGCCGTGTTCGATCTGAACCTCGATGCGGCGGAGAAGGTCGCGGCCTCCATCCGGACGGACGGCGGCGTCGCCCAGGCATTTCGCTGCGACATAACGGACAGAACGAGCGTCGATGCCGCCCTCGCCGCGGCAGAATCCGGCCTGGGACCCGTTGACATATTGGTCAACAACGCAGGCTGGGACGTCTTCCGTCCCTTCACCAAGACCGAACCGGCGCAATGGGACCGGCTCATCGCCATCAACCTTGTCGGCGCACTGCATATGCATCACGCGGTGCTGCCCGGCATGGTTTCGCGGAGGTCGGGACGGATCGTCAATATTTCGTCGGATGCCGCCCGCGTCGGATCGTCGGGCGAGGCCGTCTATGCAGCCTGCAAGGGCGGCATTGTGGCGTTCTCGAAGACGATCGCCCGCGAACATTCCCGCCATGGCATCACCGTGAACGTGGTCTGTCCAGGACCGACCGACACGGCCCTGTTTGCCGATTACAAGGAAGGCGCCGGGAACCCGGAAAAGCTCGAGGAAGCTTTCAAGCGCTCAATTCCCCTCGGGCGGATCGGCCAGCCCGAGGATTTGCCGGGCGCCATCCTGTTCTTCGCGAGCGACGACGCAGGCTATGTGACCGGCCAGGTGCTGAGCGTCTCCGGCGGACTGACCATGAACGGCTAATCTGGAGTGCGGGAGTAAAGTCATGGAATTCGAGGATCTCATCTACGAAATCCGCAACGGCGTCGCCTGGATCATCATCAACCGTCCCGACAAGATGAACGCGTTTCGCGGCAGGACGTGCGACGAACTGATCAAGGCGCTGTACAAGGCCGGCTACGACAAGAACGTCGGCGCGATCGTGCTTGCGGGTGCGGGTGACCGCGCCTTCTGCACCGGCGGCGACCAGTCGTCCCACGACGGCAACTACGATGGGCGCGGCACCATCGGCCTTCCCATGGAAGAATTGCATACGGCGATCCGCGACGTGCCGAAGCCGGTGATCGCGCGCGTCCAGGGCTATGCCATCGGCGGCGGCAACGTGCTGTGCACGATTTGCGATCTGACGATCTGTTCCGAAAAGGCCATCTTCGGCCAGGTCGGCCCCAAAATGGGCTCCGTCGATCCCGGTTATGGAACCGCCTTCCTGGCTCGCGTGGTCGGAGAAAAGAAGGCGCGCGAGATGTGGTACCTGTGCCGCCGCTACACGGGGCAGGAGGCGGTCGCGATGGGGCTCGCCAACGCCTGCGTGCCGCACGACCAGCTCGATGCGGAAGTGCAGAAGTGGGGCGAGGAATTGTGCGAACGCAGCCCGACCGCGATCGCAATTGCCAAGCGCAGCTTCAACATGGATACCGCGCACCAGGCCGGCATCGCCGGCATGGGAATGTATGCCCTCAAGCTCTACTACGAAACGGATGAATCGCGCGAAGGGGTCAAAGCGCTGCAGGAGAAGCGCAAACCCGAATTCCGCAAGTTCGCCAAATAGCGGACCGCACCGACATCGTTCAAAGACCGTCTCAGGCGGCGAGCCGACATAAGCCCCGGGAGCTGACAAGGTGAATCCATATCTGGACGAAGATCTGGTCGCGCTCGGCGAGCAGGCCCGCCGTTTCGCGGCCGATCGCGTCGCGCCCGGATATCTTGAACGCGACAGGACGCGCGTTCTCGATCGGGGGCTGATGAAACAGATGGGCGCGATGGGGTTCATCGCGCCCGAGCTGCCGGAGCAATTTGGCGGCCTGGGCATGAGCTGCCTGGCCGCGGGCGTGATCCACGAGGAGATCGCCCGCGCTGATCTTTCCATCTCCTACATCAACCTGCTCGGCTCGCTGAACGGCCAGATTCTCGCGCATCACGGCCGGCCCGAGGTCGTCCGCCCGTGGCTCAGTCGGCTGATCGCCGGCGAGGCATTGCTCGCGCTCGCGTTGACCGAGCCGCGAGGCGGCTCCGATGCCGGCAACCTGCGGCTTCAGATCGAACGCGCTGGCGAGGAATACATCCTCAACGGCGAGAAAACGTCGATTTCGGCTGCGGATCAGGCCGATGCGGCCGTGGTGTTCGGCCGCACCGGCGCTCCCGACTCCGGCGCCCATGGGGTAACGGCGGTGCTGGTTCCGATGGACCTGCCCGGCGTGACAAGAAGTCGATTCGATTGCCATGGTCAGCGCGCCATCGGACGCGGCTCCATCTTCTTCGAGAATGTCCGCGTTCCGGCTTCCCATCGCCTCGGCGAGGAGAACAAGGGGTTCGTGCAGGTCATGCAGGGCTTCGACTTCTCGCGCGCCCTGATCGGCCTGCAGGTCCTCGCCGTTGCGCGCGTCGCTCTGGAGGAGACCTGGGTCTATGTCGCCGAACGGCAGTCCTTCGGCAAGCCGCTGTCGGCCTTTCAGGGCGTGTCGCATCCCCTCGCCGATCTCGACACCCAGGTCGAGGCGGCGCGTCTGCTTTGCCTGCAGGCGCTGTGGCTGAAAGACCGGGGAGCCCCGCACAGCGCCGAGGCGGCCATGTGCAAATGGTGGGCGCCGAAGCTCGCATACGAAGCCGTCCATCAGTGCCTGCTGATGCACGGCCACGGCGGCTATGATCGTGGTCCGATGGAACAGCGGCTCCGCGACGTGCTCGGCTTTCAGATCGGCGACGGCACGGCCCAGATCATGAAGACAATTATCGCGCGCGCCCGTGCCGGCCGCAACGCGGTCCCGGCCTGACAACAAGAACGCGAATCGTGGCAACGACATTGGAGAGGAAACATGGAATTCGATGCCGTTCTCCTGCCGAGGCGGCGCGCCGAGAGCATCGCACGCGGATATTGGCATGACCATACGATCAATACCTATGTGGACGCCTGCGTTGCCGCCTGCCCCGACAAGCGCGCACTGACCGCAGTCCGCGCGGACAGCGGCGAGGTTCGCCAGTTTACCTACCGGGAACTCGCAACGCTGGCCGATCGCATCGCAATCGGGCTGTCTCGTCTTGGCGTTGGACGCAACGATGTCGTTGCCATGCAACTGCCGAACTGGTGGCAGTTTACGGCGCTGTACCTTGCCTGTTCACGCATCGGCGCCGTTCTCAATCCGCTCATGCCGATCTTTCGGGAGCGGGAGCTCGGCTTCATGCTGAGGCATGGCGAGGCAAAGGTCCTCGTTGTTCCGAAACAGTTCCGGAACTTCGACCACGAGGCCATGGCAAGGAACCTGAAGCCGGAGCTTCCGTCGCTGACGCGTATCGTTGTCGTCGACGGTGGCGGCGCGGACGACTTCGATACGCTGCTGACGAAACCGGAATGGGAGAAGCAACCGGACGCGCGCGACATACTGGCGGCGAACCGTCCCGGGCCGGACGATATCACGCAACTGATCTACACCTCCGGCACGACCGGCGAACCAAAGGGCGTGATGCATTCGGCCAACACGCTCATGTCCAACATCATTCCCTACGCGGAAAGGCTGAAGCTCGGAAGTGACGACGTCGTCCTGATGGCCTCTCCGATGGCACACCAGACCGGCTTCATGTACGGCCTGATCATGCCGATCATGCTGCAGGCCCGCGCCGTGCTGCAGGATATCTGGAATCCGGAAGTAGCCGCCGATGTGATCCGTCGGGAGGGTGTCACCTTCACCATGGCCTCCACGCCTTTCCTGACCGACCTCACGCGCGTGGTATCGGAGACCGGCAAAGCGGTGCCGAGCCTGAAGACCTTCCTCTGCGCGGGAGCTCCGATCCCCGGGCCGCTGGTCGAGCAGGCGCGCAAGACCCTCGGGACCAAGATCGTTTCGGCGTGGGGAATGACCGAAAACGGCGCGGTTACCTTGATCAGGCTCGAGGATGACGACGTCCGCGCCTTCACGACCGACGGCTGCGCCCTGCCGGGGGTCGGGATCAAGATCGCCGACTCCGAAGGCAAGACATTGCCGCCCGGCGAGCCCGGCAAGCTTCTCGTCCGAGCCTGCTCGAACTTCGGCGGATATCTTAAACGCCCGCAATGGAACGGCACCGATGCCGACGGCTGGTTCGACACCGGCGATCTCGCGCGCATGGATGCGGCCGGCTATATTCGCATTACCGGCCGCAGCAAGGACGTCATCATCAGAGGCGGCGAGAACATACCCGTCGTCGAGATCGAGGCCCTGCTCTACAGGCACCCTGCGGTGGCGCAAGTCGCGATCATTGCCTACCCGGACGAACGTCTCGGCGAGCGCGCCTGCGCGGTGATCGTGCCGAAATTCAACCAGGCCATCGACCAGGCGGCGATGGCGGAATTTCTCAAGTCGCAAAAGGTCGCGATTCAGTACGTTCCGGAGCGCCTGATCCTGACCGAGGCGATGCCCGCGACGCCTTCCGGCAAGATCCAGAAATTCAAGCTCCGCGAGATGCTGCGCGGCAACGAATTGTGAGGTTTGCTGCGTCCGCAGCGATGACGTCATAGCGGGCATCGGCACGAGAAATATTTGAGGCAGGAACAATGAAAGCAGCTTTTTTGACCGGCCACGGCGGCAATGAGGTCGTCACCGTTGGAGAGCGGCCGATCCCGCGGCGCGGAGCTGGTGAAATTCTCGTTCGCATGAAAGCCGCGACGGTCAATCGCGTCGATCTCTATATGCGCGACAGCGGTGCCGGCATCACCCACAGCCTGCCGCAGATCATGGGCGTCGATGGTGCCGGCGTGATCGAAGAAGCCGATTCGAGCGATCTGATCGGCCGCAATGTGACGCTGTATCCCGGGATCGTGTGCGGGCGCTGCGAATTCTGCAGCCGCGGCGAGCCGGTGCTTTGCGCCAGGATGAGCCTGCTCGGCGAGCATCGCGACGGAACCATGGCCGAATTTGTCTGCCTTCCCGCCCAGAACGCTCTGCCTCTGCCGGGCACTGTGGATTTCGCGCAGGGAGCCGCGCTCGGTGTCAATTATCTCACGGCATGGCGCATGCTGTTCACCAAGGCCAGGCTTCAACCCGGCGAAACCGTGCTGGTCTTTGGGGTCGGCGGCGGCGTATCGCAGGCAGCGCTGCAGATTGCCAAGGCCGCCGGAGCCCGCGTCTTCGTCACCTCACGCAGCAAAGACAAGCTCGACCGCGCCAGAGAACTGGGAGCCGATGCCACCATCGACGCCCCACCGGACAAGATTCCTGCCCGGGTCATGGAGTTGACGCAGGGCCGCGGCGTCGACGTGGTGATCGAGAACATCGGCGGCGCGATATGGAGCGCGGCGCTGAAATGCCTCGTCCGCGGCGGCCGGATCGCAACTTGCGGCGCGACCATCGGCGACCAGCCGCCGGCAGATCTGCGCCGGGTCTTCATCCGCCAGCTGCAGATCTTCGGATCGACCCTCGGCAATCCGGACGAATTCTCGAGCCTCATCGAGTGGTGCGCGCAAAGCCGCATCCGGCCGCCGATCGACGCCCGCTACAAACTCGATGACGTTCACGCCGCCCTCTCCCATCTCGAGTCGGGCACGCAGTTCGGCAAGATAGCCGTCGATATCTGAAGCACAGGAAAAGCGACTTTCCCGCTCCAGGCGATATTTGCCTTGCCAAATATGTATTAGAGTACCAGAATGTCAGGAAAGATTTCCTCGCAACGAGGCGGGGGGCTGAAGTCCCGGGCGAAAGCGGCGCTCAAGGCAACTGCCACGATGGATGCAGCGAAGAGCGAAGACAGCAGGAAAGCGTATGGCTCTCGCATCAGGCGAGCCACGAGCGCCGATCTGCCGGCGATCGTGAAGCTCGACCAGGCAACGAGCGGAAGATCGAAACCGGAATACTGGCGCGACAAGCTTGCTCAATTCTCGGATACCCATGCGGACAAGCGCGTCTTTCTCGTCGCCGAGGTCGAGGGGCAGATCGTCGGCTTCATCACCGGTGAGATCCGCGACTTCGAGTTCGGTGCCGATCCTCGCGGCTGGGTTTTCGCCGTTTCCGTCGATCCCAAGATGCGCGTCAAGAATATCGGTACGCGCCTGTTCGACGAGATCTGCGAGATCTTTCGGCGCGCCGGAGTGGACAAGGTATCCACCCTGATCGAGCGCGATTCGGAGCTCGTGCTGGCGTTCTTCCGGAGTCAAGGAATGATCTTCGGTCGCTATATCCAGATGGAAAAGGATATTGGTTGACGTACAACAAATGAAGCGCGTTCCATTCCGCTAATTAACGGCGGAGAATCGTCCTGGAGCCTTCCGCGCCGAGAATGTGCGGGAGCGAAGGCACTAGGTGGCAGGCCAAAAAGAGGCTATTTCCATCTGAGCCGAACCGGGATGGAAGACGGAAAGACCCCGAATCGATGAAACTGCAGAAGGCGACCATCTGCGGACTTTATGCGGTGCTCGAACTTGCGACGCACGCAGAAGAGCAGACGCATGCCGCAGACATCGCCAGGAAATACGACATATCGCTCAACCACCTGAACAAGGTCTTGCGTACGCTGGTGCGTGCGCGGCTCATCGAATCGGTGCGGGGACGAGGCGGAGGCTACCGCTTTTGCGGCAATCCCAAGCGCCTGACGCTATTGGACGTCGTCGAACTGTTCGAGGACCCCTCGCCTGATCTCGATCAGGCCGACATCCGCGACAACACCGAGAGCCGGACGCTGCACAGGATCCTGACCGAGATCGACGATATCGCGATTGCTACGTTGCGTTCGGTCTCCATCACCTCGCTGGTCAAAATGATCGACAGCGAGCGACGCAAGAATGAGCGTAGCCCCGGGCGCGCGGCGCGGGTTGCTGCCGAATAGCGCTTTCGGGCGTACGAGCGACGCGAAAGGCCAGACGCACTCCTCCCGCTATATCTTCTCATCGTGAGGAGCTTGCGAAGCAAGCGTCTCGAAGGATGAAGGCCCGCTTCGGGCCTCATGGTTCGAGACGGCGCTACGCGCCTCCTCACCATGAGGGGCGGCCGAACCCGATATCTCAACAGCAGTGGTGATTTCTTCCTAAACCTCGAATTCGGCCTCCAGGAAGCTCGGGTCGCAATCGCCGAACGGCTGCTGACGGTAGGCTTCGCGCTTGCCGCGATAGAGAATGCCGGTGTTGAACCCGTCGTCGGTCATCAGGCGCCGGGCCGCGCGAGCGGGATCGTCCGTCTCAGGCACGACGGCCTTGCGAACCTGTTCCCTCCACGCCTTCTGCTGGTCGGCCCGGAACGTCACGCAAGGGCTGAGAATTTGCACAAATGAGAAGCCGGGCCAACGTACCGCTTCCACGATCAGCCTGGTACAGCCCGCCAGATCACCCGAGAAGCCGCGCGCGATGAAATTGGCGCCAGAGGCAAGCGCAATGACGAGCGGATGAAACGGCGTCACCCCGGTGCCTTCCGGCGCAATGTCCGTTTCCCAGTCCGGCTCGGTCGTCGGAGACGGCTGGCCCTTGGTCATGCCGTAAATGCGGTTGTCCATGACGATGTAGGTGACATCGATATTGCGACGGCAGGCGTGCAGGAAATGGTTGCCGCCGATCGAAAAGCCGTCGCCGTCGCCGCTGGCAACGATCACCGTGAGATCCGGCCGGGCTACCTTGAGCCCGGTGGCAAGCGGAAGCGAGCGGCCATGAACGCCGTGAAAGCCGTAGCAATTCGTATACGCGGGAATGCGCGACGAACAGCCGATCCCCGACACGATCGCAACCTGTTCCGGCGGCAGGGCAAGCTCGGCCAGCGCCCGCTGGAACATCAACAGCACCGAATGATCGCCGCATCCCGGACACCACACCGGTTTCACGGATGACTTGTAATCCGCCGGCTTGAACTCGCGCCTCATGTCCGCCATCCTGTTCATGCGCTGGCTCCCTTCTGGATGTGGGCGAGGACCTCGCCCGGCCTGATCGGCAGCGGACCGGGACAGGCAATCGAGACGACCTCGGCAGGCAGATCGTAGTACGCGCGCAGGTAGCGCCAGAACTGCGCGCCATGGCTCTGCTCGATCACCAGCACGCGCCTGACACCTTCCAGTGCCCTCGCCAGCAGCGCGGGTTGCGGCGGCGAAATCAATCGGAGCGCAATCAGTTTCACGTTGATTCCCTGGCTGCGCGCGATCTCGATCGCTTCGCGCAACGGCTCGCTTGACGAGCCCCAGGTCAGCAGCGCGAGTTCTCCTTGGCCATCGATCTCGGCCCAGTGCGTCGAGAAGTCGAATGCATCGAGCTTGTGCTGCCGCTTGTGCAGCTGTTCGACGTGATCCTGCGCCTGGCTCGACGGAACTCCTCTTGCGTTGTGGGTCAGCCCATCGGCCGTGTATTGCCCGCAGCGCTGGCCGGGAATCGACATCGGCGAAACGCCGGATTCGGTCGCCGCATAGCGCGCATAGTTATCGATCGGCTCGGTCGGCGTGAGGCGCCTTGTGCCGAACGAGATTTCTTTCGGTCTGTCGATGACCGCACGCGCCTGACCGATCGACTGGTCCGACAGCACGATGACGGGCGTCTGCAGGCTTTCCGCCAGATGCACTGACCATTGCGCCGTCAGCAGGCAATCGGAAATGGACAGGGGGGCCGTGACGACATGAGGCGCATCGCCGTGCAGGCCGTAGACGGCGATGTTGAGATCGCTTTGCTCCGACTTGGTTGCAATCCCGGTGGATGGGCCGGAACGCATCACGTCGACCACCACGATCGGTGTCTCGGAAGCGACCGCGAGCCCAAGAGACTCGATCATCAGGGACAATCCCGGCCCGGCCGTGGCCGTCAATGCCGGTGCGCCGCCGAAACTCGCGCCCATCACCATATTGATGGAGGCGAGTTCGTCCTCGGCCTGAACCAGCGCTCCCCCGCATTGCGGCAAGGCACCGGCCATCCATTCGAGAATCTCCGTGGCGGGCGTGATCGGGTAGCCGCCGACGAATTTCACCCCGCCCCTGATCGCGCCGTAGCCGGTCGCCTCGTTGCCGCTGATCGACCAGCGGCCCTGGGGCTTGCTCGCGGGAGTCGCAAGACGAGGAATCGTCACGTCGGGCGCATGGGCGGACCCGAGTTGCAACGCCTCTTCGCTCGCGGCGAGCGCTTCCGGCTTCCTGCGCCCGATCGATGCGGCAACGGCGTCGCTGACGGCTTGCTCCGGTAAGCCGATGAGGCGGGCGAGGACGCCGAGCGCGATCATGGCGCTGCGCCCGCCACTCACGCTCTTGGCAAGCTTGGCCATCGGCACCTGCGCGACGCGCGCTCCGGAAGCGCGAAGAAAGGCGGGTATATCGCCGGCCGCAGGGTCCGCGATGATAAGGCCGGACGAATCGAGCGGCAGCTCCGCCGCGAAGCGCTGGACGTTGTCGAAATCGAGGGCGAGCAGGACGTCGAACCTGTCGCCGGGCGACTGCACCACCTTGGGCGAGAGACGGACCATGGCCGCCGCTTCGCCGCCCCTGATTTGCGGACCTGTCGACCGGGTCATCAGGCCGTAGAGGCCGCAGCGCGTTGCCGCTTCCAGGAGCAGCTGCCCCGCGGTCATCACGCCGGCACCGCCCGAACCCGTCAGCGCAATCGACAGGGACACGGCTTCCCCGCTCGTGATCATGCTTTCCTCCCTCCCGTGAAGTGCGGTTGATCCAGATCAATTTTAAATTCGCATTCTAATACTAGATTACAAATTAAGAGCGCTCCCCGCAACCGCGTTGACGAGGGAAGCCGAAAGACAGGAAACGAGTTCGGGGAGGACGCCGATGGGCGTGATGAATCGCGATGAGCGTCGCATAAGCGCGCGACGGATTGCCTGCTTGCTTCCCCGCATCAATCTGCCCTCACGCCGAAGAGCGCCTTCAGCGAACGTTCCACTCTAAGCCGGGAGGATTCCAGGCATGCTTGACAGGCCGAACCCCACGACGGGTGAAATCGTCAAACGCTGCGAGGAGCTGTTCAGTGATCTGACCTTTGCCGCCGCACGCCAGTGGAAGGCAGCCGAACCCGGCCGCATCGTCATCGGCTTCATGCCCTACTATGCGCCGCGCGAACTCGTGCATGCGGCGGGCGGCCTGCCGCTCGGAATCTTCGGCGGCGGCGATCAGCTCGAGGTGATCCACGGCGACGCCTATTACCAGAGCTACATCTGCCGAATTCCCCGCTCGACCATCGAACTCGGCGTATCGGGCCGCCTCGACTTCGTCGACGGCATGATGTTCCCATCGATCTGCGACGTGATCCGCAATCTGTCGGGGATGTGGAAGCTGATGTTCCCTGACAAGGGAGCTCGCTATATCGACCTGCCGCACAATTTCGAAGACGATCTCGGCGGTGAATTCTACGTCAGCGAGCTCCGAGAGACCTGTCACTGGCTTTCCGCCATGACCGGCAAGCCGATTACGGACGAGGCGCTGCGCGCCTCGATTGCCGTCTTCAACGAAAACCGCAGGCTGGTCCGCGAGGCTTATCAACTGCGCGCGGACGAACCGTGGAACATACCCTCGTCCGAGCTTTACCTGCTGCTTCGCGCCGGGATGGTCATCCCGGTCGAGGAGCACAACAAGATGCTGCGCGACTATCTCGCCGCCGCCCGCCTCCAGCAGCGGCCGCGCAAGGACAATGCGCGGGTCGTCATCTCCGGTGTATTCTGCGAACAGCCGCCGCTCAACCTCATCAGGTCCATCGAAATAGCCGGTTGCTACATCGTCGATGACGACTTCATCCTGGTCACGCGCTGGGAGAATTCCGACGTCGAACTTGCCGGCGATCCGCTGACCAACCTGGCGCGCGCCTATCTGCACGACTCCAAATCGACGCCTCCGAAGTACGAACCGGACGAGGCGAAGAAGGGCCTCTATCTGGTCGACAGTGTGCGCAGGAACCGCGCCGAAGGCGTGATCTTCGCCATGACCAGCTTCTGCGATCCCGGCCTGCTGGAGCGCCCGATGCTGCAGGCGGTGCTCAAGAAGCACAATATCCCGCAGATCGCGTTCAAATACGCGGAAAATTCCGGCCAGATGCAGCCGATCCGAGAACAGGCCGGCACTTTCGCCGATTCCATCAAACTGTGGAGCGGAACATGACGGTTATCGTCACACCAAAGGCCCCCTCGCCTGAAGTCATCAAGGACGCCTCGATGGCCAGGCAGAAGGAGATGGTCAACGCCCACTACGACCGTCTCGCCAGCGCAAAGGAGAACGGCGAGAAGGTTGCCGCGACCTTCGTTCCGGGCAACCTGAACGAACTCCTGATGTGCTTCGGCTTCGTCAACAATCTCCCCGAGATCAACGCCATCCAGAACGGGCTTCGCCGCCAAAGCGGAGCCTACGTCCTGGAAGCCGAAAAGCTTGGCCACTCGGAGGACGTCTGCACTTACGTCAAGTCCGATATCGGCATGATGGCCAAAGGCAACATCGGACCGAACGGCCGCCCGCTGCCGAATCCCGATGTCCTTCTCCTGTCCTATACCGGCTGCTTCACCTTCATGAAGTGGTTCGAACTGCTGCGCCGGCAATACGGCTGCGAGACCATCATGTTCCAGACGCCCTACATGGCGGACGGCAAGATCACCAGGGACATGATCAGCTACATGGTCAAGCAGCTCAGGCAGGACGTGATTCCGAAGCTGGAGCGGATCTCGGGCATCAAGTTC
>NZ_JACRAW010000110.1 GCF_016213215.1 Bradyrhizobium sp. | reverse complement strand
GCGCCGCCGCCACCGCCGGCTGCCACTCGGCCGGCACCACCACCTCCTCCTCCGCCAAGCACGCGTCAGGCGCCACCTCCGCCGCCGCCGCCGCCACCCGCGGCGACTCCGAAGGCGCCACCGCCACCCGCGGCGGCGCCGCAGACGCAGGAGCGGACACCGCCGCCCCCTCGCGCGGCGACACCGCCTCCTCCGCCGCCGCCTCCGGCTGCGACAACGCCGGGGCGCGTCGCACCGTCGCCGACGCCAACCCGTCCGCCGCCGCCACCTGCCGCGGCACCACAGCCGCAGGCGCTACCAACTCCGGCAGCACCCCCGCCGCCTGCGGCGGGCCCGGCCACGCGCGTCCCGCCCACCCCGGCGCCGACGCCCACCCCACCGCCGCCTCCGGGCCGCGCCGGTCCGGCACCCGCGCCAGCGCCGACCGCTGCTCCCTCGCCGACCCCAGGTGCTCCTCCACCAGCGGGTGGAAGCATGGCGCCGCCTCCCGACCGGCAAGGCGCCACGTCTCCGCCTCCGTCGCCAGCGAATGGGGGAGCGCCGAGCCGCGTGCCGGCAGCCGGACCGGCCGGTGCTCCGCCGGCCGGCGCACCCGTGACGCGTCCCCCGGCGCCGACCGTCGCGGCCCCGCTGCCGCCGCCCCCACCGGCCCCGACACAGGCATTGACGCCGGTGCCGCAGGGAGCCGCGCCGCAGGGACCGACGCGCATGGACGCCTTCCGCAACGAGCGGCGGGAAGTCGTGCAGGACGGCCGCACCATCATCACCGAGCCCGGCCGGGTCATCATCCGCGACCCTTCGGGGATGGGGATCGTGCGGCACAACGAGCTCGAGCGCTTCCGCTACGGTGCGCGTGACATCCGCACCCAGCGGGTCGGCGGCGAGACCCGCACCGTCGTGATTCGTCCCGACGGCAGCGAGATCATCACCGTCGTCGGTCAGGACGGCCAATTGATGCGCCGGATCCGACGCGACCCGATGGGCCGCGAGATCATCATCATCGACAACAGCTATCGCGATCCGCGCGCGGTCGGCGGCTACTATGTCGACCTGCCGCCGCCGATGGTCCGCATCCCCGCGAACCGCTACATCGTGGAGTCGGACGAGGCCTCGCCGGAGCTGATCTACGAGACCATGCAGGCTCCGCCGGTGGACCGCGTCGAGCGCCGCTACTCGCTCGACGAGATCCGCTACAGCCCAAACGTGCGCATGTTGATGCCGAGCATCGACCTCAACACCATCAACTTCGATTTAGGGTCGTGGGAGATCACCCCCGACCAGGCAGAGAAGCTGCAGGTGATCGCCGACGGGCTGAACCGCGCGATCCAGCGCAACCCGCGCGAGGTGTTCCTGATCGAAGGCCACACCGATGCGACCGGCAACGACACCGACAACCTGTCGCTGTCGGACCGCCGCGCGGAATCGGCCGCCACGCTGCTCACGCAGCAGTTCGGCGTACCCGCGGAGAACCTGACCTCGCAGGGTTATGGCTCGCAATATCTGAAGGAACAGACTTCGGGCCCGAGCCGCTTCAACCGGCGCGTCACCGTCCGCCGCATCACGCCGCTGCTCAACGGCGGACAGGCGTCGCTGCCGCCGCCTCCGCCCGGCATCGCGCCGCCGCGCTGACGCGAGCGATCGGCACGAATGCAAATGGCCGGGAGCGATCCCGGCCATTTTCTTCGTCAGGCGCTAAGCGCCTGCGGCGGCATACAGGCCTCGCAAACCGCCGCGACATGCCGGTGATCCGTTCCGCAACAGCCACCGAGAATGCTCATGTCGGGAAACGAGCGTCTGAGATCGAGATAGCGGCGGCCGAGGTCGTCAGGATCGCCGCAATCCAGCACTTCGGATTCGTCGAGTTCCGCGTGGCTCTTGACCGACGCGTTGGCTCTGACGCCGCGAATGCGCTTGACCCATGCCTCGCCTGCCTGGAGCGCGCCCTCGAAATGGGTCGGATGAGCGCAGTTGATCAGGAAATATTCGCAAGCGCCCTGCGTTGCGCCGTCCACGGTTTCGATGGCTTGCCGCAAGGGCTCTCCCCTCACGAGTCGGCCATCGGTTTCGACCGTGAACGAAATGGCCACGGGAACATCGTGCGCCCTGGCTGCGCGCACGATGCCGGTCGCCTCATTGATGCTCGTCAGCGTAAACGCCGTCACCATGTCGGCTCCCGCTTCGGCGAAGGCCGAGATCTGTGCTGCGTGATAGGCTTCCGCCTCCGCCGCATCCATGTTGCCGGCCTTGTAGCCGTCGCCGCGCGGACCGATCGCCCCGCTGATCACGCATGGCCGGTTCGGCGCTTCCCACGCGCCTCGCAATTCCTCGAGAAAGCGAATGGAACGGACATTGATCGCCTTGAGCGCGGCCGAATCATAGCCGAGCCTGGCTCCCCAATCGGGGTTGGCGCGCCAGGTCGGGCTGTCGAGCACAAAGCCGAGCCCATGCCGCCGCGCGATGCCGAGATAGGCTTCGTAATATTGCTTGAGGTGCTGCCGGCCGTCCGCGCTGTCGAGCAGCACGAACGCTGCGAAGTGGGGCAGTTCCAATCCCTTGTGGAAGATCAGCGTGGTTTCCATGCCGCCGTCGGTCAGGAAGATGCCGCCCCGGCGTTGCGGCAGGTCGCGTCTGTATCTGGCCATTTCCAACTCCGTCCATTGCGGGGAGCAGCGCTTTCGTATGTCTCGCCACGCCATCTCCGATTTGCCGCCGTTGGTGCCGCATAATGTCGCGGCGTTCTAGGCGGCTCGTGGTAGGGCTGAACCTGGGGCTGCAAACAGATACAAATCAGATACTTGCGCGAAACGTGCGGGCGCGCGGTGCGGTGCCCGCGACCGAATCCGCACCGCCGGTACAGTTCTTGGAGGCGTCGAATGGGGAAGGGCGAAGCAACGCGCGAGCGAATTCTCGAAATCGCGGAAGCGGCCGTGCTCGCCAAGGGTTTCGGCGCAACCTCGATCGAGGAGGTGATCGCCGAGGCTGGCCTGACCAAGAGCGGCTTCTTCTATCACTTCAGGGACAAGAATGCGCTGGCGCGGGAAATGCTGCGCCGCTACGTCGAGACCAATGATCGCCTGTTCGACGACGTCTTCGCGCGCGGACGTCAGCTTTCCGACGATCCGTTGCAGGCGTTCCTGATCTCGTTGAAGCTGCTCGCCGAGGTGATGGCCGACCTGCCGAACGGCCATCCCGGCTGCCTGATCGCCAGCATCTGCTATCAGGAACGGCTGTTCGATCGCGAGGTGCGCGACCTCACCGCGCAATCTGTGCGGGGCTGGAACGCGCGGTTCTGCAAGATCCTTGAAGGCATCGCCGCCGCGTATCCGCCTCGCGAGGCAATCGATCTCGACGATCTCGCCGACATGCTGTCCTGCGTCGTCGACGGCGGCATCATCATGTCGAAGACGCTGAACGACCCGAGGCGCCTGGAACGGCAGATATTGCTGTTCCGGAACTACGTGAAGCTCCTGTTCGCTCCGGCCGCGTTGTCCTGACGCCTACAGTCCGAGCTTCCTGTTGCGCTGGCCGAGCGTGCGCAGGCGCAGCGCGTCGCGGCGGGCGATCGGCGCCAAATGCAAATGGCCGGGAGCGATCCCGGCCATTGTCAAGGGCGCGCCGGCGCGGTTCAGCTCTTGTCGCTATCGAGCCTGAAGATCTGGGAGCCCTCCCCGGTCGACAGCAAGCCTGTCTCTGCGTAGAGATTCAGCTTCGCGCGGGTATCGGCGATATCGAGGTTGCGCATTGTCAGCTGGCCGATACGGTCCGCTGGCGTGAACGCCGCATCGCCCACCTTCTCCATGCTCAGCCGCTCCGGCTGATAAGTCAGGTTGGGACTCTCGGTGTTCAGGATCGAGTAGTCGTTGCCCCGGCGCAGCTCGAGCGTCACCTCGCCGGTGACCGCGCGAGCCACCCAACGCTGGGAGGTTTCGCGCAGCATGAGGGCTTGAGAATCGAACCACCGCCCCTGGTAGAGCAATCGGCCAAGGCGCAGGCCGCCAATCCGGTATTGCTCGATGGTGTCTTCGTTGTGGATGCCAGTGATCAGGCGTTCGTAGGCGATGTGGAGCAGCGCCATGCCGGGGGCTTCGTAAATGCCGCGGCTCTTTGCCTCGATGATCCGGTTCTCGATCTGGTCGCTCATGCCGAGGCCATGTCGACCGCCGATGGCATTGGCCTCAAGGAACAGCGCAACCGGATCGGCGAACGTCTGGCCGTTCAGCGCGACGGGCTGGCCCTCCGCAAACCGCACAGTGACCTTTTCGGCCTTAACGATACAGTCGTCGCGCCAAAACGGCACGCCCATGATGGGATTGACGATTATGATGCTGCTGTCCAGGCGCTCAAGATCCTTGGCCTCGTGGGTTGCACCGAGGATATTGCTGTCGGTCGAATAGGCCTTTTCGGCACTCATCTTGTAGTCGAATCCACTGGCGGTCAGGAACGCCGACATTTCGGCGCGGCCGCCCAGCTCGTCGATGAACTGCTGGTCGAGCCAGGGCTTGTAGATCCGCAAGTTCGGATTGGTCAGCAGGCCATAGCGATAGAACCGCTCGATATCGTTGCCTTTGAAGGTGGAGCCGTCACCCCAGATGTTGACGCCGTCCTCCTTCATGGCCGCCACCAGCATCGTGCCCGTCACAGCGCGACCGAGGGGTGTGGTGTTGAAGTACGTGGTGCCGCCGGTGCTGATGTGGAAGGCACCAGTTTGGATGGCGGCAATACCTTCGTGAACCAATTGGGTGCGGCAATCCACGAGTCTGGCTTTTTCAGAGCCGAAGTCCATGGCCTTGCGCGGAATCTCGTTGTAGTCGGCCTCGTCAGGTTGGCCGAGGTTGGCGGTATAGGCAAAGACGCGGGCGCCTTTTTGCTTCATCCACAGGAGCGCCGCGCTGGTGTCGAGACCGCCCGAGAAAGCGATGCCGACTTTTTCCCCTTTGGGCAGGCTTTTCAGAATCGTACTCATGGAGCTTCCAATCGGTCGAGATAGCTGATGTCGTTTTAGCACAAGGGTGGCAGTTCGCTGGGATCGGATTACCCCGGCTGGCGCCAGCGCTGCCTTAAGCGGTATGCCGGCCAGGCCAGCCGGGTCAGCGCGGCGTCGATCGCCTCATCCGACAAAATGGTCCGGCGCCAGCGGTAGATGAAGCCGTGGGCGAGCCAGATCACCAGGAAGGTAACGATGCCCGCGATCGCCACGTCGGTGAAGAAGTGGCCGCCGAAAGCCATACGCAACAGGCTGGTGGCCGCGCCGAACACCGTCGCCGCGGCATAGGCGAGCGGCCGCCAGGTCGGTGGCGCCAGCGCGGCCGGCGCCAGCGTCCAGAACGCTGTCGCGCCTTCGCCCGAGAAGAAAGAACAGTTGCGCCCGCAGCCGCCGCGCGGATCCCACCACGGCATGAATTTCAGCTCGCCGCCAAACTCGGTGACCACCACCGGGCGCGGCCGGCCCCAATAGGTCTTGAAGGTGAAGTTGGTGAGCACGCCGGCGGACAGTGCGAGGGTGGCGACCAGGAAAATGATCGCGCGCCCCGACACCAGGAGAGGCCGGTCCGGCCAGGTCAGTTTGATCAGAAGCGCCCCGATCGACGGCAGCGCGAACGCCCACGCGATCCACATCGCGGCATCGCGCGCCACCCGCGCAACGGGGTTGAGCTTGAGCGGAAAGCTCTTCGTCTGCGGATCGAAGAACAACGCCGCCAGCTTGAGATCGAGTTCGGGATAAATGCCGAATACCAGCGCGATCGCGGCAAACAGCGACAGGGCGATGAATAGTCCGGTCCGGTTCATGGCGCGCGGTTTAACCGAGGCAGGCGGGGATGGAAAGGGATTAGGCACGCTGCCCATCCTCCCCTGGAGGGGCCCTGGAGGGTGAGTGATAAAGAAAGCATCACATCGCGTCGGATCGCGAACGCGACGGCAGCGGCGGTGGCGGCTTGGGCGGCGGCGACGGCTTGCGCCAGGCCCCGGCATTGCGGCCCGCGATCATCCAGTAGATGACACCTGCGACGATGCCGGCGCCGGTCATGATCTCGAGGTGCCGCCGGACGATGCCCGTAAACTGCAGCGTGTCGGGATCGAACGGCACGAGGCCGAGATAGCAGGCGAGGCCGACCAGCCCGCCGCCCACCGCATAAGCCAGCGCGCCGCGGATGTAGAACGCCTCGGTGATCGCGACGATCACCATTGCCGGCAACAGCGCAAAGCCCGAGACGAAGATGAAGCCGAAGCCGAGCAGGATTTCGAAGACGCCCTCATCGACCGGTCCGGCGCCGAGATCGCTGAATTCCGGAAACAGCACCGCGCCGACAACGATCATTCCCGCCACAAGACACGCGGCGATGAAGCCGATCAGGATCACGAAGAGGCGGCCGATCAGTGCCATGCGGGAAGAGCCGACGTTGCCGTCATTGCGAGCGGAGCGATGCAATCCAGAAATCCCGCCGGCGAAGCAGGCTGGATAGCTTCGTCGCTGCGCTCCTCGCAATGACGAGGTTCAATGGACATTCACACAATCCGCCTAGTCCGTCATCGCCATGGCACGCAGCGCCTGGCGCTCGCGGGCGGACAACTTCTCGGTTTCCGACTTGAGCTGACCGCAGGCGGCGAGAATGTCGCGGCCGCGCGGCGTACGCACCGGCGAGGAATAGCCGGCATTGAAGATGTATTCGGAGAATTGCTCGATCTGGTCCCACTCCGAGCACTCGTAGGCCGTGCCCGGCCAGGGATTGAACGGGATCAGGTTGATCTTAGCCGGAATGCCCTTGAGCAGCTTCACCAGCAGCTTGGCGTCGTCGAGCGAATCGTTGACGCCCTTGATCATCACATATTCGAAGGTGATGCGCCGCGCGTTCGAGGCGCCCGGGTAATCGCGGCAGGCCTGCAGCAACTCGGCGATCGGGTATTTGCGGTTGAGCGGCACGAGCTCGTTGCGCAGTTCATCGCGCACCGCGTGCAGCGAGATCGCCAGCATCACGCCGATCTCGTCGCCGGCCCGAACGATGTTCGGCACCACGCCCGAGGTCGACAGCGTGATGCGCCGGCGCGAAATGCCGATGCCTTCATTGTCGGCCACGATCAACAGCGCGTCACGCACCGCGTCGAAATTGTAGAGCGGCTCGCCCATGCCCATCATCACGATGTTGGTGACGAGCCGGCCGCCGCCGGGCGTGTCTCGGTCGGCCCAATCGTTGAGGCGGTCGCGGGCGACCATCACCTGACCGACGATCTCGCCGGCGGTGAGATTGCGCACCAGGCGCTGGGTGCCGGTGTGGCAGAACGCGCAGTTCAGCGTGCAGCCGACCTGGGAGGAGACGCAAAGCGTGCCGCGGTCGGTCTCGGGGATATAGACGCACTCGATCTCGTGCGGCCGTTCGATCTTGTCGCCGCTCGGCAGCCGCAGCAGCCATTTCCGGGTGCCGTCGCTGGAAATCTGCTCGGCGACAACTTCGGGACGATCGACCGTGAAGTGCTGTTGAAGCTCGGCGCGGGTCTCTTTCGAGATCGAGGTCATCTCGTCGAAGTTCGTGGCGCCACGGAAATAGATCCAGTGCCACAATTGCTGGACGCGCATTTTGCGCTGCGCCGGCGGCACGCCGATCCAGCCCAGCCGCTCGGCGAGCTCAGCGCGCGACAGACCGATCAGCGACGGTTTTGCCGGCGCGACATAGGTCTCGAGCGGGGTCTTTTCCAAGACAAGCCCGGCAGGGGAAGTGGTTTCGATCAATTCGACGGTCATGGTCTGTTGTCTTGGAAAATTCTCGACCTCATCCTGAGGAGCTCGCGAAGCGAGCGTCTCGAAGGATGAAGCCCGGATAGGGCAGCTCGGCCTCATGGCTCGAGACGGCGCATGAAGCGCCTCCTCACCATGAGGGGAAACAGCCATCAGATAGGCGTTCCAGAGCCGCCGAACAACGTCAAATCGGCCCAAAAGCGCCTTACCGCCTGCAGTCCTGCGCGATCCTGTCGAGCGCCTGGGACAAGCCCTTCAGCGAGAAAGTGTCGGTCGTCTCGGTCCCTTTGGCCGAAATGCCCTTGACGACGAGGTCGCTCGAGCGGCGCATCGCGTCGACCATCCGTTCTTCCTCGGCGGCGTTCTTGATCCAGAGCCCGTCACCCTGGGTATACATCGCGAACGACGCACCGCCGACCTCCAGGGTCGATTCGGAACCCGGCTTCAGCATGTAGCCGATCATGACCGAGACTTCGTTGGCGACCTTCTCCGCCGGCCGGGTCGAGACAAAGGCATAGGCCGGATCGCGCGGGCGATTCGGCGGGTTTGTTTTCGAGGATGAGGGCTTGGCCAGGGCAAAGCACACCCGCTTGCCGTTCGGCGAGGCGGCATAGGCACCCCAAGTCCCGAACTGGCCGATCAGGGTCGGCTCGGCACCCCCCGCAACCGTTCCCGGAGGCGTCAATGGCTTCGCGGCCGGCTTGGCCGCCGATTTTGCGGGTTTGTTATCGGGCTTGTTTTCGCTCTTGTTTTCGGACTTGGCATTCTCGGACTTGGCCGCCTTCGGCGCAGTCTGCGCCTGCGCGAAGCCCGCCGCCCCGCACACCAGTCCACCAGCCAAGAAAGCTATCAGCACCCGCCGCATGGCTGGAGTGGTTCCCTCAATATTGTGACTGGAAGATGGCTTGAATCAGTTTGTCCCCACAGAGGGATAGCCCGCAATCCCTGGTTTGGAAAGATGGCTGCCGTGGGCGGCTGAACGCGCTAGTGCGTGGCAATTGACCGGAGTGTTTCGAATCGGCGCAACCTTTCGCACGCTAAGCCCTGGCGCGCGAAGCGCGATGCTTCTCCCATTGCGCATCCGACCATTGCAGCAGGTCCTCGGCGCCGGAGCTGCGCAGATGCGCACCGCCATCCACCACCACCATCTCGCCATTGATGTAGCCGGCGCGGTCGGAAACCAGAAAACTTGCGAGATCGGCCAGCTCGTCGTGCGCACCGGTGCGGCCGAGCGGATTGCGCGAAGCCCAGTTTTCATCTCGCCCTTCGGGGCGAAGCTGTCCCGACGCGCCGGGGGTGGGAAAGGGACCGGGCGCGATCGCCACGGTGCGGATGCCCTTCGGCCCCCACTCCACCGCGAGACTCTTGGTCATGGCCAGCAGCGCCGACTTCGCCATCGCGGATGGAACGGTGAAGGCGCGGCCGGTGATCGTGGAGGTCGAAAGAATGGAGAGCACGATCGCGTGGTGCCCGCCTTCGATCCACCGCCGTCCGGCCGCGATGGTGCAGTACATCGCCCCATGCAGCGTCGGCGCGAGGATGGCGTCCGCTGCGCGAAACGACAAATCCTCGGTTTGTGCGATGAAAGTGGCGGCCGCATTGTTGACGAGCACGTCGAGCGGTGCATCGCGCCAGATGGCGTCCATCAGGGCTTCGACGGCCGCACCGTCGCGGACGTCGCAGCTTATGGCCGTGACTTTGCCGCCGGTCGCCTTGTGCATCTCGCTGGCCGTTGCTTCCAGCCGGTCGACTTTGCGGCCGCAGATGATGAGCTCGGCGCCGAGCTCGAGGAAACGTCGTCCCATCGCCGCCCCCAGCCCGGAACCGCCACCCGTCACCAGGATGCGCTTTTTCTTCAACAGCCCTGTTTGAAACATCGTTTGAATCCCTCCATATTTTGGATACCGGGCACGCACGCGCCTCCCCACCATGAGGGTTGAAACCTCATCCTCGGTCCGGCATGAAGCAAGCCAACTATACTTTTCCGGGTCGAACGCCAGGTGTGTCCATGAAAGCCATCCTCTGCTCCCAATACTGTCAACCCGACGACCTTGTGCTGGCCGACGTGCCTGACCCCGTCGCCGGACCGGGCGAGGCCGTGATCGCGATCAAGTCCGCGGCGCTCAACTTCTTCGACATCCTGATGATCCAGGGCAAGTACCAGATCAAGCCGCCGTTTCCGTTTTCACCGGCGGCGGAAGTCGCCGGCGTGATCGAGAGCGTTGGCGCCGGCGTCACCGATCTTAAGGTCGGCGACCGCGTGGCGGCTTCGTGTGGCCATAACGGCGCACGCGAAAAGATCGCGCTGCCGGCGGCCTCGATCGTCAAGATTCCCGACAATCTCGACTACGACCGCGCCGCCGGGATCTTCATCATCTACGGCACCGCGCTGCATGCGCTGGAAGATCGCGCGAGCCCCAAGGCGGGCGAAACCCTTGCCGTGCTGGGAGCGGCCGGCGGCACCGGGCTTGCCGCCTGCGAGCTCGGAAAACTGATGGGCCTGAAGGTGATTGCCTGCGCCTCTTCGGAAGAGAAGCTCGAATTCGCCAAGGCCCACGGGGCCGAGCTGACGCTGAATTACGCCAAGGAAGACCTCAAGGAGGGGCTGCGCCGGCTGACCGACGGCAAGGGCGTCGACATCATCTTCGATCCCGTCGGCGGCAATTACGCGGAAGCCGCGCTGCGTTCGATCGCGTGGGAAGGACGCTTTCTCGTCATCGGCTTTGCCGCGGGCGACATTCCGAAGATGCCGCTCAATCTCGCGCTGCTCAAGGGCTGCGACATCCGCGGCGTGTTCTGGGGCAACTGGGCGCGGCTCAATCCCGCCAAGAACCGCGCCAATCTCGAGAAGCTCGTAAAGTGGACGGCGGAAGGCAAGATCTCCTCGCACGTCGACCGCACCTTCCCGCTCGCGCAAACCGCCGACGCGCTCAAGGTGATCGCAGGCCGAAAAGCCATGGGCAAGGTGATCCTGCATCCGTGAGCAGGATGTCTTTGCGAGGCAACGGGTCGCGCAACACGCCGCCCGATGACCGGCTCCGCGCGAAGAAGCAAATCCAGAGCGCGTGCGCGGAAATACTCAGGATTGCTCCGTCGTGGGAGTATTTCATCCGGCCGCACCAAGGTGGAACCGGGCGGCTCTCGCGACGATGGAGTCAAGCCGTCGCCGATGCTTGCTGCGGCTAAGAGCAAGCTTCGCCGTTTTTTGAACATATCGGAACCCGCCTGCGCGGGCATGACGGTTTCAGCTTCGGTTCATCTGCCGGCCGACTTCTGAAATTGCGGTGCATTTCGTCTGCTTGCCCAAATCAAACCCAAATATCTCCCCATTCGCGCCGACGACCGTCGCTTTTTGGGCTGATTCAAATTCGATTTACATGGGTCAGTAGCGGGGCGCTTCTGGGCAAAACAAAACAACCTTCCCAACGGCTGCTCCGGCGTTGCGTAACAGGGGAGCAGTACCATGGAGCATACGGCACCGCGCCGATCGCACAATCCGGTTCTCGGAACTTTCGAGGAACTCACGACGGATCCGCACTCGACCTCTTACGGCTATGCCCACGCGGAAACGTCGCGTTATCCCTCACACGATCCCATGCCACTGTTTCTGTCCGATCCGGATGGCGAGCCTGATCCGCAGGAGTTCTCAATGCCTTCCGAGCGCGGGAGCAAGCTTACCAAGCGCATTCTGGCCGTATTCCTGGCATGTTCCGGCGTCGCAATCCTGGGAGCGGTCTTCTATTCCGACGACGCACGGGTGGTCATCGCCAATGCGAAAGCGTCGATCAGCAACGTCATCGCGGAACAGACTGCGCCACCGCATGCGGAACCGGTCGTTCACAAGATACCATCCAAGGATCCGGCTCGCGTCACCAACCCGATCGTCCTGGTGCGCGCCGACGCGAACGAGATTTCGTCACAGGCGGGACCGAGCCGTGACGCGATCGCGACAGCCTACCAATCCGCGCTGCAAAGCCGGGCTCCGGCCGCCGCTCCGCTTCCGGCGGCGCCCGCACCTGCTGCCCCCGCTGCGGCTGCGGTACCCGCTCCGGCTCCGGTAGCGGCTCCGGTTGCGGCACCGTCTCCGGTTGCGGCACCGGCAAAGACCCTCGATCCAGAGACGCTTTCGGCGCTGATGAACCGCGCCAAGGGCATGCTCGAGGTCGGCGACATTGCGCCTGCGCGGCTGTTACTTGAACGCGCCGCGAATTCGCACGACCCAACTGCGGCGTTCCTGCTGGCACAGACCTACGACCCGGTCGTGCTCGGCACGCGCGATATCCGCACCATCACGCCCGATCCGGCCATCGCGCGGGACTGGTATCAGAAAGCGGCCCGCCTCGGCTCGAATGAGGCGCGAGCGCGCCTGGCTCAACTTCAAAACTAGTATTTAAGATCAAACCAGCGGTGACCACATGCACAACTACCTGAGGGTGGCGCTAGCAGCCGCCATGACGATGGCCTGCGCCTTCACGGCACGCGCCGACCAAACGGAATACGACCCGACCAAGATCAGCGACAGCCTGAAAGCAATCTTCCAGTTCGGGTCGGTCCAGACCAAGCAGGCGCTGAACGCCAATACGGTCACCCTGATTTCCGGCACCATCGGCGGCACCTATGTGCAGTTCGGTGCCGACCTCGCCTCCGTGCTCGACGACGGCAACAAGTTGCGCGTACTGCCGATCGTCGGGCGCGGGTCCGTGCAAAGCGTGGCCGACATCCTGTTCCTGCAGGGCGTCGACCTCGGCATCGTGCGCTCGGACACGCTCGACTTTCTGGAGCGGAAGGGCTTCGCCAAAGACATCAAGAAGCAGTTCACCTATGTGACCAAGCTCTACAATGAAGAGATGCATGTCCTCGCCGCCAAGTCCGTGCGCAACCTGAAGGAGCTGGACGGCAAGACCATCAGCGTCGACCTGCCCAACGGCGGCACCTTCGTCACGGCCCTGACCGTGTTCGAGCGGCTCGGGATGAAGCCCAACGTGGTTTATATTGAGCAGCGGATTGCGATGGAGAAACTGAAGAAGGGCGAAATCGACGCCGTGATCGTCTGCGGCGGCAGGCCGTACAAGTCAGTCTCTACGTTCAAGGACGACCGATTCCATCTCGTACACGTCGATTACGACAAGGCGCTGCAAGGCGACTATCTGCCGGCCACCTTGTCGTCGGCGGACTATCCGAACCTGATTGCAAACGGCGAGCGCGTCGACACGATCGCCGTGCCGGCGGTGCTGGCGGCCTACAACTGGGCGCCCAACACCGATCGCTATCGCAAGCTCGCAACCTTCGTCGACGCCTTCTTCGCGAAGTTCCCCGCCTTCCAGAACCCGCCCTTCCATCCGAAGTGGAAGGAGGTTTCGCTCGCGGCTCCCCTTGCCGGCTGGAATCGTCTCCCCGTCGCGCAACAGTGGCTGGACCAGCACGGCGTGGAGCCGGTGGCACGGCAACGCTTCGAGACCTTCCTGAAGCAGAGCCCCGCCGCGGCGGCGAAGGTGCAGTCGGACGCCGATAAGGAAGCGCTATTCCGGCAATTCCAGGCTTGGGAAGCCGAGAGGAACGCACGGGCTCAGGCAACCACGGGCAAGCAGCGCTAGAGAACGCCGTTGCGACAGCGCAGCGATGCGCTCAAACTTTCATCGCCCGGCCTGGTCGGGCGATGAAATATTTCTGAAATGGCAGAGCCGAAGCTGAATCCGCGGCCAAGTTGCTAGTGGGCCTCTGCCGCAGCATCCCCACTGCCGCGCTTCAGCGCGGCGCGGGCGGCGTCGCGGTGCTCCGGGGTGATGTGGGTCGCGACGAGGCGGATCGCAGTCGCCAGGATTGCGGCGTCATCGGTGAAGCCGAGCATCGGCAGCATGTCGGCGACGAAGTCGAACGGCAGGATGAAATAGGCGATCGCGCCAAGCAGGGAGGCCTGGACGTGACGCGGGGTCTGCCGGTCGAACGCGCAGTAATAGGCGGCGAGCAGATCTTCCGCGAACGGCAACCGCGCCATGACGCGCTTGAACTTTCGCCAGAAACGCCGGCGCACGCTCTCGCGATCCTGCGCCAGACGGTCGGCGGGCTCAAAGCCCACGCTGTGTTCGCCAACCATCGTCAGTCTCCCGTTTCCCAACCGGCGCGACCGCTTGTCGTAGCCGATGCCGAAAAAGTGGGGATTTCCGATGCTCCCTGCAAGACATCAGGCGGCGCCGAACTGCGCCGCGATC
Organism: Bradyrhizobium sp.; assembly: GCF_016213215.1. Classification (GTDB taxonomy): domain Bacteria; phylum Pseudomonadota; class Alphaproteobacteria; order Rhizobiales; family Xanthobacteraceae; genus Bradyrhizobium. The sequence goes on along the minus strand of NZ_JACRAW010000110.1, from coordinate 38,865 downwards.
GCGTCCATCGCCCTGGCGAGATCGATATCGCGCGCCGTGACGCCGCCGGCGTCATGGGTCGCAAGCACCACTTCCACCGTCCGATAGACATTCCGCCATTCGGGGTGATGGTCCTTCTTTTCGGCAAACAGCGCTACCCGGGTCATGAAGCCGAAGGCTTCGCTGAAATTCCTGAAGGTATAGGTGCGCCCGATTGCTTCCCGGCCGGAGATTTCGGTCCAGCCTGGCAGGCCGCCCAAAGCTTCCTTGCGCGCTTCCGTCGACAGCCGCTCAGCCATGAAAGCCTCCCTTTTCAGTGCAACCTTACCCTAACACCTGTCTGGGGAGGTGGTTCACAGGCCGGTTTTCGGGAGCCTGTAACCATGACGCAGATGTAAGCCCCTTCAGGCAAGGAATTTGCTAAGGTTCAAAGGTAGCTTGTTCGGCAACGTGAAAACGGGCGTAAAGCGATTGTTGCCAGATCCATGACCGGAGAACTGGACGTGACCAAGCCAACCACGCCGCCGTCGCCGCGTTCGGCGGTGCGACGCGCCATGCTTGTCACGCTGGCCGGGGTGCTCGCCCTCGTCGGTCTCATCACGGGCGGCTACTATTTTTCGATGCGGCCGGTCACCCTCAGGATCGCGGTCGGTCCGGCCAACAGCGACGACGTGAGGGTCGTGCAGGCGCTGACGCAAGGCTTTGCGCACAACCGCGCCTACGTCCGCTTGCGCCCGCTGCAGACCGATGGGGCGGTCGAAAGCGCGCAAGCGCTGGCCGACGGCAAGGCCGATCTCGCCATCATCCGCGGCGATCTCGATGTTCCGAAGAACGCGCAAGCCGTGGCGACGCTGCGCAAGAACGTCGTGGTGCTGTGGGTGGCGCCGGCCGGCAAAGGCAAGGGCCGCAAGGGCGCCAAGATCACCAAGATCACCCAACTCGCCGGTCATCGCATCGGCGTCGTCGGCCGCACTCAGGCCAACGTGAACCTGTTGAGGGTGATCCTGCAGCAATACGGCGTCGATCCGGCCAAGGTCGAGATCGTGCAGTTTCCGGCAAACGAGGCGGCGGAAATGATCCGCAACCAGAAGGCCGACGCCTATCTCGCGGCCGGTCCGGTCAACAGCAAGATCACCACGGATGCGATTGCCGCCTCGAGCAGGGATGGCGGAACGCCGACTTTCCTCGCGATCGACTCGGCGGAAGCGATCGTGCAGAACCATCCGGCCTATGAGGCCGCCGAGATTCCCGCCGGCGTTTACGGTGGATCCCCTGCTCGTCCCGAGGACGAGGTCAAGACGATCAGCTTCTCCCATCACATCGTGGCGCGCAAAGGTCTCCCCGAACCGGTCGTCGCCGCGCTGACGCGCCAATTATTCGCCGTGAGGCAGCAGCTGATGACGGAATTCCCGCTGGCTGCGAAGATCGAAACGCCGGATACCGACAAGGACGCGGTGATCCCTGCCCATCCTGGCGCGGCCGCCTTCATCGACGGCGAGGAAAAGACCTTCCTCGACAATTACAGCGATTACATCTGGTGGGGGTTGATGGGACTGTCGGCGATGGGCTCGCTCGGCGCGTGGTTTGCGGGCTACCTGAAGCGGGACGAACGCACCGGCAATACCCATTTGCGGGAGCGGCTGCTGGACATGATCGCGGCGGCCCGGCGCTCCGACTCGATAGAAGAGCTCGACCAGATGCAGGGCGAGGCCGACGACATCCTGCGCGACACACTGCGCTGCTTCGATGACGGCGCGATCGAGGAAGGTTCGCTTACCGCCTTCAACATCGCGCTCGATCAATTCCACAATGCGGTGGCCGATCGCAGGACGTTGCTGACGAGCCTTCCGCAGAACCTGCAACGAACCAGCGCGCAGTTCCGGGCCGCCGGCTCGGCATAGCGACGCATTCCCCTGACTTCGATCTCAGGAACCAGGTCTGTCCGCGCCTTCAACGCAGTCTGACGGGCGATCAGGGAGTCCATGAATGCCGATCCGAACGGGCAGCCTTCCGCGCGGACTGACGCGCCGCCGCTTGCTCGCAACCGGCGCCGGCGCACTCGGCGCCATCGCCATGCCCTACATCTCCCGCGCCGCGGACCGGCCGAGCGTGACCCACGGCGTGCAGTCCGGCGACGTCTCCGCCGACGGGGCCGTGGTGTGGGCGCGTGCCGATCGGCCGTCGCTGATGCTGGTAGAGGTCGCAACCACCGACACGTTCAGAGATGCGAGGAGCCTGCCGCCGATCGTGGCGCTGCCGCAGAGCGATTTCACCGCGAAGTTGCTCCTTCAGGACCTGACCAGCGGCCAGGACATCTTCTACCGCGTCCGCTTCCGCGATCTCGCCCACACGTCGATCGAGGGCGAGCCGGCAATCGGCCGCTTCCGCACCGCGCCCGGAGACAGGCGCGACATCAGCTTCGTATGGGGCGGCGACGTCGCCGGCCAGGGCTGGGGCATCAACCCCGACGACGGCGGCATGTTCACGTTCGCCACCATGCGCAGGCACCGTCCGGATTTCTTCCTGCACTCGGGCGACAGCATCTACGCGGACGGCCCCATCCTCCCCGAAGTGAAGCTCGCCGACGGCAGGATCTGGAAGAACGTCACAGTGCCGGAAAAGGCCAAGGTCGCGGAGACGCTCGAGGAATTCCGCGCCGCCCACAAATATAATTTCCTCGACGACAATGTTCGGGCCTTCAGTGCCGAGGTGCCGGTTTTCGTCCAATGGGACGATCACGAGGTCACCGACAACTGGTCGCCGTCCAAGGAGCTGCCGGCGGCCTACAAGGAGCGCAACGTCATGGCGCTCGCGGCGCGCTCGGCGCGCGCCTTCCATGAAATGTATCCGATACGGGATAACATCGTGGAACCTGGCCGCGTCTACCGCAGCTTAAGCTATGGCCCACATCTCGACATGTTCATGCTGGACGAGCGCAGCTATCGCGGCCCCAACGGCCCGAACCAGGAGACCTCTTACGGTCCCGCCAGCTATTTCCTCGGACCGGACCAGCTCGCCTGGCTGAAACGCGGCCTGCTCAACTCGCGCGCGACCTGGAAGGTGATCGCGTCCGACATGCCGCTGAGTCTGATCGTCCCTGATCCGGCAGGCTCGGAAGCTTTCGCGCAAGGCGATGGACCGCCGCGCGGCAGAGAGCTCGAAATCGCCGACCTGCTGCGCTTCATCAAGACGGCGCCCGTCAAGAACACGGTGTGGCTGACCGCCGACGTGCATTACGCCGCCGCGCATTACTACAATCCCGACAAGGCGCAGTTTCAGGAGTTCGAGCCGTTCTGGGAATTCGTCACCGGCCCGCTGCATGCCGGCACGTTCGGACCGAACCAGCTCGACAACACGTTCGGCCCGGAGGTGAAGTTCGCCAAGGCGCCGGGACCGGACAAGCAGAACCTGCCGCCATGGGCCGGCATGCAGTTCTTCGGCCATGTCAGGATCGAGGGCGCAACCGGCCGGATGACGGTGGCGCTGCGCGACCGCGCCGACACGGAGCTGTGGTCCACCACGCTCGATCCGGTGATCGGCTAGTGCTTCACGGAGGGGATGCGTCGCAGCACCGCGTCCAGCACCTCGCTGGAGCGGGGCTTCTGCAGGCGCGGGCGGCCGCAAACGCCTTCGGTGCAAGGACTTCGGCGCCATAGCCGGTGACGAACGCAAAGGCGATGCGCGTCGGTCGGTTCCTGGAACGAAACCACCAGATGTCTGTTCACTTGTGCACAAAGGGTGGGGCCGAGTGACGCTATGGTGGCGGTTGGAACGCAGGGATCTTCGGATGGATTTGAGGCGATCGATCGAGGCGGGTAGCCGGCCCTACAACAACCTGCTGCGGAGGCTGAGCGGTGCCGACTACGCGTTGATCGCGCCGCACCTTGCCCAGGAAAAGGCGCAGGCGGGCGTGCTTCTGTATAACCCCGGCGACGACGTGGAGACCGTTTACTTCCCCTGCGGACCGAGCCTTGCAACCTTCCTCGTCGCCAACGAGGACGGGCGCGACGTTGAGACCATCCTGGTCGGCCGCGAGGGCGCCGTCGGCGGCATCGTCAGCGAAGGATATCTGCCCGCTTACGCGCGGATCCTCGTCAAGTTCGGTGGTCCATTCGTCCGCCTGCCTGTCAGCAAGCTGCACGAGGCGAAGACGAGGTCCAGGACGCTGCGCAACGTCTTCGCGCGCTACGCCGACTGCATGCTGGCGCAGATCTTCCAGTCGACCGCCTGCAACGCCATCCATACGATCGAGCAGCGCACCGCCAAATGGATCCTGTCCGCGATGGAGCGCACCGACGGCGACGCACGCGTGCCGCTCACGCACGAGCAGCTCGCGACGCTGCTCGGCGTCGGGCGCAGCTACACCAGCCGGGTGATCCAGACCTTCAAGGCCGAAGGCGTGTTCGATACCAGGCGCGGCGCCATTCTGGTGCGCAACCGAGACGCGCTGAGAGACCGCGCCTGCCGCTGCAACGAATCCGTCAAGTCCCATTTCGATGAAGTCCTGCGCGGGGTCTATCCGACCGATGAGGAAGATCGCGCGACGGCGTAGTGGCGGAAACGGAATTGCTTGCCCGAGCAATTCATCTCTCCGCATGCGGGAGAGGAGCACAAACCGTGTTCCACGTCGACCAAGCCGCGCTAGTATCGCCCCATGAGTGGGGCTGTTCTTCACACGATCTTTGATGTCGCGGCATGGCTTGCGGCGGGTGGCGCGGTCTGGTGGCTGTCGCGCCGGGGCCTGCAATTTCCTTCGCAATCGTTCCAGCTGCCCTATGTGGCGGCTCTGCTGTTCGGTGCCGGAATGGGTGCCTATCTGTTCGGCACGCTGAACCTCTACTTTTCCGAGCAGCCGGGAATCGCCCGCTCGGTTGAAGGCGCGCTTGCCGGCGGCATTGTCGCGGTCGAGCTCTACAAATTGACGGCGGGCATCTCCTTGCGCACCGGCGCGCGGTTTGCCCTGCCGCTTGCGCTGGGCATTGCGATCGGACGGCTCGGCTGCTATTTCGCCGGTCTTGACGATTTTACCTATGGCACGCCGACGGCCCTGCCCTGGGGTCATGATTTCGGCGACGGCATCGCGCGCCACCCGGTGCAGCTCTATGAAAGCGCCGCCATGGCAGCTTTTGCCGCCGTCTACGTCATTGCGGTTTTGAACCGGAACAGTTTTATCGTTACCAATGGTTTTTACCTTGTTCTCCTCTATTACGGGCTGCAACGCTTCCTATGGGAATTTCTCAAGCCGTACGGCGCACTGATCGGCCCGTTTACGCTGTTTCACCTGCTGTCGCTGTTCATTCTGCTCTATGCCGCCTTCATGCTGGCAACGGCTTCCCCTGCAGGATTGCAGCATGACCGAGCTGCAGCGTAAGGCCCGCAACTATATCTTCTGGGGCCAGACCCAGTCGCTGTGCGAGACCTGCCTCGCGCCGGTAGCCACCAAGATCCAGATCCACGGCAACGAGGTCTGGTATGAGAAGCGCTGCGAGCAGCATGGCGTGCAATCGACGCTTGTCTCCACCGACGCGGCCTATTGGCGGCTGTGCAAGGACTTCATCAAGCCCGGCGACATGCCGCAGAGGTTCCAGAGCAGGACTGAATTCGGCTGTCCCTATGATTGCGGGCTGTGCCCGGACCACGAACAGCATTCCTGCCTCGCCCTGATCGAGATCACCGAGCACTGCAACCTGACCTGTCCGGTCTGCTTTGCCGAATCCTCGCCGGCGCGGACGACGTTCGCCCCGCTCGCCAAGGTCGAGAAGATGCTGGATGCGCTGGTTGCGAGCGAGGGCGAGCCGGACCTTGTGCAGATCTCCGGCGGCGAGCCGACGCTGCATCCCGGCTTCTTCGACATCCTCGCCGCCGTTCGCGCCCGCCCGATCCGGCATGTCATGATCAATACCAACGGCCTTAGGATCGCGCGGGAGCCGGACTTTGTCGCGCGTCTTGCGGAGAACAGGCGCGGACTTGAGATCTACCTGCAATTCGATTCGCTTGAGCGCGAGGCGCTGATCAATCTGCGCGGCGCCGACCTGCGCAGGATCCGGCAGCAGGCACTGGAAAACCTCGAGCGCCACGGCCTTTCCACCAGCCTCGTGGTGACCGTGAAGCGCGGCGTCAACGATCACGAGATCGGCGACATCGTCCGCCACGCCTTGAAGTGGAAATGCGTTCGCGGCGTGACGCTGCAGCCAGTGCAGGACGCCGGCCGCAACGAAAACTTCAGCAAGCACACCGACCGAATCATGCTGTCGGAGATCCGCAAGCGCGTGATCGAAAGCGGTGTGTTCGGCGAGGCCGACATGATCCCGCTGCCGTGCAATCCCGAAGGCATCTCGATCGGCTATGGCCTGCGCAATGGCGAATCGGTGCTGCCGGTCACGTCGGTGATCCCCAGGGAGCAACTGCTCGCGGTCATGCCCAACACCATCAGCCCGGAAAAATACCCGGAGCTGCGCGACAAATTCGTCGAGCTGTTCTCGCTGTCCTCGGGGCCGCTCAACACCAGCGAGCGCGTGGCCCAGCTACTGTGCTGCCTGCCGCAGGTCGAGGTACCGCAAGGCCTGAGCTACGAGAACATCTTCCGCGTCACCATCGTGCAGTTTCTCGACCGCTTCAATTTCTGCATCGGCAACGTCAAGCGCAGCTGCATCCACTTCGTGACGGAGAAGGGCGCGATCATTCCGTTCGACACCTACAATCTGTTCTATCGAAATGGGCAGATCGATCAGATCCGCGCGCGGCTCTCGGGGAAGACACGGACATGAGCGAATCCGGCAATGCGCCATCACCCCTGCCGCCAGCGCAGGGACGCAGCGGTTGGCTTACCGTGCTCATGGTCATTGTCGGCATCGTGCTGCTGCTGCCGGGCTCTTGCGCGCTGGTGATCGTCCTGACCTCGTTCTCGGAAGTCCGGAGATACTTTGACAGCGACATGGTGGTCCTGATCCTGATCCTCGTGGTCCTCGGCGCCGGAGGCGCTTTCCTGATTCGGGCGGCCATCCGCGGCCGGCGCAGGACATGAGCAACACCGAGAGCATCCCCTCGCCCCCGCCGAGCCCACCCCCGGCCAAGCGCAGCGGCTGGGTGACGGCGCTCTTGCTGGTGATAGGTATCGTTCTTCTACTGCCCGGCGTTTTGTGCGCGGTGATTTCCATAGACATTTCCACACACATGGGGGGCGGCTTCTCCCCCGATCCGTTGACACTCGGGGTCGCGCTCCTGGCAATGGGCGGTACCGCGCTGATCTTTTTTGCCATCCTGAGAGGCCGAGCTTCGCCACCATGAGCGACACCGAGAACAGCCCCTCGTCCCCGCCGGGCCCTCCCCCGGCGAAGCGTAGCGGCTGCCTCACAGCCGTAATGGCCGTGATCGGCCTCATCCTGCTGCTGCCGGGCTTCTGCGCCCTGTTGTTCGGCGGCGCTTTGCTCTGGGACAGGCGGATCGAGCCAGACATCCTGGCCCTTGTGTTGATCGGACTGGCGCTTGGCGCCGGCGGGATCGCGCTGCTGCGATTGGCCATTCGGGGACGCAGGAGCTGAGGGCCTGGCCGCCGAAATCCCGTCAACCAAGGGCGAAGCCACGCATTGTATTTTCACATTTCCTGAATATATTGCAACGCAAACGCGCTAGGTGCCCGGTCGGTCTGGCCGGGCTTCCTTTTTGGGCCCAATGCGCTCGTTTTCCACGTCTTCAAGCGTTGTCCCACGAGAGAAACCGGCTTTCCGGCGAGATCGCGCTTAACCCACTGTTCGACAACAAAAAAGATCGCTCATGAGCATCCGTAACGTCGCCATCATCGCCCACGTCGACCATGGCAAGACCACCCTCGTGGACCGCCTGCTGCAGCAATCTGGTACCTTCCGAGAGAACCAGAAGGTCGCCGAACGGGCGATGGATTCCAACGACCTGGAGCGTGAGCGCGGCATCACCATCCTGGCCAAGGCCGCCTCGGTGCAGTGGAAAGATACCCGCATCAACATTGTCGACACCCCCGGCCACGCCGATTTTGGCGGCGAGGTCGAGCGCATCCTCAATATGGTCGATGGCGCCCTGGTTCTGGTGGATGCCGCCGAAGGCCCGCTGCCGCAGACCAAATTCGTGGTTTCCAAGGCGCTCAAGGTCGGCCTGAAGCCGATCGTCGTCATCAACAAGGTGGACCGGCCCGATGCCCGGCCGCAAGAGGTCATCAACGAGGTGTTCGACCTGTTCGCCGCGCTGGACGCAACCGACGAGCAGCTCGATTTCCCGATCCTGTACGGTTCGGCCAAGCAGGGCTGGATGGCCGAGAGCCCCGAAGGTCCGAAGGACGCCGGCATGCAGCCGCTGTTCGACCTGATCCAGCGCCACGTGCCGCCGCCGCAGGTCGAGGAAGGTCCGTTCCGCATGATCGGAACCATCCTGGAAGCCAATCCCTATCTCGGGCGCATCATCACCGGCCGTATAACCTCCGGCTCCATCAAGCCCAACCAGGCGGTGAAGGTGCTTTCCGCCGACGGAAAGCTGGTCGAGCAGGGCCGGCTGACCAAGATCCTGGCCTTCCGCGGCCTCGAGCGCACACCGCTGGACGAGGCCGAAGCCGGCGACATCGTCGCCATCGCCGGGCTCACCAAGGGCACCGTCGCCGATACCTTCTGCGATCTTTCAGTCGAGACGCCGCTGCCGGCGCAACCGATCGATCCGCCGACCGTGTCGATGTCCTTCATCGTCAACAACTCGCCGCTCGCCGGCACCGAGGGCGACAAGGTCACCAGCCGCATGATTCGTGACCGGCTGCTGCGCGAAGCGGAAGGCAACGTCGCGCTGCGCGTTACCGAATCCGCCGACAAGGATTCGATGGAAGTCGCGGGCCGCGGCGAATTGCAGCTCGCGATCCTGATCGAGACCATGCGCCGCGAGGGCTTCGAACTCTCGGTGTCGCGCCCGCGCGTGGTCTACCAGAAGGACGACAAGACCGGCCAGCTGCTCGAGCCCATCGAGGAAGTCGTGATCGACGTCGACGAGGAGCATTCCGGCGTCGTCGTGCAGAAGATGAGCGAGCGCAAGGCCGAGCTGGTCGAGATGAGGCCGTCTGGCGGCCATCGGCTGCGCCTGGTGTTCTACGCCCCGACTCGGGGCCTGATCGGCTACCAGGGCGAACTGCTCACCGATACCCGCGGCACCGCGATCATGAACCGCCTGTTCCACGGCTATTCGCCGTACAAGGGCGAGATCCAGGGCCGGCGCAACGGCGTCCTGATCTCCAACGACCAGGGCGAAGCGGTCGCCTACGCCATGTTCAAGCTGGAAGACCGCGGCCCGATGATGATCGAACCCGGCTGGAAGGTCTATCGCGGCATGATCGTGGGCGAGCACACCCGCGACAACGACCTTGAGATCAACGTGCTCAAGGGCAAACAGCTCACCAACATCCGCACCACGTCCAAGGACGAGGCGGTGCGGCTGACGCCCCCGATCAGGATGACGCTCGAAAAGGCGCTGGCCTATATCGAGGACGACGAGCTGGTCGAGGTCACGCCGAAATCGATCCGCCTGCGCAAGAAGTTCCTCGATCCGAACGAGCGCAAGCGCGCGGAAAAGGCCAAGGAAGCGGTGGCTTAGGCTACCGTTCCTATCGTTCCTGCAAAGAATCCGTCATGGCCGGGCTTGTCCCGGCCATCCACGTCTTCGATACTTGGCGTGATTTTCGTGGATGCCCGGGACATCTGGTGCGAAGACGCGCTTCGCTCTTGCCCGGGCATGACGATGAACTCGGCGACGCCATGCCCCTCCCCTCTTCCGTCGACGCTGCCATCATCGGCGCGGGTGCCGCCGGGCTTGGTGCTGCCGACGCACTGAAGGATTCCGGCCTTTCCGTGATCGTGCTGGAGGCGCACGACCGGATCGGCGGACGAGCCTGGACCATCCAGGCTTCGCCGGAGGTGATCTTCGACGTCGGCTGCGGCTGGCTGCATTCGGCGGACAGGAATTCCTTCGTTGCCATCGCCCACGAGCTCGATTTCGAGATCAACAAGAGCCTTCCGCCTTGGGGCCAGCGCGCCTACGGCAACGCTTTTCCGCAGGAAGAGCGCGACGATTTCAGCCGCGCGCTCGAGCAATTCTATGAGCGCGCGTGGCAAGCCGCGCAAAAAGGCGAGGATGGTCCGGCCGCTCGGTGTCTCGAGCCGGGCAACCGCTGGAACCCGATGATCGATGCGATCTCGACCTATGTGAACGGCTGCGAGCTCGACCAAGTCTCGCTGTTGGATACGGAAGCCTATGAGGACACCAACATCAACTGGCGCGTTCGCCGCGGCTATGGCGCGCTCGTCGCCGCCTACGGCGCGAGCTGTCCGGTTGCGCTGAACTGCAACGTCACCCTGGTCGACCATTCGGGGAAACGCATTCGCCTCGAGACCTCGCGCGGCACACTCACCGCGGACAAGGTGATCGTGACGGTGCCGACCAATCTGATCGCGGGCGAGGCGATCCGATTTACGCCCGCGCTGCCCTCCAAAATCGATGCGGCGGCGGGCCTGCCGCTGGGTGTCGACGACAAGGTGATGCTGGCGCTGGAAGACGCGGACGCGTTTCCGACGGAGGCAAACCTGCGTGGTGCCACCATGCGCACCGCGATGGGCACCTATCATATCCGTCCCTTCGGCCAACCCTGCATCGAAGGTTTTTTCGGCGGCCGCTTCGCGCGCGAGCTTGAAGATGCCGGCAAAGGCGCCATTGCCGCGCAAAGCATCGACGAAATCGCAGGCTTTCTTGGCAACGACATCCGCCGCAAGCTCAAGCCGCTCGCCGAATCACGCTGGGCGACCGATCCTTTCGCGCGCGGCTCCTACTCGCACGCGCTGCCCGGCCATGCCGGCGACCGCGCCGCGCTGGCCGCGCCGGTGGAGGGCCGGTTGTTCTTTGCCGGAGAAGCGACGTCGCCGAACTTCTTCTCGACCGCGCATGGGGCGCGGGATTCGGGGGAGCGGGCGGCAATGGAAGTACTGGCAACGCTGGGCAGGTCTTAACGCTCGCGTCACTCAATCACGCGGGTCCGCAAATCATCGTCCGGCACGAAGCACGCCTCATATTTCCCGAAAATGCGATATCGGTTGCGGGCGACGAGATTATACAGGCCGTCCCGCAACGGCTTTGGGACGGCGAACAGCAGGCGCACCCAACCCCAGCGCGGCAGCAGCGAGAGCACGGTCAGTGCGGCGTCCGACTTGAGGAGCACCTCGCCACCATGAATCACGGCATTGGTGTCGGGATCGTCGGGGTCGATGCCGAACGCCTGCGCCAGGCGCGTGCCGTAGGGCGACTGGATCGGCGTGAAGCGAAAGCGCCTTGCCCTGTCGCGCTTGGCGACAAAGCGGACCCAGCGAGAGCAGAAGATGCAGACGCCGTCGTACAGGATCACGTCGTCATCCGGCCAGCGCGTCATCTCACCTGTTGTCCAGCATCAGCAGCGAGACCAGCATCAGCACGATCGCAGGTCCCGTCTTCACCAGCGCGCCGAGCGGCTCGATCCACAGGTCCGGCGTCAGGATCGCGGCGCCGACCATGTAGCCGAGCGACACGACGATGCCGGCAACCAGCCCGAATGCAGCCGTGCGGCGGAAGGCGATGAGAACGCCGATGGTCATGTCCATCAGGCTGGTACCGATGGTGACCGGATCGACCAGCGCCGACGGAAAGCCGTGCGAGCTAAGGATGCCGGCGGCGGCGCGATAGGACACGAACAGCGCGATGAAGCCGGAGGCGAGCCAGAACGCGACCAGGCTCGCGATCGCCAGCGCCTTGGCCAGAAACAATCGCGCGAACCATTTGTCCTGGATGGTGGCGGGGTGCCGCCCGATCATCTGCGCGATGGTTTTCGGGACGATGCCGGTTGCGGCGATCCAGGCCGACGGATCGCCCGTAACGCCGCGGCGGAGTTCGGCGATCGCCGTCGACCGCATCGGCGGAACCCAGCCAAGCCGGCTGGCAAGATCGCCGAGCCTGGCGCCGAGATCGAGCAGGAACGTCGGCATCACAAGGCGCGGCCGACTCTCCGTGCCGAGCGCAACGCGGAACTGCTTGATGACGCCGGCGAGCGTGATGTTCTGTTCCTGCATCAGGTCCCAGCTCACCGCCTTCAGAGCGGCGCTATCGATCTCGCTCGTGGCGAGAAACGCGATCGTAGCCGTGATGTCCTCGATGGCGACCGGCTGAAACGGCGTCGACATCTCTTTTGAGGGCAGGTCGAACGGAACAGCCGACAATGCGCGCAGCATGGCGCTGCCACCATAGGCGGCGGGCGCCACGACAAAACCGGGTCGCAGGATCGCATGGGCGATGCCGGAGGCCGCGATCAGGCGTTCGGCCTCGCGCTTGGTCGTGCTGAAGGCCGTGCGGTCGTCATTTTCGCCGCCTGGAATGGAAACTTGGACGAAGCGAATTGCGCGACCGTTGTCACCGATCGCCTGCAACAGGCGGCCGACGAGATCGCGGTGGACCGCGCCGGTATCGCTGCCGGGACCGTCCTGCAGCACGCCAAGACAATTCACGACCATGCCGACCTCGTGCTCGTTCAAGAGGCGCGCCAGCGCCGCAGCATCCATGGACAGGATCGGCAGTTCCAGATCGAGCGGGTCCATCCGCTGACCGGGCGAGAATTTCCGCGCAACCCCGATCACGTTGAAGCCTCGCGCGCGCAAATCGTCGGTGACGAAGCGGCCGATCAGGCCGGAGGCCCCTAACAGCAGGATGTTCGGTGCAAATTGGCTCATCGGCGCTCAGAACGGTTTTGCAGTCATCAGCCAGAGGATCAGCATGACCGAGCCGAAGCCGGGAAAGCCGAACGCGAACCAGCGACGGAACAAGGTGAAATAGCGCGGCGGCAGCACCTGGTGCTCGGTGACCGCCTTGCGCGCGAGGTCGCGCATCTCGATCTGCATGAACACCACCGGAATCCAGAACAGGCCGGCCAGCGCATAGAGCGCCAGCGAAGCAACAAGCCAGCCTTCCGCCAGCCTGAACGACGACAGCGCGATCAGCGCCAAACCGGTAAGGGGCTGCAGGATGACCGCGCTCAGCGTGAACAGCGCATCGGCAATCACCACCACCGCCGCGGTGCGCGCGATAAAGGCGACATCGGAGCTGCGATGCGCCATCAGCATGAAGAAGGCGATTCCCGTGCCGGTACCGAGGATCACGATCGCCCCGAGCACGTGCAGGTATTTGAGCAGGAAGTAGACCATCATGGCTTCTTCGCCGCGACCGGCTTTGGCAGCTTCAGGGCGCGCTCCAATGCGGGGCCGGCGAGCCTGACGCCGGTTTCATTCTCGACCATCCAGTGACCTTCGCTGCCTGAAGCCGGCAGCACCTGAAAGTCGACCTTGCCACCGCCGCGAAAGGCATCGGCAAGCTGTCGCGAGAGCGTGGGCGAAAAATACGTGTCGTTGCTTGCCACCAGCCATGTGATTGGCACACGCGCTGCCTTGCCGAACGCGGCTGCTGCCGCGCTCAGCGCATGCGGCGCGCAGACCTGGTTCGGAAAGTCGTTGGCATGGCCGCCGCGGCCCGGAGCGAACGCAACAATGGCTGCTATCATTTTCGGATCTTCGCCCGCGAGAGCCAGCGCGCCCCAGCCGCCGGCGGAATGGCCGATAATTACCGCTGCGTCCCTGCGGATGAAGTTTTGACTGCGGAGGAACTGCAGCGCCAGCGCGATCTGTTCGGCGGTAGCGCGTGCCGCGCGATCATAGTCGGCCTCCTCGCAGCCGCCCTGATCCTCGGCGTAGCGTCCACCGGTAGAGCCATGGCCCAGCCGCTCGGGCACCAGCACGGCAAAGCCGCGCGCCGTCAGGAACGCGGCCAACGCGCGGTATTCCGGCTGCGCCATCTGCGCGCGACGGAGCGCGTTCTGGGTCGAGGCATGCGCAATCAGCGCCAGCCGGAACGGGCCATCGCCGGGCGGTCGGAACAGCACCGCATTCGCAGCCAATCCCGCTTCGGGCGAAGGTACCAGCCATAGCTGCCTGCGAAAGGGCTCACCTTCATCCCCTTGCGCCCCAGGCGGTTGGGCGCGGGCGGCGGTGCAAGGGAGAGCGCAAGAGATCACGCCAAACGCCAGCAGAGCAAAGAGCGCCTTGAAGGCCTGCATGAATAGCCAGGAGGAATTGCGAACCGGCGGGCAGAGTAGCGGGGACCGATTAACTTGGCCGCATTTTTCTGCCCCGTCATCGAAGGGTTGGGCGGCTTTCCGGAGAGTTACGGGGGCGCGCAGCGAGGCACTGTCCTTTTTCGGTACAAGTCGGCCCGATACTGATGCATAAAATCCACAGGTTAACCGATAATTAACGATAGACCTTGAAGCCGGCCCATCGACTTGCTTTGATCCCGAGCCATGAGCACTACCCTGATCGAAGTCCGGTCGGCCAAGCCCGCTGATGCGGTGGAGGTGGCGACAACGCATGACGAAGCCTGGCGCTCGGCCTATCAGGGCATCATTCCCGGTGCCGAGCTCGAGAAGCTGATCAACCGGCGCGGCTCGCAATGGTGGGACAGCGCGATCCGCAAGGGCAGCCGGGTGAGCGTGCTGGTGTTCGGCGACAGGATAGCCGGCTACGCCAATTACGGACGCAACCGCGCCCGTAGCCTGCATTTCGACGGCGAGATCTACGAGCTCTATCTGCGCCCCGAGTTCCAGGGCCTCGGTTTCGGCCGGCGCCTGTTCACGGCGGCCCGTCGCGACCTGGTCCAGAGCGGCCTGAAGAGCATGGTGGTATGGGCGTTGTCGGACAACGATCCGGCAACCGAGTTCTACCGTGCCCTCGGCGGCCGAATGGTGGCGCGGTCGTCCGAGCGGTTCGGACCGAAGTCGCTCGACAAAATCGCCTTCGCCTGGACGACGAACTAGAGCGGATCGGGCCCGAGAGCCCGCGGCAGGTATAACGGGCGCCGCTTCTCCGAGAAGATTATGCTCGACCGGAAAATCCGAGACGCAATGATGATTCAATGTCGTCTCACCGCACTTTAGGCATGGTTTCTGCTTTTATTGATGCCGTGATCGGCACTGCCGGAGCTTGAACCTGGTCATAAGACCCGGCGTCGTTTACCCGAGCCGTAACTGCCAAGATAACTGCCAAGCCCAACGGAGCCCTTACATGCGCATTGATGCCGTCTCGATCGGGATCGACCCGCCGCGCGAAGTCAATGTCATCATCGAAGTGCCGGTCGGCGGCGAGCCGATCAAATACGAGATGGACAAGGATGCCGGCACGCTGGTGGTCGACCGTTTCCTCTATACGGCGATGCGCTATCCCGGCAATTACGGCTTCATCCCGCATACATTGTCGGGCGACGGCGATCCCTGCGACGTGCTGATCGCCAACACGCGCGCGATCGTTCCCGGCGCCGTCATGAGCGTGCGCCCCGTCGGCGTCCTGTTCATGGAGGACGAGGCCGGGGGCGACGAGAAGATCATTGCGGTCCCCTCCCTGAAGCTGACCCAGCGCTACGCCAAAGTGCAGAGCTACAGCGACCTGCCCGACATCACGCTGCACCAGATCCGGCACTTCTTCGAGCACTACAAGGATCTCGAAGGCGGCAAATGGGTGAAGGTGCTGCGCTGGGGCGGTCCGGACGACGCCCACAGGCTGATCGCCGAGGGCATCGAACGCGCGAAGAAGAAATAGGCCTGCGTGCTTCTCTTTACCTGCCCCCGCTTGGGGCGGAGATTACACCGCCGGCTTGGGCGCGCCGGCAATGGCGCAGGCGGCGCGGAGCGTGTTGACGAGCAGGCACGCGACCGTCATCTGGCCGACGCCGCCCGGCACCGGCGTGATCGCACCGGCGACCCGCCGCACCTCCTCGAAAGCGACATCGCCGACGAGGCGGGTCTTGCCCTCAGTGGTCGGCAACCGGTTGATGCCGACGTCGATCACCGTGGCGCCCGGTTTGACCCAGTCGGCGCGCACCATTTCCGGGCGGCCCACCGCGGCATAGACGAGGTCGGCGCGCCTGGTGAGCTCGGGCAGGTCGCGCGAGCGCGAATGCGCAATCGTCACCGTGGCGTTTTCGTTCAGGAGCAGCTGCAGGAGGGGCCGGCCCACCAGGTTTGAGCGGCCGATGACGATGGCGTTCATGCCCTCGATCGAGGCGTGCACGCTCTTGGTGAGAATGATGCAGCCGAGCGGCGTGCAGGGCGACAGCGCGGCGAAGCCGCCGGCGAGGCGTCCGGCATTGTGCGGATGCAGCCCGTCGACGTCCTTGGCCGGATCGATGGCATTGATGATGGTCTCGGTATGCAGCCCCTTGGGCAACGGCAGCTGGACCAGAATGCCGTGAACGGCGGGATCGCGGTTGAGCCTGGCGATCAGCGCGAGCAATTCGTCCTGCGAGACGTCGGCCGGCAGCTTGTGCTCAAACGAGGCCATGCCGGCGGCCTGGGTCTGGGTATGCTTGCTGCGGACATAGACTTCGCTGGCCGGATCGTTGCCGACCAGCACAACCGCCAGCCCGGGCAGCAGATTGTGCTCGCGCTTCACGCGCGCCACTTCGTCCGCAACGCGGGCACGAAGCTCGGCGGCAATGGTTTTTCCATCGATGATCCGGGCCGTCATTCTCGTTCCTTCACTGCTTTTAGTTTGTAGTTTGCCGAGGTGAGCGCCCGCAGGGCCTCTCCAAGCCGCGTCGGGTCGCCGTCGATCGCGACCTGCTTCAGCCGCGAAGTGGCGCCAGAGAGCAGCCGGACATCGGCTTTGCGCAGTCCCAGCGCCTTCGCCAGGAGCTCGGTCACGGCGCGGTTGGCCTCGCCGCCGTCGGCGACGGCGCGGACCCGCACCTTGAGCACGCTGCGGCCATCGGAAAGCGTTTCAATGCCGTCGATCCCATCGCGGCCGCCTCGCGGCGTCACCCGAAGGGCGACGCTGAGGCCACCGGTTGCAGGTCGCCACGGGTCCATTCTCGAGGCTGCGCCCTCAAACTACGTTCGGGTAGACGTAGTACATGATCACCCGTTCGACGAACAGGATGATCAGGATCAGGATAATCGGCGAGATATCGATGCCGCCGAGATTGGGCAGGAGATTGCGGATCGGGGCCAGCGCAGGCTCCGTGATCCGGTACAGGAATTCCGCCACCGCCGAGACGAACTGATTGCGGGTATTCACCACGTTGAAGGCGATCAGCCACGACAGGATCGCCGAGGCGATCAGCAGCCAGACGTAGAGATCGAGCACGATAATGATGATGTCGAGAACAGCACGCATGGCTTTGAAACTCGGCTCCGGGCCCTGAATCGGACAATTTGCTAAATACCGGTTCCCCCCCTGGCAAACAAGGGAACTTGGCGCCAGGTGCGCCGAAAACGGGGGTCTGGCCGTCCTTGACTTGACCTTGGCGCGGACTTAAATGGCGACCGATTGTCAGCCGCGACCACCAGATGCGGCGACGACGGGGCCATAGCTCAGCTGGGAGAGCGCATCGTTCGCAATGATGAGGTCGGCGGTTCGATCCCGCCTGGCTCCACCACGCTTCGCCTTTCGGCCTTCCTGTGGCGCAGCGCCTGCCTGTCTCCATACCGTCATTCCGGGGCGCGACGAAGTCGCGAGCCCGGAATCCATAACCACGGACTGGGGTTATGGATTCCGAGCCTGCGCCTAACGGCGCATCCCGGAATGACGCTGTGGTGAGCGCTACGCCACGCGTTAGCCGAAGGGTAACCTACTTCCCCGTAAACCGCGGCGGCCGTTTTTCCATGAAGCTTGCGACCCCCTCGCGGAAATCGCTGCCTCGAAGCGCGATGAGCATCTCGCGGTTGGCGTCGATGGTGGCTTCCGCCAGGGTCTGGAATGGAACGTCGTAGAGCTGGCGCTTGATCACCGCCATGGCGCTTGGCGAGACAAAATCGGCAAGGTCGCGGGCGTAAGCATAGGTCTGCTCGCGCAGCTGGTCCGGCGAACAGAGCCGGTTGACAAGCCCGATGCGCAAGGCCTCCTCGCTCGAGACGCGCCGGGCGGACAACAGGAGATCCAGTGCGTTGGCGTGCCCGACGATGCGCGGCAGCATCCAGCTGATGCCGTGTTCGGCAATCAGCCCGCGGCGCGCAAAGGCGGTGGTGAACACGGTGTTGTCGGCGGCAAAGCGCAGGTCGCAATAGAGCGCATGCACCAGCCCGATACCGGCGGTTGCACCATTGATCATGGCGATGATCGGTTTTGCGATCGAAGGGTAGTAGCCGTAGCGCGTCTGCCAATCGGGCCCGCGGTTCATGTCGAACGGCGGCAGGCTGGTGGCGCGCCTGATATCATCGGGATCCAGGCCCTTCAGGGCATCCATGTCGGCACCGGCACAGAAGGCGCGGCCGGCACCGGTCAGCACGATCACGCGGACATTGTCGTCGGCAGCCGCCGTCTGCATGGCATGACGCACATCGCTTTCCATGACCGGCGTCCACGCGTTCATGCGGTCTGGCCGGTTGAGCGTGATGGTCGCGATTTTCTCGGCTACCTCGTACAGAATGTGCTCGTAGTTCATGACGCTTTCCCCTGCGGCTTGTTGTTGTTGTTCGGTTAGCGCTCGGAGCCGGCGCGCGAGCCTTTCGGCCGCGCCAGATACGCCCTGGTTTCCGGGCGATCGGTGAGCCATCCGGCCCAGCGCGAAAATACCTTCGCCATGCGCTCCGGCTCGACGCCGAGCTGGATCATGGCAACGCCGCCGTTGACCGATTCGCGATATTCGGCGATCAGCCCGTCGCGGATCACGAAGCGGCTCATGCCGTCGATGACGACGCGCTTGCCGTGAAATTGCGGGATGGTCGAGGTGAAGCTCGACAGCGACCAGGCATAGCCCTGATTGCCAACGAACACCGGATCGAACATTTCCCAGCGATAATCCGTCGCATCGCGGTGAAACAGGTTTGCCAGCATGTGCGCGATGTCGGCACGGCCGCGATGCGGGCCGTAGATGTAGTCGTAATAGACGGCGTCTTCGGTGAAATGCCGGGCGAAGCGGGCGCCGTCGCCGGATTCGGCGGACCGCGTGAATTCGTCCAGCAGTGCCGCGAACTCCTCACTGGTCATGTCGCCTCCCTTGCGCCCGCCTGTTGGTCGGCGAGCTTGCCGAGAGCCTAACACACTTACGGATCTCGCAAGCCGGCGAAGAGCGGCGGTGTCCTATGCGCCATGCCGGGGCTTGCGCGCGGAATGGCACGCGCACGGTCCATTCGGCATTAAAGTGCCGCGGTCCGGGCCGGTCGATTGCTCGGTCACCGTTTGCGCATCTGGAAAAGGCGCACCGCCGCGAGGATGAAGGCGCGGGGAAACAGACGGAGCGCAAAGGGCACCGGCTTGATGCCGAGGCCGGGCAGCACCATACGCTTGTTGGCCATCAGCCCGCGATAGGCGGCTTGCGCGACATCCGCAGCGGAGACATTGAGGATCGCCGAATCGAATCCCGGGGCAAATCCGGCGCGCGCCTGGAATTCTGTCGGAACCGGACCCGGACACAGCACGGTAACGCGAACGCCACGAGGCCCCAGTTCGCCGCGCAAGGCTTCGGTGAACGAGATCACATAGGCCTTGGAGGCGTAATAGACCGCCATGCCCGGCCCCGGCAGGAAGCCGGCGACGGAGCCGACGTTGAGAATGCCGCCGCGGTTTCTGATCAGGGTATCTGCAAACCGCAACGACAAATCGGTCAGTGCACGAATATTGACCGCGATGATGCCGAGCTGCTCGGCTTGATCGCGCTTGATGGCTTCGCCGAACACGCCGTACCCGGCGTTGTTGACCAGGTATTCGAGCTCGACCCCCCCAGCAGCAAGCGCCGCTTCGATCTTGTCACCAGCATCCGGCTGCTCCAGGTCACCGGGAATAACGATCGGCCTCTCGGCGCCCCGAGCGGCAATTTCGTTCGCCAGCGCCTCGAGGCGATCGACCCGCCGAGCCGTCAGGGCCAGGCGATGCCCGTTCGCGGCAAATACCCGAGCCAGTTCCGCGCCTATGCCTGCCGAGGCACCGGTAATCAGCGTCACACGCTCCGTCACGATGGAGATCTCTTAAACATTCGAAACCAAATTGAACGGAATCGACGAGAACATAGCCGGCGCGTCGGATGCAAGCGGCCGTCTCCGCATAGCTGGGTTCGCGGATGGCGCGGGACACGGCGAAATCGCTGTTTTGCTGCGGTTTATTTGCCGGCGGGGGCGCACATTAAACTTTTGTCATGCCGGCGAACGAGACGACCGGCGATCGCGCCGCCATGACTCAGTTTGCGACGGCAAACCCGCGCCTTGAGGCGACCACGCGCTTCAGCTCGATCCGGACTTGCGCGGACACGCCGAGCAGGTCCGAAGCGCGCCACACCACATTGTCCTCGAACTCGGTGACGGCGCCGTCGGCATAGACCAGCTCCCACATCATTTCGACAATGCGACGGCGGCCCTCCTCGTTTATGGAGCGCACGATCACGCTGGTGAAATGATAGAGGTCGACCGCCTCGCCCTCCACGTTGGTGGCCTCGGCGATCAGCCGGTCGGCGGTGCCGCGGTCGAGCCCGAAATGACTTTCGATCAGGCTGTGCAGCTTGCGCCTTTCCGCTTCCGAGGGAGCGCCATCGAGCGAGATCACGTGAATCAGCAATGCCGTCGCGGCGAGGCGGTAACCCGTGTCGTCGAATGCGCGATCCGGATGCGCATGCGGGGAAACCACGTCGGCGATGAATTGGCGTAGGCCTTCCAGCATCTTCCCTACCCGATAACGGACGTCGCGCTCGCGACCGTATATATGATCCGCAGACCCAACCAGCGCAATCCGCGCCGGTTCCCATCGGCAGGGATTGCGTTACGCGATCTCGGCTGTTCCGGTTTCCGGGGCGATACGAAATCATCGAACCCGGATGGATGACAAAGCCGCTCACGGAATCTCGTACACCACCATCCTGTCGGCGATGCCGCGTAGGGCGGCATGTTTCTGAATCGGCGTAATCGCCTCCCTTTCCAGGATCGCGGCGACCTCAGGCACCTCCAGCACCGGGCCGGTGATGTGGATCTCCTGCGAGGTCGACAGGCTCTGAACGCGCGAGGCGATGTTGACGGTCTGGCCGAAATAGTCCTGCCGCTCGTTAAGCATCACGGCAAGGCACGGGCCCTCATGGATGCCGATCTTGACGATCAGGTCGTCGGTCCCGCGCTGCAGGTTCAATTCATCCATGGCGGCGCGCATCCGCAAGCCTGCGACGATCGCATGCTCGGGCCGGACGAATGTCGCCATCACGGCATCGCCGATCGTCTTCACCACAGCGCCCTTCTCGGACGCGATGATGTCGAGCAAGGCGTGAAAATGCGCGCGCACGAGGTCAAAGGCGGCGAGATCGCCAACGCGCTCGTATAGCGCAGTCGATCCCTTCAGATCGGTGAACAGAAACGTCAGCGACGTGATCTTGAGGCGCTGGTCGACATTGAGGTTGTCGGCCTTGAAGACGTCGCGGAAGGTCTGGTTGGAGAGCATGCGCTTGGCGGTGAGGAACGGCTTGCGCTTGCCGATCAGCCGATGCATCGCATCGTTCGCGACGAAGACCGACGGCAGCACCCGCAGGTCGGCCTGGTTTTCGAGCGCCAGCCGCAAGGGGCCCGGGCGCATGATCCTGGTTCCGCCGGTCGGCGTCGGCGTCTTGTTATAGACGAGCGCGAGCTGCTGACGCTCTTTGGTGGGCTCGCCCTGGACGTCGATGAACTGCGCGGAGTGGGTGACCGGCTCGAACACGATCACGAATTCCCTCGGCAATTGCAGCGCAAGCACCGCCTTCTCGCCGGCCGGCAATTCCAGCGTCTCCAGCGTCACCTCGTCGGCAAGCGTAGCGAATGATTCCTTGTCGAAGTCGACGCCCGAGCTCCAGAAGATCTGTTTGTAGTAGTCCCACACCGGCAGCGTGTTGGGGTCATGCGCGGCGATGCGCCTGACCCGCGGATTGACGGTGAAGGCGACCTCGACCTGCTCGTCGACGGAGGCTTCGTAGCCGCAGGCGCACAGGCCGCAATGATAGTCGTCGGGACGGAGCGATTTCAGCGTGCCGTGGGCGCCGAGCACGCCGCCACATCCGGGACAGAGCACGTTCCATGTCAGATCGAACAGGCCGTTCCGCGCGGCGTGGAGGAAGCCCGAAATGACCCGCTCCTCGTCGAGGCCGGCCTGCTTCGAGAAATCAAGGACGTTGATGCGATTGAGCTCGTGGTCCTCGCCGTTCTCGACCACGTGCTGCATCGTGTCTACCACGGCCGGATCGGCTGTCTGCTTCAGCAGGGCGAACTGGGCCCGAATGTCGCTCATGGTCCTGAACCTTTCGCAAGATCAGTGGGACCCCCGGCAAAACTCCCCATCAACGCGGCGTAATCGAGAACATCGGCGAATAATCCGGCTGCGTCGTTACGACTCCGACCGCCGTCACGGGCCGGGTATCGACCAGGGAAATCCGGAACGCGCCGACGAGACTGGCGAGCGCCAGGGTCGCCTCCACCAGGGCAAAATGGGCGCCGATGCAGATGCGAGGACCGACGCCGAACGGCAGATAGGCGAAGCGGTCCGGCGGCGGCGCTCCGGGCAGGAAGCGCGCCGGAACGAAGGCTTCGGGATCGCGCCACAGCTTCTCATGCCGATGCAGAAGCCAGGGCGAAATCAGGATGACGTCGTTCTTGTGCACCGGCAGGCCGGCGATGGTGTCCGGCCCCGCGGCCGAGCGCGCGATCAGGAATGCCGGCGGATAGAGCCGCAAGGTCTCGTCGACCACGGCTCGCGTGAATGCGAGCCGCTCGACTTCGAGGGCGCCGCGTTCCGTGACGCTCTTCACCTCGGCCGCAACCTCTTCCTGGGTGGTGGGGTCGAGCGCCAGAAGATAAAGCGCCCAGAACAGCGCGGTGGCTGTGGTCTCGTGACCCGCAAGGATCATCGTCGCCACTTCGTCACGGAGCTGCTCCTCGGAAAAGGCGGCGCCGCTCTCGGGATCTCGCGCGGCGTCCAGGAGGTCGAACAGATCGCGCGGAGGTGCGCCCTCCTTCTTGCCGGCCGCGCGGCGCTCGGTCATCAGCGTGTCGACGAACCGCGTCCAGCGCTTGCGGAAACGCGCGCGTGAAAAGTCCTGCGGGCTTGGCCATGACAGCGGCAACAGCAGATCGAGGAAATGCGGCCGCGCCAGGCGCTCGCCATACTCCATCACGAAATCGCGCAACGCGGGGCCGTGCCGCTCCATCCCGAAGGAGAACATGGTGCGGCCGGCGATCTCCAGCGTCATGTGCTGCATGATCTCGCGCAAATTGGCCGGGCGGGCGGCATTGTCGCGCAATTGCGCAATCGTCCCGGCGATCACGGCGATCATGTGCGGGATCAGCGTTGCGACGGCGCGCGGCGTGAAAGCGGGCGCAAGCGTGCGGCGCTGGTGCTTCCAGGCGCGGCCTTCCGCGATCAGGACGCCCTGGCCGAGTACCGGGCGCAGCACCCGGAAGCCCGCCGGGGTACGGGTATAATTCTCGTAATTATCGACCAGCACATGGCGGATCGCGTCCGGCTGGTTGACGATGAAATTACTGCGCCCAAGCAAGCGGCCCTGGATGATCTCCTCCTGGTAGGCGCGGGGCCCCCAGGTGGAGATCACGTTATGGCGGATTGCGGCCATTCGGCCGATGGCCGTCATGTCTTCGGGTGCGCGGGGCGAACTGGGCGGCACGAGGGGTTTCCGCGTCGCCGGTGTGTCGTAGCTTTCCGCGATGCTCATGGCTCTCCCGCAATGTTGCACGGAAACAGCTAGGAAGTCGGTTCCGCGACCGCAATGCTGCGCGCCGAACTCGCCAACCAGCCCGGCCGCGCACGCCAAGACATTCTCGGCATTGGACCATCATCGTTCCCGCCTGCGCAAGCTTAACTGCTGGACAGACCGGGACTTTCCCGGGCATCACTGGCTGGTGATCCAAGGGTATGGATACCAGCCGAAACGGACGGGGATATGACGGAGCAGCCGAAACGCCCGACCTTTGCCGCCGAGGGCATCACAGCCCCCTTGCGGCACAACGTGTTCCGGCGCATCTGGCTCGCCAGCCTGTTGTCCAACCTCGGCCTTATGATCCAGGGGGTAGGCGCGGCCTGGGCCATGACTCAGATGACGTCATCGGCCGACAAGGTCGCGCTGGTGCAGACCGCGCTGATGCTGCCGATCATGCTGATCTCGATGCCGGCGGGCGCCATCGCCGACATGTACGATCGCCGCAAGGTGGCGCTGGTCTCGCTGTCGATCGCGCTCTGCGGCGCGACCGCGCTCGCGGTGCTGGCCTGGCTGAAGCTGGTGACACCGGAAATCCTGCTGGCTTTCTGCTTCGTTGTCGGCAGCGGCAACGCCCTGTTCGGTCCGGCCTGGCAATCCTCGGTCAGCGAGCAGGTGCCGGCGGATACCTTGCCGGCGGCGGTCGCGCTCAACGGCATCAGCTACAACATCGCACGCAGCGTTGGCCCGGCGATCGGCGGCGTGATCGTTGCGGCGGCCGGCGCGGTCGCGGCCTTTGCCGCCAATGCGATCCTCTACCTTCCGCTCCTGACCGTGCTGTTTCTGTGGCGGCGCGTCAACGAACCTTCGCGGCTGCCGCGCGAACGGCTCAACCGCGCTATGGTTTCGGGCGTGCGCTACATCACCAACTCTCCATCGATCAAGATCGTGCTGACGCGCACCCTGGTGACCGGGATTATCGGCGGCGCGGTCATATCGCTGATGCCGCTGGTCGCGCGCGACCTCCTGCATGGCGGCGCGCGAACCTACGGGATCATGCTCGGCGCCTTCGGCATGGGCGCAGTTATCGGCGCGGTCAGCATCACCGCGTTGCGCAAGCGGATGAGCGGCGAGGCCGCGGTTCGCGCCTGCACGATCGCGATGGCCTTTGCCATGGCAGCGGTCGCGCTCAGTCAGCAGGCCATATTGACCGCGGTGGCCCTGGTGCTCGCCGGCGCGGTGTGGATGGCGGCCATTGCGCTGTTCAATATCGGCGTGCAGCTGTCGGCGCCGCGCTGGGTTGCCGGCCGGTCGCTTGCCGCGTTCCACGCCTCGATCTCCGGCGGGATTGCGATCGGAAGCTGGGGCTGGGGCCATCTCACCGATGCTGTCGGGGTCGACATTGCCCTGTTGGTGGCCGCCGCCGTTATGCTGGTCTCGCCGCTGCTCGGGATCTGGCTGTCCATGCCGCCCGTCGGCGCGCGTCATGAAGACGCCGAGCTGCTTGCCGATCCGGAAGTCCGACTGTCACTCACGGGGCGGAGCGGGCCGCTGGTCGTCGAAATCGAATATCGCGTCGCGCAGGAGAACGCCCGCGCCTTCCACAATGTGATGCAGGACATTCAGCTCAGCCGGCAGCGCAACGGCGCCTATGGCTGGTCGATCGCGCGCGACATCGCCGATCCCGAGTTGTGGACCGAGCGCTATCACTGCCCGACCTGGCTCGATTACCTGCGCCAGCGCAATCGGGCCACCCAGGCGGAGCGCACCTTGTACCAGCGCGCCATCGAATTCCATCTGGGCCCGGAGCCGGTGCGGATCCGCCGCATGCTGGAGCGGCCGTTCGGATCGGTGCGCTGGAAGGACGACACACCGGATCGCGCCACGGACGAAGTGCTGCCGGTGGTCGCGAGCGCGGCCGGCAGCAGCACGTAGCCCGGCCGCCAAGGCGGTCAGTCCCAGCTGAAGCCCTTGTCCTTCATGTATACGTTGTGGACACCTTTGCACCAATCGAGCCTGAATTCGTCGGCGCCGTAATCATCCCAGCTCACGCGAAACGGCACGATGCAGCTGCCCTCGTTGCTGTGCCAATCCATGCCGACGGATTCACCGGGCTTGAGACGTCTGTCGAGCCAGTTGTCGCTCCATCGGCCATCCTGATAGGTGTAAAAGCCGTTGATCGTATAGCCCTCAGCCCTGTTGTGGAGGCGGAAAGCATAATCGCTCGCTGTGGCGGCGCTTGCCATCGATAGCAGGCACGCGACGGTGGCGATCATTCTCTTCATGCAGTTCATCCTTTCTGTTCAACCAGCGATGGCCATGGCCTGAGCGGCTCGTGCCGAGCGGGCGCCGCGGAGCTGACGCTACCCTCACCAAGGCTGGGCGTTGGCGGCCAATGACCTGTGGCGCTCA
Source organism: Bradyrhizobium sp. (assembly GCF_016213215.1). Classification (GTDB taxonomy): domain Bacteria; phylum Pseudomonadota; class Alphaproteobacteria; order Rhizobiales; family Xanthobacteraceae; genus Bradyrhizobium. The sequence goes on along the minus strand of NZ_JACRAW010000110.1, from coordinate 12,762 downwards.
TTACACAGGATCAGCGCGAATCGCGCGGAACATTTTTGGAATGAATTTGCGTCCGCGCCTCCGCCACCTCGCGCCTGGAGAGCACATCGCAAAATGCCGCGTCGATGTTGGCGAGCTTGTCGGCCTGATACGCATCATATTCCGCAATGAACCCGTTCGACATCCACAGGGTGGACGCGCCTCGTTTGCCTCGCCAGCCGATCTGGCCGTCGGCTTCGGCCAGTGCCATCTTGCGAGCGAGATGCGTACGGGTAATGCGAACAGATCCGGTTAATTCCTCGAACGAAGCGATGGTCGTGCAAATGCGTGAAGCCCCTGGCGGATGGTCCTGGAGCCGTGCGATCATGCTGTCCATGACCAGCCCACCATCCTTCATCCAGGTAAACAGCGAGAATGTCCCGTCGGGTTCGGTAGTCGTTTTCGACGAGAGGATGCGGCGAACAATCGCAGGGTGAAGTTCGGTGAGAAGACGAGGGCTCTCCCGAAACTTCGCACAACGGCCGCCGCCATCCAGCGCATCAAGCGATCCAAGATGGATCAGCACCCACGATCCGATCGCCTCTCTTGTTTGTTGCGTCACGATCAGGGGGCGTCTGCGCCGGTCGCGCTGCGGCTCTCCGTAGGCGCCCATGTTGTACTGGATCATCTCCCGCACGAAACTGTAGGCCGTGTTGCGGCTGGCAATTCCATAGGCGGCGACTGCATCCAGAAAATGCGCGAGCAGGAAGCCGTCATTATCGTTTTCGAACGCCATGGCCAGCGCCAGCTGCGCCAGCAGATAACGTTGCTGGTCACCGAATATCGTAGCCGTTCGCGGCTTTTCCTGCTCGACGCAAAGGAAAGCCGCCGCTTGCCGCTTCAGGACGGCGCGAAGATCCGGATGTGACAGGATGGCGGATGCACTGAGCATCCGTGTCGCGTTGCCGGCGCTTGCCTTCGCATCTTGCCGCACGGATGGGCTGAGCGCGAATGGATTACTGGCCGTGCTCGGTCAGGATTCTATCGCAGGCCTTGCTGAGGCGGCCACGGTGCTGCTTGAGGCAGGCGAGCACGACGGAATCACCCTGGTCCATCACGGCGCGGCAAAACCGCGAAACATCGCGTGCACAGGCATCATGGCCCTTCTTCTGCTGCGCCAAAGCGCCTGAAGCCATAAGAATGAAGGGAACGATCAGGAGAAGTCTGGTCATCGCATCACGCCTCGTACCGGAACCTTGGGGCGAGGCTAGAGCGCCGGCATTCGCGTCGCAACGGATTTGTCGAAGGGGGCGCGACACGATCGAGGCGGCGCAGGCTCGTTCTGCGCCGCCCTGGCAGGGTTATTGCGATTCGGCGACCTTCTTCCCCTTGGCGAGATCCCGCTCCATCACGGCGCGGCAGCCGGGGCTGAGGTCGCTCCGGTGCTTGATCATGCAGGCCGTGATCTTCGGGATGTTGGGGATCTCGGAGCTGCACAGGCGGAACGCATCGCCGGTGCACATCTGCTGCGCCTCGGCGGTGTAGGCGAGGCCCGCGGTCGAGGACAGGGTGGAAAGGGCGACAGTGAAAGCCAGCACCAACCCGGCCTGGCGAAGCGTACGGCTTGAAGAGGCGGTCATCTTGGGCTCCCATTGGCACCGCTAGGCGGGCCCGTTTGCGGATGGACCCACCATGCGCCTTCCGCCCTTTGACGACTGTGACGGCAGTCACGGGAAAAGCCCTGACTGTGAGGTGCGTCACGCAAGGTCGATCCGCCTGGAATTCCACCCAAAGCGGCGCCGTGTTGGTGCGGCGTTAACACTTCCTTCGCATTAATGGATCGGCGCGGACGTGATGCGCCTGTTCAGTTGCGTGGAAAGAGTAGCGATGCGTAGTGCGTTGGGCCTGATGCTGGCCAGTCTTGTTGCGGCGGTTCTCATCGCCGGAGTGTGGTTGTTTACCTCCTCGCGCGCCGAGCAGATCGCGCCCCAAACGAGGGCCGCCCGTTCCGCCGAGCCGCTGCCGAATCCGGCCAGGCTTGCAGCCAGGGACGACGTTGAAACCACAGCCGCAGTGTCGAACAGGCCGGTGGCGCCAGCCGCGCCCCCTGCACCGCCTACACCGGTTCTCCAGAAGGCCGCGTGTGCCAATCCGGATGCGCTCGGCGTCGGCCGCATCGTCGAAATCGACACCACCGGCGGACCGGGATTTGGCTTTGAGCATTTCAAGCAGTTCGATTTCCTGACCGACAGGGAAGTCGTTCTGACCTTCGATGACGGTCCGTGGCCTGGAAACACGCCTGCGGTGCTCAAGGCCCTGGAGGACGAATGCACCAAAGGCCTGTTCTTCGCAGTCGGCAAGCATGCCACCTACCACCCCGCGATCCTGCGTCAGGTCGCGGCCGCCGGCCACACCGTGGGTACGCACACCTGGTCGCACGTCAACCTCAACAGCAAGAAGTTGACCGAACAGCAGGCCAGGGACGAGGTCGAGAAGGGTTTCAGCGCCGTGAAATTCGCGCTCGGCACCAACCCCGCGCCGTTCTTCCGCTTCCCGCAGTTGCAGCACAATCCGGCGATCGTGAACTATTTCGGCACGCGCAACGTCGCGATGTTCTCATGCGATCTCGACTCCTTCGATTTCAGGAAGGAGAGCACGCCCGACAAGATCGTCAACACGGTGATGACCAGGCTCGACAAGGTCGGCAAGGGCATCATCCTGATGCACGATTTCCAGAAGCACACCGGGGAAGCGCTGCCGACGCTGCTGCGCCGCCTGAAGGCCGGCGGCTACAAGGTCGTGCAGATGAAGGCGAAGGTGCCGCTGCAGACCATGCCGGAATATGACGAGGCGCTGCTCAAGGGCATCAGGATGCCGGCAACGGCGGCGACGTCCTCGCGACCGATCTCGAGCGTGGTGCAGACAGTTTCGCAGTAGCGATTCCGGGTCGCCGCACCGCCTCACCTGCGTAATGGCTGGGTAAAAGGGGCGACGCGCCTCTTCGCGCCAGATGTTCCGGCCGTCGATGTTTCGGGCCATCGAGTGAAGGCGCGCGGCTCACCAGCAGGACTGGTGCCGCAAGAGGGATTCGAACCCCCGACCCCGTCATTACGAATGACGTGCTCTACCAGCTGAGCTATTGCGGCGGACCATGCGGGGCCGAGCCTGTGCGCGCGGCCCCAAACACACGCGCCCCTGATATCGGGCACGGCCGAAAATGGCAAGAACAAGCGGGCCTTAACTCGCCCGTCTAGCCGACCCAGCGGGACCAGAAGCCGCGCCAGGTACCGCCGTGCGCTTTCGGCGTTCCGATTTGTTCCACGAATTCATCGCTCGGGCCCTCGTCGTCGATGCCGGGGTCATCGGGCGGGTGCACGATCGGGATGACGGCCGGAGTCGGCGCTGGAGCGGACTTGCCGAGGTCGGCACGGGACCGGAACAGGGGCGTGGCGGCGACCGGAGTTGATTCGGCCGCTGGCGCGACAGGATCGGCTTCCGCCGGCTGGGATTCGACGTGCCCGGGCTGGACGGGCCTGGATTCGGCAGGCTTGGCCTCCGTGGCATTGGCTCCATCGGACTTGGCTCCGTCGGATTTGGCTCCCACGGTCTTGGCTTCCACGGTTTCGGGTTCCGCAGGCGCGGGCTCGGCCGCGTTACCGTCTTGCGGAGAGTTATCCTGGGCTGCAGCCGCCGCAGCCGCTGGTGCCTGGAGGGCTGTCTCGCGTGGCGGCTCGGCCAAACCCTCGCTGGCGATCCGCCGGGGCGCCGGCGCCGCCAGCATGGCTTCCTCGAACGGCGAGGATTCGATCGTCGCCCCCTTGGCCGAAGGCAGGCTGGCAACGGGAGTCTGCCACTGGAAGGCATCGAGCCTTCCGGTAACCGGTGACACGGGGCGCCAACGATCACTGACATAGCCGTCCGCGGTCCATGCCGGATCATGCCGCGCGCGCACCGCCCGCAAAGTCCAGGCGCGGGCCCGGCCGCTGTCGCCATGTTCGGTACGTTCGATCTCCGCCATCAGCAGCGCGACCCGCTGCGTCGGGTCATCCGCGAACGGCGCCAACACCTCGCGTGCGCGGGCAAACTCGGCAGCATCGATCGCAGCGCGTGCTATCGCGAGCGCGCCTTCGACATGGCCCGGCGCCTTGGCCGCCAGCGTCTCGACCCGCTGCAGTCGCTGCCGGGCGGAGTCGCCGAGCTTCACATGGGAATATGCATCGGCGAGATCGGGATGCGGGTGGGCGAGCCATGCCGCCTCCACGATCTTCATCGCGCGCCGCACCTGATGCGCCTCGCTCTCATACTTCGCGGCGAGAACCGCGGCGGGCACCAGGGTCGGGGCAAGCTTCACCGCTTCCATCACGCTTTCGCGCGAAAGGTCGCGATCGGTGTTCTCGAACTCCATGGCGCGCGCGGTCAACAACACGCCGCGCTGGCGGCGATAGGTCGCCTTGTCGATCAGCCCGGTGGCGTAATTGGAATCCAGGATCGAAAGCGCGCCGCTCCAGTCGCCGCGCGCGCAGCGGAAGCCGAGCACCGCCTGCGAGGCCCAGGTCGATGACGGCGCAAGCTTGATCGCTTCCTCGGCGATCATGACGGCGGCGACCGCATCGTCGGCGCGCTGCGCCTCGATGAAGAGTCCGCGCAGACCGAACAGCCGCGTATCCTTGCGCGAAGCCATGGCGCGGAAGGCGCGCTGCGCCTCTTCGCGATTGCCTTCGAGCTGCGCCGCCTGGGCATGGAGGAGCAGCGCCAGCGGATCATCAGGCGTGTGGCGGCGTGCGGCTTCGGCATGCCGGCGCGCCGCGTCCGAATCGCCGTGCCCGATCGCCAGCAGGCCATGGGTAATGGCGTGACGGCCGCGGGAGTGACGGCGTTCGCGCCGGCTTCGACTCATCCGCTCCGGCGTGCGCCAGAGCCCGCGCGCGATGCTCCATGCGACGACGGCCGCGACGGCGACCAGGCCGATCCCCAGCGCAAACACCGGGATCGTCGTCGTGACGCGCCAACCGCCCCAACTCAGCGTGACATCGCCGGTCTGGTCGGCGACCCAGGCTCCGCCGGCCGCCGCCAGCGCGATCAGGATCAGAAACAGGACGATGCGAAGCATGAAAATCCTACGGCGCCGACTATTGAGCAGACTTCTGTTGCGCCGATTTGGCAAGATCAGCCATCGTCTCGTCGGCGAATTTGCGGGATGCGGCCAGCGCTGCGTCGCGCGCATCGGTCTTGGCGAGCCAGGCTTGCGCCGGCGCGCGGTCCGCCGGCTCGAGCGTCTTCAACTCCCGCCGCGCCTCGGCCATGTCGTTGCGCAGCGCCGCCGCGGTGATTCTGGCAACAATGGCCCCGCGACCGTTGCCGACGCCATCGGTGCGTTCGATGCGGACCAGTTTCGACGCGCCCGCCTGCAGGCGATCGACGACGCCCGTTCCGCCGCCCTGAGTCTCCGCCGGCGGCGACAATTTCGGTACCACGTTCAACAGCTCGCGGCTCAGCGCTGCGGGATTGGGCACGCCCGAAGTTGCGAACTCGTCGAGCGGCTTGAGTAATTCGGGGTCAGGCGCAAGCGATTTCGCCGCCGACAGCAGCGAAGCGTAGGCCTCGCCATGACGCACGGCGACATCGAGCAACGCCGCCGCGACGACGCGGCGCAGCGGCATGTCGTCGACCGATTTCGCTTCGGCGATCTTTTCGCCCTGCTGCGCGATTTCGGCGCGTTCGGCACGGCCGGCACGCTCGAGCTGGGCGGTGCGCTCTTCGAGCGCGGAAAGGTCCGGCCCTGCAGCAGCGGCATCACGCGGCGCCGATTTCACTTCGCTGAGAAGACCGGCAAGCTTTTCCGATTGCGCGCGCAGGCCGGTGACGTCATTGCGCAATGCGCTGATGGTTTTCTCCAGCGCATCAACCCGCGCCGTGGTCGCGGGATCGGGGACCGGCGCTGCGGGCTTGCTCGTCTTGGCCTCGAGGCTGGCAACGCGGCCGGCCAGCGCGTCGACCGACGCCGCGCTGACCTGGGGCGGGGGCGGCGGGGCCTGAACGGCGGGCCAGCCCAGCATCCAGCCGACCGCGATCACGACGCTGGCGGCCACTGCGCCCGAAAACGGCGCGATCACCCAAGGCGAAATCGAAGGCGAAATCGATGCCGTGTCTTGCGCGCGCTCCGGTCCGGCTTCAGGCTTCGCCGGCTCCGGTGCGGGCTTCGGCTCCGAATTGGCCTCGCCGGTCGGCGCTTGCGGCGCCGTCGAGACTTCCGCTGCCTCAAGGTCGATGGTCGGCGGCGTCCGCTTGGGGCGACCGGCATCGGGAGCCGGTCCTGAATCCTCAGGCGTATCGTCGACCATGACGGGGGTTCCCTTGAACAACTTGCAACTTGGTCTCAACCCGGGCGGACCGGATTCGGTCCTCTTACGCCAAACGGGGGCGCAAAGCACGCTCCAAGGCGTCAAACAGGGCATTTTCGTCCGGAGAAGCTGCCACGGTAAGCTGCGCCGCGCCGGCTTCGCGCAGCGCACTGGCTATGTTTTCCGAGAGGCAGCATTGCGGAATCGCCAGCGCCGAGATTTCGACACCCTCCGCGCGCGTCGCGTCCAGGAAGGCGCGCGCGCTGCGCGTGGAATAGTGCAGGACGGCTTCGATCTGGTGATTGGCAAAACCTTCGCAGACTTGCCGGGGCAAGCCGGCAATTGGCGCCATGCGGTAGGTCGTCTGCGTCACCACGTTGAAACCGTGCGCGCCGAGTTCGGCGGCGAGATCGCGCGACAGGTCCGCGCCGGCAAGATAGAGCAGGGTCGAGCCTTTCTTCAGCTTTCTGCTCCGCACGCTGTCCAGCACGCAGTCGCGCAGCATCGCCGCGTCGCCGCCGGCTACGATCACCTTGGCAAAGCCGGCGTCGCCAGCCGCCGATGCGGTACGCTCGCCGACCGCGAACAGGGTCAGGCTCAACAGGCGGCTGTCCTTCAGTTGCGGCGCAACCGCCCGGACCGCGCTGGCCGAAGTGACGATGACCGCGGCATACTCCATCTCATCATCGTCGTGAAAGGCGACCGGTTCGAATTTCAAGACCGGCGCGAGCAGCACCTCGTAGCCTCGCGCCCGCAGCCCCGCCGCGGTCGTCTCGCTGTCAGGGTGTGGTCGCGTGACAAGAATGGCCATAACCGGATCTTTCGGCAGTCGCACAGGACCCCAACGGACGATTGCACGTTGCGACCTCGGAATGCTACCGGGGTTTACCAGAATGCTGGCTCACGGGTGAGCGCAAGGGCGCAAATTGGATAACAACTCGCCAATCCTGGTGCTGGGAATCGAGACCACCTGCGACGAGACCGCCGCTGCCGTGGTGGAACGCGGGCGCGGCGGCGAAGGGCGCATGTTGTCGAACGTCGTCCGTTCGCAGACCGAGGAGCACGCGCGTTTCGGCGGCGTGGTCCCGGAGATTGCCGCGCGCGCCCATGTCGATCTGCTCGACGGCATCATCGACCAGGCGATGAAGGAAGCAGGGCTCGGCTACGCCCAGCTGTCGGCGGTCGCCGCCGCCGCCGGCCCTGGCTTGATCGGCGGTGTTATCGTCGGACTGACCACCGCCAAGGCCATCGCCATGGTCCAGGACCTGCCCTTGATCGCGGTGAACCATCTCGAAGCGCATGCGCTGACGCCGCGCCTGACCGACCGACTCGATTTTCCCTACTGCCTTTTCCTCGCCTCCGGCGGACATACCCAGATCGTCGCCGTACTCGGCGTCGGCGACTATGTGCGGCTCGGCACCACCGTCGATGATGCGATCGGCGAGGCCTTCGACAAGGTCGCGAAAATGCTCGGCCTGCCTTATCCGGGCGGACCGCAGGTGGAAGGCGCCGCCGCGAATGGCGATGCGGCGCGGTTTCCGTTTCCCCGGCCGATGCTGGGGCGGCCCGATGCCAACTTCTCGCTCTCCGGGCTGAAGACGGCGGTACGCAACGAGGTCAGTCGGCTCGGCGTGCTGCAGGCACAGGATATCAATGATCTGTGCGCGAGTTTCCAGGCAGCCGTGCTGGAATCGACCACTGATCGCCTGACGGTCGGCTTGAAGCTGTTTCGTGAGCAGTTCGGCGCCCCGCAGGCGCTCGTCGCCGCCGGCGGCGTTGCCGCCAATCAGGCGATCCGGGCCGCGCTGAATGAGGTGGCCGACAAGGCGCAGACCCGCTTGATCATGCCGGCGCCGGCGCTCTGCACGGACAACGGTGCCATGATCGCGTGGGCTGGAGCGGAGCGACTCGCGCTCGGCCTGACCGATGCCATGGACGCGCCGCCCCGCGCCCGCTGGCTGCTCGATGCCAAGGCCAAGGCACCGGCCGGCTTTGCCCATTCCCGCGCGGGGTTCTAGCAATGCGGACGCTGCAATCCGTCTCGGTGATCGGCGCCGGCGCCTTTGGCACCGCTTTAGCCACCGTGGCGGCCCGCGCCGGACGGGACGTCATGCTTTATGCGCGCGATGCCCGCAGCGCGGCGTCGATCGCGACGACACGCGCGAATCCAAAGCTCCCGGGCGTGCGGCTGGCAGCCGAGATCGTCGTCACCCACGATCTGCAGGAGGCGGCGAACGGTGACATCGTTTTGATCGTCACTCCTGCCCAGCACCTGCGTGAGGCGGTGCATGCGCTCGCGCCGCACCTTGCTCCGGCAACGCCGCTGGTCGCCTGCGCCAAGGGCATCGAGCGCGGCACACACAAATTCATGACCGAGGTGATCGCGGAGACTGCGCCGACGTCGCGCCCGGCGATTCTCTCAGGTCCAAGCTTTGCCGATGATGTCGCGCGCGGTCTTCCCACCGCGGTGACGCTGGCCGCCGCCGAAGAGGCGCTGGCGGGCCGGTTGGTGCAGGCGATGGGCTCACCGACATTCCGGCTCTATCACACCACCGACGTGCGGGGAGTTGAGATCGGCGGCGCCGCCAAGAACGTGCTGGCCATCGCGGCCGGGATTGTGGTGGGACGAAAGCTCGGCGCATCGGCGCAGGCAGCGCTGACCACGCGCGGCTTTGCCGAGCTCGCCCGTTTCGGCCGCGCGCTCGGCGCACGCGGCGAGACGCTGGTGGGCTTGTCCGGGCTTGGCGACTTGATCCTGACCTGCTCGAGCCCGCAGTCGCGCAATTTTGCGCTCGGGGTTGCGCTCGGCCGCGGGCAGCAGCCCGCCTCCGGAAAGCTGGCCGAAGGCGAGTTCACCGCGCCCGTCTTGGTCGAGCTCGCGGATTTGCAAAACGTCGACATGCCGGTGTCGAAGGCCGTTGCGGCGATTCTGGGCGGAGCGATCACCATCGAAGCCGCCATCGACGGCCTGCTGTCGCGTCCCTTCAAGGCAGAGGAATAGCCCGAGCGGTCATGCGCGCGCTTGTCGCGGGCGTCCGCATCTTGGTATCTAGGTATGCCAACATTCGCCGATGGTCGTGATCAGGCGCGCAGTTGCGCTTCGAGCCGGCCATGGCGGCACAGACAGGGCGCATCATGAATTACTGGCTCGTGAAATCCGAACCGTCGTCCTGGTCCTGGGATCAGCAGGTCGCCAACGGCGCCAGGGGCGAGGCCTGGACCGGCGTGCGCAATTTCACCGCCCGGCAGAACCTCGTGAATATGAAGAAGGGCGACCTCGCCTTCTTCTACCATTCCAACGAAGGCAAGGAGATCGTCGGCATCGCCGAGATCATCAAGGAAGCCTATCCCGATCCCACCGACAAGACCGGCAAGTTCGTCTGCGTCGACATCAAGGCCGACAGGCCGCTGAAGACGCCAGTCTCGATCGGGGCCATCAAGGCGGAGAAGAAACTCGCCAACATGGCCCTGGTGAAATATTCGCGCCTGTCGGTGCAGCCGGTGACGCCGGAGGAATGGAAGCTCGTCTGCAAGATGGGCGGGCTATAACCAGTCATTGCCGGGCTCGACCCGGCAATCAATCGTTCTAGGACACTTTTGCAAAGACTCTTTTGCGATGGATGCGCGCGTCAAGCCCGCGCATGACAAGCTTCTTAAGCCGCCGCGGTTGCGACCACCTGCGCCAGCAGCTGTTCCCGCCTGGACTGCGAGCGGCAGCCCTTCATGGTCGCGGCGAACCGCTCGAGGATGCCTTCTTCGAACGCGGTGACGATGGTGTCGTGGACGTAGCTCCTGCGGCAGATCGCGGGCGTGTTCGACAGCTCGCCGGCTGCGGCGCGGATCGCCTCCAGGACCTGTTTCTTGCGGCCGCGGGCGCTCGCCGCCGGAGAGACCCGCGACAACGATTCCAATGCCACCGCGCAAGCCATCAGGGTGCGGAAATCCTTCAGCGAGATCTTGATGCCGGCGATCTCGCGCAGGAATGCGTTGACCTGCGTGGTGTTCACGGCGCGCACGGTCCCGGAGAGATCGCGGTACTGGAACATGCGCCTGCCCGGCACGCTGCGCAGGATGCCGATGGCGCGCACGAGCTTGGCTGCGTCGCATTCCTTGCGCACGGCCTTGCCGCCCTTGGCTTTGAACGTGAGCACCAGGCTGTCGTCTTCCAGCATGACATTGGATTTCAACAGTGTGGCGGCACCGCGGGTACCGTTGAGGCGGGCGTAGGACTCACTGCCCGGACGGATCGCGGTACGCGCGATCAGCTCGATGACGGCGGCGAGCGCAAATTCACGCGTCGGTTCCTCGCCGGACAGGATCGCCGAAACGTTGCGCCGGATCTTCGGCAGCGCGCCGACCAGCTTTGCCAGCCGATGCGCCTTGCGCTGCTCGCGCACCTTTTCCCAATCGGCGTGATAGCGGTATTGCAGCCGGCCCGCGGCGTCGCGCCCCACCGCCTGCAAGTGCAAGGTCGGGTCGGCCGAGTAACGCACTTCGCGGTAGGCCGGCGGCACCGCCATGGCGTGCAGCCGGCGGATGGTGCGGGCATCGCGGATGTGAGATCCGTTGGCGCGGACGAAGGCATAGCTCTTTCCGCGCCGGATGCGGCGGATGGTGAGTTCGTTCTGATCTCCGAGCCGCAGGCCGAGTTCCCTGGCCAGCGCTTCCACCGAAGGGTGGATCGGAGCGCCGTCTGCCCTCCTCGGCAGGGAAGGTTTGGCGGGCTTGGGCCACTGTCCGAGTGCCTTGGCGAGGGCGATAGCGTCAGGATCGACGGAAGAACCCGGCCGTGCAGCCGCAAAATTCTGCTGATCCATCATTCTTTTGACGCCTACTCGCACTGTTTCCGAACTAAATGCCGGCTGTTTGATTTTCGTTCCGGCAGGGCAGCTCTTGCCCGGAAGAGGCATTTAGGGGGTTCCGGCTCGCATTGCGAGTCCCGACTCGGTGAACGGCGGTGTCAAAATACCGCTGCTGAGGTTCCAGCCGCAGAGGAGTCGGCTTTTTGGACTTAACGAAAACGCGTCAGAACCGCACGCCCGGGCCTATATTTGCAAATACGACGCAGTTTGCCCCCCTCATGGTCGCATGCTCGAAGGTTCAGCTTGTCGCGCTTGTCGGGTCCAGATAGCCCAAAGCATAATTGGTGCAACGATCAAAACGGCCGGCCGCACGCGTCTTCGGCTTGCCGCATGGTGGAGGGTGAAATGTCCGAGAAGGTTTACGACGTTCCTGCTGAATGGGCGAAGCGCGCCTGGGTCGACCAGGCCAAGTACAAGGAAATGTACGCCCGCTCGATCTCGGATCCGGACGATTTCTGGGCGGAGCATGCCAAACGCATCGACTGGATGAAGGCTCCGCACAAGATCGGGAACTGGTCGTACGCGCCCGGCAATGTCTCGATCAAGTGGTTCGAGGACGGCGTTCTCAATGCCGCCTACAACTGCGTCGACAGGCACCTTGCCAAGCGCGGCAACCAGACCGCGATCATCTGGGAAGGCGACGACCCCTCGCAGTCCAGGCACATCACCTATCGTGAGCTGCACGACGAAGTGTGCAAGATGGCCAACATCCTGCGCACCCGGAACGTCAAGAAGGGCGACCGCGTCACCATCTATCTTCCGATGATCCCGGAAGCGGCCTACGCGATCCTCGCCTGCGCGCGCATCGGCGCCATCCACTCGGTCGTGTTCGCGGGTTTCTCGCCTGACAGCCTCGCCCAGCGCATCAACGACTGCAAATCCAACATCATCATCACTGCCGACGAAGGCCTGCGCGGCGGCAAGAAGGTCCCGCTCAAGGCCAATGTCGATGCCGCCCTGTCCAAGACCGAAGGAGTCGACTGGGTAGTCGTCGTCAAGCGCACAGGCGCCAAGGTCGACATGAACCCCTCGCGCGACCTCTGGTACCACGAAGCCGCCGCCATGGTGACGACGGAATGCCCGTGCGAGCACATGCATGCGGAGGACCCGCTGTTCATCCTCTACACGTCAGGCTCGACGGGTCAGCCCAAGGGCGTGCTGCACACCACCGGCGGCTATCTCGTCTATGCCGCGATGACGCATCAATACGTGTTCGACTACCACGACGGCGACATCTACTGGTGCACGGCCGACGTCGGTTGGGTCACCGGCCACACCTATATCCTCTATGGACCGCTGGCGAACGGCGCCACCACGCTGATGTTCGAGGGCGTGCCGAACTATCCCGACAATTCGCGGTTCTGGAACGTCGTCGACAAGCACAACGTCAACATCTTCTACACGGCGCCGACCGCAATCCGCGCGCTCATGCAGGCAGGTGACGAACCGGTGAAGAAGACCTCGCGCAAGAGCCTGCGCCTGCTCGGCTCCGTCGGCGAGCCGATCAATCCGGAAGCGTGGGAGTGGTATCACCGCGTCGTCGGCGACGACCGCTGCCCGATCGTCGACACCTGGTGGCAGACGGAGACCGGCGGCATCCT
>NZ_JACRAW010000108.1 GCF_016213215.1 Bradyrhizobium sp. | reverse complement strand
CAGCCGTCGATGATATCGCCGACGAGATAGATCGTATCGGCATGGTGATGACGCAGGAAATCGAGCAACAGATCGGCTTGCGAACCGCGGGCTCCGAGATGGACATCGGAGATGAACAGGGTGCGAAAGCGCCGTCCGGGATGTTCGTCACTCATAGCGAAATTTCCCACGCGTGGGCATGTAACAATTCCCCGTGACAGGGGGATGACGAAAATGAACCGCGAAGGAAACTACCCGATACGAATCAAGCCTTTCCTCGCCTAAGCCGCGGTAGCAGCGGCATACGACAAAGAGGCGACAGAAGGCGTGCCCAGCAATGCAGCGGCCGGCGACCCGGCTGCCTCCGGGGCCGCCCGATGCGGACTCAGTAAAATCGATGAAAGTGGTGGATCGGGCCGTGACCGTGACCGACGCTGAAGCGATCGGCGTTGGCAATTGCCGTCTCGATCCAGATCTTGGCGGTACGGACGGCGGTTTCCAGATCCTCAGCTCGGGCAAGGCCGGCGGCGATGGCGGAAGAGAGCGAACAGCCCGTGCCGTGCGTATTTCTGGTAGCGATCCGCGGAGCGGCGAGCACGAGCGTCCTCGCTCCGTCGAACAGGTAGTCGATGCTTTCGGGTCCCTGACCGTGGCCGCCTTTGATCAGTACCGCCTGACAGCCCAGCGCGAGCAGCCGCTCGCCCTGTCGTTCGATGGCGGCCTCGCTGGTGGCGATCTCCTCGTCCAGCAAGGCGGCAGCTTCCGGCAGGTTCGGCGTGATCAGCGAGGCGAGCGGGATGAGCTCTTGGCGCAGGGTGCCGACCGCGTCATCGGCCAGCAACCGATCGCCGGAGGTCGCGACCATGACCGGATCAACCACGACATGCTTCGGCGTCCAGCGCTTCAGGGCGTCCGCGATGGCCTGGATGGTCGAAGGCCGCGCTACCATGCCGACCTTGACCGCATCGACCGCAAGATCGGAAAACACCGCCTCGATCTGCGCCGTCACGAACTCCGCCGGTACCTCGTGGATGCCGGTCACGCCTTGCGTGTTCTGCGCCGTCAACGCCGTGACGACGCTGGCGCCATAGACGCCGAACGCGGCAAAGGTCTTCAGGTCCGCCTGGATGCCCGCGCCGCCCGAGCAATCGGAGCCGGCAATGGTCAGCGCGACGGGAGTCGTCATCTTTCCTCTCACGCAGTTCTTGCGATCCGAACCATGGACTGTCCTACCCGGCGCGCCCGGCTCCAGCAAGTTTGCTTGCTAAACCCCGCCGATTTTGGCCTATTAGCCCCGAAATCATGCCTTCGGAGCACCCGTGATGGTTCCCTTCTTCGTCCAGATCAAGTGCAAGCTCGGCCAGTCCTATACGGTCGCCAATGCGATCGCCGAGGCCGAGATTGCATCGGAGATCTACTCCACCGCGGGGGATTACGACCTCCTGGTCAAGTTCTATGTCGACAAGGAAACCGACATCGGCCATTTCATCAACGAGAAGGTGCAGGTGATCCCGGGCATCCAGGACACTCACACCATCATCACCTTCAAGGCGTTCGGGACGAAATAGGAGCAGGCGGCCGCTAGGCTCCGCCTTCCTTCCGCTTCGGCGGCGTCGGTCCGTCGACCGGTGGCAGCGACCTCAGGTATTCGGCCATCGCCGCCCGGTCCTGCTCGGAGAGGTGCGAGGTGTTCTTGATCACCCGCACCATCGACCCGCCGGCGCTGTCGCCGTCGGGCTTCTGCCCGGTTTCGAGAAAATAGGCGATATCCTTGGCGCTCCAATCGGAGAGCCTTTTCTGGGTGATATTCGGCACCCAGCCCTCGCCCTCCGGATTGGGCCCGCCAGCGAACTTCTGCGAGCCGATGATGCCGCCGAGGAAATTGCGCGGGCTGTGGCATTCGGCGCAATGACCGAAACCGTTCACGAGATAGGCGCCGCGATTCCAGTCCGCCGAGCGCGCCGCATCCGCGACGAACGACTTGTCGTCCATGAACAGCAGTTTCCAGACGCCGATGTTGCGACGGAAGTTGAAGGGAAACGGCAGGTCATGGTCACGGACCTTGCCGGACACCGGCGGTAGCGTTTTCAGATAGGCAAAGAGATCGCGGACGTCCTCGATCTTCGCATGCGCGTACGAGGTATAGGGAAAGGCGGGATAGTAATGCGCGCCCGTTGGTGAAACCCCGCTCCTGACCGCATTGACGAAATCGGCGTCGGTCCATTTTCCGATCCCCTCGGAAGGGTCCGGAGAGATGTTGGGTGCGTAGAAGGTTCCGAAAGGCGAGTTCATGGCAAGCCCTCCGCCGAGCCGCGTACGATCGGGCTGGTTCGGCACCGCGTGGCACGACGCGCAGCCACCGGCGTTGAACATCGACTGGCCGTTCGCGATGTTCGCGGTAAGGGCCGCCGCGGCCACAGCGGGCCGCGCGGGCGCTGCCGTGATCCACCAATACACGCCGAATCCCACGGTGCCGGCGATCAGGACGGCGAGGATTGTTCGTCGCAGCATGTACCCATCCCTCAATGGCGGCCGAACATAAGTGGAGCGCACACGTTGCGCCACCCGCACCACATGCAAATATTTCGCATCTGCCGACCCCAGCCGGGAATAAAGCCCGGCCGGCATTGTTTCGAGATTGCCACAATACGTTCGAGCCAACAGGGAGAGAGCGGGATGAAAACGATCCTTTTTGCGACGCTTGCGCTTGGCACCGCCACAGTCCTGGCCAGTCCGGCCGGCGCGGAGAAACTGAAGGCGACGCTGGACGGCAAGTCCGAGGTGCCCCCGATCACGACCAGCGCTGCCGGAACGGCTGATCTGGACTACGATGCCGCCAGCAAGAAGCTGGCCTGGAAGCTCTCGTATTCGGGGCTTTCCGGCCCTGCCACCGCCGCCCATTTCCACGGGCCTGCCGAGGCCGGCAAGAACGCCGGCGTCGCGGTCGCCATTCCGAATGCGACCAAGAGCCCGGTGGAAGGCAGCGCGACGCGGACGGACGCGCAAGCCGCAGATCTGCTCGCCGGCAAGTACTACATCAACATCCACACGCAGGCCAATCCTGCCGGGGAAATCCGCGGTCAGGTGACCAAGTAGCAGGCTCGCCGCGAACAAGCGGGGCGAACGCATGACACGTTCGCCCCGAATTTCTTCGACGCGATAGCCGTCAACTGCTCTTGAGGCGGAAGGTCTCGTGGCAGTTGCTGCATTCCTTGCCGATCCCAGGAGCGGTCGCCTTCAGCGAGTCCAGGTCCTTGATCTTGGTCTTGGCCTCGCTCACCACCTTCGCAAAGCTGTCGATCTTGGCGGCAAAACCAGCCTTGTCCTCCCAGATCTTGGGCGATGAACTGTAGTCGCCCTCCAGCTTCACGTTCTTGACGCTTTCCGGAAACATGCTTGGAAGCTTCTTGGCGGTATCATCAAGCTGCTTCAGCGCCGCATTGACGGCGGCCTGATCGTAGGGCTTCTCGCCCTTCACCATGGCAATCAGCACCCCGCCGAGATTCTTTGCATTTTCTTTCATGGTGGCCTGCGACTGCTTGGCCACGTCCTGCTGAGCGACGACGGTGCTGACACCGAGCAGCAAAGCTCCTACAACCACGAGACTTCGAATCATCAATTGGATCCCTTTCGTTCATGTGTGGTGAATTCAGTGGAATGATTTGAGTGCGCCGATTTTGCAAAAGCTGCAAATCCTGCCCCCTGCTTCAACCCCGCGGGCTCGGCTTCATTCCGTTCCCGCTGTGTTATTTCACAGGCTGTGACGGCGCTGATGCTCGCTGATCGCAATCCAGATCCGTTCGGGCGTCGCCGGCATGTCGATATGGTCGATTTTGTACTCGCGCCATAGCCCGTCGATGATCGCGTTGACGACGGCCGGACAGGAGCCGATCGCGCCCGCTTCGCCCGCCCCTTTGACTCCCAGAGGATTGGTCTTGCACGGCACGTTGTGGGTTTCGAACACGAACGATGGGCCGTCGGCCGCGCGGGGCAGCGCGTAGTCCATGAACGTGCCCGTGACCAGTTGCCCGTCCGTCGGGCCATAGACCACTCGTTCCATCAACGCCTGCCCAATGCCCTGCATTGCCCCGCCATGCACCTGGCCGGCCAGCAGCAGCGGGTTCAGAGTCTCGCCGAAATCGTCGACGATCACGTAGTTGACGATCCTGACGAAGCCCGTACCGGGATCGATCTCGACCTCGGCAAGGTGCGTTCCGTTGGGGAAAGTGCCGTCGGCGCTGGCAAAGGTCGCGCTCGCTTTCAGCTTCGACGGATCGACGCCGGGGCGCCTGGCGATATCGGCGAAGCTGATCGAGCGGTCGGTGCCCGCAATCCGCACCACGCCGTCGCTGATCTCGAGGTCGCGGGAGCTTGCCTCCAGCGCTTCCGCCGCAATCTCTGTCAGCTTCTTGCCGAGCTCGCGCGTGGCACGCTCAACGCTGACGCCGCCGGAGGGAATAGAGGCCGAGCCGCCGGTGCCGAGCCCGGTCGCAATCTCGTCGGTGTCGCCCTGATGAATATGCACGCGCTCGGGCGGCAGGCCGAACTGCTCGGCCACCAGCTGCGCATACGCGGTCTGATGCCCCTGCCCGCTCGATTGCGTCCCGATCAGGATGGTGACGTCGCCGTTCGGATCGAGCCGGACATTGGCCGTCTCCTCGCCCATCGTGCCGCAGACCTCGACATAGCTCGCGAGCCCGATGCCGCGCACCAGGCCCTGCTTCCCGGCGGCCCTTGCGCGCTTGGGAAAATCCTTCCAATTGGCGATTTCCATGGCGCGCTTCAGATGCGCGGCGAAATCGCCGGAATCGTACACCTTGCCCGTTGCAGTTTTGTAGGGCAGCGCGCGCGGCGGGATGAAATTCTTGCGGCGGATGGCATCGGGCGTCATGCCGAGCTTGCGGGCCGCCGCATCAACCAGCCGCTCGACCACATAGGCCGCTTCGGGGCGTCCGGCGCCGCGATAGGCGTCGACCGGCACACTGTGGGTGAAGACGGTACGAACGCGGCAGTGGAACGCCTGGAGGTCGTAGAGGCCGGGCAGCATGCCTGCCCCGCCATGCGGAATGTAGGGACCGAAGGTCGACAGGTACGCTCCCATGTCTCCCATCAGATCGACGTCCATCCCGAGGAACCTGCCGTCTTCGGCCAGCGCCATTCGCGCCGTGGTCACGTTGTCACGGCCCTGAGCGTCACCAACGAAGTGTTCGGAACGATCCGCCGTCCATTTGATGGTCTTGCGCAGCTTGCGGGCGGCCACCGCCATCAGGGCGTATTCGCGGTAGGGAAACAGCTTGGTGCCGAAACCGCCTCCGACGTCGGGGCAGATCACCCGCATCTTGTCGGCCGGGATCTTCAGGACATTCTGGCACAGGATGTCGCGCAGCCGATGGCTGCCCTGGCTGCCGACCGTCAGCGTCAGGTGATCGCGCTTGGGATCATATTCGCAGACGGCCGCGCGCGTTTCCAAGAAGTTCGCGACCACACGCGGATTGACAATCGATATTTCGGCAACCGCGTGCGCCTCGGCAAATGCGGCCTCGGTCGCCTTCTTGTCGCCGATCGAAACGTCGAACAGCACGTTGCCGGGATGCTGCGGCCAGACCTGGACTGCGTCCTTCTTCACGGCATTGGCGACGCCCGTCACGGCCGGCAGCGGCGTCCAGTTGACCTCGATCGCCTCGATCGCGTCCCGCGCCTTCTCGATTGTCTCAGCTACCACGAAGGCGATAGCGTCACCGACATGCCGCACCTCCTCTTTGGCGAGGATCGGATAAGGCGGACCGGTAAACGGATTGACTTCGAGATTGAACAGGCATGGCAGGTTGCCGAGATCCGCAACGTCCTCGGCGGTCAAGATCAGTGCCACGCCGGGAAGCGTGCGTGCGCGGCTCACATCGATCGAGTACTTTGCGTGCGCGTGCGGCGAGCGCAGCACCAGCGCCCGCAACGCCGCCTGCGGGGCATAATCGTCGGTATAGCGCCCCTTGCCGCGGATGAGCGCGTCGTCTTCCTTGCGACGCACGCTGTGCCCGACGCCGAACTTGATGGGAGCAGCCATGTTGTCTCCGTCCCTTGCATATTGCTGCGGCCATATTGCAGCGGATTGCACCACAGCGCAAATGCAGGCTTCGCGCGCATATGCCACAAAAAAGCCCCGGCGGTGCCGGGGCCTTTGGTGGGCAACAGCGATCCGTTGAACGTAAGTATTTAGCGACTACTGAACTTGTAGTTCACACCGACGCGAAGGATGTTGTCGGTGATCCGAGAACTGTAGTTGCTGGTAAGCACGCTCCCGCCGAGTGCGGGAATTGTCGTCACGAACGAGCCGGACACTCTGCCCAGGTCAACGTACAGATATTCGAGCTTGGCAGTCCAATTACCGCCGATCACACCTTCGACGCCGGCGCCAACGGTATAGCCAGCCTTGGTGTCGGAGGAGGAAAATGCAAAAGCACCTGCGCCAATTGTCTCCGCGGTTCGGATTTCACCGTACGCAAGACCGCCAGTGGCATAGAACAGCACAGTCGGCGTCGCGAGCACGCCGACCCGGCCACGAACCGTGCCGAACCATTCAAGCTTCTGGTTCAGAGTGACCGGAACCGCCGGTCCAGGAACAACTAGGAGCTGGCCGATGGGCGGGGTGCAGACACCCGCTGGGCACACGAAATTGCGGCCGCCCTCTTGATCGGAGCCCTGGATGTCAGCCTCAAGGCCCCACACCCAGTTTTGCATTTGCCAATTATAGCCAATCTGGCCGCCGCCGATAACACCATCCATGTTGGCGCTACCGGCACTGGTGAACAGCACCGTTCCCACGCCATTGGTCAATGTGGAAGTGTCACTCGATCTGCCCCAGCTGTAACCAACATTGCCGCCGATGTAGAACCCGGTCCAATTCCAGACTTCAACAACGGACGGCGGCGCCTTGGTGTACGGCCGAGCAAGATCCGCCGCCGATGCGGCTGCCGTCATGGTCACAGCCGCCAACGCTGAAGCCGCTATCACCTTGAATGCCATACGCATGGTACCCCCCTAAAATTCTGATCGGTCTACGTTAGTCGCTGACGGGGCGCGCCAACATAGCCAGAGGTTTCACGCCAGCAGTTTTCCCGCATGTGTTGCAAATATGTTCGGCCAGCCAGACAGCGTCCAACTGCCCCCTAAATGATTGAATTCCGGAGAAAATCACCCACGGACGAGCGCGACAATCCATCTGCGGCCGAACAGCAGAAGGATGCTCAGGCCGTAGGTGAAGGCCCCAACAGCCACCAGCAGCAGGAGAACCGCCTCGTCGCGAAGCGCAGGCATGCCGGCAAAATAGGCCGCGCCGAATCGTGCGGTAAACCACAGCGCGGCGGCCAGCACGACCCCGGACACGACAAATTTCGCCAGCGACTGCATCAAGCCGCGGTCGAGCTGGAGGTATCCCGCCCGTACCGCAAACCCGAGCACGAGGAGAAGATTGGTCCAGGCACCGACCGCGGTCGCGAGCGCCAAACCGATCTGCGCCAGCGGGCCCATCAGAGCTATTTTCAGCGCGACATTGACCGCAACGCCGATCAGGGCCGCCTTGACGGGCGTCGCGGTGTCCTTGCGGGCATAGAAGGTCGAAACCGCGCTGCGGATCAGCACGAACGGAATTAGCCCGATCGCATAGGCCGCGAGCGTTGCGCCGGCGGCGGCGGCATCCGCCCTGGAGAACGCGCCGCGCGCAAACATCGCCCGCATGATGACCTCGGGCACGGTCAGGAAAGCCGCCACAAACGGCAGCGAAAACAGCAGCGTGAAATCGAAGGCGCGGCGCTGGGCGACTTGAGCGCCTTGATGATCGTTGGACGTGAGGCGCCGCGACATTTCGGGCAGCAGCACCGTGCCGATGGCGATGCCGATCACGCCGATCGGCAACTGGTTGAGCCGGTCGGCATAATAGAGCGCCGACAACGCGCCGGCGGGCAGGAAGGTGGCGATGATCGTATCGGCGAACAATGCGACCTGGGTGCCCATGGAGCCCAGGGCGGCCGGGCCCAGCGCCGCAAAGAAATCACGGACATCTTCGTCCAGCTTGAGCTTTGCAAAGCGGGGCAACCCTCCGTTGCGCGCAACATCGCCGGCCAGGAGAAAATACTCCAGAAACCCGGCGATCAGCACGCCCCAGGCCGCGGCATGGCCGGCAGTCGGAAACCACGCGGCGAGCGCCAGCGTCATCATCATCGCCAGATTGAGGAAGATCGGCGCCGCGGCAGCGCTGGCGAAGCGTTGCATCACGTTGAGCATGCCGCCATAGAACGTCACGAGCGTGACCAACAGCAGGTACGGGAAGGTGATCCGCGTCAGCTCGATCGCCAGCTGTCGCTGCTCGACATCGTCGCTGAAGCCGGGCGCAAGGATGCTCATCGCCTGCGGCATGAACAGCCAGGCGAGAACGAGCAGAACGAGCTGCGAGGCAAACAGCAGGGTGAAGATTCGGTTGGCGAACAATCTTGCAGCATCCTCGCCGCGCTCGCCATGAACATGCGCATAGGCCGGTACCCATGCAGAATTGAACGCCCCCTCGGCAAAGATCGCCCGGAAATGATTGGGTAGCCGCAACGCCACGAAGAACGCGTCCGCGACGGGCCCAGCGCCGAGAATCGCCGCGAGCATGATGTCGCGCGCAAAGCCGGTGAGCCGGGACAGCAGGGTGTAGCCGCCGACAGTGAAGATGCGTTTGAGCATTAGCCGCTTCTAGCGTATGCGGCGGCGCTGCAAAACGGCAAAATCAGGCCGAAACTGCGCCGCGCACCGCTGCGATGATCCGGTCCTGCGTCGCTTCGTCCAGATAGGCATGCATCGGCAGGCTGATTACGTCCTGCGACAGCCTCTCGCTGACCGCCAGGCCGCCCTCGGCAACCGGGAAGTTCCGGTAGGCCGTCTGCTGGTGAAGCGACTTCGGATAATATATCGCGGTCGGAATGCCCTGCGCCTTCAGTGCGGCGGCAAATTGATCGCGACCGACCGTCTTGGGCAGGCGGATGGTGTATTGCGCCCACACCGACGTGCATCCTTTCGCAAGCTGCGGGACGATCATGATGTTCCCAAGCCCGCGCGCATAGCGTTCCGCCACCTCGTTGCGCGCGGCGATCTCGTCCTCGAAGATCTTGAGTTTCTCGATCAGGATCGCCGCCTGCATGGTATCGAGCCGCCCGGTCAGGCCGAGGCGAACGTTGTCGTATTTGTCCGAACCTTGCCCGTGCACCCGGACACTGCGCAATGTCTCCGCGAGCGCTGTATCATCGGTGAAAATGGCGCCCCCGTCGCCGAAACAGCCGAGCGGCTTGGCCGGGAAGAAGCTGGTGGCGGTTGCCAGCGCCAGTGTGCCGAGCCGCCGACCCTTGTAGCTCGCGCCAAAGCCTTGCGCAGCATCGTCGAGCACGAACAGCCCCTCGCTCATGGCAACCGCGGCGATGGCGTCGTGATCGGCACTCTGGCCGAACAGATCGACGGGAATGACCGCAGCGGGCTTCAGTCCAAGCTTCCTGGCCGTCGCAATCCCGCGCTTCAGCGACTCGACGTCTATATTGAAGGTCGCCTCGTCGACATCGACGAAGACCGGCGTGGCCCCTGTCAGCGCCACCGACTCGCCGGTCGCGCAAAAAGTGAAGGATGGGCACAGCACCGCATCGCCCGGCCCGATGCCCTTGGCCATCAGCACCATCAACAGGGCGTCGGTGCCGCTGGCGCAGCTCACGACATGCTTGGCGCCGCTGAAGGCCGCCAGCTGCGCCTCGAGCTGGGTGACCTCGGGACCGTTGATGAACTGGCAATGGCTGAGGACGCGCAAAACCGCCTCGTCGATCGATTTGCCGAGCCGGCGGCGCTGCGCGCCGATGTCGATGAAGGGAATGGGTTGGGAACGCAGGTGCTGGTTCATGGCGTCTTGAAACCGTTGAGCGGTCGACATTACAGCCGGATCAGGCGACGACGCGCCGCGGCCCCTTGCGGGCCGCCGACGCCAAGGCAGGCTTGGACGGGTGTTCCAGGCAGCGGGTCGCGATTTCGAGGCTGGCAACGCCCTCATCGCCCGTCACAGCCGGAATGTCGCCGGAGCGGACCGCGCTCAGGTACGAGATCAGCTCGGCGCGCAGCGGCTCGTCGTGGCCGACCGGCAAATGACGCATCGAGTAGCTGCCGTCCGGCTTGAAACCGAAACACTCGGTGACCTGACGCGTGAGCAGATCGCCCATGACGTACTTGCCGCGGGTCGCAACCGTGACGCTGCGCGCCTTGAACGGCGTCAACCAGTTGGTGTTGATGTGGGCGAGCACGCCGGAAGCGGTACGGAACTGCAGAAGCGCAATGTCCTCGCGCTCGGCCACCGCACTCGATAACTGCGGCTGCACTTCGATGATGTCGGATTCGGTAAACCAGCGGATCAGATCGATGTCGTGCACGGCGAGGTCGATGACGACGCCGACATTCGACATGCGCGGCGGAAACGGCCCCACGCGCGTGATCGCAATCGAGAGGATGTCCTCGCCGGCGATCGCCTTCTTGATCGCGGCGACCGCCGGATTGAAGCGCTCGACATGCCCGACCATCAGCGTCACGCCGGCGCGCTTGGCCGCGGCGACGATGTCGTGCCCCTCCTCCACCGTGGATGCGATCGGCTTCTCGACGAGGACGTGAATCTCGTGCGCGATACAGGCGAGCGCGATCTCGTGGTGAAGATGCGTCGGCGCAGCGACGGTGACGGCGTCGACGCCTTCGGCAAACAGTTCGTCAAGCGTTTCGAAACTGGGACAGCTCGTCAGTTCGGTCGCACGTGTCCGATGGGCCGCGCAAGGATCCACCACGCCGACCAGGCTCACGTCGGGAAGCCCGGCCAGCACGCGCGCGTGATTGCTTCCCATGACGCCAGCGCCGATGACGCCGACACGAATTGGCCGGCTGGGATCGTTCGCGGCCGTGGCGGCCCCCTTGGAACTCATTTCATCAAACCCCGATCAGCTTCCCGGCAATCCCCGCGCCTCTCTAGCACGTCGCCACACATGTGGCGAATGCCGAGAAAGAATTCCGGACACGTTTTGATTCAAAAAGTTACACGTCTTCCGGCGCGCCAATACAGCAACCGGCGCCAGTGCGCCGGGATTCGAAGCAGCAATTGATTCGCAACTCGGGTGTTACGACCTTCGATAGTCGTCTTCAATCCGGATGATATCGTCCTCGCCGAGATAGCTGCCGGTCTGCACCTCGATCAGCTCCAGCATGATCTTGCCCGGATTCTCCAGCCGGTGCACGGCGCCCATCGGGATATAGATGGATTCGTTCTCGTGCACCATTCTCACGGTCTCGTTGACGGTGACTTGCGCCGCGCCGCGGACCACGATCCAGTGCTCGGCGCGATGGTGATGCTTCTGCAAAGACAGTCGCCCACCCGGCTTCACCACGATGCGCTTGACCTGGTGGCGCTCGCCATTGTCGACCGATTCATAGCTGCCCCAGGGACGGAGCACCTTCAGATGCTCTTCGGTAACGTGCGGCGCGACCGTCTTCAGTTTGGCGACCAGGCGCTTCAGGCCGCTGGCCTCCTTCTGCCGCGATACCAGCACGGCATCCGGGGTTGCCACGACGACGAGATCGTCGACACCTTCGAGCGCTACCAGCGCCCTGTCGGTCGTAACGTTACAGTTGCGGGAATCCTCGAACACCGCCACGCCGCGCGCGGCATTGCCCTGCGCGTCCTTCTCCGACAATTCCCACACCGCATGCCAGGAGCCGACGTCAGACCAGCCGCAGTCGACCGGGATCACGGCAGCACGCGAGGTCTTTTCCATCACCGCATAGTCGATCGAGATCGCCTTCGCCGAGCCGAAAGCCTCCGACTCCAGGGTCACGAAACCGAGATCGCGTCCGGCCTTGGCCACTGCATTGGTGACGGCATCCACGCTGCCGGCATCGACCTTGCGGTACTCGTCGAGCAGGACGGAGGCCGGGAACATGAAGTTGCCGCTGTTCCAGAGATATCCCGACCTGACATACTCGGCAGCCGTCGCCGCGTCCGGCTTCTCCACAAAGCGCGCCACCGCGCGCACTTCGCCCGTGACCGCCTCCCCCGGACTGATGTAGCCGTATTCTGTCGCGGGACGCTCCGGCTTGACGCCGAAGGTAACGATGCGCCCCGTTTCGGCCGCCGCGAGACCCTGGCGGCAGGCGGCGATGAAGGCCTGGGTGTTGCGGACGACGTGATCGGCGGCAAGCGCGAGCACGATGGCATCGCGTTCGCGACTTCGCGCAAACACGGCGCCTGCGGCAATCGCGGGGCCGGAATCCCGCCGCGTGGGTTCGAGCAGAATGTCGGCCTCGATGCCGATTTCGGCGAGCTGCTCGAGCACCATGAAGCGGTAGGCGGCATTGGTGATCACGATCGGACGCTCGAACAGCGAGGCATCGGAGACGCGCAGCAGCGTATCCTGAAACGTCGAGCGTTCGCCAAACAGGGGCAGGAACTGCTTCGGCCGCACTTCGCGCGAAGCCGGCCACAGCCGGGTTCCCGCGCCGCCGCACATGATCAGTGGAATAATGCGCTTGTCCATCGGACTCTCAAACCTTGTAGTGCTCGCGATACCAGGCAACGAAGTTGCGAATGCCTTCCTCGATCGGCGTCGACGGCGAAAATCCCACATCGCGCATCAAGTCGCTGACGTCTGCAAACGTCTCCGGCACGTCTCCCGGCTGCATCGGCAACATCTCCTGGGCCGCCGTTCGCTCCAGCTCTTTTTCGAGGACCGCAACCACGTGCATCAGATCCTCCGGGCGGTGGTTGCCGACGTTATAGACTTGGGCTGGCGCATTCGCAGCCTGCGGATTGTCCGACGGGACGCGGTCGATCAATCTCGTTACTACACGGGTGACGTCGTCGATATAGGTGAAGTCGCGGCGCATCTTGCCATGGTTAAAGAGCCGGATGGGCTTGCCTTCGACAATGGCGTTGGCGAACAGAAACATCGCCATGTCAGGGCGTCCCCACGGGCCGTAAATCGTGAAGAACCGCAGCCCGGTGACGGGCAGTCGATAGAGATGGCTGTAGGAATGAGCCATCACTTCGTTGGCCTTCTTGGTAGCGGCGTAGAAGCTCACGGGATGATCCGTTCGGTCCTTCACCGAGAACGGCAACTTGGTATTGGCCCCATACACCGACGATGACGAAGCATAGATCAGGTGATTGCAGCCATGGTGCCGACAGCCTTCCAGCACATTGAGGAACCCTTCGAGATTGGCATCGGCGTAAGTGTGCGGGCTGCTGATCGAATGGCGGACACCGGCCTGGGCAGCAAGATGGATCACCTTGGCGAAACGGTGCCTGCCAAATAGCGCGGCAATGCCGGCACGATCCTTCAGATCCATCTGCTCGAATGAGAAGCAACGCTCCCGGTTCAGAACGTTCAGACGCGCCTGCTTCAGGGCGGGATCATAATAGCTGTTGAGATTGTCCAGCCCGACGACGGGCCGACCTTCCGCAAGCAACTGCCGCGCAACGTGAAAGCCGATAAAACCAGCCGCGCCCGTGACCAAGATTTCCCGATCCGACATGTGTTCCCAAGCCTGGTTCGTCGCGCCGCTCGCCGCCTCTTTACCTTCGCTGGACAGGGAATCGCAAGCTCCCGAATGGGCGCCTATTGCCAGATCGGTCCTAAAACCATACGAAGGCGGCCAAGTTTGGGGCGTGGCATCGAGCCGCGCATTTTTGGACACTCAGCGCGGGCGAAATGCGCCGGATCGTTCTCTCAGCGGCAAAAATCGTAATTTCCGCAGCGCTGCTCTACTTTGCGCTTCGAAAGGTCGATCCTGCCGATCTCGCATCGCGCATCACGATTACGAGCCTCGGCTGGCTCGCCCTGGCGATCGCGGTGACGTTCGTTCAGATCTTTGCCGGCGTATTGCGATGGCGGGAGATCAGCGCGGCGTGCGGCGCCCCGCTTCGGACCGGACAGGCGATGCGCTACAACCTGATCGGGACATTCTTCAATCAGACCCTGCCCTCTTCGATCGGCGGCGACGCGGTGCGGCTGTGGCTTCTGGCGCGTGCAGGCGCCGGATGGCGTGCGGCGACCTATTCGATTTTCGTCGACCGGGCGATCGGGCTGATTGCGCTTGCAGTTATCATTGTCGCGAGCCTGCCCTGGAGCTACCACCTGCTCAACGACGTGCAGGGCCGTTCGGCGCTGCTGCTGGTCGACTTCACCGCCCTCGCGGGGGGCGGCGGCTTTCTCATTCTTGGCGCGCTGCCCTGGCCGTGGTTGAAGAGTTGGTGGGCAACCCATCATATTCACGCCTGCGCCATGATCGCCAACCGGGTGATCTTCAGCCGCAGGCGCGGGCTGAAAGTTGCGGCGCTGTCGCTGCTGGTCCACGTCCTCACCGTCGTGATCGCCTGGTGCGTCGTCAAGTCGATCGCGGCACCGGTCGGTTTCAGCCAGACGTTCCAGATCATCCCGCCGGTAATGCTGATCACGATGCTGCCCATCTCGATCGCCGGTTGGGGCGTGCGCGAAGCCACCATGGGCCTCGCCTTCGGCTTCGCCGGCCTGATGACGACCGAGGGCGTGAACGTGTCGCTGCTGTTCGGTGCCGTGTCGTTCATCGTCGGGGCTTTCGGCGGACTGGTCTGGATCTTGAGCGCCGAGAAGGCCGCGCGAGGATCGGCGCCCATTGGAGCCCCGGAGTGACAGACCCGGCGCCCGCGGGCGATCCACTTGGGATGCTGGCATTGGCTCTGCTCGCGCTGGCGGCCAGCGCCGTGCTTTCGGCGCTGATCACCCGGATCAGCCGGCCTCTCCTGCAGCGTTACGCGCTGGCAAGGCCGAATGCACGCTCCTCGCACCGCATTCCAACCCCCCAAGGCGCGGGTATCGCGGTGATTGCCGCAACGCTGGCCGTCGCATCCACTTGGGCAGTTTGGGCGAATACCGCCATTCCGCCGATCCTTGTAGGCGCTACCCTGTTCATTGCGCTGGTCGGATTTGCCGACGACATCAGGCCGCTGCCGGTCGTGGTGCGCCTTGTGCTTCAGGCCGCTTCTATCGGTGCGGTCGTGTTTGCGGCGCCCGATGACCTCAGGATCTTTGCGAACTGGCCGCTTGGGCTCGAACGGGCCCTGTTACTGTTTGCGGGCCTGTGGTTCGTAAATCTCGTGAATTTCATGGACGGCCTGGACCTGATGACGGTCTCCGAGGTGGTGCCGATCACCGCCGCGATGCTGCTCCTGGGCTGGATCGGCGAGCTTTCCTTGCCCGCGACGCTGGTAGCGACGACGCTCTGCGGGGCGATGATCGGCTTTGCCCCGTTCAACCGTCCCGTCGCCAAGGTCTTCCTCGGCGACGTCGGCAGCCTGCCGATCGGCCTGCTGCTCGGCTGGTGTCTCCTGCATCTCGCCTGGCATCAGCATCTGGCCGCAGCCCTGCTGCTGCCGGCCTACTACCTTGCCGATGCGACCGTGACGCTGTTTCGCCGTGTCGCCAGGCGCGAGCCGTTCTGGGCGGCGCATCGCACCCATTTCTACCAGCGCGCGACCGACCACGGCTTCGGCGTCGAGCGGGTCGTCAGCGAGGTCTTCACGCTCAACCTTTTGCTCGCGGCGCTGGCGCTACTCACCATCGCCGCGAATTCGACCGTAGTGACCGTGTTGGCCGGACTTTCAGGTGCAGGAGCCGTTGTTTTCCTGTTGCAGAGATTCGCCCGTAAGCGTGCCGCTCCGAAACAGCGTTGAACCGGTCAGGCGCCGGGATCCGACAACGCCATGCGCAGGCCCTCGTCGAGGGTCACCTCCGGTCGCCAACCGATCGAGCGAGCCTTGGAAATGTCGAGCTCCAGCGAACCGAGCAGACTGTGGTTGGCCTCGCTGCGGCCGAGCGCCGCAAGCAGGCCGACCAGCATTGGTCGCGGCATCGGAAACAGCTGCGCCCGCCTGCCTGCCGCCCGGGCCAGCCGCTGGATGAAATCCGGGGTCGAGACCTGCTCCTCGTCGGCAACCAGGAAGATCTCGAACTTCCTGGCCGGATCCGGATGCGAAAGGCGCCACTGTATGAAGGACGAGAGATTCTGCACGGACAGGAAGGCGCGGTGATTGCGGACGGCGGCGAAAGGAAGCGGCATCCCGTGCTTCACCGCGCGCGTCAGCAAGGCAAAATTGCCCCTTGCCCCGAAACCATAGACAAGCGGCGGCCTGACCACGGTAATCTGCATATCGCTCTGTTCCGCCAATGCCCTCAGTCCGGCCTCGGCCGCCGCTTTCGACATTCCGTACATCCCGCGTGGCGTGAGAACATCTTCTTCTTTGAACGGGGCGCGACCGTCATTGCTGCGGCCGTGCACCAGAACGGTGCTGATAAAGATGAACTGGCGTACCCCCGCGATAGCCGCACAGCGCGCCAGGTGGAGCGTGCCTTCGATGTTGACGTCCCGATAGAGCTTTACGGCATGCTCGTCGTGTTGGTGATGAACGCGCGCGGCAAGGTGGACGACCGCATCCATCCCGGCGAGGGCGGCGCCCCAGTCGGTTTGATGTCCGATCGATCCGATGATGACCTCGTCGTCCCGGCCCGATGAGTTGCGCACGGCACGACGAACGGCCCATCCGCCGCGCGTCAGGGCCGGGGCGACGTGACGACCGACGAACCCGCTGGCTCCGGTGACCAGAACTGTAGGTTTGGGGTCTTTCACGGCCTGCCTGTCAGTTCCGGACTATCCAGCAGTTCTTCCATCACTTTCACATACGCCGTCATCGCGGATTCGCGGTGGTAACTTGCGGCGGCGGCCACGGCTCGCTGCGGCATTGAAGCATCACCTTGCAGGAAAGCCGTGCGAATTGCTCTGGCCAGTTCGTCCGGCCGGCCGGGCGTCACCACCCAACCGAGCCGATTTTCCGCCACGGTCAAAGCAGCTTCCGCCTCCTGCTCCGATACCAGGATGACGGGACGCCCCACTGCAAGCAGATTGTAAAATCGGCTTGGCACCGACACGCCCGCCACACTCTTGCGGTAGGGAATAATCCAGGTATCAGCCGCCGCGAGGAACTCTTCGAGACGGTCGTCCGGAACACGTTCGACGAACGTCACGTTCGGGAGTCCGGCTTCCCCCTGCAGAATCTTCAGACGGTCAAAGCCCATCCCCCAGCCGGAAAGGAGGAAATGGATGCCGGTCTCCTCCTGCAGGATTCGAGCGGCCTCGAATACGATCTCCGGATCATGCGTAAAGCCCAGATTGCCGGAAAGACCAACCACGAAGCGGGCTGAAAGCGTGCGCCGGTAGAGGTTGTCCGCCGTCACCGGACGCAGCCCTGGCACCAGCGTGGCCCAGTTCGGGATGAAGCGGATCTTGTTCGCCGTCATTCCCCGGTAACGCAATAGCGGCGGCTCGGCATCGCGTCCGATCGTGATCACGGCATTGAGCTGACGAAACATCCATGCATTCGCCAGACGTATTGCCCTCGTCACGAGCGAACGGGACCCAAGCAGACCGGCCATGACAAGGACGTCCGGAAACAGGTCGTGCATGATCAGGGCCGAGCGCGCCCCCTTCAACCAGGCTGCCGCAGCGACTGCGTAGGGAAGCATGAAGGGAGCGGTCACGGTGAGCACGACGTCTCCCCGCCGCAACCGTTTCAGCAGGGCAAGAAAGATCCGCAAGGCAAACATGATTTCAGCCGCGGCGCGCCTGATCAGTGCGGCCTTTTTCGCCATCCGGTTCTTGACCGCGATCACGGCCGGCTTGCCTGGTCCGGATGCCGGCAGAGGCCCGGGCGATCCCGACAGCACAAGAACCTCGCGCTTCGCCGCAATCCGGCACGCGATCTCCGCCATGATCGCCGCCGTCGTGCTGGGGTCCGGCGGGTAGTGCTGGGTCGCAACGACGATTTTTCCCGAGGGTTGCATCTAAAGCTTTCCGAGGCCGCACCGCGACGGGCGCTATGAGGGGCGGCAGTTCATCAGGCGGCGCTCGATCCGAACTCGGGAACGGCGTCCTTCAGGATCGTCTTGATGGTGCCCCGGTCGTCCCGCGCGATCGCCTGATCGAGGGCGGCCATCCATTTGCGCAAAGCCTGCATCGGCGGCTCGTTCGGCTTGGCGGCCATGATGCCGGCGATGCCGATCTCGACCGTCGGCTCCTCGGTCGCAAACAGGATCTCATTGAGCCGCTCGCCCGGACGCATCCCCGTGAACACGATTTCGATGTCGTAGCCTGGCTGCAGGCCGGACAGCCGGATCATGCGCTCGGCAAGATCGACGATCTTGACCGGCTGCCCCATGTTGAGGACGTAGACCGAAACGTTCGGATGCTCCGGCGCCAGAGCGTGTGTCGCCGCAGTAACGACCAGATCGCATGCCTCGCGTATGGTCATGAAATACCTGACCATGTCGGGATGGGTGACCGTTACCGGCCCGCCCGCCTCGATCTGGGCCTTGAACTTCGGCACGACGGACCCGTTCGATGCCAGGACGTTGCCGAACCTGACCGAGATCAGCCGCATCGGCGGCGTATGGCCGTTCGCCTGAACGGCCAGCTCGTGATCGAGTGCCTGACAGTACATTTCGGCAAAGCGTTTGGTGAGGCCGAGCATGGATACCGGCTCGATCGCCTTGTCGGTCGAAATCATCACCATCGCCTCGGCGCCGGCCGCGACGGCTGCGTCGGCGACGTTGATCGAGCCGAAAATGTTGGTCTTCACCCCCTCGCTCCAGTCGCGCTCAAGGATCGGCACGTGCTTGAGCGCGGCGGCGTGGAAGACGAGATCCGGCTTGAAATCGGCCATCAGCCGAATGATTCGCTCGCGATCGCGGATGTCGGCGATCCGTCCTTCGATGACGGCCCCCGTCCCGTGCGCGGCGAGCGCTTCGGTCACGGCATAGAGCGCCGGCTCGGAGTTCTCGAGTATCAACAGGCGCGCGGCGCCGAAAGCAATCACGCGATCGCAGATTTCCGAACCGATGGAGCCGCCGCCGCCGGTCACGATGATTGCCTTGCCCCTCACCAGCGCTTCCAGCCGCGCATAGTCGATCTTCTCGCTTGGCCGCAACAGCAGGTCCTCGACCGCGACGGCGGTCAGACGGGGAAGGTCTCCGCTTTCCAGCGACGGCAGGCGGCTGACGATGAGGCCCAATCGCCGCGCCCGCATCAGAACCGCCTCCGGATGGGCTTCCGGCTCGAAAGCCGACGGGGTCATCACGACGCGGGCGATCGGCTTGTTGCGGTTGGTGTAGTCGCCGATCACGGCCTCGATATCGTCGATTCCACCGAGGACCGGCACGTTGCGGATGAACTGACCAAGGTCGGCGCCGGACGGCGACAATACGCCGACCGGCCAGATCCGTTTGATCGCGCCGCTCTCGATCCCGCGCAGCAGGACTTCGGCGTCGGCGGCACGGCCGATCAACAGGGTCGGCGAGGCATCCTCGATTTTGGCGTGGTGACGCGCGCGGGTATAGCGGAAATAGCGGTAGGCAAACCGCGAGGCGCTGAGAAAGAAGACCTCGAGAAACCAGTAGAGAACGATGGTCACCTTGCCGAGAAAAAAGGTGCCGTGAACGTTGGGCGCGACGAAGATGTAATCCAGCACCAGCAGCGCGACCGTCAGCACGGTCGAAACGCGTATGATATTCAGCGCATCGGGCAGCGAAATGAAGCGCCACTTCGTCGTGGTCAGATTGAAGATGAAGAAAACGACGACGCTGAAGACAAGGAAGTACGGCAGGATACGAAACAGGAGCGGGAGCCGGACGTAGAAATCCTCCCCGCCGTCGAAGCGCAGATAGAAGGCGGCAAACAGCGCCGCTGCCGTGGCTAACACGTCATGGAGGGCAATCAGAAAGTTGCGTAAGGTGAGGTGCGAGAGACGCGTCATCCGCCGACCGGTCTAGTCTTCATTTCCGTCCAACCGTTGCCGCTGATAGCTCATCTCGCGAACACTTGCCAGCAGCCATGGATCAGGAAGCATCGTCCGCCCGAGTGTCGGCCCTCGCCGCCTTCAGCACCATCCCACCCGCGACACCTACGCCGAGGACATACATCCAGCCCTCGTGAAAATCGAAAAGATGCGAATTGAAAAGCGATGTGAAAATATTCTGTACCACCACCAATAGCCCAATCCAGTTGGCGAGCCCATCACCGCGAAACATGAGCAGATGCAGGAGCCACATTGCATAAAGGACAACAACTCCGATAATGCCCCACTGTACCGCCACGTTCAACGTCTGATTGTGCGGATTGTTGATCACCTCGCTGGTGGCCTGATAGGCACCGCCGGTCGCCGCCCGTTCAAACAGCCCGCGCGTCGAACCGGTTCCGTGGCCGATGACCGGCGCTTCGGCAAAGAAGCGCAGAGACTTGCGCCAGAACTCCAGACGGACTCCGATTGACGTCGGGATGTTCTGCTCCTTGTAGAGCTGATAGTCCCGGGAAAACGTATTGACTGTCTTGCGCAACTGGGGCGAGTTTTGCCACGCGAGAAGGGCAAATGCCAGCAACGCGCACACAATGATGGCGATGCTTCGCCACTTCAGGTGCAAGAGCGCAAACACCCCAAACATGATCGGCACCGTGACGAGCGCGGTGCGCGAGACGACGGCGAACGCCATGTTGACGAAAAAGCTGACCGCGATCGCGCCGAGCAGGCCGGCCAGCCAGAATCGCCTCGCCCGCAGCAGCATGACGATCGGATAGGCCAGCGCCACCGCGCACAGCGTGAATTCCTGGCTCTGGTCGATGTAGTTCTTGATGAAGATCCCTCGCTCGAGAACACCTCCGGCCGGCTTGAGCGACAGGTTGGGATAAAGGAGGACGAGCCACGACATCAGGGCCAGCAGCGTGCACGACACCAGGAAGGCGATGAACACCCAGTGCCCGCGCGAGGAGCGCTGGAAGTGATAGAGCAGGACCGGCAGGACGAGCAGTTTCACGGTCGGGCTGACCGCATAGAATCGTACTCCCCAGGCCGCATCCGACCACAGCGTACCGATAAGGGCGAGCACGAAGATCGCAATCGGCAGCGCGCAGATCGGGCGCTTTACGAACTCCAGGAAGGATTTCAGGTCGAGGAACGGCACCATGCATATGAGCAGCGCGGTGCTGAAGATGCCGGCGAGCGACGTTGACCACGGCAGTGATGCAGCGGTCAGGATTGCGAACACGTCAACGGTCGTCACCCAGGCTGCTGGGTCGCGCAACCGCCTGAACAATGAGCCGGTCGCCGAGTCGTGCGCGACCGCCGTCACCGCCCGCCTCCCCGCGCCCGATCGACCAGCGACGTCGTGGAAAAGCCGGGCAGCACGTCGACCAGCATGACAGCGCCGCCATGGGATTCGACGACCTCGTGCCCGACGACCTGCTCGCGGGTATAGTCCCCGCCCTTCACCAGCACGCTCGGCTTGATCTGCGTGATCAGCCTTATCGGCGTGTCTTCCTCGAAGATAACGACGAGATCTACGGCTTCCAGCGCGGCCAGCACCTCCGCACGCGCCCGTTCCGCCTGAACCGGTCGGCCGTCGCCCTTCAACCGCCGCACCGATGCATCGCTGTTGAGGCCAACGACGAGACGATCGCAGGCGGCACGAGCCGCCGTCAGCACCTTGACGTGTCCCGGATGCAGGATGTCGAAACAACCGTTGGTGAAGCCGATCCTCAGGCCCTGGCTGCGCCATTCCGCAAGATGGGCATCGAGCGCCTGCGAGTCCGCCACGATCTTTTCCTCGGCGGCAAGATAGGCATGCGGCAGGATTCTCCGGCGCAACTCCTGAGCGCTCACGCTGGCGGTGCCCTGCTTGCCGACTGCAACCGCAGCCGCGGCATTGGCCATCCGCAAGGCAGTCTCCCAGTCTGCGCCGGCCGCGAGTGAGGTCGCGAGGACGGCCGCCACAGTATCACCCGCGCCCGAGACGTCGCGCACCTTGACCGGATGGGCCGGGACATGAACGGCCGCGCCCCGGCGCGGAACCAGGGTCATGCCGCGCTCGCTCCGCGTCACCAGGATGGCCTCGCAATCGGCGATCTGCATCGCATCCTGCGCGGCGTCGACGATGGCTTGGTCGCTGTCGGCGCGGCTGCGGGTCGCCTCGGCGAACTCCTTGCGGTTGGGAGTGAGCAGCGTGGCCCCGCGATAGATCGCAAAGTTCGGGCTCTTCGGATCGACAACGATGCGCTTGCCGAGCTTGCGCGCCTCGTCGATGACATTGCGGATCACGCGGCCGGTCAGCACGCCCTTGGCGTAGTCGGACAGCAGAACGATGTCGACATCCGGAATCCTGGACAGGATCGCATCAATCAGCTTCTGTTCGGTATCGCCGGACGCAGGCTCTGCCAGTTCCCAATCGGCGCGCAGCATGTGGGTCGAAAAATGTTCGGAGACAAAGCGGACCTTGCGCGTCGTCGGACGGCTCGCATCGGTTACCAGCGCGGCTTCGATGTAGGGCTCGGCGGCGAGCGCGAGCTTCAGCCTGGCACCGGCCTCGTCGTCACCAACCAGCCCGACGAAGACGCAGCGCGCGCCGAGCGAAGCGATGTTGCGCGCGACGTTCCCGGCTCCGCCGATGCTGCTCTCGCTGCGCTGGGCCGCAATGACGGGTGCCGGTGCCTCCGGCGAGATCCGCGACACCTCGCCATAGACGAACTCGTCCAGCATGAGATCTCCGACACAGAGTACCGTGCGGCGCGCCATTGCTTGCGAGAGGGAATCGAAGTCGAGCATCGGAATCCGTGTCGTTGAGGCTCAGCGGTAACGATCGGGCTGATTGAGGTAGCCCTTGACGTAGGTCGCCACCGCTTCCTCGAGCTTGGTGAAGCCGCCGTTATAGCCGGCCCCACGCAGGCGATCGACCTCGCTCTGGGTGAAGTACTGGTAGCTGTCGCGGATCGCCTCGGGCATGTCGATATACTGGATATTCGGCTCGGCACCGAGCGCGCCATAGGCCGCCAGGATGAGATCCTTGAAGCTGCGTGCAGTTCCAGTGCCGACGTTGAAAATTCCGGAAACC
Source organism: Bradyrhizobium sp. (assembly GCF_016213215.1). Lineage (GTDB taxonomy): Bacteria > Pseudomonadota > Alphaproteobacteria > Rhizobiales > Xanthobacteraceae > Bradyrhizobium. The sequence goes on along the minus strand of NZ_JACRAW010000108.1, from coordinate 10,128 downwards.
GATGGTGTCGCCAGAAGCCACATCATGACGCGCACGACGTCATCGACATAAATGAAATCGCGCCGCTGGTCCCCGTCTTCGACGCCCCTGCGGTGAGATTTGAAAAGCTGCACGACGTGACCCGCCCTGATGTCGTCGAATCGGCGCGCCAGCACGCTCATCATCGCGCCCTTGTGGTACTCGTTCGGACCGAACACGTTGAAGAACTTCAGGCCCGCCCATCGCGGCGGCAACTTTTCCCCCCTCGCCGCCTTCTCGGCGACGACCATGTCGAAGAGGTGCTTGCTCCAGCCATAGAGATTCATCGGCCTCAGCTTCTTCAGCGCCGACGGCGAAAAATCGTCGCCAAAACCCTGCGTGCCATCGCCATAGGTTGCGGCGGAAGATGCATAGATGAACGGCGTCGCGTTCGCCGTGCACCAGTCGAGCAGCCGCGCCGAGAAGCGGAAATTGGTCTCGATGACCAGATCGCCGTCGGTTGCCGTGGTCTCGGAGATCGCGCCAAGGTGAATGACGGCTTCCAACCTGCGGTCCTTCAGCCAAGCGGCCAATTCCGGCGGCGGCACGACGTCCGCTAGCTGCCGCTTGGCGAGGTTGCGCCACTTGCCCTCGTGGCCGAGCACATCGCAAACCACGACGTCGCTACGACCAGCGTCGTTCAATGCGGCCACGACGTTCGATCCGATAAAGCCGGCGCCGCCGGTCACCAGCAACATGTCATACCCTGCCTGATTGGCCGGCCCGTCCTGCCGTAGCGCATGAGCGGCCAAAGTGTAAGCGTTTTGAACCGACTGCCTGGCTGTTGTCCCGGCTTTACCTGCCGGCCTGGACCCGTTACCGACACAGCGGCGACCCAACCGCCCATCACCTTCATGAACGAATGAATAAAGATTCGCAACTTAGCAGGATTGAGGACCGGGACGACACCCGCCCCATCCTGATTGTGCCCTACATGTGGATCGGCGACTTCGTGCGCGGGCATACGGTCGTGCGGGCGCTCAACCAGCGCTGGCCGAACCGGCCGGTTGATCTTCTCACCACACCCCTTTGCGCGCCCCTGGTCGACTACATGCCGGGCGTGCGGAACGGCATCGTGTGGGATCTGCCCCGCAGCCGGCTCGCGCTGGCGCGGCAATGGGGTTTGGCGCAACTGCTCCGAAAGCGGAACTACGCTACCGCCATAGTCCTGCCGCGGACCTGGAAATCGGCCATAGCGCCGACCTTGGCCGGTATTCCGGAACGGGTCGGCTTTGTCGGAGAGTTCAGGTTCGGCCTGATCAACCAATGGCGCTGGGGCGAAAAGACGCTGCCTCGCTTCATCGATAAGAACGCAGCCTTGGCCTTGCCCGACGGCGCCCCGCTGCCCGCGGAGTGGCCTGTGCCGCAGCTTAGGGCGTCGCCTGAGGAAATCGCCCGCTGGCGGCAGGCTCACGCTCCGGGTTCGGGAACCGCGGTTGCCCTGGCGCCCGGTTCGGTCGGGGCCTCCAAGCGCTGGACCTATTACCCCGAGGCGGCCCGACGGCTTGCCGAACAGGGTCTCGACGTCTGGGTCGTGGGCGGCCCCGGCGAAAAAGCCCTCGCCCAGGAGATCGTCGCCGCCGGGGGCCCCCGCGTTCGTGACCTGACCGGAACGGACCTGCGCAACGGCATCCTGGCGATGGCGGCGGCCAGCCTGGCGATTTCGAATGACTCCGGCCTGATGCACATCGCAGCAGCGCTGGGAACCCCGACCATGGGCATCTTCGGGCCGACCAGCCCCTATCATTGGGCGCCGCTGAACGGCCTTGCGGCGACGGTCCAGACCAGGACCCAGGTGCCGTGCCAGCCCTGCCACCGGCCGGTCTGCCGCATGAATGACCATCGTTGCATGCGGGATATTCCGGCCTCCGACGTGGTGACGATCGCGCAGCGGGTGCTCGCCGAGCATGGCGCCCGCGCCTCCACCTGAGCCGCCGCGCTTGCTAAGCTCGGACGCGATCATTACCAAGGCTGCCAATCAGAACCTCGATGGTGCTTCTTGAGCGAACCGTTCAAAGATCCGATCGCAGCCCATCTCGAACGGTCGCTTGTGGCGCTCGAGCGTGCGACGCGCGATGCCTCCCTTCTTGCGGTCGCGCAGTCCGTCGCCAATTCCATGGTCGCGGCGCTGCGCGCGGACAACAAGATCCTGATCGTCGGCAATGGCGGCAGCGCGGCCGACGCCCAGCACATCGCGGCCGAGCTTGTCGGACGCTACAAGAAGGATCGCACCGCGCTCGCCGCGATCGCGCTCACCACCGACAGCTCAGCACTCACCGCGATCGGCAATGACCATGGTTTTGAACGCATCTTCGTGCGCCAGGTCGAGGCTCTCGGCCGGCGCGGCGACCTGCTGCTCGCGCTTTCGACGTCCGGTCGTTCGCCGAACATCCTGGCGGCGCTGCGCGAGGCGCGCGGCCGCGGGCTAGTTACGGTCGGCTGCACCGGCATCAAGGGCGAGGCCATGCGCGAGTTGTGCGATCATTTGCTGATGGTGCCGAGCGACGATACGCCCGTCATCCAGCAGATCTATTTAGCCTTCGCGCACGCCATTTGCGACCAGGTCGAGCAGGCCTTCGCGGATGAAGCGCCTTGATCGCGCGGGGTCTCATACCAACGTGCGATAGACTTGCGCGATCCGGCCTGCTTCCGCATCGAGGCTGAACTTCGCCAGCACCCGTTCGCGCGCGCGCTGTCCCATTGCAACCGCGGCTTGCGGATCGCGCATCAACGGCTCCAGCGCGGCAACCATCGCCTCGACATCGCCTGGCGGCATGAGCACGCCGGTCACCCCGTCCTCCACCACGAGCTCGGCCGCGCCGGCGCGGGAAGCCACCAGTGCGGCGCCCACGGACATCGCCTCGATTAGCGTCAATCCAAAACCTTCGTTGCGCGAGGCGAAGGCGTAGATCGTCAGCCGCTGGTACCAGCGCTGCACCTGTTCGATGGCAAGTTCACCCGTGATGACGATCCGCGACTTGAGGCCGGCCGCTTCGATGCGCTTGTTCAGCTCATTTGCGAATGCAAGTTGCTCGGGCGTGACGGCGCCGACCAGCACGGCGGTAAAATCAGGATAGCGCGGCAGCAGCCTGCACATCGCATTGACGAAGACATCGCTGCCCTTCTGCGCGCGCACGCGGCCGAAGCAGCCGATCGCATAGCGGCCCGGCAGGCCGCTCTCGGCAAAAGCCGCCGCGCGGTCCGCCGGCGGTGCATAGACGTCGGTATCGACACCATGCGGAATCACGATTGCCTCGCATTTCAAGTAGGAAGCGGAGACATCGCTGGTCGCGATGATCGCATCCATCCGCCGGATCAGCCAGCGCGTGATCCAGGTGTGGTGCCGCTGCGCCGCCGACGTGAACACGAGCTTGAAGGGCCAGCCGAGCGCGCGCAGGATAACGCCCACGATCATCTCGTTATTGCGGCGGGCGTGCCAGATCAGTGGCCTTTGTCGCCGCCATAGCGTCAACAGATCTGCAACACCCATCCGCGCAATGCCATCGGGCGCATGGGAACCGAACCATGCGGCGCGAAACAGCCGGGCCAGTTTCGGCGCCACCATGCGATTGGTTGCGGTCACCCCCGAATAGCGCCGATGCAGGTTCGGCACGATCAGTTGCAGGTCAGCGGCAGGAATGTTCTCGATCGGCACGCCAAGCTCCGTTTCGACGAAACCCTATACGCAACATTAAGCATAGTGGCCAGTTCAGGCGCGAGAAAACCCCCTCTTCACCGCATCGGCGATAGCATCCGCGCCGATCGTAGGACGGGTGAGATCATGACTGTGCTTGTTACCGGCGGTGCCGGCTATATCGGAAGTCACACGGTTCTGGCGCTGGCCGAAGCCGGCGAGAACGTCGTCGTGATCGATGATCTCTCCACCGGCTTTTCGGCCCATCTGCCGGAGGGCGTGCCGCTGTTCATCGGCGACGCCGGCGATGAAAACCTCGTCGAGGGCGTGATCTCCCAGCATCATGTGGAGAGCATCGTTCATTTCGCCGGCTCCGTCGTGGTGCCCGATTCGATGCGCGACCCGCTCGGCTATTACCGCAACAACACCATGACGACCCGCAGCCTGCTGAATGCGGCGGTCAAGTCGGGTGTCAACCGTTTCATCTTTTCTTCCACCGCCGCGGTGTACGGCAACCCGGACCATGTGCCGGTGCCCGAGGAGGCGCCGACCCGGCCGCTGTCGCCCTACGGCTTCTCGAAGCTGATGAGCGAGATCATGCTGCATGACGCTGCCTCCGCCTACGGCATGCGCTTTGTCGTGCTGCGCTACTTCAACGTGGCGGGCGCCGACCCGCAGGCGCGCATTGGCCTGGCGACCGTGGGCGCCACCCATCTTCTCAAGATCGCGGTCGAAGCGGCGACCGGACAGCGCGCCAAGATCGACGTGTACGGCACCGACTATCCGACACCGGACGGCAGCTGCATTCGCGATTTCATTCATGTCACCGACCTCGCCGAGGCGCACCGTTCGGCGCTGGCCCATTTGCGCGGTGGCGGCGCCTCGGCGACCCTGAATTGCGGCTATGGCCGCGGCTATTCGGTGCTGGAAACGATCGACGCAGTGCGCCGCGTGTCGGGCCGCAGCTTTGCGGTTCAATATGCGCCGCGGCGGCCCGGCGACATCATGACCATGGTCGCCGATGCCAATCGCATTCGCACAGTGCTCGACTGGAAACCGCGCTACGACAACCTCGAGACCATTGCGGCGCACGCGCTCGCCTGGGAGGAAAAGCTCTTCCGCGAGCGCCACGGCGAAATCGAGATCCGCCAGGCCGCTTCGGCGTGAAATCTCTTGCTTTGCAAGCCCTTAATTGGGCTTGAAAAATCCCCCTATAGGGGGCACAGAGGCCGTTCAGTCTCCTGACGCGCGGGCGTAGAGTCCGGCGCCGTCAATGGAACACGGATGGCCCAGTTTCCAAAGAAGATCACCGACGATCCCTATGGCGCGGCGATACTGATTCGCCGCTTGGTCATGGAACAGGGGATTGTCTATTGGCGACGCTACCTGACCGCGTTCGTGCTGATGGGCATGGCGGCCGGCGCAACCGCGGGCGCCGCCTACATCCTCGGCGAAGTGATCAATCAGGCCTACGTCGACAAGAACGTCACAGGCATCGCCATCCTCTCAGGCGTCACGGTGATCCTGCTGTTCATCAAGGGTCTTTCGACCTACGGTCAGATGGTCATTCTGTCGAAGATCAGCAACGCTATCCTCGCCAACAACCAGCGGCGGCTGTTTGCCAAGCTGATGAGCGAAGGCGTCGGCTTCTTTTCCGAGCGGCATTCATCGGAATTCCTGGCGCGGCTCACGGCCGGCGCCAAATCCATCACCGACGTCCTCAACATGCTGATCAACGCCGTCGGGCGCGACCTCTTGATGCTGATCAGCCTGATCGTGGTCATGGTGATGCAGGATCCCATGATGTCGCTCTTCGGTCTTGTGGTGGTGCCGCCGGCGATGCTGGTTTTGCGCAAGCTGGTGAAGCGGATCAAGGGCCTCGCCTATAACCAGTTCACCGGCACCGCCGACATCCTCGAGACCATGCAGGAATCGCTGCAGGGCATCCGCACGGTCAAGGCGTTCACGCTGGAAGGCACCATGCGCGAACGGATCGACGAGAACATCGCCGTCGTCGAGCGCAACGCCAACAAGATGGCACGCGTCGCCAATCGCTCCAACCCGCTGATGGAGATGCTCGGCGGGTTCGCGGTTGCCGGCTGTCTGCTCTACGGCGGCTACAGCGTGGTCGCGCTCGGCGCGACCCCGGGCCAGTTCTTTTCATTCATGTCGGCATTCCTGATGGCGACCGAACCGGCCAAGCGCCTGTCGCGCCTCAACATCGATTTGAACAGCCAGCTGGTCGGCGCGCGAATGCTGCTCGAAGTCGTCGATAGCCCGGCGAGCGAACTCTCCGATGACGACAAGCCGTCGCTGAGGCTGTCGGACGCCCGAATTGAACTGCGCGATGTCAGTTTTGCCTATCGTGAGAACGAGCCGGTGCTCCATCATATGAGCTTCGTTGCCGAACCGGGCAAGGTCACGGCCCTGGTCGGGCCGTCCGGCGGCGGCAAGTCGACCGTGCTCGCGCTCTTGCTGCGTTTCTACGAGGTCACAGCAGGCGACATTCTGATCGACGGACAGTCGATCGGGTCGGTGTCGCGCAAGTCCCTGCGTGGGCAGACCGCCTATGTCGGCCAGGACGTCTACCTGTTCCGCGATACGATCCGCAGCAACATTGCCTTCGGCAAGCCCGGCGCGACCGAAGCCGAAATCGTCGAGGCCGCCAAGGCGGCCTGCGCGCACGAATTCATCATGAGCTTCCCGCTCGGCTACGACACGCCGGTCGGCGAGCACGGCACGCAGCTCTCGGGCGGCCAGCGCCAGCGCATCGCGGTTGCCCGCGCGCTGATCCGGAACGCGCCGATCATCCTGCTCGACGAGGCGACCGCGGCACTCGATTCCGAATCGGAGAAACAGGTGCAGGAAGCGATCGAGCACCTGTGCCGAAACCGGACCACGATCGTGATCGCGCACCGGCTGCACACCATCATGCATGCCGACGCCATCCTGGTGGTCGAGGGCGGGGAGATCGTCGAGCGCGGCCGGCATGACGAATTGCTGCGCCGCGGCGGACGCTACGCGTCGTTCTTCCGGCTGCAGCACCACGATGCAGGCCCCTCGACACTGGCGCCCGTTGGCGCGACCGCGTAAACAGGATCCAGCTTCTTTCAACTAATCAAAAAGGCTTTTCATGACCTCAGCCTCTTTTGTGATTCCGGCTCCGCCGCAGCCCTCCATCCCAGTCGTTGGGGAATCGAAGTCGTTCCCCGTCCGGCGCATCTGGTGCGTTGGACGCAACTATCTCGAACACATCCGGGAGATGGGAAATGACGAGCGTGCGCCGCCGTTCTTCTTCGCCAAGCACGCCGACATGCTCGAGCCGGACGGCGCAACTATTCCCTATCCGTCGCTGACCAAGGACCTGCATCACGAGGTCGAACTGGTCGTGGCGATGAAGAGCGGCGGCCTGAACATCCCGGCCGACAAGGCTCTCGATCACGTCTATGGCTACGCCGTCGGGATCGACCTGACCCGCCGCGACCTGCAGCAGGCCGCGCGCAAGAAGGAGCGCCCCTGGGAAGTCGGCAAGTCGTTCGATCACTCCGCGCCCTGCTCGGCCCTGCAGCCGGCGTCCAAGATAGGTCACCCGTCCAAGGGCAAGATCTGGCTGTCGGTGAACGGCACCGAGCGGCAGAACGGCGATCTTTCCGAGCTGATCTGGAGCGTGCCGGAGATCATCTGGCAATTGTCACAGCAGGTGGAGCTCGGCGCCGGCGACGTCATCATGACCGGCACGCCGGCCGGCGTCGCGGCGGTTTCGCCCGGCGATAGAATCGAGTGCGGCGTCGATGGTGTCGGCACGCTGAAGGTCTCGATCGGCAAGGCCGCCTAGCCGCACCAGACTCTGCTGCAAGCCTTCATTGAGTTCAGGCGCGCGCGAGCGCCTGCAATCCCTTGAAGGTCAGGCGCTTGGGATCCCTCACGCCGGCGAGGTAGGCGCGCCGAATAAAGTCAACCACGGCATCGCGGCTGCAGTCGGTCAGGGCCACGATGGCGTCGACCGCGATCTTCTGGGCTTCCATGGGGCTTCCCTCCACGTACTTAGCCGCAGCAATCTAGGATCCGCCGGTTAATCTCGTGTTAACCGTTTGATACCTCGCGAGGCGCGCAGCGAGCCTCAAGAATACTGCATCACCCCGTCATCCACCCTGCCAAGGCGCAAGGACACGATGTCGAGCGCGTAGTTCTGATAGAGCCGCCACGGGCGCTTAGAACCCTGCTTTGGTAGTTTCGCGATCGAGCGCTGCACGTACCCAGACGTGAAATCCAGCGAGGGCAGCGGTGTGATGGTCGAATCGGTGTTGTGGGGCACGCATTGGCGATAGCCGTGCCGGTCCATGTAATTGATGAGCCGGCAGACATACTCGCAGGTGAGATCGCATTTCAGCGTCCAGGACGCATTGGTATAGCCGAGCGCCGCAGCCAGATTGGGCACATCGGAATACATCATGCCCTTGTAGTTCAGGGTGTCTGCGAAATCGACCTTGCGACCGTCGACCACGACTTCCACGCCGCCCAGCACCTGCAAGACGAGGCCAGTGGCGGTAACGATGATGTCCGCCTCAAGCTCGCTGCCGTCCTTCAGGCGGATGCCCTTTGAAGTGAACGTATCGATCTCCCTGGTGACGACGGAAGCGCGCTTGTCGCGGATTGCCTTGAACAGGTCGCCGTCAGGCACGAGGCACAGCCGCTGATCCCATGGGTTGTAGCGCGGCGTGAAATGGGTCGCGACGTCGTAGTCGGGACCGAGCGCCATCCTGACGCCGCCCAGAATCAGTTCCTTGACCCGCGCCGGTTTGCGGCGGCTGAGCTGAAAGAAATACATGCTGAGCAGCACGTTGCGCCAGCGGATCAGGTGATAGGCAAGACCGGCCGGCAGGTTGCGGCGAAGCTTGTTGGCAAGCGGGTCCTGCGCGGGCCGCGACACGACGTAGGTCGGCGATCTCTGCAGCATGGTGACATGACTGGCGACCTTGGCCATTTCCGGCACCATCGTCACCGCGGTCGCGCCCGAGCCGATCACCACCACGCGCTTGCCGGCGTAGTCGAGATCCTCCGGCCATTTTTGCGGATGCACGATGCGGCCGGCGAAGTCGGAGGTGCCCGCAAATTCCGGCGTGTACCCTTCTTCATACCTGTAGTAGCCGGAGCACATGAAAAGAAAGCTGCAGGTGAAGCGCACGGTCTCGGTTGCGCCTTCCGCCATCGTGCGTTCGGCTTCGACCGTCCAGCGGGCATCGTGCGTCGACCACGAGGTGCGCCTGACGCGATGGCGAAAGCGGATCTTCTTATCGATGCCGTTCTCGGCGGCGGTCTCGCGCACGTATTTCAGGATCTGTGGCCCGCTGGCGATCGCCTTCGCATCGGTCCAGGGCTTGAACGAATAGCCCAGCGTGAACATGTCGCTGTCGGAGCGGACGCCGGGGTACCGAAACAGGTCCCAGGTGCCGCCGATGCAGTCGCGACCTTCGAGAATGACGTAGCTCTTGCCCGGGCACTTGTCCTCGAGATGATAACCCGCGGCGATGCCCGACAGGCCGGCGCCGACGATGAGCACGTCGAAATGTTCTTGCACGAGGCTTCCTCCGGCACGAATTGTCCGACCCTTGCCACAGCCAGTCAATCAACAATGCCCGAGAAAATGCAGCATGGGCAACAGCAGGGCGCGATCGCTCCGACGGCGGTGCCAAACAAAAAGCCCCGGATCGCTCCGGGGCCGTTTTGCATCGCATTGTTAGTCGGGCTTCAGTAGCGGTAGTGATCCGACTTGAACGGGCCTTCCGGCTTGACGCCGATGTAGTCGGCCTGCTCCTTGCGCAGTTCAGTGAGCTTCACGCCGATCTTGGCGAGGTGCAGCCGCGCGACCTTCTCGTCGAGCGTCTTCGGCAGCACGTAGACCTTCTTGTCGTACTTGCCGTCCTTGTTGTTGGCGAAGAGCTCGATTTGCGCCAGCGTCTGGTTGGTGAAGGACGCCGACATCACGAAGCTCGGATGGCCCATGGCGTTGCCGAGGTTCACCAGGCGGCCTTCCGACAGCAGGATGATGCGGTGCTTGTCGGGGAATTCGATTTCGTCGACCTGCGGCTTGATGTTGGTCCACTTGAGATTGCGCAGATGCGCGATCTGGATCTCGTTGTCGAAGTGGCCGATGTTGCAGACGATGGCGCGATCCTTCATCGCGCGCATGTGCTCGATGGTGATGATGTCCTTGTTGCCGGTGGCAGTGACGAAGATGTCGGCGCGCGGCGCGGCATCCTCCATGGTGACGACCTCATAGCCTTCCATCGCCGCCTGCAACGCGCAGATCGGATCGACCTCGGAGACCATGACCCGGCAGCCGGCCTGGCGCAGCGAGGCCGCCGAGCCCTTGCCGACGTCGCCGAAGCCCGCGACCATCGCGACCTTGCCGGCCATCATCACGTCGGTACCGCGGCGGATGCCGTCCACCAGCGATTCCTTGCAGCCGTAGAGAT
>NZ_JACRAW010000107.1 GCF_016213215.1 Bradyrhizobium sp. | reverse complement strand
GCGGACTGGCTGCCGTCGGGCATCGTCACCGGCCGCTCGAAATCGATCGGTCCGATCGGCGGGTAGCCGTGTGCGCGGATTTCCTCGGCGCCCGCGGTAGAATCGACGGCGGTAAACGCAATGCGCTCGATGCCCTCGCCACGTTTTTCAAGAAAGGCCCGCGCCGGAGAATTATGTTCTGTCGGGGTGAGGACTCCGAGCAATTCCATATAGTCGGGATCAAGCATGATGGTGTAGTTGCCCGATCCCATGTGGGCGCTGTGGGTACCGCGAGGCGATACGGTGAAGCCCAGCCGCTTCCAGTTTTCGGCGGCCTTGTCGAGGTCTTTCACCATGATCACGGCGTGATCGATTCCGATGACGTTTTTGAGGGCCACTGCTATTTCCCCGGCGTGAATTGACGTACTAAGCTAATCAGATCGATTTCGCCGCCGCAAGCGATGTCAAATCGGCGGTCGTGAAGCTCGGGAAGAACGAAGATGAACAATGCAACCGTCGTCTGGCCCAATTCGCTGTGGGCCGCCGTGACGCCACCGGGACCCGAGCTGCCCGAACTGATCGGTACGCAACAGGCCGACGTCGTCGTGATCGGCGGCGGGTTCACCGGGCTCTCGACCGCGCTGCATCTTCGCGAGGCCGGTGTCGACGTCGCCATCGTCGAGGCGATGGAGCCGGGCTGGGGTGCTTCCGGACGCAACAACGGGCAGGTGATTCCGACCTTGTCGCGTCCCGATCCCGACGACATCGTCGCGCGCCACGGCCCTGCAGGCGAACGTTTCGTTTATTTGCTGCGCGACAGCGCGTCCACGCTGTTCGATATGGCGTCCCGCTATGGCATCGAGGCCGAGCAGGAACAGACCGGCTGGATGCAGCCGGTGCATTCGCCCGGGCGGATCAAGATCGCGGAGCGGCGGGTGCGGCAATGGTCGAAGTTCGGCGCGCCGGTCGAACTGCTGTCGCGAGAGCAGGCCCGCGACATGACGGGATCGGAGGCGTGGTTCGGCGGTTTCTGGAACAGGACCGGCGGCCATATCAATCCGCTGGCGCTGTCCCGCGGCCTTGCGCGCGCGACGATCGTGAAGGGTGCGCGCATCTTCGCGCGCTCGCCGGCTTCGAGCTTTACGCGGACGGGCAATCGTTGGCTGGTGAAGACCGAAAAAGGTGAGATCAGCGCCCGCGCGCTGGTTGTCGCAAGCAACGCCTATAGCGGAGAGTTTGCCAAGTCGCTCGTGCCCGATATCGCTTATGAGGTCATGCCCGTGCTGTCCTGGCAGATGGCGACGCAGCCACTATCAGACAATGTCCGCAAGACAATCATTCCCGGCCGGCAGGCGATGTCGGATACTCACGGCGAACTCTATTTCGCGCGCTACGATGCGCGCAATCGCCTCGTCACCGGCGGGGCCATCATCGGCCCGGGCGACAAGGCCGAGCGCCTGAAGGGTATCGTCACCCAACGGTTGCGGCGGCTGTGGCCGCAGATCGGCGAAGTGCGCTTCGACTATGTGTGGAACGGTTACGTCGGCATGACCACGGACTATATGCCGCGCTTTCATCGGCTCGGACCCGATGCCTATGGCTGGACTGGCTGTAACGGCCGTTCCGTGGCGCTGACCATGGGGCTCGGCAATGAACTCGCCAAGGCCGTACGCGGCGTTCCGGAAAACGAGCTGGCGCTGCCTTTCACCAGGCCGGTGCGGATCCCGGCGCACGGATTGTTGCGCAAGATCGCGCCGATCAAGCTGCTCCTTTACCGCTACCGCGACGCCCGCGAGATCTAGGACACCGCCGCCTCGTGCTCGGCGGTGAAGTCGCCGCCGGGAACGGAGGCGATCAGCGCTTGCGTATAGGGGTGCTGCGGCCTGCCGAACACCTGAGCGACGGGACCGTGCTCGACAATCTCGCCTTCCTTCATCACCGCGACGAGATCGCAGACCTGGGCCGCCACGCGCAGGTCGTGGGTAATGAACACGATTGATAGGCCAAGCCGCTCGCGCAATTCGCTTAGGAGTCTGAGAACCTGCGCCTGGACCGAGACATCGAGGGCGGAAACCGGCTCGTCGGCAACGAGCACGTCGGGCTTCAATGCCAGCGCCCGCGCTAGTCCAATGCGCTGACGCTGGCCGCCGGAGAACTCGTGCGGGAAGCGATCGCCGGCGGATGGATCAAGCCCTACCAGCTCGAACAGTCTCTTCGCCTCCGCAATCGCGGTCGACCGCGGGGTGCCGTGAACGATCGGCCCCTGCGCGACGAGCTCCGCGGCCTTGCGGCGCGGATTGAGCGAGCCGAACGGATCCTGGAACACCATCTGGATGTGGCGGGTCTCGCGGCGTACTTCGTCGCGGCTCATGCTTGCCCAGTCCTTGCCGTCGAGCAGGATCGAGCCGGCGTCGGGATCGATCAGGCGCACGATGCAGCGCGCGAGCGTCGATTTTCCCGATCCGGATTCGCCGACGATGCCGAGCGTCGCGCCCCTCGGCAAGGTCAGCGAGACATCCTTTACCGCGGGCGTGACGCGCGCGCCCCGGCCGAGGAAGCCGCCGGTGCGATGGGTCTTGGATACATGCGACACCGTGAGGATGGGTTCGCTGGAGAACCGGCGAGGTTTGGGCGCGGTCAGCGGCGGCACGGCGGCAATGAGCTGGCGGGTGTAGGGATGCTGCGGATGATTGAGGATCGATGCCGCTGTGCCGTGCTCGACCAGCACGCCGTGCTGCATCACCGCGACGCGGTCGGCGATCTCAGCCACTACGCCGAAGTCGTGGGTGATGAACAGCACTGCCGTCCTCTTGCGCTGCTGCAGGTCACGGATCAGCTTCAGGATCTGCGCCTGGGTGGTGACGTCGAGCGCCGTGGTCGGCTCGTCGGCAATGAGAAGCTTGGGGTCGAGCGCAAGCGCCATGGCGATCATGGCGCGCTGGCGCTGTCCGCCGGATAGTTCGTGCGGGTAGGCCTTCGCCGCGACCGTCGGATCGGGAATGCGGACGTCCTCGAGCAGCGCCAGCACGCGCGCATGGATCTCCGTTTTCGACAGATCGGTATGCACCTGGAACATTTCCGCGATCTGGTCGCCGACCGTCCGCAGCGGATTGAGCGCGGTCATCGGCTCCTGGAAGACCATGGCGATGCTTTCGCCGCGCACGTGCCGCATATCGGCCAGACTTGCGGCGACGAGGTCGCGGCCTTCGAACAGCACGCGGCCGCCTTCGATCGCTACGCCTTGGGGCAGCAATCGCATGATGGTGTTTGCCATCATCGACTTGCCCGAGCCGGATTCGCCGACGACGCAGACGATCTCGTTGGAGGCGACGGAGAGCGAAACGTCCTTAAGGGCGTGGGTGCGGTCCGCGCCCTTCGGCAAGGACACGCTGAGCCGGTCGAGCGAGAGGATGGGCACTTCGCTCATCGCTGCTTCAGCCTCGGATTGAGTGCATCGTTCAGCCCCTGTCCGACGAGCGAGACCGCGAGCACGGTAGTGAGGATAGCGATGCCGGGGATCGCCGAGACGTACCACTGAACGCGCAAGACGTCGCGCCCGAGCCCGATCAGGTTGCCCCAGGAAGCGACGTTGGGGTCGGACAGGCGCAGGAAGGCCAGCGCGCTTTCCAGGAGGATCGCGACCGCCATCACCACGCTGGCATAGACGATCACCGGCGGCAGCGCGTTGGGCAGGATCTCGCCGAGGATCAGCTGCAGGTCCTTCATGCCGAGCGTGCGCCCGGCCTGGATGAATTCGCGGTTGCGGAGCGACAGGAACTCGGCGCGGGTCAGCCGCGCCGGCGCGGGCCAGGATACGACTCCAATCGCGATTGTGACGGTGGTCAGCGTCGAGCCGAAGACCGCAACCAGTACCAGCAGCAGCACGAAATTGGGCAGGGTCTGGAACGCCTCGGTGATGCGCATCAGGATGTTGTCGACCCAGCCGCCGTAATACCCGGCGAACGCACCGATCAGGGTTCCGATCGCGATGGCAATCACGGTGGCAACGCCGCCGATCAGAAGCGAGATGCGCGCGCCGTAGAAGATCTGGGCGGCGATGTCGCGTCCGGAATTGTCGGTGCCGAGTGGAAAGCGCGGATTTGCGAACGGCCAGACGAGCGGCCGCCCGGCAAGCGACAGGGGATTATTGGGGAAGAGCCAGGAGGCGGCGATTGCCATCCCCACCACGATCAGGAGCAGCACCAGGCCGATCACGGCCGCCGGGCTTCGGAAGTAACGTTTCAGCGCGCCCATAGCCTTAGCCCCCGGCCGAGATGCGCGGGTCGAGACGCGCGTAGAGCAGGTCGACCACGAAGTTCACGATGATCACGAGGAGGGCGGAGACGAAGACGATGCCGAGCAGCGTGTTGAGGTCGCGCTGGATGACCGATTCGTAGGCGAGGCGCCCGAGGCCTGGCAGCGAGAACACGCTTTCGACGACGACCGAGCCGCCGAGCATGGTGCCGGCCTGGAGCCCGATCAGGGTCACCATCGGCAGCAGAGCGTTGCGCAACACGTGCCCGGTGATGACGCGGGTCTCGTCGAGGCCTTTGGCGCGCGCCGTTCGGACGAAGTCGAGGTTCAGTACTTCCAGCATGGAAGCGCGCATGATGCGCAGGTAGATCGCCAGGAAGATCAGGCCGAGCGTTGCCGTCGGCAGAAGCAGATGCCGCGCAATGTCGAGGACGCGCCATATCCCGGTTTGAACCGCGCCGATGTCCTCGAAGCCGCCGGCGGGCAGCCATTGCAGGTAGATCGAGAACACGACGATCGCCATCAGGCCGAACCAGAACGAGGGGGTGGCGTAGAAGATCAGGCCGATGGTCGAGATCAGCGTGTCCGGCCATTTGTTGACCGAGCGGGCGGCCAGCACGCCGAACACGAGGCCGAAGAAGAAGGCAAAGGACAGGGAGGCCGTCATCAAGAGGATGGTCGGCGGAAGCCGTTCCAGGATCACCGTCGAGACCGGCTTGCCGTAAATCGAGGAGAAGCCGAGGTCGAGCCGCACCAGCCGCCACAGATAATTGCCGAGCTGCGCGGGGATCGAGAGGTCGAGCCCGTAGAACTCGCGAAGAGCACGAGCGCTCGCGGCGTCGCCGCCGCCCATCTGCGCCATCAAGGCATCGACCGTATCTCCCGGCGCAAGCTGCAGCAGGAGGAACACGCCGATCAGGATCAGGACCAGTGTCGGAATCGAGGCGGCGAGCCGCCGCCCCGCAAGGCTTACGATGCGCATAGCATCATCTATGACGAAAATCGGGTCAGGCGGAAAGCCAAAGATCGTGCCAGTTCGATGATCCCCAACGCGGGGTGTTGGAGTGGTTGCGGGCCTTCGCGGTGATCGTGGTGACGAAAATCTGCTCGATCGGCATCCAGACCGGCAGTTCCGTGTTCACCTGCTTGACGAACTCGGCATAAAGCGCCTTCCGCTTGGCCGGATCCAGTTCGGTCAAGGCATCGTCGATGGTCTTGTCGGCCTTGGCGTCCTCCCAACCCCACTGGTTGGTCCAGGGTGCACCCTTCGGCTGGCCGGAGCGGTACCACACCGTGGTCGAGACCGCCGGGTCGTTACGATATTGATGCCAGCCGGTGGCGAGGTCGAAGGCGTGCTCGGCGTAGACCTGCTTGAGGAATCCACCGCCGTCGTTGCGCACGATCTCGACGGGAATGCCGACTTCCGACAGCGACTGCTGGATGAAGGTCGACCACAGCGAAATGTCCTCGCCCCAGGGCGCCGGCAGCAGGCGCAGCGAGAAGCGGGTCCCGCCGGCACCCGGCTTGTAGCCGGCCTCGTCGAACAGCGCGGTTGCTTTGGCCTTGTCGTACGGATACTGCGGCGTATTGGCGCCGGGATAGAAGTCCGTCGAGGTCGAGGGGATCGGGCCGGTGCCGAGCTTGGCGAAGTCGCCGAGGAAGTTGTCGATGAAGAACGGCACGTTAATGGCGTGCGCGATCGCGCGGCGCACACGGATGTCCGACAGCTCCTTGCGGCGGAAATTGAATTCCAGCGTGTTGGTGCGCGCGTTGCCCTCATTGCCCTTGGTGGTGACAATGAAGCGCTTGTCCTTGGACAGGCGCGCCATGTCGGAAATGGTGAGGCCGGAGAACGGGCTGTACTGCAATTCGCCGGCTTCCATCTGCGCTGCGGCGGCAGCACGGTCGGTGATCACCTTCCATACGATGCGATCGAGATAGGGCGCATTCGGTCGCCAGTAATCCGGATTGCGGTCGGCGATGATATACTGGCCGCGCTCGTACTTGACGAACTTGAACGGCCCGGTGCCGACCGGCGCGAGATTGACGGGGTTCTGCCTGATGTCGCCGCTCTCATAGAGATGCTTGGCCGAGATATAGCCGAGGTCGGGCAGGGCGCGCAGCAGGAGGTTGAGCGGCATCGGCCGCTCGTAGCGGAAGATTGCGGTCTGCGGGTCGGGCGTATCGACGGCGATGAGGAACAACTGCAGCGTCGAGCCGTAGTTCAGGATCTTCTTCCACATTTCCATGGCGGTGAATTGGACGTCCGCCGAGGTGAAGGGCTTGCCGTCGTGCCAGGTGACGCCCTTGCGCAGCTTGAAGGTGATGGTCTTGCCGTCGGGAGAGCTTTCCCAGCTCTCGGCAAGCACGCCGACCGGCTTGCCCTGCGCATCGAGATCGACCAGGCTTTCCTGGATCTTGCCGCTGATAATGTAGACGCCGGTGGAAGCCTGCAGGCTCGGATTGAGCTGGCGCTGCTCGGCGCCGTAATGCACGTTGAACACGCCGCCCTTGCGCGGCGTCTCCTGCGCAAAGGCCCGCATCGGATTGACGACGTTGGCGGCGATCGCCGCCGACGTCAGGAGCGCGGTGCGGCGAGTGATTTCGAGGCGAGTCAATCCCATTACTGTCTCCAACAACATGCAGAAGCGAAAGGCTCAGGGCCCATCGCTCGTCGGGCTCACTTCTACGCTGGAAGCAGAGCCGAGTCATTTTCTAATCGGTTACGAACTCGGAAAATCCTTCCGCAATGGGGCGCCAGAGGAGGCTGGCGTTCGGCGTTCCCGGCATGCGGGGACGAGCCTCTCGCCGTTGCCACAGGACCGCACCGTGGAAAGCGAACCCGCGTCTCGCGTGGGGCGGTCGCATGGTGTACATGAGCCGGTGCTGTCGATCACCAGTGCGATCACAGGCAGCCGCAGCGAGTGAACGTTTGGAAATGAGGGACGTTATATTCGCCGGCTCCAACGTTGTGCCGTATCTCAAGGCGGGAGAAGAAGCGTGTGGAAGCACTTGGTCCCCTTTCTTGTCGCCGCGCTGGTCGAGGTCGCGAGCGGTGTCGCCTCGGCCGATCCGCTGCTCCAGGGCAAGGAGGCGTTCGGTAGCTGGCAATCGGACAAGCCCGGCACCATCCGTCTCATCAGGCCACAGGACCTGCCAAAGCCGGGTGCTACGCCGGACGCCGCGAGTGTCTCGCGCGTCGTCGCACGGCCCCCTGATGCGTCTCCGCAAGTCGCGCCGGGATTCAAGATCGAGCTGTTTGCCGAAGGATTGAGCGGCCCGCGAGTCATCCGCGTCGCGCCGAACGGCGATCTTTTCGTTGCCGAAACGCGAGCGGGGCGCATTCGCGTGCTGCGCAGCAGCGGCGCGAAGATTGTCGCGGATGAAATCTACGCCAGCGGCCTCAACCGGCCGTTCGGCATTGCCTTCTTTCCGAATGGCGATAATCCGCAATGGATCTACGTCGCCAACACAGACAGCGTGGTACGCTTTCCCTATCGCTCCGGCGAGTTGAAAGCATCAAGCAGGCCGGAGATTGTCGTGGCGAACTTGCCGCGCGGCGGCCACTCCACCCGGGATATCGTCTTTTTGCCCGACAACAAGCGCATGCTGGTCTCGGTCGGCTCGGCCGGCAATGACGGCGAGGGCATGGGCAAGCCGCCGGGCGGACTTGAGGCGTGGTCTCGCAAGCAGCCCCTGGGCACCGCCTTGGGGCTATGAGACCGATCGTGCGGCCGTGCTCGCCTTCGATCCCGACGGGAAGGGCAAAGAGCTCTATGCCACCGGAATCCGCAACTGCGTCGGTCTTGCGATCCAGCCGCAGACCGGTACGCCGTGGTGCTCGACCAACGAGCGCGACGGCCTTGGTGACGATCTCGTGCCCGACTACGTCACGCGCGTGCGCGAGAATGCGTTCTATGGCTGGCCGTGGTTCTACATCGGCGCCAACGAGGATCCGCGCCATCCCGGCGCCCGGCCCGACCTCAAGGACAAGGTCGCCATTCCCGACGTCCTGTTGCAGGCGCACTCCGCTTCAATGGGCGTGACATTCTACCAGGGCGACAACTTCCCGGGCGAATATCGCGGCGATGCCTTTGCCGCCCAGCACGGCTCCTGGAACCGGTCCAGGCGCACTGGCTACAAGGTCGTCCGCATCCGGCTGAAAGACGGCGAGCCCACCGGCGAGTACGAGGATTTCGTAACCGGCTTCGTCATCAACGACCGCGAGGTGTGGGGACGTCCCGTCGGCGTCGCGGTGGCACGCGACGGCGCGCTGCTTTTCTCGGAAGATGGAAACGGTACGATCTGGCGTGTCACGCATTAGCGGGGGGCCCCCTCTTCCCTTGTCGGAGAGGGGGGCTTCGATGCAAAGGATCGAAGCCGGGTGAGGGGGCTCTCTCCGCGTACTCACGGTTCAGTTGGCGTTCGCGGATAGTACCCCTCATCCGGCGCGCACGATGTGCGCGCCACCTTCTCCCACAAGGGGAGAAGGGAAAGAGCTGCGATCGCGTCAGGTCTCCCCGCTTATCCCCTCCTTACGCTCGCCCCACCGTCCACCGGAAGCGTGACGCCGGTGATGAAATTGGCTTCGTCGGATGCCAGAAACAGCGCCGCGTTCGCCACATCCCAGGCGGTGCCCATCTTCTTGCGCAGAGGCACCTTGCTGTCGCGCTCGGCCTCGACCTCGGCACGCGTCTTGTTCCACTCGCGGGCGCGGGTATCGACTGCCATCGGCGTGTTCATCAGGCCGGGAAGGATGACGTTGGCGCGAATGCCGTATTCGGCGTTCTGATAGGCGAGCTGCTCGGTGAAGGCGATCATTGCCGATTTCGTCGCTTTGTAGGCGACGTAGGGGTAGGTGGTGATCGCCGCCATCGACGAGATGTTGATGATCGCCCCGCTGTTCTGCCTGCGCATGATGGGGATCACCTGCCTGGCCGCGAGGATACAGCTCTTCAGGTTGATGGCGACGCAGCGGTCGAACGCCTCCTCGGTGAGCTCGAGCAGCTCGGCATCGCCGCCCGCGAGGCTGACGCCGACATTGTTGTGCAGGATGTCGATCCGTTGCCAGCGGCTGACCGCATCCGCAACCATCGCCTTGATCTCGGCGGTCTTGGTGACGTCGGCTCTGAAGGCAACGGCCGTGCCGCCTTTGGCCGCGATCATCTCGACGGTTTCTTGGGCAGAAGCGAGATTGTGATCGACGCACAGGACCTTGGCGCCTTCGCGCGCGAAGGTCAGCGCGGTGGCCCTGCCGTTCCCCATGCCTTCGCCGGGACTTTGCCCGGCCCCAACGATGATGGCGACGCGATCCTTCAGGCGCATGACGTTTCCCCGATTTTTCGTCACGATAGCAATCTCATGGCGCGCAGAGAAGGTCGCCGCTTGGGCTTGCCGTCCTGGTACGGCCACGTTGTTCTATATCGCCCGGGACCTACCTCGACCCGACAACACCAACAACGTACTGGCGTATGCCTTCGGTTTCCTGATCGTGTTGCTGGTCGTCGCGGCTCCATTTGATCATGTCGCACCTCGATGCGAATATGGCGCTCATGGATCAGATGCAGATGCGCAAGTGGCGGCCGTTCGCCGTCACTTGCCGCGGCTTCCCCGGCAATTATAGGCCTTGCGGAAGCCCGAGGCCTGCGCGTCCTCCTCCGAGCAGAACCAGCGCTCAGGATTCGTGATGGCCGGGTAGCTCGGACAGCCGCGCAGATGATAGATGCCGATGTTGCCGGTGACGCGGGCGCGCACTGCGAGCTTACCCTTGATGCTGCAGCTTCCGGGCATCGTGAGCTCCTCTGGGAACAGGACGGCGCGGATCTCGCGGTCCCGGTCGGCGCGGCAGGCGGCCCCCACCAATGCGCCGTCCTTCTTGCCGATGCGGAAATCCGCCGGCGCGGCAAGACAGCCCTTCCAGAGGCCGCGCGAGGCGTCCTTGGCTTCGGTTGCCGCTTGCTTGAGGTTCGCTTTCAGGGCCGGTTCGCGCGCAAGCGCAAAGCCTTGACGGATAAGCTGCTCGTTCAGGCTGATCTTGTCACCTTCGGCCGTGCAAATGGCCCGGCGACGTCGCCCAAAGCTCTTCTCCGGCCCCAAATCCTCGCAGCGCACCACACGGCCGCCGATCAGCTTGGTCAATTGGTCGCGGGCATCCAGACCGCAGGTCCAGGGATCGGCTTGATCGTCGATGCAGATCTGGTCGAGCTCCGGTGCGTCCAGACCGTCGAGCCGGTAGGTGGCCTCACCAAGCTGGATGGAATTGGCGTCCCTGACCACGGCGCCTGCCGCCCGGGCGGGATCCGGGGCGAGAGCGAGTACGACAAGGGCAAGCAACAAAAGAACTGGCGCTGCCGGCCCGACGGCGAATCTCATCTTGAACGTCATGTGTTCTCGCTATCGATTTGCTCTTTGTCGCGTTTCTCTAGCATCCGGTTCTGGTGACACCAATGGTTTGCGTCCGGAGAAGCGCAACATTCGCGCCCGTGCCTTTACTCGCCACCCGGTCCGATCCTATCGTCGGGGCGACAAGCCAAGTCGCCCCTCAAGCGGCGGGTAGGAAACGCCGGAATGAATGATCCCGTGGACGTCCTGATCATCGGTGCCGGCGCGTCCGGTGCCGCCGTGGCCTGGTCCCTTGCCGAGACCAGGATGCATATCCTCTGTCTCGAACAGGGCGGCTGGATGAAGCCGGCTGAATACCCGAGCACCGGGCGCGACTGGGAAGCGCGCTTCTATGGCGACTATTCGCCGAGCCCCAACATCCGCGCTAGGGCCGAGGACTACCCGATCAACGAGGACAACTCGCCGATCAAGGTGGTGAATTTCAACGGCGTCGGCGGCTCGACCGTGATGTACACGGCGCATTTTCCGCGCCTGCATCCCTCCGATTTCCGCGTCAGGACGCTGGATGGCGTCGCCGACGACTGGCCGATCGACTACGACACGCTGGCGCCGTTCTTCGCCGAGAACGACCGGATGATGGGCGTGTCGGGGCTCGCCGGCGACCCGGCGTCGCCGCCGACAAATCCGCCGATGCCGCCATTGCCGCTCGGCCGCTCCGGCGTGCGGCTTGCCAAAGCCATGAACAAGCTGGGCTGGCATTGGTGGCCGTCCGATACCACGGTCGCCACCACCGATTACGAGGGCAGGGCGCGCTGTATCAATCTCGGCCACTGCACGCCGGCCTGCGCGCAAGGAGCGAAGGCCAGCACCGACATCACTTATTGGCCGGCGGCGCTGCGGGCCGGCGTCGAATTGCGCACGCATTGCCGGGTGCGCGAGATCCTGACCGACGAGCACGGCATGGCCTCCGGCGTCGTCTACTACGACAAGGACGGCATCGAGCAGTTCCAGCCTGCCCACGTCGTGGTAGTCGCGTGCAACGGCATCGGCACGCCGCGCCTGCTGTTGAACTCGGTCTCGGGCCGTTTTCCCAACGGCCTTGCCAATTCCAGCGGCCTCGTCGGCAAGAACCTGATGTTTCACCCCTATGCGCAGCTCTATGGCTATGTCGACGAGCCGACCGACAGCAACCGGGCGCCGCCGACCTGCCTGTGGAGCAAGGAATTCTACGAGACGGACAAATCGCGCGGCTTCGTGCGCGGCTACGCCTTCCAGTTCGGCCGCGGCATCGGGCCGGTGATGGAAGCGGTCATGAGCGAGGCCAAGGGCATCCTGCCCTGGGGGCCCGATCACCATAAAGTCTTCCGCAAGCTCAACGGCCGCCGGCTGGGCCTCGCGGCCATCTGCGAGGACCTGCCGGAGGAGCACAACCGGGTCACGCTCGATCCGATCCTGAAGGACAGCCACGGCATCCCGGCGCCCAAGGTCGACTACACCATCGGCGAGAACACCGCGAAGATGCTCGAGCACGGCATCGCGCGGGGCAGGGAGGTGCTGGAGGCCGCCGGCGCCACCGACATCTTCATCAATTGCCCGATACTCTATGGCGGCTGGCATCTGCTCGGTACCGCGCGCATGGGCACCGACCCGGAGCGCTCGGTGGTCAACGAATGGGGCCGCTCGCACGACGTCAAGAACCTGTTCATCGTCGACGGCAGCGTCTTTGTCACCTCGGGCGGGGTGAACCCGACCTCGACCATCCAGGCGATCGCGCTCTATGTCGCCGACCAGATGAAGCGCCGCCTCGCCAATCTGTTCGATTAAGCCGTTGAGGTGATTTTTGACCGGACCGATCACAGTACGAATTCGTTTCACCTCTCCCGCTTGCGGGGGAGGTCGCATCTCATCGAAAGATGCGATGCGGGTGGGGGAAATTTTCTCCACTCGGGCACAGCGAATCGCGGCGACACCCCCACCCCAGCCCTGCCCCGCAAGCGCGGGAGAGGGAGCGCACCACCGTCGTGGTCGCGTGCTTTAGACTGGAGGACGCCCATGCCGGAGCAAGAAAGTCTCACGCCGCGCCAGCGCCAGGACCTTCGCACCATTGCCGCCATGATGATCCCGGCGAGCAGCGAGTACCGGGTGCCCGGCGCCGATGATGACGCCATCCAGGCCGACATCTTGCGTACGCTCGGGCGCGACACCGGGCCGGTCGCCGAGGCGCTCGATGACCTTGCCCGGCTTGCCGGCATGCCGCTCGCCGATCTCGATGAGGCCCAGCGTGAGGCGGTCGCCAAACAATTCCGTAGCTCAGGCGGCGCGGCGGCGGCGACCCTGATCCGGGTCGTGCTGCAATGCTACTACCGTGACGATCGCGTGCTGCGCTCGCTCGGGCTCGAACTGCGACCGCCATTTCCCAAGGGCTACACGCTGGAGCAGGGCGACTGGTCGCTGCTCGACCAGGTCAAGGCCGGTCCTCAAAAACTACGCAAAGCACGTTAAGCTGTTTGTGAAGAGCAGCGAGCTTGCATTATGATCTCGACGTAACCATCTGACGCGCGAAGGAATTTCGCGATGTTGGACCTTACGTCAACTCTCGGTGGCGATGAGCTTTCGTCGCAAAACCCCCAACACACTTCTCCTGACGACCGGGACCTTCTCGACGCCTATTCCAATGCCGTGATCGGCGCGACCGAAAGGGTCGGACCGGCCGTGGTGCGGGTGGAAACAGGGCCGAAGGTGCGAGGTGCGGGCGAGCGCGGTGGTCTCGGCTCCGGCATCGTGATCTCGCCGGACGGGCTGGTCCTGACCAACAGCCATGTGGTCGGTTCGTCCCGGGAGATCAGGCTGCGGGACACCCAAGGCAACCTGAGCGATGCCCGCGTGCTCGGGGTTGATCCCGACACCGACCTGGCGCTGCTGCGGGCGAACGGGACGCGTGACCTGCCCTATGCCTCGCTCGGCGATTCCAAGACGCTGCGCCGCGGCCAGCTCGTGATCGCGATCGGCAACCCGCTCGGCTTTGAGTCGACGGTGACCGCCGGCGTCGTCTCGGCACTCGGGCGGTCGATCCGTTCGGTGAGCGGCCGGACTATCGAGGACGTGATCCAGACCGATGCCGCGCTCAATCCCGGCAATTCGGGCGGGCCGCTGGTGTCATCCAAAGCCGAGGTCATCGGCATCAACACCGCCATCATCAGCGGGGCCCAGGGCATCTGCTTTGCGGTCGCCAGCAACACCGCGCAGTTCGTGCTCTCGGAGATCATCCGCCACGGTTATGTCCGGCGCGCCTATATCGGGGTGGCCGGCCAGACAGCGCCGATCCCGCGCCGCCACGCGGTGGTTGCGGGGGTTTCGAACCAGATGGGCGCGCTGCTCGCTCACGTCGAGTCGGACGGGCCGGCGGCCAAGGCGGGCCTGTTGTCCGGCGACGTCGTAATCAAGCTCGACGGCGCCGAGATCCATGGCGTCGACGACCTGATCCGGGTGCTCGACCGCGACCGGATCGGCCGGACGCTGTCGATGGACGTGCTGCGGCTCGGCCGCCTGCGGGCGTTCGCTATTCATCCGGTCGAGCGCAAGCCGGCGCGCTGAAAGTGCTTGCCACAGCCTCAGTTCGTCATGCGCGGGCTTGCCCCGCGCATCCATCAAAAAGAGAGCTTTCTCAAGCGATGGATTGCCGGGTCAAGCCCGGCAATGACGGGAATTGTTGCTGGGCGCGCCTGGACTACTCCGCCGCGGCGGCAAAACGGCTGTTCTCGAGATCGGCCTCCAACCGGGCCTGCTCGGTCGCCGCGAGCTGGACGTTCGCTTCCTTGATGTGGCCGAAGCCGCGGATCATCTCCGGGATGCGTGCCAGCCGGGCGAGCAGGGGGATCTGTTCGGCCTTGAGGCCGGCGATCCGCTGGTCGAGCATCGCGAAATAGTCCTCGATCAGCTGGCGCTCGGTCCTGCGCTCCGCTGTGCGCCCGAACGGGTCGAGCGCGGTGCCGCGCAAGGACTTGAGCCGAGCGAGCAGGCGCAGGGCGTGGATCAGCCAGCCGCCGTACTCGTTCTTGACGAGGTGGCCGGTCGACTTGTCGCGCCGCGCGAACATCGGCGGGGCGAGATGGAATTTCAGGCTGAAATCGCCGTCGAACTTCTCGGCCAGCTTCCTGGCAAAGCTGCCATCGGTGTGGAGCCGGGCGACTTCGTATTCGTCCTTGTAGGCCATGAGCTTGAACAGGTTCTTGGCAACCGCCTCGGTGAACTCGGTTGAGGTCGGCAATGCGGCGCTCTCCGCCTTGCGCACCTTGGCGACGGCGGCAAGGTAGCGGTCGGCATAGGCCTTGTCCTGGTATTCGGTCAGGAAGTTCGCGCGATCGGCGATCATCTCATCGAGCGTCTTGCCTGAAGTGGCGGCGCGGGCGCGGAACTGCAGCACGCTGCGCACGCGTGCCATGTCGTGTGCGGCGAGTCGGCCCCAGGTGAAGGCCTGCTTGTTCATCTCGACCGCCGCCCCGTTGATCTCGATGGCGCGCAGCAGCGCGTCCAGCGATAGCGGAATGGCGCCCTTCTGGAAGGCGAAGCCGAGCATGAACGGGTTGGTGGCGATGCTGTCGCCCATCAGGGCCGCGGCAATGCCGGTGGCGTCGACGATATCGAGATTGTTGTCGCCGACCGCATCGCGCAGCGCGCCCTGCATCGCCCCCATCTTGAA
Source organism: Bradyrhizobium sp. (assembly GCF_016213215.1). Lineage (GTDB taxonomy): Bacteria > Pseudomonadota > Alphaproteobacteria > Rhizobiales > Xanthobacteraceae > Bradyrhizobium. The sequence goes on along the minus strand of NZ_JACRAW010000107.1, from coordinate 135,434 downwards.
GTCGATGTCGGGGTTCTGCACGAAGCTTGCCGTCGGCTGCAGGTCGGCGTTGATGAAGGCCTTCGTCACACCGCGCTCGGCGCGGCTCAGCGCGGTGGTGCCAGCCGACACCACCATGTCGCAGCCGAGAATGACGTCGGCGCCGCCGGTGGTGATCCGGACCGCTGAAATGTCCTCGGGCCTGGGCGCGATCCGCACGTGGCTCATGACCGCGCCGTTCTTCTGCGACAGGCCGGTGAAATCCAGCGCCGAGCAGCCGCGGCCATCGACATGCGCCGCCATGCCGAGCAGCGCGCCGATGGTGATGACGCCGGTGCCGCCGATGCCGGTGACGAGAATGTTATAGGGACCGTCGAGCGGACGGGCGGGGGGCAGCGGCAGATCGGCGAACAACTGGCCCGAATCCACCGCCTGGGTCTTCACCCGCTTCAGCGTGCCGCCATGAACGGTGACAAAGCTCGGGCAGAAGCCTTCGATACAGGAGTAGTCCTTGTTGCAGTTCGACTGGTCGATCTGGCGCTTGCGGCCGAATTCGGTCTCGAGCGGCTGCACCGAGACGCAGTTGGAGGCCTGCGAGCAGTCGCCGCAGCCCTCGCACACGAGATCATTGATGAAGACGCGCTTGGCCGGATCGGGATAGAGGCCGCGCTTGCGGCGGCGCCGCTTTTCGGCCGCGCAGGTCTGGTCGTAGATGATGACGGACAGGCCCTTGATCTCGCGCAGCTCGCGCTGCACCGGGTCCAGCTCGCGGCGGTGATGAACCGTGGCGCCTTTCGGGAAATAGTCGCCGGCCGGATACTTGCCGGGATCGTCGGAGACGATGGCGAGCCGCTTGATGCCCTCGGCCCAGACCTGGTGTGCGATCTGCGAAACGGTGAAGCTGCCTTCGGCCGGCTGGCCGCCGGTCATCGCGACCGCGTCGTTGTAGAGAATCTTGTAGGTGATGTTGACGCCGGACGTCGCCGCGGCGCGCAGTGCCAGCAGGCCGGAATGCGTGTAGGTGCCGTCGCCGAGGTTCTGGAAGATGTGCTGCTCGTTGGTGAAGGGCGCCTGGCCGATCCAGTTCGCGCCTTCTCCGCCCATGTGCGAGATGGTGGCGGTGCGGCGGCTCGGGATCGAAAGCGCCATGCCGTGACAGCCGATGCCTGCCATGGCACGGCTGCCCTCCGGCACTCTGGTCGAGGTGTTGTGCGGACAGCCCGAGCAGAAATACGGCGTGCGCGACAGCGTGATCGGGGCGTTGGTTGTGACCGGATGTTCGAAGGCTTCCAGCCGCGCCAGCCGCTGTTCGAGCACGGGGTTGCTGGCGCCAAGCCGGCGCAGCCGGGCCACCAGCGCCGAGGCCACCATCGTGGGGGTGAGCTCGCCTTCAGCCGGCAACAGCGGCCTGCCGTTCTCGTCGCGCTTGCCGGCAATGGTGGGACGCTTGTCGGCATCCACGTTGTAGAGAAGGCGCATCAATTGGTCTTCGATGAAGCCACGCTTCTCCTCGACGACCAGCACCTCCTTGAGGCCCTCGGCAAAACGCCTCGCGCCGCTCTCCTCCAGCGGCCAGGTCAGCGCCACCTTGTAGATGCGCAGGCCCAGCTCCTGGGCGTCCCGCTCGCTGATGCCGAGGTCGGCGAGCGCCTGCCGCAGATCGAGATAGGCCTTGCCGGTGGTGATGATGCCGAGCCGCGCCGGCTTGGAGTCGAGCACGATGCGGTCGAGTTGGTTGGCGCGCGCGAAAGCCTTGACTGCTTCCATCTTCGGGCCGAACAGGCGCCGCTCCGCCTCCAGCGGCGGATCGGGCCAGCGGATGTTGAGGCCGCCCGGCGGCATCTCGAAATCCGTCGGCAACGTGATCTGCACGCGTGACGGATCGCTGTAGATCGAGGCCGAACTCTCCACCGTCTCCGAGATCGCCTTGAAGCCGACCCAGCAGCCGGAATAGCGTGACAGCGCAAAGCCATAGATGCCGAGGTCGAGATAGTCCTGCAGCGTCGCCGGATTGAGGATAGGGATCAGGGCTGCCGCGAACACCTGCTCGCTCTGATGGGCGAGCGTCGACGACTGGCAGCCATGATCGTCACCGGCAAGCGCTAGCACGCCGCCGTGCCGTGACGAACCCGCCGAATTGGCGTGCTTGAGCGCGTCCATCGAACGGTCGACACCCGGCCCCTTGCCGTACCAGATGCCGAACACGCCATCCACCTTGGCGCCGGGAAACAACCCGACCTGCTGGCTGCCCCACACGGAAGTAGCCGCGAGGTCTTCGTTAAGGCCGGGGACGAAGGCGATGTCGTGCGCTTGCAGGAATGATTTGGCCCGCCACAATGCGTGGTCGTACATGCCGAGCGGGGAACCGCGATAGCCAGAGATGAATCCGCCCGTGTTGAGGTTCTGCAGGCGGTCACGTTCGCGCTGCAACATCGGCAATCGCACCAGTGCCTGGGTCCCGGAAAGGTAAATCCGCTTGGCCTCGAGCCGGTATTTGTCGTCCAGCTCGACCTGCATCAGCGTCATCTAGGGTTCCTCCTGGTTATTTTGGGGGACGGCTCGGATCGGCCGGCGGGGAGCGGACTGCGGACGGAAACAGAGTCCGTCAGTGAAAAGCAACCGGCGGCGATGTCAATATCGCTGGCGGCATCCCTTTGGCTCTTGGTACTCATGGCTCGTTCGGAGGAATGCCATGGAAGCACAAGCGTTCGAAACACCCATCACGGAAACGTCCGACACCTTGATCGGGCCGTGGCGGCAGCCTCGGCAAATGCTGCAGGCGCAGGTCTACGATTCCCACTCCTCGATCCACGACGACGCAACTGCACAAAAGCTCGGCTTTCGTGGTGGCACCATCGAAGGACCGACGCATTTCAGCCAGTTTGCGCCGCTCGGCGCGCGCCTGTGGGGGCGCTCCTGGTTCGAGAGCGGCTGCATCTCCGCGCACTACCGCAACGTCTGTTATGAAGGCGAGGAGGTGCAGGCGCAGTTATCGAAGCCGCGGGCCGGGCAGGGGCAGTGCCGGATCCAGATGGTCAAGCGTGACGGCACCGAGGTGCTGCGCGGCACCGCCTGTGTCGGCGAGCCCGCGGCGCCGACGGCGCTCGACCAGCGCCTGACGGAGCTGAAGCACTTGGCCGATCCCGTGATCCTTCGTGACGTCAAGATCGGCATGAAGAGCAAGCGGCAGAAGGTAGCGATGGCCTTCGACCAGAACATGGGCGATCTCTATCCGTTTTCGCTGCGCCAGAAGCTTGCGGTGATCACCGAGAATTCGCCGTTCTACTCCACCTCGGGTAATCCGTGGGGACGCCCGGTCATCCCCATGGAAATGCTGAGCGTGCTGTTTCAATACACGTCCAAGGAAGATCCTTTGCCCTCCAGGGGTCCGGCCGTCGGCCTGTTCGCCGACCAGGAGATCCGGCTGATGAAAGGCCCGCTGTTCGTCGACGAGGGGTACGAGCTGGAGCGCGAGGTGGTGGCGCTCAGCGGCAGCCGGAGGACGGAAAGCGTCTGGCAACGGACGCGGGTTTTGGATCCCAGGACGAACGCGCTGGTCGCCACCATGCTGATCAACATGGCAACGATCAAGGATTCCTACGCGCCCTATGCGGAGGAATACCAGTGCCTCTATGGCCGCGCGGCGCCGTGAAGCCGCGCGAGCTGCGTCTTGCCGATTGCAAGACAGTCGGCAACGAACACGACGGCGCGGCGCTTGTTGAGCGCCTGGGCCAAACGCGTCCTAGAACTGGTAGCGGCGCAGTCCGCCATCGACGGGAATGACCGTGCCGGTGATGTAGCGCGCAAGGGGCGAAGCGAGAAACACCGCGAGTACGGCGAGATCTTCCGGCTCGCCCCAGAAGGCTACCGGAATCTCCTCCTCGGCAAAGCGCTCGCGATAATCCGGCGGATAGTTGCGGCGGATCTGCTCGCTCATGATCCGGCCGGGCGGAATGCAGTTGATGGTGATGCCGTATTTGCCGATCTCGCGCGACAGGCCCTTGGCCCAGGCATGGACCGCGGCCTTGGCGGCGAACGCGGCATTGAGTCCCTCGGGCTCGGACTTCCCGGTGATGTTGATGATGCGGCCCCAGCGGCGCTCGATCATCTGCGGCAGCAGCGCGTGGGCAACCTTGCGATAGCTGGTGAAGTTGAGGGCAATGGCCTCGTCCCATTGGAAGTCGGGCGCGTCGATCGGCAAGGGCCGGCTGCCGCCGGCATTGTTGACGAGGATGTCGACCTGGCCGAGCTCGCGGATGGCGAAGTCGGCGAGCTTGTTCGCGGCACCGTCCTCCATGACATCCTGCACGAGCGGCGTGATCCTGCCGCCGCGCGCCGCCTCGACTTCCTGCACGAGCTGATCCAGAAGGTCTTTGCGGCGGGCGACCGCCACGACGCGCACGCCCTCGAGCGCAAGCCCTTTGGCGATGGCACGGCCGATCCCGATGCTCGCGCCGGTGACGACGGCTGTCTTGGACGTGAGGTTGAGATCCATGCTTCAAGCACTCTTTTTATATGTCACCGGGTCTGCTTCGCTCCGGTCCATGCCTGGTTGAGCTTCTTGACCGGGGCAGCAAGTCGTGTACCGAAGCTGAGGCGGCAAGAACAGAAGGTTTCGCAAGGTGGCCTGGGATCCGCAGCAATATCTGAAGTTTTCCGGGCACAGGCTGAGGCCCGCTGTGGACCTTCTGATGCGCATTCCGGAGCTTCCCGCGAAACGCATTGCCGATCTCGGCGCCGGTGCCGGCAACGTCACCAAATTGCTCAAGGAGCGCTGGCCGGACGCGACCGTCGTCGCGGTCGAGGGCTCTGCCGAGATGGTCGCCGCCGGCAGGAAAGCGGCGCCCGACGTCGAATGGGTGCAGGCGGATCTCGGCCGCTGGCACCCTGCGCAGAAATTTGACCTGATCTATTCCAATGCCGCGCTGCACTGGCTGCCCGATCATGCACAGCTTTTTCCCGCGCTGATGCAAAGACTGTCCGCCGGCGGTATGCTCACCGTCCAAATGCCGCGCAACTTCACCGCGCCGTCGCACCTTCTGATTGCAGAGACCGCGCTGAACGGGCGTTGGCGCAGCAAGGTCGAGCATCTCGTGACGCCGCCGCCGGTCGAGGGGCCGGCGTTCTATCATGACCTGCTCGCCCGCCTGTCGCAGAACATCGACATCTGGGAGACCGAGTATCTCCAGGTGCTGGAGGGCGACAATCCGGTCAAAGAGTGGACCAAGGGAACGTGGCTCACGCGCTACCTGGAAGTGCTGCAGGGCGAGGAGCGGGCGGCGTTCGAGGCGGCGTACGGCGAACGCGTCGCAAGAGCCTACCCGAAGAATTCGGCAGGCCAGACGCTTTTCCCGTTCCGCCGCCTCTTCATCGTTGCTCAGCGCAAGGGCTAGCTTTCGCAATGCAAGATGCTCGGACCACGGTCCGGGCCGATTAAGGCTGGAGCGCGCGCCAGTTGGCGTATAAAAGGACAGCCGGCCCGACATGAACCGGCTTGGTTCGGGCTTAGGTCCACTTGTCCGGCGGGCAGTTTGCTGCCAGTACTGGAGCCGCAAAAGCAAGAAGAACCGATTTTGACTTCTCGGGGGACGCTAACTAATGCGCAAGCTCTTTCTCGCGGTTGCCGCGGCCGCACTTGTCCTGGCTCCTGTTGCCACCACGGCGCAGAGCCCTATGGTCATCAAGTTCAGCCACGTCGTCGCCAACGATACGCCGAAGGGCAAGGGCGCGCTGAAGTTCAAGGAGCTTGCCGAGAAATACACTGACGGCAAGGTGAAGGTTGAAGTCTATCCGAACTCCACCCTCTACAAGGACAAGGAAGAGATCGAGGCGCTGCAGCTCGGTTCGGTCCACATGCTGGCGCCGTCGACCTCGAAGTTCGCGCCGCTGGGAGTGAAGGAATTCGAGGCGCTTGACCTGCCCTGGCTGTTCAAGGACGAGGACACCTATGCCAACGCCATGAAGGGCACTATCGGCAAGTGGCTCCTTCAGAAGCTCGAGGCCAAGGGCATTAGCGGGCTGGCTTTCTGGGACAACGGCTTCCACATGGTTTCGGCCAACCGCCCGCTGCGCAAGCCGTCGGATTTCGAGGGGCTGAAATTCCGGATCTCGGGATCGAAAGTCGCGGACCAGTATTTACGTCTCGCCGGCGCGATCCCGCAGATCATGGCATTCTCGGAAGTCTACCAGGCGCTGCAGACCGGGGTGGTGGACGGCTGCGAGAACACGGCCTCGAATTACCTGACGCAGAAGTTTCACGAGGTGCAGAAGGACATCACCGTGTCCTATCACGCCCACCTGCAATACGCCGTCATCGTCAACTCCAAGTTCTGGGCCGGCTTGCCCGCGAATATCCGCGGTCAGCTCGAAAAGGCGATGGCGGAAGCGACCGACTACACCAACTCGATCGCGCGCCAGGAGAACATGGACGCGCTCGCCGAGATCAAGAAGTCGGGCAAGACCACGCTGCATTACCTGACGGACGATGAACGTAAGGCTTGGCAGACCGCGATGCAGCCGACCTACAAGTGGGCAAAGGGCCGGGTCGGGCAGGAGGTGCTCGACTTCCTTGCCAAGGAACTTGATGTCAAGATGAACTGACGGTTGACCTTGGCGCATCATCGGTTCCGATACGACAACGAAGAACGGTCGGGAGTGATCTCGCTCCCGGCCGTTTCGATCTAGATGGGGGACGGCCTTGTTTCGCGCGCTAAACCGTGTGCTCGATCACCTGGAAGAGTGGCTCATCGCGACGCTGATCGCGGCTGCGACGACGGTGATCTTTGTCGCAGTCCTGCACCGCTATGGCGCGGGACTGTCGATCGATCTCTCCAAGTGGGCGGCGGCGCACGACCTGACGCTGCTCGCCTCGGCCCTCAAGGGCGTCTTCTCGTTTCTGGCGGCGCTTGATCTGTCCTGGGCGCAGGAACTCTGCATCTACATGTTCATCTGGATGGCGAAGTTCGGCGCGGCCTACGGCGTGCGAACCGGCATCCACGTCGGCGTCGACGTGCTGGTCAACCTGTTGCCGGGAGGTTCGCGGCGACGGGTAATCACCTTCGGCCTGCTGTGCGGCGCCCTGTTCACCTCCATCGTTGCCATCTTCGGCGCCTTGTTCGTCGGCCAGATGTGGCAGACCGGGCAACAGTCCAATGACCTCGAGGTCCCGATGTGGATCGTGTACCTCACGATCCCGGTGGGCTCGGGGCTGATGTGCTTCCGGTTCCTGCAGGTCGCCTTCTCGTTCTATCGGACGGGCGATCTGCCGCACCATGACGTGGCCGGCGTCGAAGGCGTCGAGGTCGACCCCGTGCATCCGGCGCCCGTCACCGAAACGCAGGTGATACGGGACGAAAGGAGCCCGCTCGGCTGGGTCCTGATCCTGCTTCCGGTTCTCATCGTCGTGCTGTGCTTTGCGCATGCAAGCCACCTGATCGTGCTGCCGCACGGTCTGCGCGTGTTGGTCGTCTTCGCCCTTTTGCTCTCACTGATGCTCACAGGCATGCCGATCTCGATCGCGCTCGGCCTGACCGTGCTGAGCTTCATGTTCACGCTGACGGACGTGCGCACCGAGTCGGTCGCCCTGAAGCTGTTCACCGGCATCGAGAACTTCGAGATCATGGCGATCCCGTTCTTCATTCTCGCCGGCAATTTCCTGACCCATGGCGGCGTCGCACGCCGACTGATCGCAGTCGCTACGAGCCTTGTCGGCCACTGGTACGGCGGTCTCGGGCTCGCCGGCGTGGTCGCCTGCGCGTTGTTTGCGGCGATCTCCGGCTCCTCGCCGGCGACCGTCGTTGCGATCGGTTCCGTGATCCTGCCGGCCATGGTCGCGCAGGGATTTCCCAAACGCTTCGGGGCGGGTGTGATCACGACCTCGGGCTCGCTGGGCATTCTGATCCCGCCGTCGATCCCGATGGTGCTCTTTGCGGTTTCGACCAACAGCTCGGTCGGCAAGCTGTTCATCGCCGGCATCATTCCCGGCCTTGCGCTCGCCAGCCTGCTGGGCGCAACCACCTGGTACCGAGCCTGGCGCAACAACTATCCGCGGATGCCGAAGGCCACCTTCGGCGAGCGGCTCGATGCCTTCCGCAAGTCGATCTGGGGCCTGCTTCTGATCTTCATCGTGATCGGGGGCATCTACAGCGGCCTGTTCACGCCGACCGAAGCGGCCGCGATCAGCGCAGTCTACGCCTTCATCGTCGCGGTCTTCATCTACAAGGATCTCAAGCTGAGGGACGTGCCGCGCGTCCTGCTGTCGTCGGCGAACCTCAGCGCGATGCTGCTCTACATCATCACCAATGCGGTGCTGTTCTCGTTCCTGATGACATACGAGAACGTTCCGCATGCCCTGGCGCAATGGATGATTGATCTGGGCCTCGGCTGGATCGGCTTCCTGCTGCTCGTCAACGTATTGCTACTGCTGGCCGGTAACGTGATGGAGCCATCCTCGATCATCCTGATCATGGCCCCCATCCTGTTCCCCGTCGCGGTCAAGCTCGGGATCGACCCGATTCACTTCGGCATCCTGATGACCGTCAACATGGAGGTCGGGCTGTGCCATCCGCCCGTCGGACTCAACCTCTATGTTGCGTCAGGCATCGCCAAGATGGGCATCACCGAACTGACGGTTGCGGTGTGGCCGTGGCTGTTGACCATGCTGAGCTTCCTGGCTGTCGTGACCTATTGGCCGGATCTGAGCTTGTGGCTGCCGAGAGTGCTCGGCATGAATTAGAACCGATGTGGGGGCCGAGCTGATGGGATTGATGGACGAATTCCCGCGCGTGTTCGAGATCATCGAGCCCAAACGAACAGTGGCGACGTAGCCGGCGTCATTCGCGGCAATCCTCCCGTGAAACGGGGAGTCCGCATCGTGCGACGTCGCATCCACCGCTCCAGGAGACGAAACGCTGTGGAGCGCCGATCGCGCGCGCAGTGGTGCCGCTGTCCTACCGTCTATTCCGCGCTGCTTACCAGCTTGATCTTCGGAGCGGCTGCTTCCATCAGGCTGCGATAGGCCGCGAGGTAGTCCTGCGCCATGCGCCGCGCGGTGAAGCGCTGCTCGAACCGCTTGCGGATCGCGTCGCGGCTGAGCTGCGATAGGCGACTCACGGCGGCCACCGCGCTGATCTCGTCCTCGACGACAAAGCCGGTAAGGCCGTCGTCGATGATCTCCGGCACCGAGCCACGGTTGAAGGCGATCACTGGCGTGCCGCAAGCCATCGCTTCGATCATGACCAGGCCGAACGGTTCCGGCCAGTCGATGGGCACCAACAGGCCGATGGCCCCACTCAGGAAGTCGGACTTTTCGCAATCTCCGATCTCACCGATATATTCCACGTGCGGGTTGGCGGTGATCAGCGGGCAAATCACTTCGTCGTAATAGTCCTGGTCGGCACGGTCGATTTTGGCAGCGATCTTCAGTGGAACCCCGCAACGTGTGGCGATCTTGATGGCACGGTCAACTCCCTTCTCAGGCGCAATCCTGCCGAGCACGGCGAGATAATTCGGACGCGCGGGTTTGGGCGTCAGGAGAGTCTCCGGCAAGCCGTGATGCACTGTCTGCACCCAGTTCGCCTGCGGAACCGGCCGGCGCTGTGCATTTGAAATCGAGATTACCGGCACGGAAGAAAAGGTGTCGAACACCGGCTGGTGCTCTGGGAGATCGAGACGTCCGTGCAGGGTCGTCACGAATGGCGTGGGCTGGCGACAGAACAGCGAGAACGGATAGTAATCGAGGTGGAAATGCAGGAAGTCGAATTCCTCCTCATCACATTTTTGCCTTACCCGCTCCAACATCACCGTGTGCAATGCGTTCGGATCCCGCACCGCGCCGTCGAGACGCAGTGCCTTCGGCCACAAAGCTTCGAGCTTCGCTGACGTCTGGGAATCGCCGCTGGCGAACAGGGTGACTTCATGTCCGAGCGCTACCAGCTCTTCGGTCAACCAGTGCACCACCCGCTCGGTGCCGCCATAAAGCCTGGGTGGAACAGCCTCCGTCAACGGAGCTACCTGCGCGATGCGCATCTCGCTATCTCCTCGCTGCAATCATGGAAGAATTTACCCCCTGCTGATGTCGGCACCGGCATGCCTGGCAAAGAACGGTCTCGCGCCTGCGGAAGTTCCGTTCAACAAAGGTTACTTTCCTTGACAGATGGACATCGGGGCGATCGCTCGGAAAAACAGTGTGATGGAACAGACCGGCGCCATCGGTGTTCAGTGGACCAACGGCGAGCAGTTCTGCTGAACCAGCACTGCTGATCTTCCGTATGTCTCGGGTGGGGCGACTACCGCATGATGGACCAACTTTCAGGATACGCGCAGCGGCCGTTCGCCTTCGTATCGCGATACGTGCGCCGGAGGTGGGTATCCCACCTGGTGATCCTGGCCGCAGTGGTGGCCGCGGTTGCCTGTTCGGTGAGCACGCAGTACGGCGTCAAGTATCTCGTGGACATTTTGTCGATGGGACCCGCGTATGGCCACAGCGTATGGCAGGCATTCGCTTTGCTCATATCGCTGATCGCGGCGGACAACTTCCTGTGGCGCATCGCAAGCTGGGTCGCGAGCTTCACCTTTGTGCGCATCACCGGAGACCTTCGACGCGACATCTTTCGCCATCTGACCGGCCATGCGCCCAGCTATTTCAGCGACCGTCTGCCGGGGATGCTGACCAGCCGCATCACCGCAACATCCAACGCCGTTTTCACGGTCGAGAACATGCTGGTGTGGAACGTGCTGCCGCCATGCATTGCGACGTTTGTGGCCATCGTGCTAATCGGAACCGTTAGCCTGCCGATGGCCGCCGGCCTGATCGTCGTCGCCGGCGGCATGGTGATTGCCATCTTTCACCTCGCCGCCGCCGGCAAGCCGCTGCACAACGACTTCGCGGATAAGGCCGCTCTGGTCGATGGCGAGATGATCGACGTGATCAGCAACATGCCGCTGGTACGGGCGTTCTGCGGGATCAGCCACGAGCAAGAACGGTTTGACGCGACCGTCGGCCGCGAACTGGCCGCGCGTAGCCGCAGCCTGCGCTATCTGGAAAAACTGCGTATCACCCATGCGGCCGTGACAGTCGTGTTGACGATTGCGCTGCTCGCCTGGGCCATCACGCTGTGGCAGCGCGGCCATGCCACCACCGGAGACGTCGTTCTGGTCTGCACGCTCGGGCTTTCGATCCTGAACGCCACGCGCGATCTTGCGGTGGCTCTGGTCGACGTCACCCAGCACGTGGCCCGACTGACCGAAGCGATCGCGACATTGCTGGTGCCGCATGAACTGCGCGATCATCCCGAAGCCGGGCCCCTGCTCAAGAGCGGCGCGGCGATCTCCTTCAACAACATCTCGTTCGGCTATCCCGGCGGCAACGAAATCTTCGAACGGTTCGGCCTACGATTGCAGCCAGGCCAGCGGGTCGGGCTGGTCGGCCAATCCGGTGCCGGCAAGTCCACACTCTTCGTTCTGTTGCAGCGGTTCTACGACGTGAAGCAGGGCAGCATCACCATCGACGGCCAGGACATTTCCAAGGTCACGCAGCAGAGCCTGCGCGAGGCGATATCCGTTGTGCCGCAGGACATTTCCCTGTTTCATCGTTCCATCCGGGAAAACATCCGTTACGGCCGGCCGAATGCCACCGACGATGAGGTTTTGCGCGCCGCCATCGCGGCGCGCTGCGATTTCGTCGAGATGCTGCCGGAGGGGCTCGACACCATGGTCGGTGACCGGGGCGTGAAACTGTCAGGCGGCCAGCGACAACGCATCGCGATTGCGCGCGCATTCCTCAAGGACGCGCCGATCCTGCTCCTGGACGAGGCGACGGCTGCGCTCGACAGCGAGTCGGAGGAGGCGATCCGGGAAGCGCTTGCGCGGCTGATGCGCGGCCGCACCGTGATCGCGATCGCGCACCGTCTTGCGACGCTGCGCAATTTCGACCGGGTGGTGGTGCTGAAGTCGGGCAAGATCATCGAGGATGGACCGCCAGATCGTTTGATGCAGGGCCATGGTCCCTACCGCGAGCTGGTGACGCAGGAAATGAATCGGCTCGCCAGGTTCGCGGCGTAGGGCATCCGGACGCGAAGCCTTGGCGCAATGAACGGTTTTCCGAAGACGATCACGCTGAATCAAGGAACCGAGCGCGAGGGTGATCCAGCGCAAGAATTGTGCTCTAGTGCAGCCGTCGCATTCGGGTCGGTTGCGTTTCTCGAAGCGTGGGGTATCGCGCGAGGTCAAGCATGTCAGCCGAGGTCGTAACCCAAGTCGTATCGGCGTCACGCCCCAAGGAGCCGGTCGCGGAACAGCCGTTCTACATTCCGATGACAGGGCCCGGGGCCAGGCCGCGACGCTCGCTCAAGCATGACGACACATTCATCGTCCTGGACAGCCATGGCGATATCGGCGCCTCGGCCGGCGGTCCCGACGGTCTCTTCAACTGTGATACGCGCTATCTCGCGCGGCTGGAACTGGTGCTTGACGGCGTCCAGCCTCTGCTGCTCGGCTCCAATCTCCGCGACGACAATTCCGCGCTGACCGTCGATCTCACCAATCCCGATATCTACCGTCACGGCAGGATCGTCCTGCAAAAGGACATGCTGCACGTCGTGCGCACCATCTTCCTGTGGCGGGGTACGGCCTTTCAGCGCATTGGCCTGCAGAACCATGGCGATCGCCCCGCGAGCTTCGAAGTCACCTTGTTGTATGACAACGACTTCGCCGACTTGTTCGAGGTTCGCGGCGAACGGCGGCCCCGGCGTGGCACCGGGTCCGGCAAGTTGCTCGGTGCGAGCGACGTGGTGCTGGAATATCGAGGGCTCGACGACATGGTGCGCACGACGGCGCTGCATTTCGATCCGCAGCCGACGCGTCTGACGGTCAATGCCGCCACGTGGTGTCTGGATCTCAAGCCGCACCAGGTCACCTCCTTGTTCGTCGCCGCGTCCTGCAATCGGCCGCCGACGCTGCACTCCGCACGATTCTTTTCGGGCCTGCTCGCGCATCGGCGCGAGATGCGCCAGTCGACCGTCGGCGCCACGAGCATCGAGACATCGAACAACATTTTCAACGAGGTGCTGTGCCAGGCGATGGCCGACCTGAACATGCTGATGACGGACACGCCGCAGGGTCGTTATCCCTATGCCGGGATTCCCTGGTATTCGACGACGTTCGGCCGGGACGGCTTGATCACGGCGCTCCAGATGCTGTGGATCGACGAGCGCGTGGCCAAGGGCGTCTTGAAGCGGCTCGCGCATTTTCAAGCCACGGCCAACAACGCGCTCGCCGACGCCGAGCCGGGTAAGATCCTGCACGAGATGCGCGGCGGCGAGATGGCCGCGTTGCGCGAGGTGCCGTTTGCGCAGTATTACGGCAGCGTCGACTCCACCCCGTTGTTCGTGTTGCTTGCCGGCCTGTATTTCGAGCGGAGCGGCGATGAGCAGACCCTCGCCGAGCTGTGGCCGTGCATCGAGGCGGCGCTCGGCTGGATCGACGGGCCCGGCGATCCCGACCGCGACGGCTTTATCGAATATCGGCGCGCTTCCGAGCAGGGGCTCGCCAACCAGGGCTGGAAGGACTCTTACGACGCGATCTTTCATGCCGATGGCACGCTCGCGGAAGGTCATATCGCGCTCGCGGAGGTGCAGGGCTATGTGTTCGCCGCTAAGCGCCTTGCCGCGCGCTGTGCCGCCCACCTCGGCAAGGGAGAGATCGCGCGGCGGCTGGAGGCGGAGGCGCAGGCGCTTGCCGCTCGCTTCGAGGAGGCGTTCTGGTGCGAGCAACTGGGCACCTACGCGCTGGCGCTTGACGGTGCGAAGAAGCCCTGCGCCGTCCGCACCTCGAATGCCGGACAGCTCCTGTTTTCCGGGATGGTGCGGGAAGATCGTGCCCGCAAAGTCGCGGCCGATCTGCTGCGGCCGCATTTCTTCAGCGGATGGGGTATCCGCACCGTCGCGCTCGGAGAGGCGCGCTACAACCCGATGTCCTACCATGACGGTTCGATCTGGCCGCACGACAACGCGCTGATCGCGCTGGGACTTGCACACTACGGCCTGAAGCATTCGGTAGCCCATCTCTTCAGGGGATTGTTCGAGGCGGCGACCTACATGGATTTGCGGCGCCTGCCGGAATTGTTCTGCGGCTTCCGGCGCGAGAAGCGGCGCGGTCCGACGCTTTATCCGGTGGCCTGTGCGCCACAGGCCTGGGCCAGCGCCACGCCGTTCACTCTGCTGGAAGCCGCGCTCGGGCTCGAGTTCGACGTCGCGCGCGGCGAGATCCGGCTGCGCAATCCGCATCTGCCGCCTTTCCTCAATGAGGTGATCCTGCGCGAGCTGCGCCTGGGACCATCCAGCGTCGATCTCAGGATCCGCTGCCATGGAGATGACGTGTCACTGGAGGTCTTGCGTACGCGCGGCAGGATCCAGGTATCGATCGTGCTGGCGCGCTAGGTCCTGGGATCGTGAGAGGAGGTTCATATGAGTCGCACGTGGCGATTCATCTGGTTCATCCCGGTTGCGGCGTTTTGCGCCGTCCCGCTCATCCCGTCGCATGCCAGGGACGAGGCGCCGGCGCAGCCGGGCCCGGCCCCTCCATCACCCACGGCGGCGCCGGCCAGTCCGAAGGAACCCGCTCCGCCGCCTTCGGTGACCATCATCGGGCCGAGGGACGCGCATGGCGTGCTCGGCCGCGAGGTTCGCAGCCCAGCCAACGAGGACATGGGGCGCATCGTCGACATTGTTGTCGATCGCACCGGCACTGCGCGGGCGGCCGTCATCGATTTCGGCGGATTTCTCGGTGTGGGCAGCCGGAAAATCGTCGTCGACTGGAATGCACTGCATTTCGGCCAGCTTGCCAACAAGCGCGACACCATCATCCTCGAGTTGACCAAGGCCCAGGTGGCGGCGGCGCCTGAATACAAGGTGGACAAGCCGATCGTCGTGCTGGGCGCGTCGGGCAGCCTGCAGCCCTTGCAGGTCATTCCTTAATATACGTGGGAAAGCAGACTGCCGGTGCACTTGTCCGAAAAGCCGACCGATCCGCGCGATCATCAGGGTGGCCAAGCTCAAAGCCGCAGCGGCGATTCCGTGCCGCCATCAACTTCACAACCAAGCGAGATGCCTTCGCCATCCAGGCAGAGCCTGCGGGGGCTCGATTGGTTCATCTTCTTCCTCGCCGATGTCCAGACCGGTTTCGGCCCGTTCATCGCGGTCTATCTGACGACACAGAAGTGGACCCAGGCCGAAATCGGACTCGTCCTGTCGATCGGCGGCATCGTCGGCCTGATCGGGCAGATGCCCGGCGGTGCGATCATCGACGCGGCGAAATCCGAGCGGCTGGTCGCGGGACTTGCGATTGCGACCATCGGCGTCTGCGCGCTCGCCTATGCCGTCTGGCCGATCTTCCCGGTGGTAGTGGCGGCAGCAACGCTGCACGCCGCGGCCAGCTGCGTCCTGGGTCCGGCGATCGCGGCCATCACGCTCGGTCTGGTCGGGCGGGGGGCCATGGGCGAGCGGCTCGGCCGCAACGCGCGTTTTGCCTCTCTCGGCAACGGGGTCGCGGCCGCGGTGATGGGCACCTGCGGTTCGCTCGTGTCGAGTCGTTCGGTCTTTCTCGTTACCTGCGTGCTGGCGATTCCGACCCTGCTTGCGCTTTGGCGTATCCGGGAAGATGAGATCGATGTAGCCCGCGCCCACGGCGCGATCTATCGCGAGGCATCGAGTGCGGCGGAAACTAGTGTTTGGACGCTCCTGCGCCAGCGGCCGCTCCTGATCTTCGCGGGCGGCGTTCTGCTCCTGCACCTGGCCAACGCCGCGATGCTGCCGCTGATGGCAGGCGTGGTCACGACCCGCTCGAGCCAATGGGCGCCCGTCTTGATCGCCGCCTGCATCATCGTGCCGCAGGCGATCGTGGCGTTGATGTCACCTGCGGTCGGCAGGAATGCGCAAAGCTGGGGCCGCCGGCCCCTGCTTCTGATCGGCTTCGCAGCGCTGGCGATTCGCGGTCTGCTGTTTGCGACGGTGAGCGATCCGTATCTCCTCGTCCTTGTACAAGTCTTCGACGGCATCACCGCGGCGGTTTTTGCCGTCATGGTGCCGCTCATCGTGGCGGACGTCACCTTCGGCAGCGGGCACTTCAACCTGGCGCAGGGAATCGTCGGAACCGCGACCGGCATCGGCGCCTCGCTCAGCACCGCGATTGCCGGCTACATCAGCGACACGTTCGGGAGCAGCTCCGCGTTCTTGTCGCTCGCCGGCATCGCCGCCGTCGGATTCATGCTGATCTGGCAGTTGATGCCGGAAACCCGGCGCAGCATACGCTGAGCGGTTTCGAAAAAATGGCCGGCCAAACAACGTTTGGCCGGCCAGTCTCGGGAGGAACTCACACAGTCCGGTGTATCAGGCGTCCATATTGTGCAGGCGCTGACGGTTGCGCAGCACGATCTGGCGCGCGCCGGAGAAGCCGAGAATGCCTTGAGCGTGAAGCTGCGACAGCGCCCGCGACACCGTCTCCAGCGTCAGACCGAGATAGTCGCCGATATCGCGGCGGCACATCGGCAGAGCCATCATGCCCGCCACGGCGAGACGGCGATCCATTTCGAGCAGGAAGGTCGCAACGCGCTCCATGGCGGTCTTGCGGCCGAGCAGCAGCATGTGGTCTTCGGCGTGGCGCAGTTCACCGGCGGTCATGGCCCAGAGCCTGCGGGCGACCTGGACGTCGACGCCGGCAGCCTTCTCCAGGCTGCTGCGCTTCACAAGGCGAACGGTGGTGTCGATGATGGCTTCCGCGGCGAGGCGGTGCGCCGCACCGGATTCCAGTCCAAACACGTCGCCGGGCAGGTGGAAGGCGCCGATCTGACGGCGGCCGTCGGAGAGAAGCTTGTAGCTGCGCACCGCGCCGGAGACAACCTGATAGACATATTCAGCAGGCTCGTCCTCGCCGTAGATCTCTTCATCTTTCTTATAGGAGAACTCGCTGGCGACGAGACCAACGTGGCCGGTGACGGCTCCAAACTGATCGGGGACCGGGAAGGCGGCTGCGGGGCTGACCTTGCTGCCGACTAGGGGGGTGACCTTATTGTTCAGCGTTTGCGTAAGCATGGCCATCTCCTTTGTGATGGCCATTAACTACCGCGGTTCGCCGATACCGGAAATTTAGCGCGATATCTTAAGTAGGTTTCCGTACGTAGAATCCCGTAGGTTATTGCGTCGTCTGGGGATGATCGTCCTGGATCACGGAGCGGATGCGCTTGACCAAGCTTTCCTCCAGAAGTGGCTTCATCATAACATCTTTTACCCCGGCGGCCGCGGCGCGGGTGGAGATGTTCTCGTCCGGATAACCGGTGATCAGGATCACTGGTGCCTGAATGTTGGACTTGCGCAGCCGGCCCGCGAGATCGATGCCGTTGATATCGGGCATCTTGTAGTCGATGACATAGCAGTCTGCGCCGGGGCTGCGGACGGAATTGAGTAGTGCCGTACCATTCCTGAAGGTCCGCACGGCAAAGCCGTCCGTTTCCAGCAGGAATCTCAATGATCCCAGTACGGCAGCGTCGTCGTCAACCACGTAAACTGTGTGCTTTAGAGATGACGCCACCGGCCGCTCATGTTGAACGAATACTTCAGACATGCGTATTTGCTAGCACAGGACAATAACCAGGCCTTGACTTGGCTCAATCTTTGAGCATGCCCGCTCGCATCGCGAGGCGCACCAGTTCCGAAAGGCTGTTGGCCTGCATCTTGGTCATGACGTTGGCGCGGTAGACCTCGATGGTACGCGGACTGATGTCGTACTCCCGTGCGATAAGCTTATTGGAAAGGCCGGCGATCAGGCCTTCCATGACCTGGCGTTCGCGCGGACTTAACGAGGCGACGCGCGCGGCGATGTCGTGCGCGATCGCTTCGTTCTTCGCGGCCGGCTCCGCATAGCGGATCGCCTGATCGAGCATCGCGGTCAGGCGATCGTCCTCGAACGGTTTTTCGAGAAAGTCGACGGCGCCAAGCTTCATCGCATCGACCGCGAGAGGCACGTCGCCGTGTCCTGTCATCATAACGATCGGAAACCGGCTGCCCTCCGCCTTCAGGCGTTTCAAGAGCTCGATCCCGTCAATTCCGGGCATGCGCACGTCGGACACGACGCACCCGAAATCCAGGCCGGGCAGCGCATCGAGAAAGCCCTGCGCATTTTCGAACAGAGTGACCTCGAAGCCTGACGAATCGAGCAGGAAATTCAGCGAGTCCCGCATCGCCTCGTCGTCGTCGATCACGTAGACCTTTCCTTTGCTCGGCATGGGTCAGCTCTCACCTGTGGCCGGCGGCAACGTGAATCGAAACGTTGCTCCGCCCGATGCGTTGCTCTCCGCCCACATCCGTCCCCCGTGAGCCTCGATGATCGAGCGGCTGATGGAGAGTCCTACTCCCATGCCGGTCTCCTTTGTCGTAAAGAAAGTCTGAAACAAGTTCGGCAAGACATCATCCTGGAACCCCGATCCGGTGTCGGAGACTTGCACTTCAATCATTTCGTCGTGGTCCTTGGTATTGCTCACGACCAGTTCCCGGCGCGGCGATTGCGTCATTGCTTCCAGTGCGTTGCGGAACAGGTTGACCATGACCTGCTGGATCTGGACGCGGTCGGCCAGGACGAGGTCGGCGTTCGGATTGAGGCTGAAGCGAAGCTGGACGTTCTGCTCGCGCGCACCGGCAAGGCCGAGGGCGCCGGCTTCCTCGATCAGCTTGGACAGGCTCTCGACGCGCTTTTCAGATTCGCCCCGAGCAACGAAGTCACGCAGCCGCCGGATGATCTGCCCGGCGCGAATCGCCTGTTCGGCCGCGCGGTCCATCGCGCTCTCGATTTTAGGCGTATTGGGGTCGGTTATGCCCGCGAGAAGCCGGCGCGAGCCCTTCATGTAATTGCTGATGGCGGCGAGCGGCTGGTTCAGCTCGTGGGCGAGGGCGGAGGCCATCTCTCCCATCGCGCTCAGACGCGAGACATGGACGAGCTCGGACTGCAACTCCTGCAACCGCGCCTGGGTCTGCTGGTGTTCGGTCAGGTCGCGGACGAACCCGGTGAAATAAGGTACGCCGCCGGACTGCATCTCGCCAATCGAAAGGTGCATCGGAAAAGTGGTCTCGTCTCGCCGCTTACCGGTGACGATTCGCCCGATTCCGATAATGTGCCGCTCGCCGGTCGAACGGTAGCGCGCGACGTAGTCGTCGTGGCGGGTCCGGTCCGGCTCGGGCATCAGGATGCTGACGTTCTGGCCGATCGCCTCCTGCTCGGAATAGCCGAACAGACGCTCGGCTGCGCTGCTGAACAGCTGGATCATGCCGTGTCCGTCGATGACGATCATGGCGTCAGGCACCGTCTCCAGGATCGAGCGCATGTGGCTTTCGCTGGTCCTAAGCGCCTCTTCAACCTGCTTTTCCTGGTCGATATCAAGGATGATGCCGCTCAGGTGGCGGGAAGCGCCGGATTCATCCCTGATCACGCCAGCGCGCGCGCGGATCCATTGGCCCCTTCCGGTAGACCCGCCGATTCTGAAAGAGACATCAAATGCGCCGCCCTTTTCGGCGGCCTGCCTGATCGCCTGCTCGACCCGTCCACGATCGGCCGGCCGGAGCAGCGACAGGAAGCGTTCGTAGGTAACAGCCTGGTCACGCGGCACGCCGAACAGGCTCCGCGTGACCTCGGACCACTGCAGCTCATGCGTCAGAAGGTCAAGGTCCCAGGTGCCGACCCCGAATCCCTCAATTCGGACTCGAAAATGATCGCTCCGAGCACCCTCGTCGGGCGGTTCAGCAGCGCTGGTATGGGCCAAGTTCTTGCTCCATCAGGGCCGGATCAAGTGCCGGCTCCGGGTACCACAATTTCGCTCATGGGAACGCTGGTGGCAAGTTCGACCGCCTGATTCTATTGAGGATTTCTGTGAAATCCGCCTTGCGAACGGCAGTTCTAACGACTGTTTGATCTATCTCATCCTGCCTGGCGATCGGATGGTTACAAATCAGCCCACTTGAGAGTTTCGGAGAGTGCGATGACATACGCGACCATCATGGTCAGCCTGGCCCTGGACCAGCCGAACGACGCACGTCTTCGGGCGGCGGGCGAGGTTGCGGAGCGCTTTGAGGCGACGATTGTAGGTGTCGCTGCCGCGCAATTCGCGCCCCCGCTGTACTTCGCCGATGGCGAGCAGGCCCAGAGCCTGATCGACCAAGGTGAGGACGCGATCAGGAAGAAGCTTGCCGAACTCGAAACGCTGTTCCGCGAGACGACCAGGAACAGGGGCGGGCGTGTCGAATGGCGCGGCGCCCTCGAATTTCCGGCGCGCTATACCCTGCAACAGGCGCGTTGCGCCGACATTATCGTCAGCGGTGGACAAAGCCCGGCCTTTTCCGACTC
This sequence comes from Bradyrhizobium sp., assembly GCF_016213215.1. Taxonomy (GTDB): domain Bacteria; phylum Pseudomonadota; class Alphaproteobacteria; order Rhizobiales; family Xanthobacteraceae; genus Bradyrhizobium. The sequence continues at coordinate 115,073 of NZ_JACRAW010000107.1, read as the reverse complement.
GTTTTCGCTCGCCAGTCCCAAGGATCTGGTGATGCAGGCCGGCCGTCCGCTCCTGGTCGTTCCCGACATCGCCGGCGCCCTGGATCTGCGCAGCGTCCTTGTCGCGTGGAAGGACACGCCCGAGGCCAGACGGGCTGTAGCTGACGCGCTGCCGATGTTGCGCAAGGCGAAAGACGTGTCGGTCGTCGAGATTCCGGAAGGAAAGGAAGACCGGTCGGCCGCGATGGCCCGGGTCGCCGACGTGGTCGCATGGCTGGCGCGCCATGGCATTTCCGCTTCGGCGCGAGTGTCGGAAGCGAGCCGCAACAGCAACGCGGCCAGTCACCTCGATGCGGTGGCGGGCGAAGTCGGCGCCGGCCTGATCGTGGCCGGCGCTTATGGTCATTCCCGTTTCCGCGAACTGATTCTCGGTGGTGTCACGCAGCACCTGATCAACCAATCCGCCCGTTGCGTTTTGCTGTCGCACTGACGCAGGCGAGCGGCCCCGAAACGATGCAGATGAGAACGCGCCTTGTACAAATTTCTTGAGCAGACCGCTGAGGGCTATATGACGCGCGCCGTCAAGACGGTCGCGCGGGATGTCAACATGCTCGAACTCAGCGAAATGTTCGAGCGCGACGACTTCAACTCCTATCCGGTGGAAGAGGACGGGCAGGTTGTCGGCATTGTCACCAAGTTCGACATCTTGAAATGCTTTGCGTTCACGCCGACGCAAATGATCCCGCACTACGCCGACCTGATGAATCGAACGGTCGGCGACGTGATGACGCCCGAGTTCATCTACGTCCGTCCCGACACGCGGCTTACCCGCGTGCTACAGCTCATGGTCGAGCACCGCATCCGCAGCATCCTTGTGCTCGACAACACGCAACGACTGGTCGGCATCATCTCGCGCGAGGACGTTATCGCCGCGCTCAAGACCACGGCGAGAGAATAGCTTCACGAGTTCAAGGCGTATCCCGTCGAAGAGGACGAGGCCGGTTGAATCCAGGATTTCGGACGTGATGGCGCCTGGACTCATCTGGTCTGTGTGCGTCCGGACGCCGCTGGCCCGCGTCCTCCCTCACGATTGCGCATGCCGTCGAATCGGACGCGATCAGATCGTCGGCTCCGTTGCGAAGCTCGATTCGGGAGTCCAGTCGACCCAAATGGCTCCGCACAAACGTTAGAATAAATCTAAAGGCGCTGACGTGACGTCTGAGTTCATTCGTCATGCTACGCGGCGCGTGCTGCAGCTCAGAGCAGAAACCACGGATCGGCGGCATCGGTTTGCGAGACAATACGCGGCGACTCGCTGCGCCTCGTCGCAGTGAACGTCGCCGCGGCACTGATGACGACGGCGAGAAGATGGCGCGAACGTTGGACTTTAGGACGATCTCTTCGACTTTCGTTGTGCTCTTGTCACATCGGATGCCGGCTTCGACTTTCGAACGACGTGGTTTCACGGGAAGTATGACGCGCTCGTCACTAATTGGCGATTAATCATCTAAATCCGTCCTTTTGTATGCGATCGGTGTCCATCGGTTCCGGTTCCATCGCGATCAACGTTCCGGTTCCATCGTCGTCGATCAAGCAACGTTGATTGAGATCAATTCCTCGTATTGCTCGATGTGATTTCTGGCCGCGTGTTCTTCAAGAGAGAATCCGCATGAGCCAGCCCTCAGTTTCCAAATCCATGACCATCGGTGAAAGCGGCTTGGCGGCAGTGTTCGCAGTCACCGCATTCCTGTGCGTGATTGCGGCAGCCAAAGCAGTCGATGCACCGTTTGCGTTCCATGCATCGCTCGGCGCCGTGGCGAGCCTCGCTGCAGTCTTCGCGATCATCAACCGCTATCTCAATCGCCCGGCGGCCCTGCCGCCGCAGGAGATCAACGGCCAGCCGAACTATAATCTGGGTCCCATCAAGTTCGCCTCCTTCATGGCGATGTTCTGGGGTATTGCCGGGTTCACGGTCGGTCTACTGATCGCATCCCAGCTCGCCTGGCCCTGGCTCAATTTCGATCTGCCATGGACGAACTTCGGTCGCATGCGGCCGCTGCACACCTCGGCGGTGATCTTCGCCTTTGGCGGCAACGTGTTGCTGGCGACATCGCTCTATGTCGTGCAGAAGACCTGCCGGGCACGGCTCGCCGGTGAACTCGCGCCCTGGTTCGTCGTTCTCGGCTACAACTTCTTCATTGTCATTGCCGGCACGGGCTATCTGCTCGGCGTCACGCAGGGCAAGGAATATGCCGAACCCGAATGGTACTCGGATCTCTGGCTGACGATCGTGTGGGTTATGTACCTGCTCGTCTTCCTGGTGACGGTCATCAAGCGCAAGGAACCGCACATCTACGTTGCGAACTGGTTCTTCTTCGCCTTCATCGTCACCATCGCGGTGCTCCATCTCGGCAACAATCCGACGCTGCCGGTGTCGTTCTTCGGCTCCAAGTCCTACATCGTCTGGGGCGGCGTGCAGGATGCGATGGTTCAGTGGTGGTATGGCCACAACGCAGTCGGCTTCTTCCTGACCGCCGGCTTCCTGGCCATCATGTACTACTTCGTGCCCAAGCGCGCTGAGCGTCCGGTCTACTCCTACCGGCTGTCGATCGTGCACTTCTGGGCGCTGATCTTCCTGTACATCTGGGCGGGTCCGCACCATCTGCACTACACGGCGCTGCCGGACTGGACGCAGACACTGGGCATGACCTTCTCCATCATGCTGTGGATGCCCTCATGGGGCGGCATGATCAACGGTCTGATGACGCTGTCCGGCGCCTGGGACAAGCTCCGCACCGATCCGGTGCTGCGCATGCTGGTCGTCTCCGTCGCCTTCTACGGCATGTCGACCTTCGAAGGCCCGATGATGTCGATCAAGGTGGTGAACTCGCTCAGCCACTACACTGACTGGACGATCGGCCACGTGCACTCCGGTGCCCTCGGCTGGGTCGGTTTCGTCTCCTTCGGAGCGCTGTACTGCCTCGTGCCTTGGGCCTGGAATCGCAAGGGCCTCTACAGCCTCAAGCTCGTCAACTGGCACTTCTGGATCGCCACGCTCGGCATCGTCCTCTACATCTCGGCGATGTGGGTATCCGGTATCCTGCAGGGCCTGATGTGGCGTGCCTACACATCGCTCGGCTTCCTCGAGTACTCCTTCATCGAGACTGTCGAAGCGATGCATCCCTTCTACATCATCCGTGCAGCTGGCGGAGCGCTCTTCCTGATTGGCGCGTTGATCATGGCGTACAATCTCTGGATGACCGTGCGCGTCGGTGAGGCGGAAGTGCAAGCGCCCGTCGCTCTCCAGCCGGCGGAATGAGGAGCCTCACAATGTCTGTCTGGACACGACACTATATCCTGGAAAAGAACTCGATCCTGCTGATTGTCGCCATCATTGTGGTGGTCGCGATCGGTGGTCTCGTCGAGATCGCGCCGCTCTTCTACCTGAAGAGCACGATCGAGGCAGTGGACGGGGTAAGGCCGTACACTCCGCTGGAGCTCGCGGGGCGCAACGTCTACGTCCGCGAGGGCTGTTATCTGTGCCACTCGCAGATGGTCCGGCCCCTGCGCGACGAGGTCGAGCGCTACGGCCACTACTCGCTTGCGGCCGAGAGCATGTATGACCACCCCTTCCAGTGGGGTTCGAAGCGGACCGGGCCTGACCTCGCCCGCGTCGGTGGCAAGTACTCCGACTCCTGGCACGTGACCCACCTGGTCAACCCGCGGGCGATCGTGCCGCAGTCGGTGATGCCCGGCTATCCGTTCCTGGCCAAGGCGGACGTCGATTCGGCGGCGATTGCGAGCCACATGAAGACGCTTCGTACGATCGGCGTTCCCTACACGGAGGACCAGATCGCCAACGCCGCGGCCGACATGAAGGCGCAGGTCGATCCGGACGGCAAGAGTGCCGACGCATTCGGCAAGCGTTATGCAAAGGCGGTGGTGCGTGATTTCGACGGTCAGCCTGGTGCGCCGACGGAAATGGACGCGCTCGTCGCCTACTTGCAGATGCTGGGCACGCTGGTCGACTTCAAGCTCTACAACGAAAAAGCCAATCTTCGCTGAGAAAGCCTGAAACGATGAAAGCCATCTTAACAGTCCATAACCTTGCGTCCGACATTGTGACGACGATCTGGACGCCATTGTTCGTCGGGATCTTTCTCGCGATCGTTGCTTATGCCTTCTGGCCCCGCAACAAGGCCGCTTTCGACGAAGCGGCGAGCCTGCCGTTGCGAGAGGAGTGATAAATCATGACCGATCATAGCGAAATTGACAGCGTCTCCGGCACGTCAACGACCGGCCATGAGTGGGACGGCCTCAAGGAGCTGAACACACCGTTGCCGCGGTGGTGGGTGATCACCTTCTACCTCACCATCATCTGGTCCATCGGCTACTGGGTCGTCTACCCGGCCTGGCCGCTGCTGGCGAGCAACACGGTGGGCATCTGGAACTACTCCTCCCGCGCCGATGTCGGGGTGGAGCTTGCCAACCTCGAGAAGATCCGCGGCGATAAGATGGCCGCGCTCGCCACGGCGCCGCTCGCCAATATCGAGAAGGACCCGGCCTTGCTGGCCTTGGCTCGCGCCAAGGGCAAGGTCGTGTTCGGCGACAACTGCGCTCCGTGCCACGGCACCGGCGCCACCGGGTCGAAGGGCTATCCCAACCTGAACGACGATGACTGGCTGTGGGGCGGCACGCTCGACCAGATCATGGAGACCGTCCAGTACGGCGCGCGTTCGGGTCACGCCAAGGCCCATGAGGGTCAGATGCTCGCCTTCGGGAAGGACGGCGTGCTCAAGGCCGAGGAGATCGCCACGGTTGCCAATCATGTCCGCTCGCTGGCGGGTCTGCCGACGCGGCAGGGTTACGACGCGAAGGCCGGCGCCAAGATCTTCGCCGACAACTGCGTCGCCTGCCATGGCGAACAGGGCAAAGGCAATCAGGAATTGGGCGCGCCCAACCTGACGGACAAGATCTGGCTCTATGGCTCAGACGAGGCCAGCCTTATCGACACCATCACCAACGGCCGGTCTGGCGTCATGCCGGCGTGGGAAGGGCGGCTCGATCCCGCCACCATCAAGGCGATGGCGGTCTATGTCCACTCGCTAGGCGGCGGCAAGTAAAAAGGCCAGCAAAATCAAGAAACGGGGGCAGGGAAACCTGCCCCCGTTTTGAGCTGGATCAACTGCCCGGCCTGAGCAGGTTCTAAGTTGCGACGCAATTGCGAAATGGATCCCAGCAACCATGAACAAGGCCGTAAATCCCAACGATCTCAAGCCTCAGGACGATGTCGGGCCGCTCTATTCGGCGCACAAGAAGGTCTACCCGCAAAGTGTTTCGGGTACCTTCCGGCGCATCAAATGGGAGCTGATGGCCGTCTGCCTCGGCATCTACTACTTGCTGCCGTTCGTGCGCTGGAATCGCGGTCTCGGCGCCCCCGACCAGGCGGTGCTGATCGACCTGCCGAACCGGCGCTTCTACTTCTTCTTCATCGAGCTGTGGCCGCAGGAAGTCTACTATTTCACCGGCCTTCTGATCCTCGCCGCCGTCATCCTGTTCCTGATGAATTCGATCGGCGGACGCATCTGGTGCGGCTATCTGTGCCCGCAGACGGTGTGGACCGACCTGTATTTTGCCGTCGAGCGCCTAATCGAGGGCGACCGCCGCGAGCGAATGAAGAAGGACGCTTCGTCCGGCCCGATGAAGCTCCGGCGCATGTCCGAGATCGTGCTGAAGCATTCGATCTGGCTGTTGATCGCCTGGTGGACCGGCGGCGCCTTGGTGCTGTATTTCGACGATGCGCCGACGCTGGTGAAGCAGCTCGCCACCTTCCAGGCCCCGATGGTGGCCTACGTCTGGATCGGCATTCTTACGACAACGACCTATCTGCTCGCAGGCTTCATGCGCGAGCAGATCTGCACCTATATGTGCCCCTGGCCGCGCATCCAGGCGGCCCTGACCGACGAATGGGCGCTTAATGTCACCTATCGCTACGACCGGGGCGAGCAGCGCACCTCGCTAAAGAAGGCGGCCGAACTGCGCGCGCGCGGCGAAAAGGTTGGCGACTGCGTCGACTGCAACCAGTGCGTGGCGGTGTGCCCGACGGGCATCGATATCCGCAACGGGCCGCAGCTCGAGTGCATCCAGTGCGGCCTCTGCATCGATGCCTGCGACAACGTGATGAAGAAGATCAACCGGTCGACCGGGCTGATCGGCTACGATAACGACATCAACATCGAGCGCCGTCAGGCTGGCCAGCTGCCCGTCTACCGCATCGTCCGGCCGCGCACACTCATTTACACTGCCGTGATCGTCCTCGTCGGCGGCCTCATGCTCTACACCTTGGCGACGCGCAGCCTGCTTGAGGTCAACGTGCTGCACGACCGCAACCCCGTTGCGGTGAGGCTGAGCGACGGCTCGATTCGCAACGGCTACACCATCCGGCTGCTCAACAAGCGCGGCTTCGATCGTGTCATCGCCATCGATGTCGACGGTCCGACGGCCGCCACCGTCCACATCGTCGGCGTCGATTCGGTGACGCCCGACCGGCCGATGATCGTCATCGGGCGGGACCAGACCAGCGAGCTGCGCGTGCTGGTGACGGCGCCTTCCGAGAGCAATCCGGAGCAGTCGGTCCCGGTGCGTTTCCATGTCACCGATATCGGGCTCGGGGAAGTCGCCTCCGCCACCGACAATTTCGTTTCGCCGTAAGGCTTCCAGGAGTTTTCGTCATGGAAAGACCCGCCGCAGCGCCGAAGCCGCTCACCGGACGAAAGGTGTTTTTGATGCTGCTCGCCTTTTTTGGGCTCGTGATCGGCGTCAACGGCATGGCTATGAAGCTCGCGATCTCGACCCTGCCCGGGACCGAGGTCGACAGCCCATATGCCGCAAGCCTCGGCTACGGGAGGGAGATCATGGCCGCGCATGAGCAGGCGTCGCGCAAGTGGCAGGTCAATGCGCAGATCCAGCGCAGCGACAATGGCGGCGCGACGGTGCAGGTCGAGGCGCGTGACGCGAGCGGGCGTCCGATGACGGGCCTCAAGTTCCAGGGACGGCTCGAGCGACCGACCGACAAGCGCGCCGATCTGCCGCTCGAACTGGCCGAGGTGGGCATCGGCATCTATCGTGCCGACGCCGCCGCGGTCGCGCCGGGCCAGTGGGATCTCGTGCTCGAAGGTGATGCCAAGGGCGGCCACCGCATGTTCCTGTCGAAGAACCGCGTGGTCCTGAACTAGAGGAACCCGCGATGCAGGTGACGCGCGATTTCTCGCACTATGTGAAGGATGCCGGCCCCGGCCTCCATCACATCGACCTCGCGGTCGAGGGCGTCCACTGCGCCGGATGCATGACGAAGATCGAGCGTGGCCTGTCCGAGTTTCCGGATGTCACGCTGGCCCGGGTCAATCTGACTGCCCGGCGCGTCGCGCTGGAATGGAAGGAGGGCACGCTCGATCCGGCCCGCTTCATCGATCGCCTGGCCGAACTCGGCTACAAGGCCTATCCCTTTGAGACCGCAAGCGCCGAAGCCGCGGAGGTCGAGGAATCGCGCTTCCTGTTGCGCTGCCTCGGCGTTGCCGCGTTCGCCACCATGAACGTGATGATGCTGTCGATCCCGGTGTGGTCCGGCAACGTCAGCGACATGCTGCCCGAGCAGCGCGACTTCTTCCACTGGCTGTCGGCGCTGATCGGATTGCCGGCGGCCGCCTATGCCGGCCAGCCGTTCTTCCGTTCCTCCTGGCGCGCGCTTTCCACCGGCAACGTCAACATGGACGTCCCGATTTCGATCGGGGTGATCCTGGCGCTCGGGATGTCGGTGGTCGAAACCATCAATCACGCCGAACACGCCTATTTCGACGCGGCCATCATGCTGCTGACCTTCCTCCTGGTCGGCCGCTTCCTCGACCAGAACATGCGGCGGCGAACCCGCGCCGTTGCCGGCAATCTCGCCGCCCTGAAGTCCGAGACCGCCTTCAAGTTCGTAGGGCCGGATGAAATCTCGCAGGTCCCCGTCGCGGCGATCCATCCCGGCGACATCGTCCTGTTGCGTCCCGGCGAGCGCTGCGCCGTCGACGGCATGGTGATCGAGGGGCGCTCCGAAATCGACCAGAGCCTGATCACGGGCGAGACGCTGTATGTGACCGCGGAGCACGGCACGCCGATCTACGCCGGTTCGATGAACATTTCCGGCACGCTGCGGGTGCGGGTGTCGGCGGCGTCCGAAGCGACTCTGCTCGCCGAGATCACGCGCCTGCTCGATAACGCGCTGCAGGCGCGCTCGCGCTACATGCGGCTTGCCGACCGCGCCTCGCGGCTCTATGCGCCGGTGGTGCACGCCACCGCGGCGCTCACCATTCTGGGCTGGGCCTTCGCGGGTGCAAGCTGGCACGACGCGATCGTCACCGGCATCGCCGTTCTGATCATTACCTGTCCCTGCGCGCTCGGGCTTGCGATTCCGACCGTGCAGACGGTCGCGTCGGGCGCAATGTTCAAGGCCGCCGTGCTTATCAATTCGGGTGATGCGATCGAGCGGCTGGCCGAAGCCGACCACATCATCTTCGACAAGACCGGGACGCTGACCGTTCCCGACCTCGAAGTGATCAACGCGGCGGACATTCCGCCCGACATCTTCAAGCTCGCCGGACAGCTCGCGTTGTCGAGCCACCATCCGGTCGCCGCCGCGGTTGCCGAATCTGCCGGTGCCAGGTCGCCGATCGTCGGCGCGATCGAAGAGCCCGGGCAGGGCGTGCGCGCCGTGATCGACGGTGTCGAGATCAGGCTGGGCCGGCCGTCGTTCTGCGGCGCCGAGCAAAAGGCGAAGGACAGCGCCGGCCTCGATCCGGAAGCTTCGTTCGTGGCGTTCAGCAAGGGCGGGGAGAGATACGTCTTTTCGGTCCGTCAGGGCCTGCGCCCGGACGCCAAGGCGGTGATATCGGCCCTGCAGCAGCGCCGGATCGGAATTGAGATTCTTTCCGGCGATCGCGAGCCGGCGGTTCGCGCGGCGGCGCAGGCGCTCGGAGTGAGCGAATGGCGAGCCGGCGTCACCCCGGCCGACAAGATCGCGCGCATCGAACGGTTGAAGGGGCAGGGCGCCAGGGTACTGATGATCGGCGACGGCATGAACGATGCACCCTCGCTCGCTGCGGCCCACGTCTCGATGTCGCCGATCTCGGCGGCGCATCTCAGCCAGTCTACGGCCGATCTCGTGTTCCTCGGCAAGCCTCTGGCGCCGGTGGTTGCGGCTGTCGACTACTCGCGCAAGGCGCTGCACCTGATGCGCCAGAACCTGTGGCTTGCGATCTGCTATAATTTCCTGGCGGTGCCGATCGCCATCAGCGGCGTGGTGACACCGCTGATCGCAGCCGCCGCGATGTCGGGCTCTTCGATCCTGGTGATGCTGAACGCGCTGCGCGCCCGCAGCGCCTCGCAGGGGATATTGTAGATGGAAGTCCTGGTTATTCTCGTTCCGCTGGCGCTGGCGCTCGGACTTGGCGGACTGTTCGCCTTCCTGTGGTCGCTGAAAAACGGCCAGTACGACGATCTCGACGGCGCCGCCTGGCGAGCGATCTCCGACGACGATGAGACCCCGCCGGAGAAGCCGTCCGAACTGGCCTCTGCCAAGCGCTAGCTCTTCGCGTCACCAACAGTCAGGCGGCAGGTCAACCAGCCGCCCGCCAGGAGCGCCGCGCCGACGCCTGCGACGCAGGCCGTCCAGCCGAACGAGTCGAACAATCGGCCGAGAACCGCGCTGCCCACGAGGCCGCCGCAGAAATAGCAGGCGAGATAGGTCCCGCTGGCGACGCCGCGATTGCCGCTGGCCGCCTGTCCGACGAACCCGGTGACTGCAGCCTGTGCGAAAAAGGTGCCGACGCCGACCAGAACCATGCCGGCCAGCACTCCGGCAAGATGCGGCGCCAGCATCAGCGGCAGCCCGAGCGCAGCCACGGTTAGCGCGGCCCAGATCGTCGTCCGTGGCCCCAGCCGCTCAACGGCCTTGCCCGCCAACACCGTCGTGACGATCGAAGGCAGGAAGACGAAATAGACGAGGCCGAGATCCATCATGCCGAGCGACAGTGGCGGTCGTACCAGGACGAAATTCACGAAGGTGAAGGTGCCAATGAAGGCGAATAGGATACAAAAGCCGAGACCATAGGCGGCACGGAGCTTTTCGTTGCGCCAATGGGTGATCATGGCGGCAACGGGCGTTTGCGTCGGTGCGCTGGCGTGCATCGGCCGGACGCGCTGAATGGTGAAATAGACCAGCAGGGCGCCGGCAAGATTGAGCGCAGCAAACAAATAGAAATTCCAGGAAAGCCCCAGCCTGTCGGCGACTGCCGCCGACATCAGGCGGCCGACCAGATTGCTGGCGACATTGCCGGTGATGTAGGCCGCAAAGGCGCCGCCGGCATCGGCCGCGCTGCACTGTTCGCCGAGATAGGCAAGAGTCAGAGCAAACGCGGAGGCCATGCACAGACCTTGGGCGATGCGCAGGAGCGTGAAGACGGTGAGATTGGGCGCGGTGGCCAGTAGGGTAGTGGGGATCGCGAGCAAGGTCAGGCTGACGAGGATGCCGAGCCTGCGGTCGATATGCGGACTGAGGACGCCGATGACGAGGCCGGCGATCGCCATGCCCATCGTGCTGGCGTTGACCGCAAATCCCATCGCCGCGGGTGTCACACCGTAGTGCCGCGTCAGCGACGGCAGGATGGCTTGCGTCGCGAACAGGTCAACCACGGTCAGAAAGGCCGTCAGTCCGATGACGATGGATCGAAGAACGACGCCGGGCGAATGAGCGTCCATTATCGTCGGTTGCGGCTTCATCGGGGCAGACAGATCGGTCATGGCGACTCTCCTGCGAAGCCGAAAAGGAGGATGTGACGCCCGGCGTGCGGGGGGACACGGGGAATCCCGGAACATCACATCCCGTTCCTCATGGTCAGGAGCGCAGCAACGCTGCCCCCCTTCGGACGATGCTGCGCATCGCGGATTGAACCGTGAGGCAAAAGAGCGGGCCTCATCCTTCGAGACGCCGCTTTGCGGCTCCTCAGGATGAGGATCAACGGGGTCGTGCTCGTTACATGTTGTGGTCGCGCGGATCCTTGCGGACGTCGCCGACATAGAGAATGACGGTTTCCTTGCCGAGGTTCTTCCACCAGTGCGAGGTGCCATGCACTTCCGGGCGCAGGTCGCCCGCCTTATGAACGATCGGATCCACGCAATTGCTGGCATATTCGACGATCTCGCCCTGCTGGACGTAGATCAGCGCGGGCCGATCGTCATGGCTGTGCCAGGGCACGACCCCGCCGGGCTCGATCGTCAGTTTGCGGAAGCGCAGTTCGCGATCCTTGATGGCGGCGGGCTGCTTGCCGAGATGGATCGAGCCGAGCGTGACGTCCGTGACGCCGACAGCTTTGAAGTCGACCTTTTCGCGACCGTTGGCCTTGATCTTGTCAGCCGGACATTCGCCGGCGAACGCCGGTTGCAGCGTCATCGAGAGCGCGCCGGCAAGAACGAAGCTCGGCCAGAACGTGCGGAGAATTCCAAGATGTCTGAACATGTGCTGTCTCCTCTATTTGCCGCGGCCCCGGTATCGGCCGGCGATACAATCAGCTTGGCCGAAGTCGCGCTGATAATGAAATGCCGCCTGGCTCTGGTTTCGATAGCGTGACGCTATGCGTCAGCGATGCCCGAGCATGTGTTTGATGTCGGCGGAAAAGGTCGGATAGGCGTAGACGTTTTCCCGGATCTCTTTCGCCGTGATGCCGAACCGGACGGCAAGGCCGAAGATATTGATGAGCTCCTGGCCGGCGTGACCGACGAGATGCGCGCCGAGAATGCGGTCGCTTGCACGATCGACGATGATCTTCGACCAGGCCACGGTCTCCGCGTAAGTTCGCGCCGAGAACCAGTCGTGCATGTCGTTGACGTGAACGTCGAGCGGCAGTCCCTTCCGTCTCGCGGCGGCTTCGGTGAGGCCGACCGAGGCGAGCGCGGGCACGGTGTAGACTGAGGTAGCCATGCTCTGGTAATCGGGACTGTGCTTCGGGCCCTCGACGATATTGCGTCCGACGATGTCGCCTTCATAGGTCGCGATCGGCGACAGCTGCGGCGAGATCGGCACGGCGTCGCCGCACATGTAGACCTTGGCATTCGATATCGAACGCAGATGGCGGTCAACGGCAATGTGGCCGTTATTGTGCTCGACTCGGCCGGCTGCAAGATCGAGGCGATCGACATTGGCGATACGTCCGGCGCCGTTGACGACGCGGTCGGCTTCGGCCGCATGCTCGACGCCATCCTGCGTGAAGACCACGCGCAGACGGCTGCCGCAGCGCTCGATGCGCTCGACATTCACGCTGGTCTCGACCTGAATGCCGATGCGCTCGCATTCCATCTGCAGCCGGGCCACGGCATCGGCATCCATAGCGGGCAGGAGCTGCGGCAATGCTTCGAGGATGGTCACGCTCGCGCCGGCGCGCGCGTAGACATGGCCGAATTCGAGCGAGATGACCCCACCGCCCACGAAGATCACTGAGGCGGGAAACTCGCGCTCGCTCAGCATGTCGTCGGAGGTGGTCATGTGCCCGGCGCCTTCAATCGGCAGCGGACGAGGCTTGGAACCGGTCGCGATCACCACGTGCCCGGCCTCGAGCACGCGGTCGCCGACCCGGATGGCATTCGGCCCCATGAAGGTGCCGCGTCCCCTGATCACTTCGACGTTGCGGCGCGCCATGGCGCCGGCGAGATTTGCCGGAATGTCCTTGATCATCTCCTTCTCGCGGTCGATCAGGCCAGCCCAGTCCAGCCGGGGCTTGCCGACCGAGATGCGGTGCACGCTTGCGCGCTCGATGTCGTGCAGGGCCTGGCCGGCCGCGACCAGGATCTTCTTGGGCGTGCAGCCACGGTTCGGGCAGGTGCCGCCAAGTTCGTGGGATTCGATCATCGCAACGGACAGGCCGGCGCGCCGGGCCGGACCGGTGACGCCGATCCCCGCATTGCCGCCGCCCAGGATCACAACGTCGAACTTGTCGCGGGTCATTGGGCCGTCCTCCGTGTTGGGAGTGCCCGTGGTTCCGGGCACACGTGCCTCGGCGGCGGGTCGCGCCGGGCGATGCGGCTATTTGTTGACGATGGTCGAAGTGATGGATTTGACGACCATGGTCGCCATCTTGAACTGCGCTTCGCGGTCCTTGATGTTGTGACGCCTGGCGATCCAGTCGAAGTCGGTCCAAACTGCCCAGACGTCGCCGTTCTCGTTCTCGGTCAACAGCAGGCGAACCGGCCAGTCCAGCCCGGCATTGGGATTTGCGGTGATGAACTGGGTGCCGAGCGGCGGATTGCCGAAGACGAGCAAGGTGGAAGGGCGAAGCTTGATGCCGGCATCCGCGGCAAGCTTCGACTGATCGATTTCCTGGAAGAACTTGATGCCCTTGGAGGCGATGTCCGCCCTGATGCGGCTGATCGCCTCTGACATCGGCACGGCGCTTTTGACACGGACGATACCGTCATCGCTGTCGGCCCGCGCCACCGAGGTGGCGGCCGATATCAGCAACACCAGCAGCAACAGGGACGTGCAGAGATTGACAAGGCGCGCGGTTAGGGGGCGGGTCATCGAAATCCTCCTGTCAGGTTGCATGCGCAGCGTGGATTGCAGGCAGGATGGAAGCCGGGGCGCGGGAGGTGAAATGCGACCTCGCTCTGAATTCGATAGCCCCGTGCTATCGCGGCGCGATGCGCGCCGGCTATCGAACCGATCAAGCAACGGCATTTCCGCAAATGCCGGATCGGGCGTTGGATGCCAGCGCGCCCGATTGGCGGGCGTCGACGTCAATCAGGAGGAGCATCCAATGACGAAACTGTTCAAGACTCTTATCGCCACTGTCGCCTTTGCCGCGATCGCGACCTCTGCGTTTTCGGAGGAGGTGGGCCTGGAGTTCAAGTCCGGCATGGCCTACGTCTACGGCGGCCCCGGAAAGATGTCGTCGATGGCGATGGCCGCGACGCCGAAGAATCACGACGCCATGATGAAGAATGCCACGAAGGTCCCCAACAACACGGTGTTCTTCATGGAAGGGAACCAGCTCTACATGGCTTATGGTATGCTCGGCCCGGACGGAATTTACAGCAAGCGCTAACCGCTGCCATCCGAAAGGCCGCCCCTTGTGGGCGGCCGTTAGGCCAAAATAGTATAGAGGATGCCAGATCGCTGGAGCAGGACATGAACTCGCTTTCGCCGGCTGACACCGAACGGCTCAGGCAAGCCTTCCTGCGCTGTCGCGACATGGAAGGCACGCTGAGCGAACAGCTCACGGCCTACGCTGCCGCCGGGCGCGAGATCTTCCCGGCCTATGGTGAGGCGGTCGACCGGCTGGTGGAGAGGATCAACGAGAATGGCGGTGGCGAGAATGCGCCGCGTCCCGGCGAGGTGATGCCGCCTTTCATCCTGCCCGATGAGAACGGGCGACTGGTCGCTCTCCCCTCGTTGCTCAGGCAAGGCCCGGTCGCGGTGATGTTCTTCCGCGGCCACTGGTGTCCCTATTGCCGGCTCAATGTCCGCGCCGTGATCCAGGCGCATGACCGCATCAAGGCAATGGGTGCGCAGATCGTCGCCATCATGCCGGAGACGCAGGAATTCACCACGAAGTTCAAGACGGAGTGGGGCGCACCGTTCCCGGTGCTCACCGATCTCGACAACGGCTATGCGCTGTCGCTGAACCTCGCGATCTGGCTCGGCACCGAAATCCAGGCGCTGCTCGCGCATCAGGATCTTTCTGCCTTCCACGGCAATGACGGGTGGATGCTGCCGATTCCGGCCGTGTTCGTCCTCGGCCGCGACGCCGTCGTCGAGGCACGGTTCGTCGACCCCGATTTCCGCAGGCGCATGGAGATTGACGATCTGCTGGCGGCGTTGCAGCGCGCCAACCACGAGCGTTAGCGCAGGAGCAGCTTACGTCGCCTCGCAGTTATCCAGGAATTGGCGCCAGTCCGCGCCCCGCAGCATGCGCATCACGGCGGAGGCGGCCGCCGTTCGTTGCCGCCCGGCGACACCATAGAGGTTCACCGTGCGACGCGCGTCAAGCCCGGCAACGGCCGTCCGCTTCAGGCTTTGCGGGATCGGCGAGGTGTGCGGCACCATGCCGATGCCGATATCGGCTTCAACCAGTTCGATCAGGTCGCGCTCCGAGGATATCTCGTGACTGTGGTCGACATCGATTCCGTGCTCGCGCAGCGAGGCGCCGAGGCGCGTGGAATGCTCGCAATAGGTCCGGCTCAGCAGTTGCTCGGAGCGCAGGTCGTCGAATTCGATGTTGCCGCGCTCGGCCAGCGGGTGTCCCTTGCTGACAACGAGATCAAAATTCTCGGTGAATAGCGGCCAGACGTCGAGCCGTTCCCATGCTTCGTCGATTTCCGCGGCAATGCCGAGCTCGGCTTCGCCCTTCTTGAGATATTCGGCGACTTCGCGGCCGGTGCCGCGCAGGAAGCGGAATTCCAGTCGGTTGAACTGGCGCCTGATCTGGTCGAGGTGCGGGATCAGCAGCGACAAGTCGATGGAATGAGTTAGCGCAACTCTCAGCGCGCCGATTTCGCCGCTCTTGAACGAGGAGGCGAGCGAGCGCGCCCCCAACGCCGCTTCATAGCACTGCTTTAGCAGCGGATGCATGCGCTGGCCGAGTTCGGTGAGCTGCGCCGCAGGCCGCTCGCGCCGGAACAGGTCGCCGCCGAGCTCGGCTTCGAGCTGCTTGATCGCCCGCGTCAGCGACGGCTGCGTCACGTTGCATTCTTCGGCCGCGCGCGTGAAGTTCAGCAGCCGTGACACCGCGAGGAAGTAGCGGACCTGGTGCATCTCCATGGATCAGCTCCCATCTGCTTGGGCGCAGTTTAGCCGATCGGGCCGCCCGGCGGTATCACGTCTGCAATAGCGCGGGCCTATGGTTTCGGAAGCCAAAGGGCATTTCCGTAAAGCACGCTTCTGCCGCAGATTTCGCTGGCAGAGGAAGGCCGCACGGCCGCAAGCGCCAACGGAAGGCTCCGACCATGAACATCCCCGTGACATCCCGGATTGCCCCGGCATCGCGGCCGCTCGCCGGCAGGGTGTCGCTGGTCACCGGCTCGACGAGCGGCATCGGGCTTGGCATCGCCCGCGCGCTCGCCGCCGCCGGCTCCGACGTCGTCCTCAACGGCTTTGGCGATGCAACGGAAATCGACAGGACGCGGGAGCGGATCTCGAAGGAATGCGCCGTCACCGTCAGCTATTCGCCCGCCGACATGAGCGAGCCGCGTTCGATCGGCGACATGATCGCCGCCGCACTCGCGCAACATGGCCGGCTCGATATCCTCGTCAACAATGCCGGCATCCAGCATGTGGCGCCCCTCGAAAAGTTTCCGGTCGAGAAATGGGACCAGATCCTGGCGGTCGATCTCTCGTCCGCCTTCCACACCACGCGGGCAGCGCTGCCGGCGATGCGCAGAAACAGATTCGGGCGCGTCATCAACATCGCGTCCGCTCATGGCCTCGTCGCATCGCCATTCAAGGCGGCCTATGTGGCGGCCAAGCATGGCCTCGTCGGTCTCACCAAAGTCACCGCACTGGAGACCGCGGAAGAGGGCATTACCTGCAACGCGATCTGCCCCGGCTACGTCTACACGCCGCTGATCGAAGCGCAGATCGACGGTCAGGCGAGGGCGCACGGCATTTCGCGTGACGAGGTAATTCGCGACGTGCTGCTCGCGCAGCAACCCAACAAGCGGTTTGCCACGGTCGAAGAGCTGGGCGCACTCGCGGTCTTTCTCTCGACCGACGCCGCGGCTTCGATCACGGGCATCGCGCTGCCGGTCGATGGCGGCTGGACCGCGCACTGAAGGTCGGCATAACGCTCGGGAGTGGAACATGCACGGGATGCAAGGCAACAAGGCACGCGGCGGCAGGCCGGCGAAGGATCTGCCGGGTCAGATCGTCCTGGTGCTGCAGGGCGGTGGTGCGCTCGGCTCCTACCAGGCCGGCGTCTATGAGGCGCTGCACGAGGCCGGCATCGAGCCGGACTGGATCATCGGCACCTCGATCGGCGCCATCAACGCAAGCCTCATCGCCGGCAATGAGCCGCAGGACAGGCTGGCGCGGCTGAAGGAATTCTGGAAACGGATGGAGCAGAATCCGATCTGGAATCTGCACGCCGCCTTTCCCGGGTTCAACGACAAGCTCACCTACTGGTCCACGATCACAAACGGCATTCCCGGCTTCTTCCGGCCCAATCCACTGGCGCATGCCGGCGATTCCTATCCGCTGGGCGCCGAGCATGCCGGATTCTATTCGACTGCGCCCCTTCAGAAAACGCTTGGCGAACTTGTCGATTTCAGGCTGTTCAACCGCTGCACGCCGCGCCTGACCGTCGGTGCCGCGCATGTCCGCACCAGCCGGATGCGCTATTTCGACAGCCGCGATGGAGAGCTCACGATGGCTCACATCATGGCCTCGGGCGCATTGCCCCCGGCCTTTCCGGCGGTGCGCATCGACGGCGAGCTCTACTGGGACGGCGGCATCCTCTCCAACACGCCGACCGAGGCGGTGTTCGACGACAATCCGCGCAAGGATTCGCTGATCTTCGCCGTGCACCTGTGGAATCCGGTCGGCGCAGAGCCGACGACGATGGCGGAGGTGCTTAACCGGCACAAGGACGTGCAATATTCCAGCCGCATTGCCAGCCAGATCGCGCGCCAGCAGCAGGCGCATCGGCTGCGCCATGTCATCAACCAGCTCGCCGCGCTACTTCCCAAGAGCGAACGCGACAATCCTGCCGTCAGGGAGCTGATCAGCTACGGCTGCCCGACCCGCATGCACGTCGTGCGGCTGCTCGCGCCGCAGCTCGATCGCGAGACCCACACCAAGGACATCGACTTCAGTCCATCGGGCATCATGCGGCGCTGGGATGCAGGCTACCGCCACACCAGGGCGGTGCTGGAGCGCCCGCCCTGGATCGGCGAGTTCGATCCGCTGTCGGGCGTCATCCTGCACGAGCAGGCCGAAGCCATGCCCATGGCGGCGGAGTGATCGGAACCTACGCCGCTGCGACCTTGCGGTAGAGCGCGTTGTAGGAGCCTGCCGAGGTGTCCCAGCTGAACGAGCGCGACATGGCAGTGCGGCGCATGGAGTCGAGCCGATCGTGCGCCCCGAAGGTCGAGAACGCCCGGCGGATGCCGCCAAGGAAGGAGTCCCGCGACGGTTTGCTGAACAGGAATCCGGTCTCGCCGTCGGTGATCGTCTCGGCAAGCCCGCCGGTCTGGTGTCCGATGGGCAACGAGCCGAAGCGCTGGGCGTACATCTGGCTCAATCCGCACGGCTCGAAGCGCGACGGCATCAGCGTGAAGTCGCTGCCGGCGAAAATCCGCCGTGCCTGGGCGTCATCAAATCCGATCGCGACACCGATCGCATCCGGTCTTCGGCGGTGCGCCTTGATCAGGGCCTGCTCGATCGCCGGCTCGCCCGAGCCGATGACGGCGATCTGCCCGCCGGCATCGATGATCTCGTCGGCGGCCTCCAGCACGAGGTCGATGCCCTTCTGGTGGACGAGGCGTGCGACGATGCCGAACAGCGGACCGCGGGAGACGCCAAGACCGAACTGCTTGCGCACGTAATCGGCATTGGCGCGCTTGCCTTCCCAGTCACCGGCGCCGAAGGGCTGTGCCAGATGCGAGCAGAAGCGGGGATCCCAGCTTTCGTCGATGCCGTTCAGGATCCCGGTCAACTGCGCGGCATCCGCGCGAAGGCGAAGTAGTCCTTCGAGACCGCAGCCGAACTGGGCGGTCGTGATCTCCTTGGCATAGGTCGCGCTCACTGTGGTGAGGTGCGAGGAGTAGACCAGGCCGCCCTTGAGGAAGGAGACCTTGTCGTAGAATTCGATTCCGTCGATGTGGAACGAGCTCTCCGGTGCGCCGATCCGGCGCAGCGATTCCTTTGGAAAGAGCCCCTGATAGGCGAGGTTGTGGATGGTCATGACCGAAGGCAGATTGATGCCCCGCCAGGCGAGGTAGGCGGGCGCAAGCGCCGCCTGCCAGTCATTGGCGTGGACCATGTCCGCTGCCCAATTTTTGTCCAGAGTGCCTGCGGCGAGCTCAGCGGCGGCAGACGCAAAGCGCGCGAAACGGATGTCGTTGTCGGGCCAATCCTCGCCGGACTCGTCGCCATAGGGATTGCCGGGGCGCTCGTACAGTTGCGGGCACAGCAGGACGTAGATGGGCAAGCCGTCTCGGGTGGACGCGAGCGCCAATGTCGCCGCCGGCATTTCCGCGAATGCCTTGCAGGTACCGGCAATCTCGATGTGCGTGAGCTGCTCAATGACCTCGCGATATCCGGGTAGCATGATCCGGATATCCATCCACGGCCTCATGGCCAAAGCTCTGGGCAGAGCTGCCGAAACCGCAGCCAGTCCGCCCACACGGACGTAGTCGTCCATTTCAGTCGTGACAAATAGGACTCTCAAGAAACCGCCCTCTCATGAGCCTGTCTGAAGTAATGCAAGAACAGGTCCAACTTCTGTCCACGCCCTGTGGTTGTAAGAGCGCAAAGGTTTCTATCCAGTGAAGATTATTTCTGCCGCTTGAGATCTTCCCTGCCACAGCTCGGTAAATTACGGTGCTGCGCCGAAGCCAGATGAGAAACAGTGGCAATTAGGGACCCCAGGATGACCATAGCCGATCAGCATGAGCGTAGTTTGACAAAGGTCTTCGAAGGTCTGCGCGTACTCGATTTTTCGACCACCATCGCAGGTCCGCATTGCGCGCGGATGCTTGCAGACATGGGCGCGGAGGTCATCAAGATCGAGACGGCGGAGGGCGAGACGATGCGGAGCCGTCCGCCCGTGCGCAACGGTTGCAGTACCGTGTTCGGCCAGCTCAATGTCGGCAAGAAGAGTATCGTGCTCGATCTCAAATCAGGTGAAGGGCTGGAAGCGATTCGTCGGCTGGTAGCGACGGCGGATATCCTGGTCGAGAACTTCCGGCCGGGCGTCATGCATCGCCTGAAGCTCGACTACCAATCGTTGCGCGTCATCAACCAGAGATTGATCTATTGCTCGATCTCCGGTTATGGCCAGACCGGTCCGTCGTCGGAGCTGCCGGCCTATGCGCCCGTCATCCATGCGGCTTCGGGTTATGACATGGCGCATCTTGCCTACCAGCCCGGTCGCGACCGGCCGGATTATTGCGGCATCTACCACGCCGATGTCGTCACCGGCACTTATGCCTTCGGCGCCATCGCTTCTGCGCTCTATCAGCGCAACGTGACCGGGGAAGGCCAGCACATCGACGTCTCCATGATGGAGTCGATGTTGTCGCTCACGGTCATGGAAGTGCAGGCCGCGCAGTTTGACGTGAAGCCTCCGCCGCGTCCGATGTTCGGTCCGACGGAAACCGCGGACGGCTACGTCATGATCACCATCGCCAGCGAAAAGAGCTTCGAATCCCTGATGCAGGCGATCGGGCGCCCGGAGTGGACGACCGATCCGCGCTTTGCGCGCTATGCCGACCGCCGCGAGAACTGGTCGCTGCTGATGGAGGCTGTCGAAGGCTGGTCGCGGCAGATGACGACACAGGATTGCCTCGCCGCGCTCAGCGCGAACGGCGTGCCGGCTTCCGCCTATCGCACCATCGCCGAAGCGCTGCGTGATCCGCAGCTCGTCCACCGGCGCGCGCTGTCCGAGGTCGAAGATGGCGGCGGCACATTTAGGGTACTCAACCTGCCGTTCCGGATGTCGGGCGCCGACGTCAGCCCCGCAAAGCGGATGGCAACGCTCGGCGAGCACACGCGGGTTCTGCTGCAGGAGGCCGGCTTGTCGGAAGAGCAGCTGGCCGCGTTCCGCGGCACGGATGTTCCGGCGGCCCGGGCTTGAAGCCAGCCGGGTTTGTCTCGCCCCGCCAGGCATGGCATGCTGGCGGGCAAAACAAAGAGCTAGCGGGAGAAACGCCAATGAAAAGCTTCAAGGTCGCCGATTTCAAAGCCCCCCTTATGGAGGTCGATCAACCGACGCCGCAACCGTCGGGAACCCAGGTGCTGATCAAGGTCAAGGCGGCGGGCGTCTGCCACAGCGATCTGCACATCTGGGAAGGCGGCTATGATCTCGGCCACGGGCGCAAGCCGCTGTCGCTGAAGGATCGCGGCATCGCGCTGCCGCTGACCATGGGCCACGAGAGCGTCGGCGAAGTCCTTGCCTTCGGACCCGACGTCAAGTCGACCGACCAGGGCGACCTCAAGATCGGCGACGTCGCGCTGGTCTATCCCTGGCTCGGCTGCGGCAAGTGCGCGACCTGCCTTGGCGGCGATGAGAACATGTGCCTTACCTCAAGATCGCTCGGCGTCTATTGCGACGGCGGCTATGCCGATCACATGATCGTGCCGCACCCGCGCTATCTCCTCAACCTGAAAGGCCTCGATCCGGTCACGACGGCGCCCTACGCCTGCTCCGGGGTCACAACGTACAGCGCGCTGAAGAAGGTCGAGCAGCACTTCAACACGCCGATCGTGATCTTCGGCGCCGGCGGCCTTGGCCTCATGGCGCTGTCGCTGCTGAAAGCGATGGGCGGCAAGGGCGCGATCGTCGTCGACATTGACGCCCGCAAGCGCGAGGCCGCCGAGAAGGCTGGTGCGCTTGCGACCGTCGATGGCAAGGCCCCCGACGCGCTGGAGCAGCTCACCAAGAAGGCGGGCGAGCCGATCCGCGCGGTGATCGACCTCGTCGGCAACGCCGCCACGGCGCAGCTCGGTTTCGACTGCCTCACCAAGGGTGGCAAGCTCGTCATCGTCGGCCTGTTCGGCGGCGGCGCGCCGTGGGCGCTGCCGCTGATTCCGATCAAGGCGGTTACCATCCAGGGCAGCTACGTCGGAAACCTGCGCGAGACAAAGGAATTGCTCGACCTCGTTCGAGCCAGGAAGGTGCCGCCGATCCCCGTGACGACAATGCCGCTTTCGAAGGCCAACGACGCGCTGTTGGCGCTGCAGAAGGGCGCGCTGGTGGGGCGGGCGATATTGACGCCGTAATCGCGCCGTCATTGCGAGCGAAGCGAAGCAATCCAGGAATCCATCCGCGGACGAAGTCTGGATTGCTTCGTAGCGTCGCTCCTCGCAAATGCGACGTGGTCCCTTCCTTTCCACTGGAGAATCCATGTCCGCAAACAACGCGTTCCACGTCGCAGTGCTGGCCGGCGACGGCATCGGCCCGGAGGTCATGGCGCCGGCGCTCGAGATCCTGCGCAAGGTCGAGGCGAAGTCGGACCTGAAGTTCCGCTTCACCGAGGCGGCCGCGGGCGCCAACCATTATCTTGCGACCGGAAAATCGATGCCGGAAAGCACGGTGCGCCTGTGCGAGGAGGCGGACGCCATCCTGCTGGGGGCCTGCGGCCTGCCATCCGTGCGCTATCCCGACAATACCGAGATTATGCCGCAGGTCGAATTGCGCTTTCTTTTCGACCTCTATGCCGGCGTGCGTCCGGCGCGGCTGATACCGGGCGTGCCGAGTCCGATCGTCGGCGCGGATGCGCGCGGCATCGATCTCGTCGTGATCCGGGAGTCGACCGAAGGCCTGTTCGCCTCGATGGGCAAGGGCGTCGTCACCCATGAGGATGCGCGCGAGACGCTGGTGATCACGCGCAGGACTTCCGAACGCCTGTTCGAGTTCTCCTTTCGCCTTGCCGAGCGGCGCAAGGCCCGCGGCAGGCCGGGTGCGTTGACCTGCGTCGACAAGGCCAACGTGTTCAAGGCCTTCGCCTTCTTTCGTGAAATGTTCGATGAGGCCGCTAAACGTCATCCAGAGGTGAAGACCGACCGCCTATATGTCGACGCGTGCTCGGCGATGCTGGTGAAGCGTCCGTGGGACTTCGACGTGATGGTGATGGAGAACATGTTCGGCGACATCCTCTCCGATCTGACCGCGGGCCTCATCGGTGGCATGGGCATGGCGCCGTCCGCCGATATCGGCGACCGCCACGCGGTATTCCAACCCTGTCACGGCACTGCGCCCGACATCATGGGCCAGGGTAAAGCGAACCCCACCGCCATGATCCTCTCGGCGGCAATGATGCTGGACTGGCTCGCCGACAAGCACGGCGTCGAGAGCGCCGCGGACGCCGGCGAGCGCATCGAGCGCGCGGTCGATGCGGCCTATGCCGAGGGAATCAAGCCGATGGAATTCGGCGGCAGCAACGGCACGGTCGATATCGTAAAGGCGGTGCTCGCGGCTCTCTAGAGCATGATCCGGAAACACTGGGCACCGGTTTTCCGAAAAAATCATGCTCAATCAAAAACTGTCGCGCTTTAGGTGCCGAACCTGCGCAGCAAAAAGGGAAGCTGGTGGATATCGGTTCAGCTATCGAGTCGCGCCGGCGACATTCTACACCCGCGGCTGCCGACAACATCGTCGGGTCGCTGGACGTCAATATGCCATCATCCTTCATCGTCACGGCCAGACCGGAATAAGGTCTGGCCCAACGAGAGAGCGCCGATCGGCGGCTGGCGTTATCGATTGCTTCCACTACGAAAGCGAGTGGAAGTGCAGGGAGAGGGCCGCGAGCGGCCGAGCAGTGACGCTCAGTCCTCGTTCGCGGCGATCGATTCCATCAGCGATACGAGCTGTCGCTGCACCGTCTGATCCTTGATCTTGCTGTAGGCCCGCAGCAGCCTCAGGCTGAACGCGCTGTCCAGGAAGAGGAGGCTTTCGACTTCGCGCGACTTGTTGTCGCCGTCGTAGAAGAAAGTCACCGGTACATCGAGGGCGGAGGCGATTTGCTGGAGGCGAGCTGCGCCGACGCGATTGACGCCCTTCTCGTACTTCTGAACCTGCTGGAAGCTGACGCCGAGCTTCTCGCCAAGCTCTGCCTGGGAGATCTTCATTTCCACGCGCCGGAGGCGGATGCGCTTGCCAAGCTCGATATCGGGCTTGCCGGCACTTCGCTGCTTCATTCTCTTCGCCGCTGATTTGTTCATACTGCTCTCACCGATCTTCGGTTGAAACCTCCCCCCGAAGAGTGGGTCAGGGGTTCACCCATTTATACCGCGTTCGACTTGCGTGAATGTAGGAATTTACCTGTAAACCACTGAAATCTTGCCGGATTAGAGGCCCCGGCAAGCCGCCTTGCGAAGTACAACCTGAGGTATCATAATCCGGCCAACAGCACACCGCCCGCGCCATTGGTCACGACTAATTGCTTCTTCACCGGCCAGATGTGTTCGGCGCCGCTTTCGTCGCTTTCGAACATTCCTCTGGAAGCGATCGGATTGAAGACGTGCATGACAAGGTGCCTCCTCGTCAAGTCCGCAACCATACGGAGAGTGCGGTTTTTCTTTATTGATTTCTGAATGTTGCAGGCAAGCGGAGACATGCAATCGAGACCGGGAGGACATGGAGTACGGTCAGGCCGAGGTGCCCTCGCGAGGGCGCCAGACCTCATCACTTCGCGGACAATCCGGGCAACCACCTCTAACGTCGAAAACCAGCAATATCATCGCGCGCGGGTGCTCATCGATCTCACAGCGCCCGCAGATGCAAACAAGTCTTTTTCTCAACTGTAGTCTGCCAGAATAATGGGTAGATTACAACTCTGACGGGATACCAGGCGGGAGCCGCCGGCTGGCCTGACATCCAGCCCGGAGGGTTGGGGAAGGTTAGCTGGCCCAGCGACCTCTAATCGGGTCGCTCGGGTACGCACTGCATGATGGCAGTGCGCGCCAGTATCGAGAAGGGGCCTCTCGCACGAAACACGGTCTGCGCTCGCAGCGGCAGTCATCCTTGGTTGCGTTTATCTGCATCACTGTGGACATTTTCCGAGCAAGCCTGGCACTTGGTCGGCAGCAACGGCTGGTGCCTGAATTGCTCTTCGAGCACGCGGGAGTTCTCGCGAGCGCAGGGCACGCGGAGGAATGGCAGCGACGTTCCTGCAGCGCGGAATGGGAAGAACGCCGGTGGCGAGTTCAGACGGCCGATTGCATTCGGTTCTCTAAGGCTCGAAGAGCACCGAATGCCGCGGCCATGAGGCCGCCGATCTGGGCTCCATCGCCATTCGCGATCTCAGGTGAAGCCTGGCCAGATTGGCGGCTCGGAACTGCGGGCGCTCTGCGACCGGAATCCACCGCCCCGGGGCGTTGCGGCGGGAGGTCGAGCAAGACGAGCCATGGCACACCCGCTGCTCCGGCCGGCCAAAAGTCGTGCCTTTGCCGCGAGTTGCTCGCGCCGCAATGTCGCACCTGTGATCGCCCCCTTGGCTGCGTTCGATCCGTGGCTCTTGCTTCTGTCGCGTATCCCCTGCATCGGTTACACCAGACGGACGGATTTCAATCCGGCCGGCGCGCTGGCTGCGCCGCCGCCGGGACCAAATGGCTATGGATGCATGATTCAAAACGTTTCTATCCCGGCAGCGCTGATCGCCGGTCTGGTCAGCTTTCTGTCCCCCTGCGTGCTGCCTCTTGTTCCGCCCTACCTGGTCTATTTGACCGGTGCCACCATCGAGCACGTCGAGAGCAATGAGCCGGTCGCGACCTCGAGGCGCGCGGTGATGCTCTCAGCCGCGCTGTTCGTCCTGGGCTTCTCGACCATTTTCGTGCTTCTCGGCGCCAGCGCCTCTTTGATCGGATCCCTGATCCGGGAGTGGTCGGCCGAACTATCGATCCTCGCCGGCATCGTCATCATCGCCATGGGCCTGCACTTTCTGGGATTGACCCGGTTCGGCCTGTTGATGAGGGAAGGGCGCCTGCCGATCCCCAAGCCCGTCGGCCTGTGGGGCGCCTATGTCATGGGCCTCGCTTTTGCCTTCGGCTGGACGCCCTGTATCGGCCCGATCCTGGCCGCGATCCTTTCGATCGCGGCCGCCGAAGCGACGGTTGCCAAGGGCGCAGGTCTGCTTGCGGTCTACTCGGCCGGGCTCGGGATTCCCTTCCTGCTCGCTGCCTTCATGATCGAGCAGTTCTCATCGGCTTTTGCGCGGCTGAAGGGACATCTCACCAACGTCGAGCGGGCGATGGGCGTGTTGATGGTGATCACCGGCATCGGCTTTCTCACCGGCACGGTCACGAATGTGAGCATCTGGTTGCTCGAGACATTCCCAGCTCTGCAAAGCATCGGTTAGGCACGGGCCGCGGCTCGGCTCGCCCGGTTTCAGATTAGCGCGCGTCCTCCAGAGTGCACGTGAGGGTGTAGACGACGCCGCACGGCAGGAAATCCACAATTGCCTCGCCGCCGAGCTGATCGCGCGCGCTGCGCTCGATCAGGCGCGATCCGAAGCCGCGGTGCACCGGCGCGACGACCGGCGGTCCGCCGGTTTCGGTCCAGATCAATCGCAGCTTCGGCTTGGGACTGTCCGTCATCAGCTCCCAATCGACCCTGACCGTGCCGACGTCGTTGGAAAGCGCCCCGTACTTTGCCG
This sequence comes from Bradyrhizobium sp., assembly GCF_016213215.1. Lineage (GTDB taxonomy): Bacteria > Pseudomonadota > Alphaproteobacteria > Rhizobiales > Xanthobacteraceae > Bradyrhizobium. The sequence goes on along the minus strand of NZ_JACRAW010000107.1, from coordinate 88,697 downwards.
CATTCGTCGCGATCTCGTGCACGATCATCGACATCACCACGGCCAGCCGCGACGACAGCGGCACGTCGGGGCCGCTCATCCGGATGCGGTCGGAATTGCTCAGCAACGGCTGGAGCACACGCTTGAGGACATCCTTCAGATCTGAGCCCTTCCACATCTCCTCGCTGAGAAGGTTGTGCGCTCCCGCGAGCGCCACGAGCCGGCCCTCGAACTTCTCCCGCTCCTCGCGCTTGGCGCTGCGGAATGTCTGCACCGCGATCGCCTGCAACAGCGCCATCGTGTTCTTGACGCGGTGATTGAGCTCCTCGATCAACAGGCCATGCAGCATTTCGCCGCGCGCGATCGTCGCGGCCATGCGCAGGGCGAAGCCGAGGCCGGTCAGAAGCAGGATGCCACCGATCAGGCTGGTGATCGCAAGATTGCGCCAGAGCGGAGCGATCAGCGAGCTCTCGGCTATGCCGGCGGCGACCGTCCAGCCGGTCAGCGTCGACCGTGCGTAAGCTCCAGTCAGCGGAATGCCCTCGAGTGAAACGGTCGTGAGCGTCGCCTCGGGCTTCTGGAACATGTAGTCATAGATGGACGGCGTCGCCCGCTTGCCGAACATTTCGTTCAAGTTGGGGGCTCGCGCGAACACGATGCCCTTGCCATCGAGCAGCGCAAGTATCCACCGCTGGTCGGGTCGCTGCTTCTCGATCAGCTCCTGAAACATACTCATGGGCGGGCTGAAGGAGATACCGTACAAGACCTCGCCGTCGCGCATCACCGGCACTTCGATGGTCAGGATCAAGCGGTTGCTGACCGCATCCATGAACAAGTCGGAGTATTGCGGGGCCTTGCTGGCGAACACCTTCTGCACGACCTTGCGGTTATCGCCCGACGGCCGATCCTTGTTCTCGGTCTGGGACGAAAACAGCTCGCGGCCCTCGCGGTCAGTTACCACGAGAAGGCCGCCCTCGCCGTATTGGGCGAGAAAGCCGGAAGCTCCTCTGCGGAACTCGTCGAAGCTGCCGTCGCGAAATGAACGGCTGAGCGCGAGGACCTGCAGGCCGCCGGTCATGCGCTGCACCTCGGCGTCCACCACGAGGCGCACGCTGCGCACCGTATCGAGCACGCGCCCGGTCGCCTCGTTTCTCGCGACCTGATAATCGTGAAGGACGATACTCCCTGCGAACAGGATCAGCGGCAGCGTGGTGCCCGCAACGAGGAGCGTGAGCCGTACAGGTAGGGATAACTTCGGCAATTCAGGAGGCCCGATTCGGCGTAGCTTGCACCACGTTGACGGCAGGATAGGGGCGGCATGCTCAGTGCGACACAAAAAATCCGAGTGGCGCGCGTAGTTCGGCCGCCGACCCCTAGAGGTTACTCTCGGTGATCGCCGCGTAGATCATGCTGCGCAGCTCGCGCCGGATCGGATAGGCGCTCGACGGCAGCACCTGAGTCATGAAGATCGTGACCAGTTCTTCCGCCGGATCGACCCAGAACGAGGTCGTGGCGGCGCCGCCCCAGTTGTATTCGCCGGGGCTGCCAGCGATCAGCGTCTCCGCTGGCCTCATGGTCACCGCGAAACCGAGGCCGAAGCCGATGCCTTTATAAGTGGCTTCGCTGAACAGCGAACGCGACATGTCCGGCAGGTCGTGGCCGCCCGGAATGTGGTTGGTCGTCATCAGCGCCAGCGTTTTCGGCCCGATCAGCCGGACGCCACCCAGTTCGCCGCCATTGAGCAGCGCGCGGCAGAAGGTGAGATAGTCCGCGACGGTGGAGCACAGGCCGCCGCCGCCCGAGATGAAGCTCGGCGGCGCGAGGTACGAGCTGGTCGCCGGATCGTCCTGCAGCGTCAAGGTGCCCTTGCGCTGGCCGGCATGAAACGTCGTGCCGCCCTGTGGATCGGCGGAATAGCAGGCCGCCAGGCGATGCGCCTTGTCGGCGGGCACGTAGAAATCGGTGTCCTTCATGCCGAGCGGATCCAGAATCCGCTGTTTAAGGAACTGCTCGAACGGCACGCCACTGATCTTTCCGATCAGATAACCGATCACGTCGGTGGAGACCGAATAGTTCCAGGCTTCGCCCGGCGAGAACTCCAGCGGGACCTTGGCGAGGTCCTCGATCATCGACTGCAGGGTGCCGGACGTGACCACCTCGCCGATCTTCTTCTCCCGATAGGCAGCGTCGATGTTCGAGCGCTGCTGGAATGCATAGGTGAGGCCGGAGGTGTGCCGGAGGAGGTCGACAATGAGCATCGGCCGCGATGGCGGCTTCGACAGGAAGTTCGGCGCCGTGCCAGCGACGAACACGCCGAGATCCTTCCATTCCGGGATGTACTTGTGCACGGGCTCGTCGATCGCGACGTGTCCTTCTTCCACCAGCATCATGAAGGCGACGCTGGTGAGCGGCTTGGTCATCGAATAGATGCGGAAGATGGTATCATCCTTGACCGGAACCTTGCGCTCGAGGTCGGCAAAGCCCTGCACCGAACTGTGCACCACCTTGCCGCGGCGATAGACCAGAAGCTGGGTTCCCGGAAAGCGGCCGGCGTCGATGTAGCGGTTCTTCAGATGCGCTTCGACACGGTCCAGCGCGGCCTTGGACATGCCGACGGATTCGGGCGAGGCGGGGGCGGGGGCGAGCATCGGGGCATTCCTCCGGACAACTTGTCGGGTCGGTGATAGCCGAAATCCTGGGCAACTGCCAACGCGGCCGGCGCTTACCCGGGCAAGGGTACTGGTGTAGGCTGGCGGTTAGTGTGCGGAAACGACGGGCAGGAAAGCAAGATGCACCAGTTCAGCGAAACCGAACTCACCGAGGCCGTCGTCCGCAGCTTCGAGGACGCGCCCGATCCGCGCGTCAAATTCCTGCTGCAGGAATTGGTGAAGTCGCTGCACGACTACGTCCGCAAGACCAGTCTCAGTTTCGAGGAATGGGAATACGCCATCGACTTTCTGACCCGCACCGGCCAGAAATGTACGCCCATTCGCCAGGAATTCATCCTGTTGTCAGACGTGCTGGGCGTGTCGATGCTGGTGGATGCCGTGAACCACCGCGAACGCGGCGGCGCGACCGAAACCACCGTGCTCGGCCCGTTCTATGTCGGCGAGCACAAGGAGATGCCGCACGGCGCTGACATATCGCCGGACAGCCAGAGCGGCCAGAAGCTGTTCGTTCAGGCCCGCGTGACCGATGTTGCCGGCAAGCCGCTGGCCGGGGTGCCGGTCGACGTCTGGCACGCCGACGACGGCGGCCTTTATGATTCACAGAAGCCGAACTACGCCACCACGGGTCCGTCGGCGCGGGCGCGCTTCGTTACTGATCTCGACGGCCGCATCTTCTTCCGCAGCGTCGTGCCGTGCAGCTACCCGGTGCCGATTGATGGGCCAACCGGGGAGTTGATCCGGCAGACGGGCCGCCATCCGATGCGACCGGCTCACATTCATTTCGTCGTCGCCGCACCGGGCTACGAGCCGCTGGTCACGCATCTGTTCATTGGCGGCGACAAGTATCTCGATTCCGACGTCGTGTTCGGGGTCAAGGACGAACTGATCGCGAAGGTCGAGAAGCGCAGCGACGCCGTGATGCCGGACGGCAAGCCGGCGCCTTCGGAATGGAATCTCATGACCTACGAATTCCATCTGAAGCCCGGCAAGGGCACGCCTCCGACACCGCTTGGCATCAAGCTCGGCGAGTACGCCTGAGGTCTCTCAAACCTTCTGCTCAATTGTTGTGCGCCGCACAGGAATTGAGCGAATCGCAAATTTTGCAAGCGAGTCGCATTCCGGACGCCACAGCCCGGTCGCGTCAATCCATTGATCGAACTATACTTTCTGAAGTGTACGGGCTTGGCACGAAGCTTGAATAGATCGTGTCGACGCCATTGAAGCCGTCCCTCGAGATCATCAATCCGAATCGTGGCGCCGCCCGACTGGGGCCTCCCCAGAACGCGCATCCGTGCGCGCGGCGACCGGCATGAGACGGACGGCCATCATCTCCAGCACACAGAAGGACGACCGCACCCATGAGGAAGACTGACACTCCGATTCTGCGCCGTGGCCTTTCCCGCCGCCAACTCCTGAAAGCGGGCGCGGGGGCGGCTGCGCTGCTGGCCGCCGCGAAGCTGAACCTCCCCGGCGGCGCATTTGCGCAAGAGGCTGGTCCGGAGGTGAAGGGCGCCAAGCTCGGCTTCATCGCGCTGAGCGACGCGGGTCCCTTGTTTGTCGCCAAGGACAAGGGCCTGTTCGCCAAACACGGCATGCCCGATGTCGAGGTGCTGAAGCAGGCCTCCTGGGGCACGACACGCGACAACCTCGTGCTCGGCTCCGAAGGCAACGGCATCGACGGCGCGCACATCCTCACGCCGATGCCGTATCTCATCTCCGCCGGCAAGGTGACGCAGAACAACCAGCCGACGCCGATGTACCTCCTGGCGCGCCTCAACCTCGATGCGCAGTGCATCTCGGTGGCCAAGGAATATGCGGACCTGAAGCTCGGCGTCGACGCCACTCCGTTCAAGGCGGCGCTGGAGAAGAAGAAGGCGTCCGGCAAGGCGGTGAAGGCCGCCATGACCTTCCCGGGCGGTACCCACGATCTGTGGATCCGCTACTGGCTCGCCGCCGGCGGCATCGATCCCGACAAGGACATCGAGACCATCGTGGTGCCGCCGCCGCAGATGGTGGCCAACATGAAGGTCGGCACCATGGATTGCTTCTGCGTCGGCGAGCCGTGGAATCTGCAGCTCATTCATCAGAACATCGGCTACACCGCGGTCAACACCGGCGAGATCTGGAACAAGCATCCCGAAAAGTCCTTCGCGATGCGAGCGGCCTGGGTCGACAAATATCCGAAGGCTGCGAAGGCGTTGCTGATGGCCGTGCAGGAAGCCCAGCAGTGGGCCGAAAAGGCCGAGAACAAGCAGGAGCTCGCCACCATCATGGCCAAGCGGCAGTGGATCAACTGCCCGGTCGAGGACGTCTATGACCGCACCGCCGGCAAGTTCGACTACGGCACCGGCAAGGTCGTGGAGAACTCGCCGCACATCATGAAGTACTGGCGCGACCACGCGTCCTACCCGTTCCAGAGCCACGACCTCTGGTTCCTGACCGAGGACATTCGCTGGGGCAAGTTCGAGCCGACCTTCGATACCAAGGGGCTCGTCGCCAAGGTCAACCGCGAAGATCTCTGGCGTGATGCGGCCAAGACGCTCGGCGTTGCGGCCTCCGACATCCCGACGTCCACCTCGCGCGGCAAGGAGACCTTCTTCGACGGCAAGGTGTTCGATCCGGACAATCCCGCCGCCTATCTGAAGTCGCTCGCCATCAAGCGGATCGAAGTCTGAACGAGAGCCGCGGCCGTCCTCAAGGACGGCCGCATCCACGAGCCGGAGAAGCCTTCCGATGAACATGACTGCCAGGAAGATTGAAATGGACACGGTCCTGCCTGTAAGCCCCGCGGCGCCGGTCGTCGCCCTGACTCCGAAGCAGGCACCGCGTGCGGAAAAGTATCTGAAGATGGCGAAGGAGACGGCGGCGCGCGTCGTGCCGCCGCTGGTCGTGCTCGCGCTTCTTGTCCTCGTCTGGGAGCTGGTCTGCCGGCGCGCCGGCTCGACCCTGCCGCCGCCGTCGAGGGTGTTCAAGGACACCAGGGAGCTGATCCTCGATCCGTTCTTCGACAATGGCGGCATCGACAAGGGCCTGTTCTGGCATCTGTCGGCGAGCCTGCAGCGCGTCGCGTTCGGCTATTCGCTGGCGGCGGTCGGCGGCGTCGCGCTCGGCGTCCTGGTGGGACAATCGGTCTGGGCGATGCGCGGGCTTGATCCGTTGTTCCAGGTGCTGCGCACCATTCCGCCGCTCGCCTGGCTGCCGCTGTCGCTCGCCGCGTTCCGCGACGGCCAGCCCTCGGCGATCTTCGTGATCTTCATCACCTCGATCTGGCCGATCATCATCAATACGGCGGTCGGCATCCGCAACATCCCGCAGGACTATCGCAACGTCGCCGCGGTGCTGCAGCTCAATCCGCTCGAGTTCTTTGCCAAGATCATGATCCCGGCGGCGGCGCCCTACATCTTCACCGGACTTCGCATCGGCATCGGCCTGTCGTGGCTGGCGATTGTCGCCGCCGAGATGCTGATCGGCGGCGTCGGCATCGGCTTCTTCATCTGGGATGCGTGGAATTCCTCGCACATCAGCGAAATCATCCTGGCGCTGTTCTATGTCGGCATCGTCGGCTTCGTGCTCGACCGCCTGATTGCCGCGGCCGGAAAGTTCGTAACCCGCGGCACCGCGCAGAACTGAGGAGGCGGCACATGGCCTATCTGAAGCTCGACCACATCGACAAGACGTTCACCCGCGGCAACGCCACGACCGAGGTTCTGAAGGACATCAACCTGTCGATCGAGAAGGGCGAATACGTCTCGATCATCGGCCACTCCGGCTGCGGCAAGTCGACCCTGCTCAACATCATCGCAGGCCTCACCCGCGCCACCATGGGCGGCGTGATCCTGGAGAATCGCGAGGTCAATTCGCCGGGGCCGGACCGCGCGGTGGTGTTCCAGAACCACAGCCTGCTGCCCTGGCTCACGGTGTATGAAAACGTGAGGCTCGGCGTCGACAAGGTGTTTTCTTCGACCAAGAGCCGCGCCGAGCGCGACGCCTGGACCATGCACAATCTCAACCTGGTCCAGATGGCTCACGCCCGGGACAAGCGGCCGTCGGAAATCTCGGGCGGCATGAAGCAGCGCGTCGGCATTGCGCGAGCCCTGGCAATGGAGCCGAAGGTGCTCCTGCTCGACGAGCCCTTCGGCGCGCTGGATGCGCTGACGCGCGCACACCTGCAGGACTCGGTGATGGCGCTGCACCAGAAGCTGAACAACACCATCCTGATGATCACGCACGACGTCGACGAGGCCGTGCTGCTCTCGGACCGCATCGTTATGATGACCAACGGGCCGAGCGCGCGGATCGGCGAGGTGCTCGAGGTGCCGCTGGCGCGCCCGCGCAAGCGGCTCGATCTGGCCAGCAATGCGGCCTACCTCCAGTGCCGGCAGCGTGTCCTCGAATTCCTTTACGAGCGGCATCGCTTCGTCGAGGCGGCGTAGGTTCCGGACAAGTACAGGACCAGGACTGGAAGAGGATGTGCCGTGAGCGAGCCTCTGGTGATTGTCGGCAACGGGATGGCGGCAGCGCGCCTTGTCGAGGAACTGGGCAAGGTCGCGCTGGGCCGCTACGCCATCGCCGTGATCGGCGCCGAGCCGAGGCTCGCCTATAATCGCGTGCTGTTGTCGTCGGTGCTCGCCGGCGAGACGGCTTCGCACGAGCTCGAGCTGAGGCCCGCCGCCTGGTGGCGCGATCGCGGCGTCACCGTGCAATATGGCTCTGCTGCCACCGAGATCGACGTCGGCCGACGCGAAGTGAAGATCGCGGGCGAGGAGAGCATCGCTTTCACGAAGCTCGTGCTTGCCACCGGATCGATGCCGCTGCGGCTGAACATCCCGGGCGCCGATTTTGCCGGCGTGCACACGTTTCGCGACAGCCGCGACGTCGATCTGTTGCTCACACTCGCGGCCAGGAAGCAGCGTGTCGTCGTGGTCGGCGGCGGGCTGCTTGGCCTCGAGGCGGCGTATGGCCTCGCCAAGGCCGGAGCTGCGGTGACGCTGGTGCATCTGATGGACCGCCTGATGGAGCGTCAGCTCGACGCGCCCGCGGCCGCGCTCCTGAAGTCGCTGGTCGAGTGCAAGGGCATCCGCATTCTGCTAAGCGCCAATACCGCCCGCATCCATGGCAACGAACGCGTCGAGACCATCGAGCTTGCCGATGGGCTGCGCCTGGAGGCCGACGCCGTGGTCTTCGCCGCCGGCATCCGGCCCAACGTCACCCTGGCCAAGGACGCCGGCCTTGCCGTCAACCGCGGCATCGTGGTCGATGACTTGATGCAGACGAGCGCACCCGGCATTTTTGCGCTCGGCGAATGCGCCGAGCATCGCGGCGTCTGCTATGGCCTGGTCGAACCAGCCTATGAACAGGCCCGCGTTCTGGCCCGCCATCTGGCCGGGCAGGGTGGCGCCTATTGCGGCAGCGTGGTTGCGACCAATCTGAAAGTCTCCGGCGTCAGCGTATTCTCGGCCGGTGATTTCCTTGGAAGTGATTGCAGCGAGAGCATCGTGCTCTCCGACTTGAGGCAGGGCACCTACAAGAAGCTGGTCATCGCCGACGGGTGCCTGACCGGCGCGGTCCTGGTCGGCGACGTGGCCGACGCGCTGTGGTATCTCGAATTGATCCGCAGCCGCCAGCCCGTCGCCCGCATCCGCGGCGCGATGATGTTCGGCCGCTCGCTCGCCGACCGGGCGATCGCTGCATGACGGTCTTCGCGCGATGACCGCCGTCGTCCACACCTCCACCATCCGCACGACCTGCCCCTATTGCGGCGTCGGCTGTGGCGTGCTGGCGACGCCCGATCGTCATGGGGATGCAACGATTGCCGGCGACCCGCAGCATCCGGCCAACTTCGGTCGGCTGTGCTCGAAGGGCTCGGCCCTCGGCGAGACGCTGTCTCTGAACGGGCGGCTGCTGCATCCGATGATCCGCTGCAAGGGCTCGCTCGAGCGCGTTGCCTGGAGCGATGCGCTCGATCACGTCGCTCATCGCCTCAACCACATCGTTGCCCGCGACGGTCCCAATGCGGTCGCGTTCTATCTGTCCGGCCAGCTCCTCACCGAAGACTACTATGTCGCTAACAAGCTGATGAAGGGCTTCATCGGCTCGGCGAACGTCGACACCAATTCTCGGCTGTGCATGTCGTCATCCGTGGCCGGACACCGCCGCGCCTTCGGTGCCGACACCGTGCCGGGCTGCTACGAGGATCTCGACCAGGCCGACCTTCTGGTGATGGTCGGCTCCAACGCCGCCTGGTGCCACCCGGTCCTGTTCCAGCGCATGCTCGCCAACAAGCAGAAGCGCGCCGCGCGTATCATCGTGATCGATCCGCGCCGGACCGATACCGCCGGCGAAGCCGATCTCTTTCTCGGCCTGACACCCGGCACCGACACCGCTCTGTTCTGCGGCCTGCTTGTGCATCTCGTCGACAGCGGCGCGCTGGATCAGGACTATATCGCGCAGCACACGTCCGGCTTCGACGAGGCGCTCGCGCGTGCCCGCAGCATTGCCGGCGGCGTGCCCGCGACCGCGCTCGCGACCGGACTTTCCGAGCGCGACGTCACGGCGTTCTTCCAGATGTTCCGCGACACGCCGCGCGTGGTCACGCTCTTTTCGCAGGGCGTGAACCAGTCGGCGCAGGGCACCGACAAGGTCAATGCCATCCTCAACTGCCACCTTGCCACGGGGCGGATTGGCAAGTTGGGGGCTTCGCCGTTCTCGCTCACCGGCCAGCCCAACGCGATGGGCGGCCGCGAGGTTGGCGGCCTGGCCAATCAGCTCGCCGCGCACATGGGCTTCACGCCACCCGAGATCGATCGCGTGCGCAGGTTCTGGAAGGCGCCGCACATCGCTGTCCATGAGGGCCTCAAGGCGGTGCAGATGTTCGAGGCGATCGGCCGCGGCGAGATCAAGGCGCTGTGGGTGATGGGCACCAATCCGGCGGTGTCGCTGCCCCATGCCGATGTCGTGCGCGAGGCCTTGAGGAAACTCGAGCTGTTCGTGGTGTCCGAGAACGTGCTGGCGAACGACACCGTCGATAGCGGCGTGCATGTGCTGCTGCCGGCCTTGGCATGGGGCGAGAAGTCGGGAACGGTGACCAATTCCGAGCGCCGCATTTCGCGACAGCGGTCCTTCCTGCCCGCGCCGGGCGAAGCCAGGCCGGACTGGTGGATCCTCTGCGAGGTCGCCAAACGCCTCGGCTTTGCCGCCGGGTTCGACTTCACTTCCGCGGCCGACATCTTCCGCGAACATGCGGCGCTCTCCGCGTTCGAGAACGACGGCCGGCGCGATTTCGACCTCGGTGCCCTGAAGTCGCTCTCGGACGCAGCCTTCGACGAGCTTGCGCCGGTGCAATGGCCGGCACGCGAGGGCGCAGGCCCGACTGCCCGCTTCTTCGCCGGGGGCAACTTCTTCACCGCCGACAAGAGGGCACGCTTCGTCGCTCCTGAAGCGCCGGCCCTCCGGACCGAGACGACGGCATCGCGCCCGCTGCGGCTGAACACCGGCCGCGTCCGCGACCAGTGGCACACCATGACGCGCAGCGGGCTCAGCCCGCGCCTTTCCGCGCATCTGCCGGAGCCGTTCGTGGAGATCCATCCCGACGATGCCGCCAAATATGGTATCGTCGACGACAGCTTCGCGCGCGTCACCACCGATTATGGCCAATGCATCCTGAAGGTCATCGTGAGCGAGCGGCAGCGGCGCGGCATGCTGTTTGCGCCCATCCATTGGAGCGCGACGAACGCATCGAACGCGCGCGTCGGTGCGCTGATTGCCCCTTTCACCGATCCGTTCTCCGGGCAGCCCGAGAACAAGGCGACGCCGGCGGCGATCGCGCCATGCGAATACGTCTTCCGCGGCTTTGCCCTGTCACGCCGGGAACTCGACCTGCCGCCGCGGCTGTGGTGGACGCGCGTCGCGGCTTCCGGAGGCTGCGGCTACTTGTTCGCCGACAACGGCGATCTCAGGCATTGGCCGGCCTGGCTTCAGGCAATCGCCGGCGACGACCTCGTCGAGTACCGGGATTTCGGCGGCGGCATCTATCGCGCGGCGTCGTTTGCGGGTGACCGCATCGAGACCTGCGTGTTCGTTGGCCCCGCTCACGATGGTGGCGATTGGGAGGTGGTGAGAAGCCTGTTCGCGGCCGACCGTCTGAGCGACGAGCAGCGCCGCATCCTGTTGTCCGGCAAGTCGATCGAAGGCGCAGTAAGTACGGGCCCGGTCGTCTGTGCCTGCTTCGGCGTCGGCCGCACCTCGATCTGCGATGCGATCGGCGCCGGCGCGCACACGCCTGCCGAGATCGGCGCGAAGCTCAAGGCGGGCACCAATTGCGGCTCCTGCATTCCCGAACTGAAGCGGTTGATTGCGCAGGCAGGCGAGGGTGAAGCAGGTTCGAAGGAGACGCGATTCGCAAGCGCGGCGAATTGATTGCATCACCGCCGCCAGAATGCGGAGTCTGCTGTTTCAAAATTCGGTGCTGCTGTTTACCTCGTCATTTGCGAGCGAAGCGAAGCAATCCAGAATTCCGCGACGGTGACAGTCTGGATTGCTTCGTCGCTGTCGCTCCTCGCAATGACGTTGTTGAACCGGGCGTGCGCCACATTCTCACTCGTCATGCCCGGGCTTGTTCCAGCCATTCCACGTCTTTCCTCATGCGCGGCCGCACGTGGCTGGGCCGTCGTCCGGCCGTAACGTCGCCGACATGTCGCGCGACGGCGCGATCACTGCGCCCCGGGGTTATGGGTCCCCGCCTTCGCGGGGACGACACCTAAAACGAAGCGGCAGCGGAGTCCAACCACTGCAACGGAGCGCAATCGACTGTGCAGCTAACGTCCGTTATGTTGCCTCCGTCCGTCAAGCACTTGGTCAACTTGAAGAAGAACAATGGTCGCAGGAGCCTTGCATGAGAACACAGCAGTTCGGCCGTGGCGGCCCCGACGTATCGGTGATCGGGCAGGGCACCTGGTACCTCGATCAGGGCGATCGCGTCAAAGCGGTAGCGGCGCTTCGGCGCGGGCTTGATCTCGGCATGACCCACATCGACACCGCGGAACTGTACGGCGATGCGGAACTCGTGATCGCGGAAGCGATCGCGAGCCGTCGTGACGAGGTGTTCCTGGTCTCTAAAGTTCTGCCCAGCAATGCCTCTCGGCGCGGTACCATCGCCGCCTGCGAACGCTCGTTGCAGCGGCTCAAGACGGATCGGCTCGATTGCTACCTGTTGCACTGGCGCGGTTCCTATCCCTTCGAGGAAACGGTCGCGGCGTTCGACGAACTTGTCCGCGCCGGCAAGATCCGCTCATGGGGCGTTTCAAACTTTGACGAGGACGATCTAGCGGAGATGCTCGATGTCGCGGGCGAGGGAAAGATGGCCTGCAATCAGGTGCTCTATCACCTGAAGGAACGCGCGATCGAGCATGCGGTAATTCCGTGGTGTGAGCAGCACGGCGTCGCGGTCGTGGCCTATTCGCCCTTCGGCCATGATGATTTTCCAACCTCGCGCAGCAAGGGCGGGACGGCGCTGCATGAGATCGCGCAGGAGCATGGCGCCAGCCCGCGTCAGGTGGCGCTGAGCTTTCTCACTCGGAACAAGGCCGTGTTCGCGATCCCGAAAGCGTCCAGCGCGGAGCACGCGGCGGAAAACGCGCACGCCGGCGACATCCTGCTTGAAGAGGATGAGATCGCCGCGCTGGATGCGGCCTTTCCGCGCGGCCCGAAGCCGCATGGCCTGCCGATGCTGTGATGAGGAGGGGCCTCTCTTGAGAGCGTTTCCTGCTGTCGCACAATCGCGCATATCGGCGTCCTGTTTTCGGATGTTGCAGCCGGGGGCCGATTATCGGCATGTAGGCTCTTCCCTGATTCCACCTTGCCCCGAGTATCACCCGTGAACCCGCCGCCCGCCGCAGCCGCAAGGCTCGACAGTGCCTCCATGCCGTTGCCCGAGAAGAAACCCGTGACCCGCCGCACGCCATCGCGCGCCGATCTTCCCTTCAAGGGCATTGGCCTGATTCTGCTATCGACGGTGTTTCTCGGCTGCTCGGACGTCACGGCGAAATATCTGTCGGCGACGATGCCGTCGATCGAGATCGCGTGGATCCGCTTCCTGGTGTTTACGCTGATCATGGTGCCGGCGATGGTGCCCGGCTCGCCGGTCTATGCCATGCGCACCGAACGGCTCTCGTTCCAGCTGCTGCGCGGTGCGGCGCTGCTCGGCTCGTCGCTCTTCTTCATCTCTGGCCTTCGATACCTGCCGATGGCCGAAGCTTCCGCCACCGGCTTCGTCTCGCCGCTGTTCGTGACCGCTCTGTCGATCGTCTTCCTCGGCGAGCGCGTTGGTCTGCGTCGCTGGATCGCCACCGCGATTGGCCTGCTCGGTGTGCTGGTCATCTTGAGGCCAGGCACCAGCGCCTTTCATCCGGCGGCGTTCTTTCCGATCCTGTCCGCGCTCGCCTGGGCCTCGACGCTGATTATGACGCGTATGATGAGCGGGAGAGAAGCCGTGCTCACCACGATGACCTATTCGGCGATCACGGGCCTCGTCCTGCTCACCGCGATGGTGCCGTTCGTCTGGGTGACGCCAAGCTGGAACGACATCCTGTTCGGCATCTTCATCGGTTTCGCCTCCACCGCCGGGCAGTGGATCGTGGTGCTGGCCTTCCGCTACGCCGACGCCTCGGTGCTGGCGCCGTTCCAGTACACGCAGCTGGTGTGGGTCAGTATCCTCGGCTATCTGATTTTCGGCGAAGTGCCTGACGGCTGGACCGTGGTCGGCGCTATCTTCGTCGTCGCCAGCGGCCTCTACATCGCTCATCGCGAGCGCGTCCGGCGCATGCAGCTCCTGGTGCTCGAGGAACGCTCGCCCAACGCGTGAACAAGGGATATCCTCCCTGCCTGAGCGAGCAGGCTGCCTGCAGCTGTGATAAGAGAAGCGGACAAGACAACGGGAGGCAGTCATGATCACGCTGACCGCCAAGGACGTCCTGCCCGAGGACGGCGCGAAGGGTGCGCTGGCCGGGAGGATCTGGCTGCCGCATGCAAAGGGCCCGGCGGTGGTCGCAGTTCGCGAGGACGGCGTGTTCGACGTGACCGCGCAGTTTCCGACCGTGACCGCACTTTGCGAGGAGGAAAATCCGGCGGGAGCACTCGCTGCCGTCAAGGGCGAGCGAATTGCGGATCTCGAAAGCATTGCCGCCAACACGCCGCCCCAGCACCGCCTTCGCGACAAGCCCTGGCTGCTCGCGCCGATCGACCTGCAGGTGCTGAAGGCCGCCGGCGTGACCTTTGCCGTCTCGATGCTGGAACGCGTGATCGAGGAGCGGGCGCGCGGCAACCCGGCTGCGGCCGACGCGATCCGCAACGAGATCGTCCGGCTTGTCGGCGACGACCTCTCCAGGCTCAAACCGGGCTCGCAAGAGGCGATGCGCCTGAAACAGGTCCTGATCGAGCAACAGGCCTGGAGCCAGTATCTCGAAGTGGGCATCGGTCCTGACGCGGAGGTCTTCACCAAGGCCCCGGTGCTATCTTCAGTCGGCACCGGCATGGATGCCGGGTTGCACCCGAAGTCGACCTGGAACAATCCGGAGCCGGAGGTCGTGCTGGCGGTGTCGAGCGGCGGTCGCATTGTCGGTGCGACGCTCGGCAACGACGTCAATTTGCGGGACTTCGAGGGGCGCTCGGCATTGCTCCTGTCGAAGGCCAAGGACAACAACGCCTCCTGCGCCGTCGGGCCGCTGCTGCGCCTGTTCGACCAGAGCTTTTCCCTGGACGACGTGCGCAACATGGAAGTCGGACTGACCGTGAGAGGACAGGACGGTTTTGTGCTCGAGGGTCATTCGTCGATCAGCCGGATCAGCCGCGATCCCACCGATCTCGTTGCCCAGACCATCGGGCCGGTCCATCAATATCCTGACGGCTTTGCGCTGTTCCTCGGCACCATGTTCGCGCCGGTCAAGGACCGTGATGCGCCGGGCCAGGGGTTCACCCACAAGCGCGACGACATTGTCACGATCGCCGCGCCACAGCTCGGCAAGCTGGTCAACCGGATGCGGGCCAGCGACGAGTGCGAGCCGTGGACCTTCGGCATTTCTGCGCTGATGAAGAACCTCGCGGAGAGGAGGGTCCTCCAGAGCTGATCCTCATGGTGAGGAGGCGCGAAGCGCCGTCTCGAACCATGAGGCCACGATGCGGCCTCATCCCTCGAGACGCGCGCAAGAGCGCGCTCCTCGGGATGAGGGAAACACGAGAACCGGAGGAAGAGAGGCGCGACGCGAAAGGCTTGCCCACGCCGCTACGAAATTATCCCAAGATATTGCGGTATGGCGCGAAGAATTGAGAAGTTTGGTCCCGGCTCGCGGAATATTATCCGTGGAGTCGCCGCTTTACGGAGCATTGCCATGCCCGTCGCCCCCGACCGTCTCGAAATCCTGACCGCGCTCGCCCGCAAGGTGCTGTGGCTGTCGTCCTGGACCATCCACCACGCCAATCACATCCGGGCCAACAGCGACGGGCTGAAGGTCGGCGGCCATCAGGCGTCGTCCGCCTCGCTCGCGACCATCATGTCGGCACTGTATTTTTCCGTGCTGCGGCCGGAGGACCGGGTTGCGGTGAAGCCGCATGCGAGCCCGGTGTTCCACGCCATCCAGTATCTGTTCGGACGACAGAGCCGCGAGAAGCTGCAGAACTTCCGCGGCTTCAAGGGCGCGCAGTCCTATCCCTCGCGCACCAAGGACACTGACGACGTCGACTTCTCGACCGGCTCGGTCGGCTTAGGGGTGGCGCAGACCTTGTTCTCTTCGCTGGTGCAGGACTACGTCAAGGCGCATGGCTGGATGAAGGAGCGGCCTGAGGGGCGGATGATCGCGCTGGTCGGCGATGCCGAGATGGACGAGGGCAATATCTTCGAGGCGCTGCTCGAAGGCTGGAAGCACGGCCTGCGCAACACCTGGTGGGTGGTCGACTACAACCGCCAGAGCCTGGACGCGGTGGTGCGCGAGGGACTGTGGGAGAAGTTCAAGACCATGTTCCGCAATTTCGGCTGGGACGTGGTGATCGTGAAATACGGCCGCCTGATGCGGCAGGCCTTTGCCGAGCCGGGCGGCGAGGCGCTCAAGCGCTGGATCGACGACTGTCCGAACGCGCTCTACTCCGCGCTGTGCTTCCAGGGCGGCGCGGCCTTCCGCAAGCATCTTCAGGACGAGATCGGCGATGAGGTCGCGGTCACGCAGCTGATCGACCGCCGCAGCGACGACGAGCTGCTGGCGCTGATGTCCAACCTCGGCGGCCATGACATGGCGGGCATGCTGGAGGCCTTCCAGGCGATCGATCACGACCGGCCGGTCTGCTTCATCGCCTACACCATCAAGGGCATCGGCCTGCCGTTCCAGGGCCACAAGGACAACCATGCCGGGCTGATGACAGTTGCGCAGATGGAGAAGTGGCGCGCGGCGCAGAACATCCGGCCCGGACATGAATGGGACAAGTTCGAGGGACTGGCGCAGGACCCTGCGGAGCTGGAGGCATTCCTTGCCGGCGCGCCGTTCAACCGGGGCGGCCAGCGCCGCCTCGATGCGCCGCGCATCGAGGTGCCGCAGCTTGCGTTCAAGCCGTCGCCGCAGATGGCGACCCAGCAGGGCTTCGGGCTGGTGCTGAACGAGCTCGCGCGCGGCGACAGCGAACTCGCCGCGCGCATCGTCACCGCCTCGCCCGACGTCACGGTGTCGACCAACCTCGGACCCTGGGTGAACCGGCGCGGCTTGTTTGCGCGCGCCGAGAAGGCTGACTTATTCCGCAGCGAGAAAATTCCCTCCACCTACAACTGGGACGCCTCGCCCAAGGGACAGCACATCGAGCTCGGGATCGCCGAGATGAACCTGTTCATCCTGATGTCGGCGCTCGGGCTGTCGCATCAGGTCAACGGCGAACGCCTGCTGCCGGTCGGCACGCTCTACGATCCCTTCATCGAGCGCGGCCTCGATGCGCTGAACTATGCCTGCTATCAGGATGCCCGCTTCATGGTGGCGGCGACGCCGTCCGGCGTTACGCTCGCGCCTGAGGGCGGCGCGCATCAGTCGATCGCGACGCCCCTGATCGGCATAGCGCAGGACGGCCTGGTCTCGTTCGAGCCGGCGTTCGTCGATGAACTCGCCGTGATCATGGCTTGGGGCTTCGCCCACATGCAGGAGGACGCGGGCGAGGGCAGTTCCGTATATCTGCGCCTGTCGACACGGACGATCGAGCAGGTGCAGCGGATCATGACGCCGGAACTGCAGAAGAGCATTACCGATGGTGCCTACTGGCTGCGCAAGCCCGGCCCCAATGCCGAAGTCGTGATCGCCTATGCCGGCACCGTTGCGCCGGAGGCGATCGAGGCGACGGGCTTCATCGGCGAAAGCCGGCGAGACGTCGGCTTGCTCGCGATCACCTCGGCCGACCGGCTGCATGCGGGCTGGACCGCCGCGCGGAATTTGCGCCGCGCCCGCCGCGGCGTGCAGCATCTGAGCCACATCGAACGGTTGTTGGCGCCGCTGCCGCGCGACTGCGGCATCGTGACCGTGATCGACGGTCACCCCGCTACCCTGGGTTGGCTCGGCAGTGTCCGGGGTCATCGCGTCGAGGCGCTTGGAGTCGAGCGGTTTGGCCAGACCGGCAGCATCGGCGAACTCTATCGTCATCACGGTATCGACGCCAACGCCATCATCGAAGCGGCGGAAAGCCTCACGACCGGCGCCCCGGTCCTGCACCGCAAAATGGCGGTGTAAGCCCTCTGATGCCGTCATTCCGGGGCGTGACGAAGTCGCGAAATCCATACCCCCGATCGTGGTTATGGATCCGGGCTCGCGCGTTGCGCGCCCCGGAATGACGGTGGCGAGAGCCTTGCCACCGCTGCGAGCCTGCTCATATATCCAGCGTCTGCACGCAACGCTGGTCCCGCATATGGCGGGTTCAATTGTCAGGGCTTTCGTGCAAGGATGCCTGCCGAAACGCCCCCTCCATTTTCCCAAGAAGAGGTTAACGATGGTCAATCGCATGCAATTCTACATCGACGGCGCCTGGGTCGATCCGGTCGTCAAGAAGTCCACGCCGGTCGTCAACCCGGCGACGGAAGAGGCGATGTACGAGGTTGCCCTGGGCTCCAAGGCCGACGTCGACAAGGCGGTTGCGGCCGCGAAGCGCGCGTTCGAGACCTATTCCCAGACCACCCGCGAGGAGCGTGTCGCGCTCCTGTCCAAGATCATCGAGATCTACAAGGGCCGCTCGAAAGAGATCGGCGCCGCCATTTCCGACGAAATGGGTGCGCCGCTGCCGATGGCCGAAAGGATGCAGTCCGGTGCCGGCCTCGGCCACTTCGCGACCACCCTCGAGGTACTGAAGAACTATCCCTTCGAAGAGACGCTCGGCACGGCGGTGGTGCTGCGCGAGCCGGTCGGCGTCGTCGGCATGATCACGCCCTGGAACTGGCCGATGAACCAGATCGCCTGCAAGGTGGCACCGGCGCTGGCCGCCGGCTGCACCATGATCCTGAAGCCCTCGGAGTTCACGCCGACCTGCGCGCTGATCTTCGCAGAAATCCTCCATGAAGCCGGCGTGCCCAAGGGCGTGTTCAACCTGATCAACGGCCTCGGTCCGGAGGTCGGCGCCGCCATGAGCGAACATCCGGACATCGACATGATCTCGTTCACCGGCTCGACCCGCGCCGGCATTGACGTTGCCAAGCGCGCCGCCCCGACCGTGAAGCGCGTCAGCCAGGAATTGGGCGGCAAGTCGCCGAACGTCATCCTGGACGGCGCCGACCTGACCAAGGCGGTGACCGGCGGCGTGATGCACATGTTCAACAACTCCGGCCAGTCCTGCAACGCGCCGTCGCGCATGATCGTGCCGCTGTCGAAGATGAAGGAAGTGGCCGCGATCGCGAAGGGCGTCGCCGACAAGACCAAGGCCGGCGATCCGCGTGCCGACGGCACCACCATCGGTCCCGTCGTCAACCGCGTGCAGTGGGACAAGATCCAGGCGCTGATCAAGAAGGGCATCGACGAGGGCGCGACGCTGGTGGCCGGTGGTCCTGGCCTGCCGGAAGGCGTCAACAAGGGCTTCTATGTCCGTCCGACCATCTTCGCCGACGTCACCAACGAAATGACGATCGCGCGCGAGGAGATCTTCGGGCCGGTGCTGACCATCATTGGCGCCAAGGACGAGACGGACGCGGTCCGTATCGCCAACGAAACGCCCTACGGTCTTGCGGGCTATGTCTCGGCCGACACGGTCGAGAATGCGCGCAAGGTCGCGCGCCAGATCCGCGCCGGCAACGTCAACCTGCAGGGCCTGCCGAACGAGCGCGGCGCGCCGTTCGGCGGTTACAAGCAGTCCGGCAACGGCCGCGAGTGGGGCAAGTATGGCCTCGAGGAATATCTCGAGGCCAAGGCGGTCGCCGGCTACAACGCGGCGTAAGCGGCGTTTGGAGTCTACGATAGTCATTGCGAGGAGCGATAGCGACGAAGCAATCCAGTTTGTAGCAACATGCTGGATTGCTTCGCTTCGCTCGCAATGACGGCGTGCTGGAGTTCTATCCGCCGAGCGCGCCTTGCGTGTTCACATAGAGCTCGTAGATCGACTGGCTCGCGGCCATGAACAGCCGGTTGCGCTTCAGTCCGCCGAAGCAGACATTGGCGCAGCGCTCGGGCAGGGCGATGCGGCCGATCATCACGCCGTCGGGGGCGAACACCACCACACCGTCGAGCTCGGGATCGCCCATGCCCCAGCCGCACCAGAGATTGCCGTCGATATCGCAGCGCATGCCGTCGGGCGTTCCGGGGCCGGCATCGATGAAGACGCGCTTGTTGGTGAGCTTGCCTGCGCCGGCGGCAACGTCATAGGCGAGGATCTTGCGGTTCGGCACGCCGCGGGATTCCACGATGTAGAGGACCTTTTCGTCGGGCGAGAAGCACAGTCCGTTCGGCCCGAGGACGCCCTCGGCGACGATGGCCGCCTTGCCGTCTTGCGGATCGAGCCGGTACACGTTGGCGTCGATCTCGGATTCCGCCCTGTAGCCTTCGTAATTGCCGAGCAGGCCGAATACCGGATCGGTGAACCAGATCGAACCGTCGGATTTCACCACGACGTCGTTGGGCGAGTTCAATCGTTTGCCGTCGAAGGAATCCATCAGCACCGTGATCGAGCCGTCATATTCGGTACGCGTAACGCGGCGGCCGCCGTGCTCGCAGGTGATCAGCCGGCCCTGGCGGTCGCGGGTATTGCCGTTGGCGAAGTTCGATGGCTTGCGAAAGATGCTGACCGCGCCGGTTTCCTCTTCCCATTTGAGGATGCGCTGGTTGGGAATGTCGCTGCACAGCAGGTAGCGTCCGTCGCCGAACCAGACCGGCCCTTCGGCCCAGCGCAAGCCGGTGGTCAGCCGTTCCACCGCCGACAGTTTCAGCCAGTATCGTTCGAAGCGTGGATCGAGCGCCTTGATCGCGGGATCCGGATAATAGCTCGCCGGCCGCCAGCCCACCGAATGCGACGTCGCATCGGACATGTGAAGTCCTCGTTTGTTGCGTTTCCCTGCTTCCAGTCTGCTACCATCACCCACCAACGACGGCAAATCAGTCGGAACCACGAGGGAATAAATGCCACGCATAATGATGACGGGCGCCGCGGGGGGAATTGGCACGAGCTTGCGCAAATTGCTGCCGCCGCTCTATCCGGACCTGCTGCTCAGCGACATCAGGGAGCCTGCCGATCTTGCCGCGCACGAAAAGTTCAAGGCGGCCGAGCTTTCGGACCTGGCTCAGGTCGAGGCGATCTGCGAGGGCGTCGACGGCATCCTGCATTTCGGCGGCTATTCGGTCGAGGGCCCGTGGGACGATATCCTGCAGTCCAACATCATCGGCTGCTACAACCTGTTCGAGGCCGCGCGCCGCAAGGGCGTCAAGCGCGTGGTGTTCGCCTCATCCAACCATGCGGTCGGCTTCTATCCCAGGCATCACCGCATCGGCACCGATGTCACCGCGCGGCCGGACAGCCGCTATGGCGTCAGCAAGGTGTTCGGCGAGGCGGTAGGGGCGCTCTATGCCGACAAGCACGGAATGAAGGTGACGTGCCTGCGCATCGGCAATTTCGGCGACAAGCCGATCGATCACCGCCGGCTGTCGATCTGGCTGAGGCCCGAGGACTTGGTTCAGCTCTGCCGCATCGGGCTTGAGCATCCCGACATCCGCTTCGAGATCTTCTACGGCGCGTCCTATAACGAGCGCGCCTGGTGGGATAACCACCGCGCCTACGATCTCGGCTACCGTCCGACCGGCAGGGCCGAACATTTCCGCGAGCACGCGATGGCCGAACAGGCGGGACTGCCGCCTGATCCGGTCGGCGATTACTACCAGGGCGGGACGTTCTGCAGCACGGAGTTCAGCGGCGACACAAACAGGATCATCGACTGGAGTAGTCGTTCGCGCTGAAATGACGTTTCAATCAAAAGGCCTGTGGCCGGCTTTCGCCGGCCACGTGTAATTCGGATAACGGCCGCCTACTTTCCCTTGCTGATGAACTTCTTCACGGCCACTCGGAAGTCGTCGGTGTGCATGGCGGTGATGATCTTGTGCTCCTCGGCGTCAAGCTGTTGCCTGGTCGGAGTGAGGGTGGCCTGATAAACCAGCGACTTGGTGCCCGCAATCGCCGCCGGTGGGTTCTGCGCCAGCCGCTCGGCCAATTGCCGAGTAGCCGCCTTCAATTCGGTGGCGGGCACCACCTTGGCGACCAACCCCCATTCATAGGCCTGTTGCGCGGTGAAGCCGTCCTCGGCGAGGAATATCTGCAGGGCACGCCGTGTTCCGACCGTGCCGACGATGCCGACTGTGCTGCCGCCATCCGGGGACACGCCGATCTTGGCATAGGCGGGCGTGAAGCGGGCATCCTCGGCGGCGATGCAGAGATCGGCGACGAAGGCGAGGCCCATGCCGGCGCCGGCTGCAGAGCCGTGCACGCTCGTCAGCACGATCTTCGGCATCCGTCGCACACTCTCGATGAATGCGTGATAGTGCTTAAGCAGTTCGCCGACCACCGGCGTGACCGTGTTGGCCTCGGCGGCGGCGCCGATGGTCTGCAGATCGCCGCCGGCGCAGAAGGCGCGGCCCGCACCTTCGATCACCAGCACCCTGATGTCGGGGGAGGCTTCAATCCGGGCGGCAATCTGCTCGAGCTTCTGCGCGATCGCGAGATTGATCGAATTGAAGGCGGCAGGACGATTGAGCGTGATGGTGGCGATCGGACCCTCGATCCGGAGCAAGGCCGGATCGTCGGGAAGTGAGGGTGCAGATGCAGACATTGGAAAACCCCGGCTGAAGCGTGATCCCGCCACTAAATCGCAGAAGGCAAATTGTGACAATCCCCGGCGAACATGCCGGGCCCGATCTCGTTCATCTTCCTGCTGGCGTGCTCTTGCGTTGCTCGGAGCCATGAGGTCAAATGGCGATCCCTACGTTTCAAGGACGCGGAGACGAAACTGCGCCTCCTCAATGGACGAGGGTAACAAGCCAAAACTGGCAAGAAGAGGAGACGACATGGGTAACTCCTGTGTCCTTGTAGTTGGGCTGTTCCGATGACGAATGGTCCGGTTGTGATTATCGGCGCGGGGCATGCCGGCTTTCAGGTCGCTGCCTCCTTGCGCCAGCTCGGCTTTGGTGAGCGCATTTGCCTGATCAATGACGAGGCGCATCTGCCCTATCAGCGGCCGCCGCTGTCCAAGGCCTATATCAAGGGTAACGCCGGTCCGGAGAGCCTGACGTTCCGGCCGGAAAAATTCTATGCCGACCAGAAGATAGAGCTGATCTCGGGCCGTGCCGTGTCGATCGATCGACCGCAGCGCAGGCTGCTGCTCGCCTCCGGCGCTTCGCTTGATTACGGCCACCTGGTCCTGGCCCTGGGCGCGCGCAACCGCCTGCTCGATCTGCCCAACGCCAATCTGCCCGACGTTCGCTACCTGCGGATTCTTGATGAAAGCGAGGCGCTCCGCAAAACACTTCCGTCGAAGAAGCGAGCGGTGATCATCGGCGCAGGCTTCATAGGACTCGAATTCGCCGCCACGGCGCGGATCAAGGGACTCGAAGTCGACGTCCTCGAGCTCGCCTCGCGGGTCATGGCGCGCGCGGTGACCGCGGAGGTCTCCGATTACTTCCAGGCACGTCACCGTGAGGCCGGCATCCGTATTCATCTCGGCGTGCAGGCGACCAGCATCGAGGCCGAGGGTGGCAAGGTCACCGGCGTCAGCCTGAGCGATGGCCGTCACCTGCCGGCCGACCTGATCGTTGTCGGTGTCGGCGTGCTGCCCAATGTTGAACTCGCGGCCGACGCGGGCCTCTCGGTCGCGTCGGGCATCATCGTTGATCAGCATCTCTTGACGGCCGATCCGAACATTTCGGCGATCGGCGACTGCGCGCTGTTCGCGAGCCCGCGCTTTGGTGGATCGCTGCGGCTTGAATCGGTGCAGAACGCAACCGATCAGGCGCGCTGCGTGGCCGCTCGCCTGACCGGCGACGACAAGCCTTATGACGGGCAGCCCTGGTTCTGGAGCGATCAGGGCGACGACAAGCTGCAGATCGCGGGTCTCACCACCGGGTATGATCAGGTCGTGCTTCGCGGCGATCCGGCGCGGAAGTCGTTCTCGGCGTTCTGCTACAGATCCGGGAAGCTCGTCGGCATCGAGTCGATCAACCGGGCGGGTGACCATATGTTCGGTCGGCGGCTATTGGGCATGGATCGCTCGCTTGCCCCGGAGAAGGCGGGCGACGAAAGCTTCGACCTGAAAAGCGCGCTTGCTTAAGTCTGGCGCGCCGCGGCGAGGGCCGTGCCGACTTCCTCGGCCGTCGGCATCGACGGGGCGGCGCCCATCCGCTGGACGCAGATCGACGCGGCGGTGTTGGCAAAGGACAGCGCATCGCGAAACGGTGCGCCGTCGGCCAATTGCGCCGCGAGCGCACCGACGAAGCAGTCGCCCGCGCCCGTGCTATCGACGGCCGGCACGATACGGCCGGGAATGATCAGCGGCTCGTCCCCGACGATCGCGAGCACGCCGCGCCTGCCAAGCGTCACGCAAATGACCTGGTCCTTGCTCGCCTGGATTCGTCGGGCGGTCTCCGTTATGTGCGCAGCTTCATCGCTTTTCAAGTCGATGCCGGCGAGCAGCCCGAGCTCGGTTTCGTTGAGCACGAGGACATCGACGAGGTCGAGCAATTCCCGGTTGAACTTCATCGCGGGCGCCGGATTGAGCAGCGTCGTCGCGCCGGCCATGCGTGCGCGCTTGAAGAACGACGAGATCGCGGGCAGGGGAATCTCGAACTGGCTGACAGCGACATCGCCCTTCAAGAGCGGGGCAATGCTGACATCCTCGGGGGTGAGGTCCTCATTCGCGCCGGGGATAACGACGATGGTGTTTTCGCCGCCAGCGACGGTGATGATCGCCGTCCCGGTAGGTGCTTCGGAAGCTTCAACGACGTAACCGAGATCGATGCGCTGGGATACGAGGAAGGCCTTCAGCTGCTTGCCGGCCGTATCCTTGCCGAGCCGCCCGATCAGCGTTGTCGTGGCGCCTAGTCGTACCGCCGCGACCGCCTGGTTCGCGCCCTTGCCGCCGGGGAAGTACAGGACCGCCTTTCCCTTGACGGTCTCGCCCGGGTTCGGATGGCGCTCGGCCGTCGCCACCACATCCATGTTGATGCTGCCGGCGACGTAGACGCGACCCATGCGATATCCCCGCGAGTGCTAGACTCTGATTTCGAACTCCTGCCTGACGTTCTCGATGTCCGCAAGCGACGGCAGGCCGGCCTCGTTGCCGAGACGTTGTATCTTGTAGGTCGAAGCCGCGCGCGCGAAGTCAAAATGTTCGCGCCAGCTATTGCCGGGAGTGGCAAGGTAGGAATGGATGTAGGCGCCGTGAAAGACGTCGCCGGCGCCGTTGGTGTCGAGCACGCGCTCGGGCGGGATCGGCAGTGCAGGCAGCGACTGCACGGCGCCGGTCTCGTCATACCAGAGCAGGCCGCGCTCGCCCATTGTGACGCCGCCGATCCGGCAGCCGCGGCTCTTCAGATAATCCAGCATCTTTTCCGGCGTCAGGTCCATCTGTTCGCACAGCCGCTCGGCGACGATGGCGACGTCGATGAACTCCAAGAGCTCATGTGTGTTGCTGCGCAGGCCACCGCCGTCCAGCGAGGTCAGGATTCCGGCTTCGCGGCAGACCTTGGCGTAATGGATCGCCGCATCCGGCTGGTGGCCGTCGACATGCAGGGCGCGGCAATTGCCCAGATTCAGGATCGGGAACGGGTGGATATGCGCGTCATCGCGGCAGCGCACGATCGCGCGCTTGCCGTCTTTCGGCATGATGAAGGACAGCGAGGACGAATTCACCTTGCGCCCATGCAGCGAGATTCCGTACTTCGCGCACATGTCCTGAAACATCCGCCCGAGCCAGTCATTGGCGACGGTGGCGATGAGATCCGGAATGATTCCGAGCTTGGCGCAGCAGAACGCCGCGGTTACAGCGTTGCCGCCGAACGAGACCGCGTAGGCCGAAGCCACATGCTTTTCGTCGCCGGTCGGCAGGTGGTCGGTGATGAATGTGACATCAATGTAGGTCTGTCCGATGAAGAGAGCCTGCATAAGTGGTCCGTCGTGCGCTGATGTGTGGTCCGGGCCGGCGCCTTAGCTTAGCACCGCTTCTGCGGGATCAACGCCGAAAATATGCGCCAGCATGGCGCGATAAGTACTTGAGATAACTATGCCTTCGGAATACGACCATAGCGAGACATCGTTATACCCGGTTCGGTTAGCGCCCCTTCATTCAAGTTCCCAGGGGCTATCGCAGGGGGAAGCATGACCGTCTATTCCGGTCCGGTATTCGAGATGGCGAGGACGCAATTCAACGTCATCGGCGATCACCTGGACATTCCCCTGGACGAGCGGGACCGGTTGCTGCTGCCAAAGCGCGCGCTCACGATCTCCTGTCCGATCCACCGCGACGACGGCACGGTTGCGGTATTCGAGGGTTATCGAGTGCAGCATCATCTCACCCTCGGCCCGACCAAGGGCGGCACCCGCTTTTCACCGACCGTCGACATCGGAGAGATTGCGGCGCTGGCGATCTGGATGAGCTGGAAATGCGCGCTCGTCGGCCTGCCTTACGGCGGCGCCAAGGGCGGGGTCAACGTCGATCTTTCCAAGATCTCAAAGCACGAGCTGGAGTTGGTGTCACGGCGATACATGCAGGAGATGATCCCCTTCGTGGGACCGCATATCGACGTGATGGCGCCGGACATGGGCACCAACGAGCAGGTCATGGCCTGGTTCATGGATACCTACTCCATGTATCAGGGCCGCACGGTGACCGAGATCGTCACCGGCAAGCCCGTGTCCTCAGGCGGCACGCTCGGTCGTCGCGAGGCGACCGGCCGCGGTGTCGCCCATCTTGCCAGGAGGGTGATGAACGAGCTGCGCATCGATGCCAATAATGCGACCGCCGTCGTTCAGGGCTTCGGCAATGTCGGCTCCTATGCGGCGCTCGAATTGCATCGCTTCGGCCTGAAGGTGATCGCGGTGAGCGATCACACCGGCGCACTCCACGATCCGCGCGGGCTCGACGTCCCGGCCTTGATGCGTCACGCGGCGAGCCACGGCAGCATCAAGGGATTTTCCAGCGAGCTGCAGTTCGATCCGGCACAGGTTCTCACGCTGAAATGCGACGTACTGGTGCCGGCGGCGCTGGAGCGCGTGATCGATGCGAAGATAGCCCAGCACCTGCGCTGCCGGATCCTTGCGGAAGGCGCCAACGGGCCGACCACGCCCGATGCCGATCTCGTGCTGGAAAAGCGCAAGGACGAGATCTTCGTCATCCCGGATATCCTGTGCAATTCCGGCGGCGTGGTCGTCAGCTACTTCGAGTGGGTCCAGGACCTTCAGCAATTGTTCTGGGAGGAAGAGGAAGTGACGCGGCGTGAATACCAGATCCTCGACCGCGCGTTCGAGCTGATGCTGGCGCGGGCGAGGGCCGACCGGATCGCGCACCGAACCGCCGCCATGGCCATCGGCGTTGCCAAGGTTCGCGCAGCCAAGAACACGCGCGGCCTGTTCCCATGATCATCGGACTGGATCACCTCGTGGCGCTGGTTGAGGACGCAGGGGCGGCCAGCAATGCCTATCAGAAGCTGTTCGCCCGGGCGCCGGCCTGGCGGAACAGCGGCGATAATGGTGCCGACCGCGTGTTGTTCACGCTCGACAACGTGTCGCTGGAGCTGATGGCGCCGAGCGGCGCGAGCGATACGGCGGATCGTGTCCGCTCGCTGCTCGCGAATGGCGACGAGGGTCTCGCCAGCATGTGCTTCCGCACCCCGGATATCAACAAGATGCACCGGCGGCTCGATCGAGTGGCCTTGAGGCCCGATCCGATCGCCGAGATCGAAAGCCGCGATGACATTTCGGGTGCCGTCCTGCACTGGAAGCGCACGCGCGCGTCGACCGATCTTACGCGCGCTGTGCGCATGTTCTTTCTCGAACTTGCCGAGGAGCGGCCGGTCTCCCCCGCAACGGACGAGGCGCCGATCCTTGGACTCGATCATGTGGTGGTTTCCACCGAAGATCCGGAGCGCGCCGCGGCGCTTTACGGTGCGCGGCTCGGTCTCGACATGGCGCTCGATCGCTCGCACCAGGATTGGGGGCAGCTGATGTTTTTCCGCTGCGGCGACCTCATCGTCGAGGTCGTGCGCCGGCCTGGCGCGGGCGGCGATCTGACGCATGATAAGCTGTGGGGGGTCACCTGGCGCGTCGCCGATATCGACGCGACGCGCGCACGCCTCATCGCCTCCGGGCTGGAGGTCTCGGACGTGCGAAACGGCCGCAAGCCGGGAACGCGGGTAATGACCGTGCGAAGCGGTACGTGCGGCGTGCAGACGCTGCTTCTGGAGCGGACGCAGAAACCGACGGCCTGAGCGATCCTCAACGTCCGATCGTTGTCGTCGGTCGCACTTCCGCCGGCATGCGCGGCGGCCCAATCCTCATCGTGTGAACATCGATGTTCGAAGGTTTGACGCCCGAGGGCGTGACCGTCGGCACGTTCTTCTTGTGGATCTCGGCGCGTCCATATGAGCCGCCGAATCTATCCGAAGAGCCGCCACCCTGGTTGGCGACGCAGCCGCAGGACTTGTTGTACCACTTGCCCGTTTCCGGATCGTACCAGGCGCCCCCTTCTTTGGTCGTGACGTAAGATCCATGTGGCTGCGGCCCGGACAATGGCCTTTGGCGAAAGCAGTCGATGCAACCATGGCTTTGGCAGAGGGAGGAGGCCGCACACGTCGTCGAGACAATTATCGAGGTGATACTCACTTGCCTCATGGCATCTCTCCAAGCCGCGGCCGAAGCGCATTCAGCGCTGCGCTGCCTGAGCTTCGGTATGAGATAACCTAAACAGCGACGGCCCCGCTCTAGCGCGCACGTGCCCTCAGCGCTCGCACAAGGGGCTGCATTCCCTTCCCAGATATGGATATGGATATAAGTATGAATGTGTCGAGGTGCATCAGGATTTGCGTGGCGCAAAAACCGAAACGTGTGTTGACGCGGATCAACGTGGGATGCTCGAAGGGAGAGCAATAATATACGTTGAACGGGAAGGGCGGTGCGGCAATCAGGAATCTGGTGCTGGAAGCGGAAGAGGTCCTCGTTCGAGGACCTCTTCTGTTCATGCCGCATGGACCTCGATGCGGTGCAAGTCAGTCTCGACAGCGCGATAATGTGCCTCAATCGGTAGCGGTGGGTGCTGATTTTGGGCTCGTACTGAAGTCGCGAACGGGATATCGGCCGGGTGAGAAGCGGATGAACTGCCGCCGCCCCATCGCCTCATCAGCGATTTGCCTCAGTTTGCGGTCACGGGCTTGCAATCTGTGGCAGGGTATTGAAACGGGCCTTCTGCTCGCTGCTCAGCTTGGCATAGAATTCGTCCAGCGCGGGCTGCACCAGCCTCGCTGCCTGCAGCATGGCTTCGAGCCTCCTCTCCATCGCCTCCAGCCGTCCAACCGGTGTGAGCGGCACCTCGTCCGGGCAGGCAGCTTGCAGCTCTTGAACCGCGTGCTTCATCGCTTCGCTCAAGCGTTCGAGCGCATCCTTTTGGTTGCCCGCCGGGCGTATGACGGCCTCGATCCGGTCGATCGGCAATTGCGTAAGACTGGACTTCGGATCGCCGCAGCTCTCGGACGGAGCATTCGTTTCCTGCTGCTGGGAGCGCTCGGCGATGTTGGGGCCAAGCGCATTGAAACGCGCCTGTTGCTCGTCGTTGAGCGAGACATAGAACCGCTCCAGGGCCGGCCGCACGATCCGCACCGCCTCAAGCGTAGCGCTGACGCGATTCATCATTGCCCGCAAGCGGCCAGGTGGCGTCATTGCGTAGGAATCGGCGCAGGATTCCTTGAACACATCGGCAGCATTTGCCGCCGCAGTTTTCAGTTCATCAAGCAAGGCGCGCTGCGGGGGCGTCGGCTGTACCGCGCGCGTGATCGACGCTATCGGCCAGGCGGTTATGCCCTTGTCCGGATCTTCGCACAATTGCCGCAGAACTCGTGAGCTCACGCTTCGGCGTTCGCGCGTTCGGAAATCGGTGATCGCGGCGCCAGGTTCTGGATATCTGGCATAGGCGGAATATGGACTGTCCGTGCCCCAAAACACGGTGTCGACGAAGTCGTCGTAAGCGTAGGCCCAATAGCCGGGGTCGTAGGCGTGGGGCCAGAACGTGTATTGAAAGATGTCGGAATAGGCGTAGGGCCAGAACACCGGGCCGAGCCAGGACACGAACGCGGCACGGTGGCCGTGCCGCCAGGCACGGCGCGGGGCCCAGCCATGCTCTCGGGCCGCGAGCACGGTTCGGGCCTGCAGCTCGTCAGTGCTGCGGAACTGCGCGGCAAATCGTCCGCGTGTCGCAGCCGCCAGGGCGGCAGCAGAGGCGGATCGCTCAGCCGAAGGCTGCGGTGTAAGCCGCTGCAGGCGCGCCTGCTCGCGTTGCTGCAGGAGTTGCTCGCGCTGCAGCACGCGGTTCTGGGTCTGCAGCAGCCGTTCCTGCGCGCGTTGTGCCCGCAGGCCTTCCGGCTTTTGCGACTGCAATTGCTGGACGCGCTGCTGCAAGCGATCGATACGGTTCTGCCGTTCGGCGCTCTGGCGCGATAGTGTCGCACGCTGCCCTTCCTGCACTGTTTGCTGCCGCTGCTGGATGCGCTGCTCACGCTGTTGCGCCTGCGTTTCGATCTGCTCTTGTCGCGACGGCCGCGCACCCAAGGCGGGCGATGTGCTTGGGCGCGACGGTGGTGCAACCTGGGGTCCGCGAGGCGCCGCCATCGCCGGACGCTGCGGTTGCCCCGCCGGGTCCCTATGAATATCGGGTCGGCGAATCTCGGGCCGAGGCGCTGAGACGCGCGGTGCAGCCGGGCGCGGCGGTGCGGCTATGTGCGGCGCCGGACGCGGCGCCGCGGCTGGACGCTGTGGCGGGGGCGCCGGACGGGACGCCGGTGCGGCAGGCCGCGCCATTGCCGGAGGTGCTGCCGGTCGGGCCATGGCCGGTGGTGGCGCAGGACGAGAGATGGCAGGTGGTGCAGGCCGCGTGATCGCGGGCGGTGGTGCCGCCGGTCGAGCCGCCGGCGCAGCCGCGCCACCCGGCCCACCCGGCGCAACCCTGCTCGGCTGGGCAGACGAGCCGACGCTCCAACCGATCGCGGAGACACCAAGTAGAAACGCCGTAAGGCGAACGCCGCGTGGAAGCATCGTCGCAGCTCCCTCGTAGTCCCTGGTCGCCCACGAATCTCAACGCGTAAACGCAGGAATCGTTCGCCCGACCGCACAAGGCACGCGCACGAAGCCGAGGCAGCGCAAGATCGGCCCCTTTCAGCCGAGCCAGCGCCATGCCGGGCGGCTGAGGAAAACGATGCTGTTCTCCAGCCGCTTGACCGGCTCGTTCTGCCGCAGTGCATGATAGGTCGGATAGGGAGTCTCGTAGGATCCAGGCGTCAGCCTTTCGAGATCGAAGCTTGCCGCCAGCTCTTTCGCATCTGCGTCATGCCGCCATACTCGCGCGTTAAGACCGATATGCCGTTTTGGCTCTTTCGAACAACGCGCCGGTCCGTCTACAGTCCGCTTTTGATTTACAGCCGACCGGGAACAAGAATGCACGCTCGCACGGACGCCGCCATTGAGACGACGCCTTCATGGCCTGATGAAATCTTCTCGATCCTGCAGCGCTTCGAGGTGCGGCAGGTGGCCTACGTGCCGGATGCCGGGCATTCGCAGCTCATCCGGCGCGTGCTGTCGTCCGCCTCGATGCGCGGCATTCCGCTGACGACGGAAGAAGAGGGCGTTGCGCTGCTCGCGGGCGCCTGGGCCGGCGGCGAGCGCGGCGTCGTGTTGATGCAGTCGAGCGGTGTGGGCAACTGCATCAACATGCTTTCGCTGGTCCCGCTGCTCAAGTTTCCGCTTTTCATGCTGGTGACCATGCGCGGCGAGTGGGGCGAGTTCAATCCATGGCAGGTGCCCATGGGAGCGAGCACGCAAGGCGTACTCGAACTTTCCGGCGTCGAGGTGCTGCGTGCATCAAATCCGCAGGAAGTGCCCGAAGTCGTCGAGGCCGGAGCGGCGCAGGCCTACAACGCCTTGACCCCGACCGCCGTCCTGTTGTCGCAGCGCCTGATCGGGGCCAAGGTCTTCAAATGAGCAAAGCAAATCTTCTCAACCGCCGCCAGGTCGTCGCGGCATTGCTGGCCGGCCGCAAGGATGCGGTTGCGGTGGGCGGGCTCGGCGCTTCGACCAATGACATCACGGCCGCCGGCGACCATCCGCGCAACTTCTATCTCTGGGGCGGAATGGGCGGTGCCGTGATGATCGGGCTGGGCCTTGCGCTGGCACAACCGAAGCTGCCTGTCCTGGTCATCACCGGGGATGGCGAGATGCTGATGGGCATGGGGAGTCTTGCCACGGTGGGCCTGCAGAAGCCCGGCAATCTCTCGATCGTCGTGCTCGACAACGAGTGCTACGGCGAGACGGGCGGGCAGGTGAGCCATACCGCGGCCGTGGCCGATCTGGTCGGGGTAGCGAAGTCTTGTGGAATTGGGGATGCCCGCGCGATGTCGACCATGTCCGAGGTGGATGCTTTTGCGAAGGCGATCCAGGACGTTTCGGCTGGTCCGCGCTTCGCCAGCGTGAAGATCGACAGCGCGGGGGTAGAGCGCGTGCTGCCCACCCGGGACGGCACCTACATCATGAACCGGATACGTGGTGATCTCGGGTTTCCGCCGATCTAGCCATGATCTGCGCGCTCCCAGGCCGGGCGTGACGCGCTCGTGGCGGAAGCTCTTGACGTGCGTCGCGAATGGGGCGACGGCTCTCAGGCGCGACCCGAGAACCCAGCAACGGGCAGTC
Source organism: Bradyrhizobium sp. (assembly GCF_016213215.1). Taxonomy (GTDB): domain Bacteria; phylum Pseudomonadota; class Alphaproteobacteria; order Rhizobiales; family Xanthobacteraceae; genus Bradyrhizobium. The sequence continues at coordinate 56,640 of NZ_JACRAW010000107.1, read as the reverse complement.
GCGTGGGTGCCGACAAGACCGGACCGGGGGCTCCGGAAAGTTGATTTCTAAGACTTCTCCCTGCTCACCGCCGAAGCGGATCATGCCGCCCATTTGAGGTCTGTCCCTGGTTGTATTGTACCGGCACGCCTTGACTTCTGCGTGGGTGAGTGCTTACTCACAACTATGAGCACTCTACGGATGACGAGCGACCTCAGGCGGCAACTGATCTTGGGAGCAGCCAAACGTTGCTTTGCCCGACATGGCTATGCCGGCACCACGACCAAAAGCGTGGCGGCTGCGGCGGCCATTTCGGAAGCCCTGCTTTTCAAGCATTTTCCGTCCAAGGCTGCGCTTTTCGCTGATATCCTCACCGAGGAGTGCGAAGCCGATCCGGGTCTGGCCGATCTGCGCGAGCGCGAACCGTCGACTGCGACGCTGGTGGAACTGACCCGCCGCATGGTCCAGCACTTCGTCCAGATCGCGAGCATCCCGAACGAGGAAGAGGCGCAGCGGCTGCGGCTGATGGTCACAAGCCATCTCGATGACGGCGAATTTGCCCAGTTGATTTATGCCAAGATCAAAACTCTCTTCGCGCCGCTGTTTATCGCCTCGCTGGAGCGGGCCATCGCGGTGGGAGACGCCGCGCGGATCGGAAGTGATCCGCTCAACCTGTTCTGGTTTGCCCATCACACCGTACTCACCATGGCGATGACACGCCTTCCGGCTATCCCGTGCTTGTCCTACGGCAATACCAACAATCTCGAACGTGAACTTTGTGAGTTTCTCCTGCGTGGCCTCGGGCTTCACGACGCCGCAATCGCTTCGCATCTGGACCAGGAATCGTCGGCCGATGCGGGCGAGAAGGTGATTGCAGAAGGTGCATGAACATGAACATCGTGACCGAACACAAGATATCGGGTGAACCGATTGACAAAGCGCCGAAGCGTCCAGTTCGGCCGGTGCTCTGGTTTATTATCGTCGGATCTACGCTCGCGGCGGTCGTAGGTGGAATCCTCTATTTCGAACACTGGCGATCCAATCTCATCAAGGGCATTTTCGCCAACAACAAGCCGCCGCCGGTGACGGTGAGCGTGGTCGAGGCGAAGTCGGAAGTCCTTCCGAACCTTTTGACCGCGGTCGGCGATCTCGCCGCCGTGCACCAGGTCAACGTGACTTCGGATGTCGGCGGGCGCGTCACCGAGATCAAGTTCACTCCTGGCACCCATGTGACCACCGGCACTCCGCTCGTGCAACTGTACGACGCGCCGGAGCAGGGTGATCTCGCCAACTTCAAGGCCCAGGCCACGCTCGCGCAGCTGTCGCTCGAGCGCGCCAAGCAATTGGCGGCGCGGCAGTTCGGTCCGCAGGCGACCGTCGATCAGGCCCAGGCCGCCTACGACCAGGCTAATGCCGGTATCGCCAAGACCGAAGCGCTGATCTCGCAGAAGCTGGTGCGGGCACCGTTCGACGGCGAGCTCGGCGTGCGGAAGGTGGAGGTCGGCCAGTATCTGACCGCCGGCACTGCGATCGTGTCGCTGACCGACCTTTCGGCGCTGTACGCCAACTTCACGGTGACGGAAAAGGACAGTGGCCATTTGCAGGTCGGTCAGATCGTTCGCCTGAAGGTCGACGCCTATCCGAGCCGCACCTTCGAGGGCAAGATCACGACGATCGAGCCGCAGATCTCGACCGACACGCGCAACATCCACGTGCAGGCGACGATCGCCAATCCGGATCACATCCTCAAGCCCGGCATGTTCGCGACCACGACGGTGGTGCTGCCGGAAAAGCCGCCGGTCATCACCGTGTCCGAGACCGCGGTCGACTACACGCTTTACGGCGACTCGGTGTTCCTGATCACCGAGAAGAAGGAGGACGACGGCAAGACCAGCCTGACCGCGGTGCGCACCTATGTGCAGACCGGCAACAGGTCTGATGGACGTGCCGAGATCCTCAAGGGCCTGAAGCCCGGTGACCGGATCGTCGCAGTCGGCCAACTCAAGCTGCAATCGGGTGCAGCGGTGGCGATTTCGACCGACCCGCTGCCATCGAAACCGGCACAAGCGCCGCGCTACTGAAACGCGCTGTCGCGACAGGATCCGGCATGGCCGGATCATGCGCGCGGCAAGCCTCCAATCGAGATCGTCGCGATGGTTTTTACCGATATCTTCATCAAGCGTCCGGTTCTGTCGGTCGTCGTCAGCCTGCTGATCCTGTTGATCGGCCTGCGCGCTGCGACAGTGCTGCCGATCCGGCAATATCCGAAGCTCTCCAACACGGTGGTGAACGTCACGACCGTCTATCCCGGCGCGTCAGCCGATCTGATCCAGGGCTTCATCACCACTCCGCTCGAGCAGGCGGTGGCTTCCGCCGAGGGCGTCGACTACATAACCTCCTCCTCGGTGCTCGGCACCTCGACGATCCAGGTCTACATCAAGCTGAACTTCGACCCGAACCAGGCGCTCACCGAGGTCCTCGCCAAGGTGAACTCGGTCAAATACCTGATCCCGAAGGAATCGAACGACCCGATCGTCACCAAGACGACGGGGCAGGCCACCGCGGTGATGTATATCGGCTTCTCCAGCGATGAGCTGTCGGGATCGGCGATTTCCGACTACCTGACGCGCGTGGTGCAGCCGGTGCTCTCGACCGTCGACGGCGTCGCCTCGGCGGATATCCTGGGCGGCCAGACCTTTGCGATGCGGTTGTGGCTCGATCCGGTCAAGATGGCGGGCCGCGGCGTGTCGCCGACCGACGTCGCGGCCGCGATCTCCGCCAACAACTTCCAGTCGGCCGCGGGCCAGACCAAGGGCTACTTCATCGTCTCCAACATCTCGACCAATACCGGGCTGACCGACGTCCAGCAGTTCAAGCGAATGATCGTGAAGGCCAAGGACGGCGGCTTCGTGCGGATGGAGGACATCGCCACCGTCGAGCTTGCCGCGCAAAGCACCGACGCGAGCGTCGCCTTCAACGGGGAGCGTGCGATCTTCATCGGCGTGCAGGCGACGCCGCAAGGCAATCCGCTGACGCTGGTGAGGGGCGTCCGCGCGCTGTTCCCGGAGATCGAGCGCAATTTGCCGCCGTCGATGAAGATGAAGGTCGCCTACGACTCGACCAAGTTCATCCAGTCCTCGATCAACGAGGTCGAGATGACGCTGGGCGAAGCCGTGCTGATCGTCGTCGTGGTGATCTTCCTGTTCCTGGCCTCGCTGCGGTCGGTGATCATTCCGGTCGTCACGATTCCTTTGTCGCTGATCGGCGTCTGCACCATGATGCTGATCATGGGCTTCAGCTTCAACCTGCTGACGCTGCTCGCGATGGTGCTGGCGATCGGGCTCGTGGTCGATGACGCGATCGTGGTGGTGGAGAACATTCACCGGCATCTGGAGGAGGGCAGTCCGCCGGTTCAGGCCGCACTGCAGGGCGCGCGTGAGATCGTCGGCCCCGTCATCTCCATGACTATCACGCTGGCCGCCGTCTATGCGCCGATCGGCTTCCTCGGCGGCCTCACCGGCGCGCTGTTCCGCGAATTCGCCTTCACGCTGGCGGGGTCGGTTATCGTCTCGGGCGTGATCGCGCTGACGCTGTCACCGATGATGTGCTCGGTGCTGTTGAAGAACGCCGACGAAGGACGCTTTTCCAGGCTGGTGAACCGGGTGTTCGGCGCGGTGACGCGCTGGTACGGCAGAAAGCTCGACCGCTCGCTCGACTACAAGGCGGTCACCGGCCTGTTCGCGGTGACGATACTGGGGCTGGTCGGCTTCCTCTACATGCACACCGCAAAGGAGCTCGCGCCGGAGGAAGATCAGGGCATCGTCTTCGCGCTCACCAAGGCGCCGAAATACGCCAATATCGACTACTACAATTTCTACGGCGACAAGCTCGACCAGGCGTTCCAGAAGTTTCCGGAAACCGATCTGCGCTTCGTGCTGAATGGGATCAATGGCGCGCAAAGCGGCATCGCCGGCATGCTGCTGACCCCGTGGGACGAGCGCAAGCGCTCCTCGATCAAGCTCAAGCCTCTGGTGCAGGCGGAACTCAGCAAGATCGAAGGCGTCAACGCCTTTGCATTCAACCTTCCGCCCTTGCCCGGCGGCCCCGGCGGTCTGCCGATCCAGATGGTGATCAATTCGACCACCGGCTTCCAGACCGTCTATGAGCAGATGGAGAAGCTGAAGGACGCTGCGCGCAAGAGCGGACTGTTCATCGTCTCCGACAGCGATCTGAACTTCAACCAGCCTGTGGTGAGGCTGAAGATCGATCGTACCAAGGCGAACGACCTTGGGGTGACCATGCAGAACATCGGCGCGTCGCTGGCGACGCTGCTCGGCGGCAATTATGTGAACCGCTTCAACCTTGAAGGACGCTCCTACCAGGTGATTCCGCAGGTGCCGCGCGACCAGCGCCTGACGCCGGAGTCGCTGTCCGGTTTTTACGTGACGACGAGGACGGGTCAGCAGTTGCCGCTATCCACGGTGGTCTCGATCGAGACCGGTACCGACCCGAACGCGCTCACCCACTACAACCAGCTCAACTCGGCAACCTTCATGGCCGTGCCGATCCCGGGCGTGACGGTCGGGCAGGCGGTCGAGTTCCTCGAGGGCGAAGCCAAGAAGCTGCCCGCCGGGTTCAGCCACGACTACCTCGCCGACTCCCGGCAGTACGTGCAGGAGGGTAATCAGCTGCTGATCACCCTCGGTTTTGCAATCATCATCATCTTCCTGGTGCTCGCCGCGCAGTTCGAAAGCCTGCGCGATCCGCTGGTCATCATGATCAGCGTGCCCATGGCGATTGTCGGCGCCCTGATCCCGCTGTTCTTCGGAGTAGCGACCATCAACATCTACACCCAGGTCGGGCTGCTGACGCTGGTCGGCCTGATCACCAAGCACGGCATCCTGATGGTGGAGTTCGCCAGGGAGCTGCAGCTCAACGAGGGGCTGGACCGGCGTTCGGCCATCGAGATGGCTGCGCGTATCCGGTTGCGGCCGATCCTGATGACCACCGCGGCCATGGTCACCGGCCTGATCCCGCTTCTGACCGCGACCGGCGCCGGCGCCGCCAGCCGGTTCTCGATCGGGCTCGTGGTCGTCGCGGGCATGTCGATCGGAACGCTGTTCACCCTGTTCGTGCTGCCGGCGGTGTACGTCGTTCTGGCGACCGACCACAGCAAGGCGGCGAGCTCCGAGCGGGCCAGGCAGATCAAGGCCTATGATCTCGGGCCCAAGGCTCTGAGGTCGACCTGACGAGCTCGCTTGATGAGAGCTGAAGCGCGGCACCGGCCATCGTCGTTGCCGCGCTTTGTTTTTTGCGCGATGCTGGCCCGGCCGCGCCGCACGCTGGTCGGTTTGCAGGCGTCGACGTCAGTTCACCAAGGCAGTCTTGGACACCAGGCATCTGCAGCAACGCAAACGGGAGCATCGAGATGACGCGTGATTTTCCTTCCGGCAATTACCGCTTCATCCCGGCCGTGTTCCAGTATTCGAGTGGTGCCGCGGCCGATCCCGGCTACGAAATCGAGCGCGTTCGCTTCGATCAGCTCGTGCCGTTGGCGGATGGGTTTGCTCAAGCCGCAAAGTACATCCAGGCAGCGGGACGGCCGCTGACCGCATTCTGTGCCTGCGAACTGCGCTCGCCTGCGGCGTTCACCGAAGAAGGCTTTCGCGCCTTCAACCTGCACTACGTCAAGACACTGGCGGAGTGGGGCATTTTCGATGGCACCACCAATCCGGTGGCGCGCAGCAATGTCTGCCCGGAGATCGATCCACCGGCTGAGCCGTCCTTTTATGCCTTTTCCTTCACGCGGCCGACCGGCGCTTCGACATCCACCTTCGTGATCGCCGGCGGAGCCGAGGCGCGCGGCGGCCCCGGCACCTATTCCGAGCGGATCGTGCGGTACCGCGACCTCAGCCCGGACGGATTACGGGAAAAGGTCGGCTTTACCGTCGGCGAAATGGAAGAGCGCCTCTCGGCATTCGGCTTCGGCTGGAAGGAGACCACGGGCGTGCAGGCCTATTCGGTGCACGATTTTCATCCCGCCGTTGCCGACGAACTGGTCCGCCGTGGCGCGATGCGCTCCGGCCTGACCTGGCACTTTGCGCGGCCGCCGGTGGTTGATCTCGAATACGAGATGGATTGCCGGCGCGTGATGCGCGAGACCGTGATCTGAAGCAGGTCACCGTTAGCGCCGGCGCGGACCGAGCGCGTCGCGCAGATCAGCGTAGTCATTGCTTGGTGGTCTTGGCTGCTTCGATGCGGGCGTCGATCACCGCGCGGTCGGTGGTACCGGCGGGATCCTTGCGGGTCGGCAGCAATTCCCGGAAATGCACCCACAGCTCGCGGCTTTTCTGTTCGAGCCGCTCCAGCTCGGCGAGAGGATCGGGATGGTCGTCGACGCGCAGATCGAGCGCGGACCACGCTTCTTCGCCATGAATCAGGAGGGCCGCGAACTGCCTGCCGCGCTTGTCGCCGCCGGCGGCTTGGCCGGCGCGCAGCGCCGCGATCAGCCGGCTTGGGAAGGGCAGCTTCTCATTGGAAAGCCAGGCGTGAGCGGTCTCATCGAGCACGGCTGCGCCCGCGAGCATGTTGCCGGCGATGGAAAAGCCGCTGCCCGCGATGTGCCCGCTCCAGTCGACGCAGTCGCTGCCGGTGTGGGCGGCAATCTCGCTCTTGGCATCCATGATGTGAAGCTGGCGACTCTCGCGGCCGCTGTCGGTTGCGAGCAGGGCGGTGAGGACGTCGTGAGCGTTTCTGCCCTCGCGCAGAAGCTTTATGCCGTCGATGCCGTAATAGGGATTGACCAGCGCTTGCGTCGCGATGGCGCCAAGGCCGGAGGCGATGAAGGGCACGCGCGCGCCGACGGCGAAGAACCGTGTCGCAACCGCAATGCCAAACTCGCCGGTATCTTTGTCTCGCGCGATGATCGACCAGGTCATGTCGTGTTATCCGTCCGTCTCTGTCCGTCAGCGTCCGGCCGCGTAGCCCTGCATGCCGCGCGGATTGGCGGCCGCGCGCCGCCTCACACCCACCCGGGAGGCCGCGGTGAGACGGCCCTCTGACCAGTCAGGTCCGACCTCGACGATGTGCCCGCGAGCCTTAAGCGCATTGACGGTCGCCTTGGGCACGCGGTTCTCGACCACGAGCACGCCGGGCCGCGCGGTGCGCGGCCAGAACGAGATCGGGAAATGCTCGGAGTGCCAGGCCGGCGCATCGATTGCTTCCTGCAAATTCAGCCCGCAATGAACGTGCCGCAGAAAGAACTGCGTGACCCACTGGTCCTGCTGGTCGCCGCCCGGCGTTCCCCAGGCAAGATACGGCTCGCCGTCGCGCAGCGCCATGGTGGGCGAAAGCGTGGTCCGCGGCCGTTTTCCCGGCGCAAGCGCGGCCGGGTGCGCTTCCTCGAGCCAGAACATCTGGGCCCGGCTGCCAAGGCAGAAGCCGAGCTCGGGAATGACCGGTGAGGATTGCAGCCAGCCGCCCGACGGCGTCGACGAGATCATGTTGCCGGCCTTGTCGATGATGTCGAAATGCACGGTGTCACCGCGCACCTCGCCAAAGCGGCCGACAGTCGGCTCGCCTGCGCCGAACGCGCCGACCGCCTCGCGCTGCACTTCCGCCCGGCGGAGCTTCACCGTCCCGCCAAATCCCTCGATCGACCCCGGACGAAGTTCGAGCGAGGCCTTGTCGGAGATCAGCTTGCGGCGTTCGTCGTTGTAGGCGTCGGACAACAGGGTCGCGATCGGCACTTCGGTGAAGTTCGGATCGCCGTAGAACTTCTCGCGATCGGCGAAGGCGAGCTTGGCGCATTCGACCTGCAGATGGATGAAATCAGGCCCGGCCGGATCGAGCCCGTCGATCGCAAAGCCCTTGAGTAATGCGAGCTGCTGCAGCGTAACGGGCCCCTGGCTCCAGACGCCGGCCTTGCAGACGGTGTAGCGGCCATAGTCATAGGTCAGCGGCGCCTCGATCGTCGGCTGCCAGCGTGCCATGTCGTCGGCGCTGAGCACGCCGCGATGCGGCGAGCCGCTGACATCCATGACCTCCTGGGTGCGGCAGAACCTGTCGATAGCCTCCGCGACAAAACCCTGCGACCAGGCCTTGCGCGCGCGCTCGATCTGCGCTTCGCGATTGCCGCCGGCGCTCTCGGCCTCGTTCAGGATCCTCGTGTAGGTTTCGGCGAGCTTCTTGTTGGTGAAGATGATGCCAGGTGCCGGCACCTCGTTGTTCGGCAGGTAGACCGCCGCCGATGTCGGCCAGTGCTGCCGGAACAACTGCTCGACTGTCCTAATGGTGGCCGAGGCGCGTTCGACCAGCGGGTAGCCGTCGCGGGCGTAGACGACTGCGGGCTCCAGTACTTCGCGCAGCCGCAGGGTGCCGTAATCGCGCAAGAGCAGCATCCAGGACTCGAAGGTGCCGGGCACGCAGGCAGCCAACAGCCCGGTGCCGGGCACCATGTCGAGGCCCTCGTTCCTGTAATGAGCGATCGTCGCGCGCGCGGGCGCCGGTCCCTGGCCGCAGATCACCTCGACGCGGCCGCGCCGCACATCGTGGACGATGATCGGCACGTCGCCGCCGGGTCCGTTGAGATGCGGCTCCACCACCTGCAGCGTGAAGGCGGTGGCGGCACCTGCGTCGAAGGCGTTGCCGCCTTTCTCGAGCGTCGCCATGCCCACCGCTGTTGCGATCCAGTGGGTCGAGGCGACGACCCCGAACGTGCCTTCGATCTCAGGCCGGGTGGTGAACGGATCGGGATTGATGTTGCTCATCGAGATCCACTGGCTGGCGGCGGTGTGCACTTGAGCACAGCGGGAGCAGGCTGCCAACCGTTGTTCGTGCCGCGCAGATCAGGCCGGCGCCGGCGCGGTGTTGACCGCGTGACAGGCAACGCCGTCGATCAGCCGGGGCGCTTCCTTGCGGCACAGGTCGAACGCAAGCGGGCAGCGCGGATTGAACGCGCAGCCGGGCGGCGGATCGATCGGATTCGGAATCTCGCCCTTGACGGGAATGCGCTGCCGCCCGGTCATGGCAAGATCCGGCACCGCGCCCAGCAGCATCGTGGTGTAGGGCATGCGCGGCTGGGCGAACAACTCGCGGCTTTCGGCAATTTCGACGATGCGTCCGAGATACATGACCCCGACACGGCTCGCCATGTGGCGGACCACAGCGAGGTTGTGGCTGATGAAGAGGTAGGTGAGGCCAAGCTTGTCCTGCAGGTCGCGCATGAGGTTCAAAATCTGCGCCTGCACGGAAACATCGAGCGCCGAGGTCGGCTCGTCGCAGACGATGAATTCGGCGTTGGAGGCGAGTGCCCGCGCAATGGCTATGCGCTGGCGCTGCCCGCCGGAGAATTCGTGGGGAAATTTCAGCCGGTCGTCGGGATGCAGCCCGACCAGCCCCAGGAGTTCGCCGACGCGCGCCCGTATGTCGCGTTCGCCCTCGATCAGATCGAAGGCGCGGATCGGCTCGGCGATGATGGCGTCGACGCGAAAGCGCGGATTGAGGCTGGCATAGGGATCCTGGAAGATCATCTGGATACGCCGGCGCAGGCGCCGCCGTGCCGAGGCCTGCTTAGGATCCGACATCGAAACGCCGTCGATCAAAACCTCGCCCGAACTCGGCGGCAGCAGTCCGACCACCATGCGCGCCACCGTGGTCTTTCCCGATCCGGACTCGCCGACGATGGCAAAGGTCTCGCCCTTGGCAATATCGAAACTGACGCCGTCGACCGCCTTGAGGAATTCGAGATGCCTGCCTTCGAGCATGCGGTTGAGCCACGGTTTCGAAACGTCGAAGACCTGGCGCAGATCTCTTGCCTGGACGAACGGAGCCGGACTCATGCTGCACTGTCCTTTGCGGCGGCATCACAGAGATGGCAGGCCACGGCCTGCGTGCCCTGGCGGATCGGCTCCGGCCGTTCGATGCGGCAGCGCTCGAAAGCAAAGGCGCAGCGCGGGTTGAACGAGCAGCCCGGTGGAATAGCCGACAGCCGCGGCATCGTGCCCGGGATCTGCACCAAACGCGTTTCTTCGCCGGACAGGGTGGGGATCGCGCCCATCAGGCCCTTGGCGTAGGGGTGCAGTGGATTCCTGACGACCTCCTGCACCGGGCCGATCTCCGCGATCCGACCGGCATACATCACCGCGACGCGGTCGGAGGTCTCGGCGATCACGCCCATGTCGTGGGTGACCAGCATCACCGCGGTGCCGTGATCGCGCCCGAGGCGCTTGATCAGCGCGATGATCTGCGCCTGCACGGAGACGTCGAGCGCGGTGGTGGGTTCGTCGGCAATGATCAGTTCCGGCTCGGCGCAGATGGCGAGCGCAATCACCACGCGCTGGCGCATGCCGCCGGAGAATTCGTGCGGATAGCCGTCGATGCGCTTCTCCGGCGCGGGAATGCCGACCTCGGCCAACAGATCGATGGCGCGCCGGCGCGCCGCCCGTTCGGAAAGGCTGGTGTGGGTGCGGATCGTCTCCACGATCTGGTCGCCGATCCGGTACAGCGGGTTGAGGCTGGTCAGCGGGTCCTGGAAGATCATGCCGATCCGCTTGCCCCGGATGCGGCGCATTTCCTCCGGCGGCAGGTTGTCGATGCGCGTGCCGGACAGGTGGATTTCCCCTCCCGCGAGACCCCCTGGGGGATCGATGAGCCCGATCACGGCCATGCCGGTGACGGATTTGCCGGCGCCGGATTCACCGACCACGCCCAGCACTTCACCCTTGGCAATGTCGAAGGAGACGTCGTCGATCGCGCGCAGCGCTCCACGGCGGGTCATGAACTCCACCTGGAGGTTGCGCACGGAAAGAACGGGTTCGGTCATGGACGAAGTCGGTCAGGGCTGTTCATCGGAGCTTCGGGTTGAGCGCGTCGCGCAGCCAGTCGCCGAGCAGGTTGATGGAAAGGATCAGCACCGCGAGCGCCACGCCGGGGAATGTGACGATCCACCATTCGCCGGCGAACAGATAATTGTTGCCGATCCGGATCAGGGTTCCGAGCGAAGGCATGGTTTCTGGCATCCCGGAGCCGAGGAAGGACAGCGTGGCCTCGGTGATGACCGCCAGCGCAAGGTTGATGGTCGCGATCACGAAGATCGGGCCCGTCGTGTTCGGCAGCACGTGGCGAAGCATGATCACGGCCGCCGGCAATCCGATCAGTTGTGCCGCAGCGACGTAATCCTTGTTCTTCTCGACCATCACCGAGCCGCGCACGGTGCGAGCATACTGCACCCAGAAGCTGAGCCCAATCGCGAGCACCAGCACGCCGAGCATGCTCGCCGCGTCCAGCTTGTTGCCGAGCACCGACTTGACCACGCCGTTGATAAGTAGCGCGATCAGGATCGCAGGGAAGGAGAGCTGCACGTCGGCAATGCGCATGATCAGGCTGTCGACGGCGCCGCCGAAATAGCCGGCAATGAGGCCGAGGAGAATGCCGAGCACGCCGGAGAAGATGACGCCGAGCACACCGACCGCGAGCGATATCCTCAGGCCGTAGAGGATCGCGGAGAAGACATCGCGGCCCTGCTCGTCTGTGCCGAGCAGGAACGGGCTCTGGCCGTCGGCCGTCCACAACGGCGCGATGCGCGAATTCATCAACTGGAGCTGGGCGGGATCGAACGGGTTCTGCACGGCGAGAAGCGGCGCGAAGATCGCCAGCAGGAAGAACAGCAGCGTCACCAGGGCCGCCAGCATGGTGAGCCTGGAGCGGCGGAACGAATGGACCAGGTCGCTGTCGATGAGGCGCGCAAACAAGCCCGGGTGAGTCGTGCCGTGCGAGGGGCGCTCTTCCGCGTTGGGCTCTGCGACAGTTTCGCTCATCTTTAGGCCGGCCGGCTGACGGTCGACCGCAGGCGCGGATCGACGACAGTATAGAGGATATCGACCACGAAGTTGATGGCGACGAAGATCAGGGACACCATCATGAGGTAGGCCGCCATGATGGGGATGTCGACATTGTGCACCGCCTGGACGAACAGCAGGCCCATTCCCGGCCACTGAAATACCGTCTCGGTGATGATCGCAAATGCGATGACCGAGCCGAATTGCAGGCCGGCCACCGTGATGACGGGAACCAGCGTGTTTCGCAGCGCGTGGCCGAAATGGATCGCGCGGGTGGTCAGGCCGCGGGCGCGGGCAAAACGGATGTAGTCGGTGCGCAGCACCTCCAGCATTTCGGCCCGCACCAGCCTCATGATCAGCGTCATCTGAAACAGCCCCAGCGTGATGGAGGGCAGGATCAGTGCCTTCAGCCCGGACAGGGTGAGGAGCCCGGTGGTCCACCAGCCGATCCGAACCACCTCGCCGCGTCCGAACGAGGGCAGCCAGCCGAGCGTGACCGAAAACAGGTAGATGAGGAGAATGCCGATCAGGAACGTCGGCAACGAGATGCCGATCAGGGATATCGTCTGGAACGCCTTGGCGAGCAGGCCGTCGCGGTGCAGCGCCGAGTACACGCCCATCAGGATTCCGAAGACCATTGCGAAGATGGTGGCGCAGATCGCCAGCTCCAGCGTTGCCGGCATCCGTTCCATCAGGAGGTTCGTAACCGGCTGGCGGAACTGATAGGAGACGCCGAATTTGAACTGGGCAGCATCGGCGAAATATCGGCCGAACTGCACGATGACCGGATCGTCGAGGCCGAGCGATTTGCGGATCGCCGCGCGTTCGGCTGCCGCAGTGTCGATCGAGACGATCTGGTTGACCGGATCTCCCGCGAAACGGAACATGGCGAAGGCGATGATCCCGACCGCGATCATCACCCCGAGTGCCTGGATTGCGCGGCGAAGAGTGAAAGCGAGCATCTGATCCTTTCACTTCTTGTTGGCAGCGGCGCGTATCATGGCTTGTCTTAACGAAAAATCCGGGAAGCGCAACGCTGCCGGGAACTTTCGCTGACAGTCCTATTCCTGTTTCGTCGCCCAGTAGAGCAGCACCTGGTTGTCGGCGCGCTGGGACAGCTTCACCTTTTTCGAGACGCCCCACGCCAGTGCCTGCTGATGCAGCGGGATGTAGCCGTAGTCGTCGATGATGATCTGGAACGCTTCCTTGATCATCTGGTCGCGCTTGGCAGTGTCGCTCTCGACCAGGATCTTGTCGGTCAGCACATCCACCTTCTTGTTGCAATAGCCACCGAGATTGCCTTCGCCGCGCGTCGGATCCTTGGCGTCGTCCCGGCAGCCCAGGATGTCGTGCAGCACGTTGTGGGAATCGGACGAGGCCGGCGTCCAGCCCAGGAGGTAGAACGAGGTCTGATAGCCGCCCGGTTTGAGCACCTTGGCGAAATACTGCGCCTTGGGTTGTGCCAACAGGTCCACCTTGACGCCGATGCGCGCCAGCATGCCGACCACCGCCTGGCAGATCGCCGCGTCGTTGACGTAGCGGTCGTTCGGGCAATCCATCGTGACCTCGAAGCCGTCGGGGTAACCCGCTTCGGTCAGCAGCTTCTTGGCGGCGTCTGGATCGAACTTCTGGCGGGTAAAGTCCTTGGCTAACGGGAACAGCGGGGGCGCGATCATCAGTGCCGAGGGGGTCGAAAGTCCGCGCATGACCCGGCCCTTGATCAACTCGATGTCGATCGCCTTATAGAAGGCCTCGCGAACCCGGATGTCCTTGAAGGGATTCTTTCCCTTCACGTTCGAATACAGCAATTCGTCGCGCACCTGATCCATGCCGAGGAAGATGGTGCGAAGTTCCGGACCGGTCTGGACGGCGGCGGTTCCGCTGCTGTTGACACGCTGGATGTCCTGGATCGGAACCGGCTCGATCACGTCGACCTCGCCCGACAGCAGCGCCGCCACACGAGTCGCGTCCGACGCGATCGGCGTGAAAATGATCTCCTTGAGATTGTGTTCGGACTTGCCCCACCAGTTCGGATTGGCCTTGTAGACGGTCTTCACGCCGGGCTGGTGACTATCGATGATGAAGCGGCCTGTGCCGTTTTCGTGGAGCGCGGCGTAGCTCGGGGTGGTCGCGGAAGCCGGGGTCGGCGCGACCGCGTTGTTCTGCTCGCACCACTTCTTGTCCATGATGTACCAACTATCCCATTGCGAAATCAGGATGGGATTGGGCGAGTCGAGCATCACGTCGACCGTGTAGTCGTCGACCTTGACGAACTTGGCGTCGGCGGGAACGTTGCTCAGAAAGTTGGAACCCTTGGCCCGCACGCGCTCCGCGGAAAAGATCACATCTTCCGCGGTGAACGGGTCTCCATTGTGGAATTTCACTCCTTTGCGGAGGTGAAAGCGCCATTGGGTCGGATTCAGCGTCTCCCAGCTCTCCGCCAGTGCCGGAACGATCTTCAGGTCCTTGTCGCGGGCAACGAGACCGTCGTAGACATGCCCGTGATGAGCGATCGTCGTCGTCTCTTTCAGCGTGTAGGGGTCAAGCGACTTGAGGTCGCCCTGGTTGGCGTAGCGCAAGGTCTGGCTTGCAGCGGGCGACAGCGGGAAGGCGACGATCGAGGCCAGGGTCGCCGCAAGCAGGATTTGGCGTGCCGACATGCTCAATGTTCTCCGCTGTAATGGTCGCCTGACGCGATGATCGAGCCATGTTGCCAGAGAGGTTGTCGCCCCTGCAAGCGGCAATTCCCCTCGGCGCGATCAAGGCGTCGCCGGCGCATGCAAGCTATTCGAGCCGTCGTGCCGTGCTGCACCATGGCATTTCCATTCCTCTGCCGGGCTGCGGCTGGAACGGGCGCCAGTTAGCCCCGTTGAAACCATCTTTCGAATTGAGCGATTATTGACCCTCTCTGCCGGTCACGGCACAGGCTGGCGGATCCTGGCCTCAAGACCGCTTGCGTCGTGCTGCAACTCGCGGTGATACTGCGCAACCACCGCTCGAAATCCGAGGAGGAGGGGATAATGAAGGTTAACATCGAAATCGATTGCACGCCCCTCGAGGCCCGACAGTTCTTCGGACTGCCGGACGTATCGCCGATGCAAATGGCCGTGATGGACAAACTGCAGCAGCAGATGACGGCCAACATCGAGAAGATCTCGCCGGAATCGATGATGCAGAACTGGTTCGATCCAAAGGTTGCTGAACGCTTCCAGGACATGTTTGTCGCCATGGCCGGACTCGGTGGGGGAGGCGGCAAGAAGAAATAATGCTGCCCGGGCGAAACGAAGCCGACACGGGGGGACGGCTTCATCCGCCGAGCTTTGGCCTGTTGCTTGCCGAAGCAAGAGGTGTGCTCGAGCTCAACGCAAGCGTTCTGCTCTCGCCGCTGTTGATGCGGGCGCCGCGCGGCGATGGCCATCCGGTGCTGGTCCTGCCCGGTTTCCTCGCCAGCGACCTCTCCATGCTGCCGATGCGCCGCTATCTGCGCGCGCTGGGATACGATACCCACGGCTGGCAGATGGGCCGCAATATCGGAGGGGTGGCGCGGATACGATCGGCCCTGCGCGATCGTCTTGGCCAAATCTTCTCCGTCACCGGGCGCAAGGTCAGTCTCGTCGGCTGGAGTCTCGGCGGCGTCTATGCCCGCGATCTCGCACTACAGGCGCCCGAAGAGGTGCGTTACGTCATCAGCCTAGGCAGTCCGTTCGCCAACGACGTGCGTGCCACCAATGCGACGCGGCTTTACGAGGCGCTGTCGGGAGAGAAGGTCGAAGACCATGCCGAGCTTCGCGAGGCGATTGCCGGCGACCTGCCGGTGCCGACCACTTCGATCTATTCGCGTACAGACGGCATCGTGAACTGGAACACGTGCAGGTTGCGCGCCTCGGAGCAGGCCGAGAATATCGAAGTGCTTGGCGCCAGCCACATCGGGCTCAGCGTCAATCCTGCGGCGCTGTGGGCCGTCGCGGACCGGCTGTCGCAGGCGGAAGGACGGTTCACGCCGTTCGACCGCTCGGGTCCGTTTGCCATTGCCTACGCCCTCCAGAAGCAGGCACTATCGTTCTGATAGGTAAAGCGCGACCGCATGAGGCGGCCGCCGCGCCATATTCTGCAAATTGCCGCGGATCTGACCCCATGATCGAAATGCCGCCGCTCAAGTTCGCACCGACGAACGGGATTCGCATGGGCTACTATGAAGCGGGTCCGGCGGGCGACAGGCCGCCGATGGTGCTGTGCCACGGCTGGCCGGAGCTTGCGTTCTCCTGGCGCCATCAGATCAAGGCGCTCAGCGAAGCCGGCGTTCGAGTGATCGCGCCGGACCAGCGCGGCTATGGCACCACCGACCGGCCCGAGCCGGTCGAGGCCTATGATATCGAGCATTTGACCGCCGATCTCGTCGGCCTGCTCGATCACCTCGAGATCGACATGGCGATCTTCGTAGGCCATGACTGGGGCGGCTTCGTCGTCTGGCAGATGCCGCTCCGCCATCCGAATCGAGTGGCCGGGGTGGTCGGCATCAACACCCCGCACACCGATCGCGCGCCCGTCGATCCGATCGAGCTGATGCGCAAGCGTTTCGGCGAGACGATGTACATCGTGCAGTTCCAAGATCCGACGCACGAAGCCGACAACATCTTCAACAGCCGCGTGGAGCAGACCTTCGACGCCTTCATGCGCAAGCCGCTGCCGCGCAGAGAGATGGCGAAACCGGAGTCGCCGACGGCCGGGATAGGCGCTTCGTCGAAGACCAATCTGGCCTTTCCGCAGATGATTGCGGCCTATGACGCCAGGCTCGATGCGCGCACGCCGATCCTGTCTCCGGAGGAGAAGCAGGTATTCGTCGAGGCGTTCGGCAGAACCGGCTTCACCGGCGGCATCAACTGGTACCGCAACATGTCGCGCAATTGGCAACGCTCGGCAGGTCTCGACCATACCGTGCGCGTGCCGTCCCTGATGATCATGGCGGAGAACGACGCGGTGCTGCCGCCATCAGCGGCGGACGGGATGGAGAAGCTCATTCCCGACCTCGAGAAATATCTCGTGCAGGGCAGCGGTCACTGGACGCAGCAGGAAAAGCCGGAGGAGGTCAGCGCCAAGCTGATCGAATGGCGCAGAAGGCGGTTCGGATAGCGCAAGACGGCTTTGTGCCCATTCTCGGTTGGTCGGACGCGCTTACACCTCCCGCGCCGCGCGATGAGCGTGCTTTTCGATGGCGTCGATGATCTGCGGCCAGAAGCGGATCGGCAGCGCGTGCCCCATGCCCTCGATCATCAGGAGTTTCGCGCCGGGTATCGAGGCTGCGGTGTCCTTGCCGGCCAACGGGTGCACCAGCGGGTCGGCCGTGCCATGAATGACCAGCGTCGGCGCCGTGACCGAGTGTAGCCGCGCCTTGCGGCTGCCGGAGGCGAGCACGGCGCGAAGCTGCCGGCCGACGCCGACCGGGTTGAGCCCGCGCTCATAAGTCCGCTCGGCCCGTTCGGCGTCGCGCGCTTCGTCATCGGGAAAGCTGCCCGCGCGCAGCATTTTCCAGGTATTGGCGTAGCGCACGAGATATTCCGCCTTGGTGGTTGGCGGGGGCGCCATCAACATCGCCGATGCCTCGCGGCTCGGAGGCGGAATCCGCGGGTTGCCCGTGCTCGACATGATCGAGGTCAGCGAGCGCACCCGCTGCGGAAAGGAAATCGCGATCTCCTGCGCGATCATGCCGCCCATCGACATGCCGACGAGATGCGCCGACCTGATGTCGAGCGCGTCCATCAGCCCGACCGTGTCCCTTGCCATGTCGATGAGCCTGTAGGGCGCCGATACCGGAATCCTGAACAGGCGCAGCCTGAGCAGTTCGAGCGCCGTCAGGCGCTTGCCGCCGGTCATCTTGCTGGACTGGCCGATGTCGCGGTTGTCGAAGCGGATCACACGGAATCCGCGCGCGGCGAGTTGTTCGCAGAAGGCGTCGTCCCACTGGATCATCTGGCCGCCCAGACCCATGATCAGCAGCAGCGGCTCGGCAACCGCATCGCCGAAAATTTCGTAGCAGATGTCGATACCGTTGGCGCGGGCGATCCGCGGCGGCTGATGGCTGGGTCGGTTCACGGGCGCGTTCCCCTGGATGGCGGTCGCTCATTGTTCTATCGCATGGAGGCTTGGCAAAGTCGGAATGGTGGCCTGGCCGCGCGCCCGTCCTGCCGAGCGATTTCAGGTATTTTTGTACCCGATTCTGAATCGATCACGCGTTCGTGATACCGCAGTGCAGCATCAATGTTGCAGTGCAGCATTAACGATGCCATATGGAGGATGCCCCGGGCCAGATCCGGACGGGGTGAGCCCATAGCTCAAACCCTGAGGATGGAGAGACCCCATGACCACTGAAACGAATCCGGCTTTCGACAGCTTCAAGGAAGCCTTCGCGCCGGTCACCGAGGCGTTCAAGAACCTCCAGAACCTGGAAGTTCCCGAGGCGGCCCGGGAGTTCGTCAAGAAGACTACCAGCACCGCCAAGGAGCGTGCCGCCGAAGTGTTTGCTGGCTCGGAGCGGGTGACTTCCGCGATCGAGAATGCCGTGGCGGAATCCGTCACCGAGGCCGGCAAGATCAGCCGCAACATTCAGCAGGCGATCTACGAGGACACCGAGGCGTTCTTTGCCGGCATCGACAAGCTGGCGTCCGCCAAGTCGATCAACGAGGCGGTGCAGGTCCAGTCGGACATGCTCCGCGCGCGCGGCGAGGTGTTCGTCTCGCGGGCGAAGGCTACCACCGACTATCTGGGCAAGCTCGCCGCCAACGGTGCCAAGGCCGCTCAGGACAATTTCGCCAAGGGCTACAACAAGAGCGCCTGATCGCGTTCTTGAGGCAAGAAACTGCGTTTCGGGCCCGCTTCGGCGGGCCTTGTTTTTTTCTGTCCTCCATTCGCCGGTGCTCCTCATGGCGAGGAGGCGCTCTTGCGCCGTCTCGAACCATGAGGCCTCATCCTTTGCTTCGCAGGCTCCTCAGGATGAGGAAAATGTCGTCATGACCGGCCCCGCTATAGGTACATTCGACGCCCCCGATGCGGCGCGAGCGGCGGACTTAAGGCGCGTCAAAGCGCTGGCAACGCTTGTGCTGGCCTCGACGCTTGCGCTGTTCGTCGTCGCAAAAACCCTGCTCAACGTGCATCCCGTGTTCGGCTTCATCGCCGCCTTTGCCGAAGCCGCCGCGATCGGCGGGCTGGCGGACTGGTACGCGGTTGTGGCGCTGTTCAAGCGGCCATTGGGCCTGCCGATCCCGCACACGGCGATCATCCAGAGCAACCAGCATCGTATCGCCGACAAGCTCGGCGAATTCATCGAGACGCACTTCCTCGGGTCAGGTCCGGTCGAAGCCAAGCTGCGCGAGGTCGATTTCGGCGGATTCATCGCCGACTGGCTGCGCGATCGCAAACATGGCAACGACCTCGCCGGATTTGTGCTGCGCCTGCTACCGGAGGCCTTCTCGGCCACGGAAAGCTCGGGGCTGATGACCTTCGTCACGCGCCGAATAGGCGCGCAATTGCAGTCGATTGACGTTGCGCCGCTTATCGCCGGCACGCTGCGCTCCTTCGTGCAGGAGAGCAGGCACCAGGCGCTGTTCGACGATTTCCTCGCCGTCGTGCATGGTACCCTCACGCAGAAAGAGACCATGGCGATGTTCCGCGAGAAGGTGCGCGCGGAACTGCCGACGCTGCTCCGCCTCTACCGTGCCGACAAATACCTGGTCGACAAAATCGTCGCCTCGGCGACCGCGTTCTTCGAGGAAGTGCGCGGCGATCCGAAACATCCGTTCCGCGACGAGTTTGACCGCATGGTGCTGTCGCTCGTTGACCGGCTCGGCACCGACGCGAACTACCGGGATCGAATCGATGGGCTCAAGCGCGATCTGTTGGCGCGGCCCGAGCTTGCCGATCTCGCGCGCACCATCTGGGCGAACGTGCGCGCCTTCATCGATCGCAGCGCCGCCGGCGAGACCCAGGTGCTCCAGCATCATTTCGCGCGAATGCTGGTCGAAGCCGGCGAGGCGCTCGCTTCCGATTCGGAGCTGCGCAGCGAGATCAACCAGGGCCTGGCGGCCGTGGTCCGCAACTTCATCGCCGAACAGAAGAGCGGCGTATCGAGCTTCATCTCCGACCAGGTCAAGGCCTGGAACATGGCGCAGTTGATCTCGCTCATCGAGATCAATATCGGTCGGGACCTGCAATATATCCGCTTCAACGGCTCGATGATCGGCGGCCTCGCGGGCCTTGGTCTCTATACCGCCGAATTCCTGCTGCGGCTGCTGTGAGACGATCTGGATTGGAAGTCGCCGAGCAGCATTGTTCGCCGCCGCTGAAACGCGCTATGCGTTGGGCATGGCCCACCCGCTTTCCTCCATCATCGCCCAACTCAAGCGCGAGCCGTCACGCACCGGCTCAATCATCATTACGGTGTTCGGCGATGCCATCGTGCCGCGCGGCGGCTCCGTGTGGCTGGGCACGCTGCTGGAGTTCTTCAAGACGCTCGACATTGATAGCGGCGTGGTGCGGACGGCGATGTCGCGCCTCGCCGCCGACGGCTGGCTGACGCGCGAGAAGGTCGGCCGCAACAGCTTCTATCGCCTCGCGGACAAGGGTCGCGAGACCTTCGAGGCGGCAACGCGGCACATCTATGATCCGCCACCGTCGGACTGGACCGGTCGTTTCGAACTGCTGCTGATCAGCAACGGCGACGACCGCGACGCGGCGCGCGAGGCCTTGAAGAATGCAGGATTCGGCAGTCCGCTGCCGGGCGTGTGGGTCGCGCCATCGGGCGTCCCGGTCCCCCAGGAAGCGGAGGGCGCGATCCGATTGGAAGTCTCGGCCGAGGACGATGCCGGCAGGCGACTGCTCAGCGCAAGCTGGCCGCTCGATCGCACGGCCGATGCCTACCTGAAGTTCATCAAGATGTTCGAGCCGTTGCGCGGGCGGATCGGCCGGGGTGGGAACCTTTCGGACAGCGACGCCTTTACCGCGCGCATCCTGCTGATCCACTACTACCGGCGCGTCGTGTTGCGCGATCCATTGTTGCCGGGCGCGCTGTTGCCTGCGAACTGGCCGGGCAGGGCGGCCCGCGAACTCACCGGCGAGATTTACCGAGCGCTGCTCGGGCCGTCTGAACAATGGCTGGACGGCCATGCCATCAGCGAAAGAGGAGCGCTGCCTCCGGCGCGCAACGTCCTGGAACGTCGGTTCCGGAACTGAGTTCATGTTACAGAATTGTATTGCATAACGGGAATTTCGTTATATATATTGACCTCAATCAATAAGGGAGGTCGGGCCGTGTATACGCAGGCGCTGAACACGTCCGAGGCCGAGGACCGCCACCTCGAGGATTCCGCGCACGCCGCGAAGTTCCAGGCGCGTATCGATGCGGAGGAGCGCATCGAGCCGAACGACTGGATGCCGGCTGCCTACCGCAAGACTCTCGTCCGCCAGATCTCGCAGCATGCCCATTCCGAAGTCGTCGGCATGCTGCCCGAAGGCAACTGGATCACGCGCGCTCCGACCTTGCGCCGCAAGGTGGGGCTTCTCGCCAAGGTGCAGGACGAGTGCGGCCACGGGCTTTACCTTTACGCCGCTGCCGAGACCCTGGGCGCCTCGCGCGAGGAACTGGTCGATGCGCTCTTGGCCGGCAAGGCCAAGTACTCCTCGATTTTCAACTACCCGACCCTGACCTGGGCGGACATCGGCGCAATTGGCTGGCTGGTCGACGGCGCGGCGATCATGAACCAGATTCCGCTGTGCCGCTGCTCCTATGGTCCTTACGCGCGGGCGATGATCCGCGTCTGCAAGGAGGAATCCTTCCACCAGCGCCAGGGCTACGAGATCATGCTGGCGCTGTCGCGCGGCTCGGAAGAGCAGAAGGCGATGGCGCAGGATGCGTTGAACCGCTGGTGGTGGCCGGTGCTGATGATGTTCGGTCCGCCCGACAACGCCAGCCAGCACAGCGACACTTCGACCAGGTGGAAGATAAAGCGCTTCTCCAATGACGAGCTGCGCCAGAAGTTCGTCGATGCCACGGTGCCGCAGGCGCAGTATCTCGGCCTCACCATTCCCGATCGCGGGATGAAGCAGGACGCGGACGGGCACTGGCGATACAGCGAGATCGATTGGGAAGAGTTCAAGCAGGTGCTCGCCGGTAACGGTCCCTGCAACCGCGATCGCATGGCCGCGCGGCGCAAGGCGCACGAAGACGGCGCCTGGGTGCGCGAGGCCGCAGCTCGCTATGCCGAGAAGCGCAAGTTCCGCCGGACCGCACAGGCTGCCGAATAGGAGGTGACGATGTCCACGCCGAACACGCCGCTGTGGGAAGTCTTCATTCGCAGCCGCAACGGGCTCGCGCACAAGCATGTCGGCTCGCTGCATGCGAGTGACGCCACCATGGCGCTGCAGGCCGCTCGTGACATCTACACGCGCCGGGGCGAGGGACTCTCGATCTGGGTGGTACCGTCGAGCGCGATCACCGCCTCGGATCCCGCCGACAAGGCGATGATGTTCGAGCCGGCCGAATCCAAGATCTACCGGCATCCGACGTTCTACGAGATACCGGACGAAGTGGGGCACATGTGAACGCTCGCCCCTCATGGTGAGGAGCCGCGAAGCGGCGTCTCGAACCATGAGGCCCCGAGTCACCCGCGGCCCATCCTTCGAGACGCCTGCTGCGCAGGCTCCTCAGGATGAGGAAGAACAAGTGGATAGGGAAATGATGGTCGCCAACATCCAGGTCTCCGAAACGCCGCTGGTCCTCTACACGCTGCGCCGCGCGGACGATGCGCTGATCCTCGGCCATCGCCTGTCCGAATGGTCCGGCCATGCGCCGATCCTCGAAGAGGACATGGCGCTGTCCAACATGGCGCTCGACCTGCTCGGGCAGGCCCGCGAGCTCTTCAGCTACGCCGCCAAGGTCGAAGGCAAGAACAACGACGAGGACAAGCTCGCCTATCTTCGCGAGGAGCGGCAGTACCGCAACCTGCTGCTGGTCGAACGGCCGAACGGCGACTTCTCGCAGACCATGGTGCGTCAGCTGTTCTATTCCGCCTTCGCCGACCTCTATTGGCGCGCGATGATGAAATCGAGCGATGCCACGCTGGCAGCGATTGCGGCGAAGTCGGAGAAGGAAAGCGCCTATCACTTAAGACACGCGTCCGAATGGGTGATCCGTCTCGGCGACGGCACGGAGGAGAGCCATCGCCGCGCGCAGGCTGCCATCGATGATCTCTGGGCATTAACCGGCGAGATGTTTTCGGTCGAGAGCGGTGAGCGCGGCCTGATCGATGCAGGTATCGCCGTTGATCCGGAAACACTGCGAGCGCAATGGCGCAGGACGATTTCCGACGTGATGATCGAGGCGACGCTGGCGCTGCCCACAAACGACTGGATGCAGCAGGGCGGCCGCAGCGGTCGCCACAGCGAGCATCTCGGCTACCTCCTTAGCGAACTGCAACACATGCAACGCACGTATCAGGGCCTCACATGGTGAGCGTTCTCGAAAGCAATGCCGAGCTGCGCCGGCGCGCCTGGAACGCCGCGGCGAGCGTGGTCGATCCGGAGATCCCGGTGCTTACCATCGCCGATCTCGGCGTGCTGCGGGACGTCAGTGTCAACGAAGGCGGCGTCGAGGTTGCCATCACGCCGACCTATTCGGGCTGCCCGGCGATGAACATGATCGCGCTCGAAATCGAGCTGGCGCTCGAGAAGGAAGGTTTTCCGCGCCCGAAAGTGCGCACGGTGCTGTCGCCGGCCTGGACCACGGACTGGATGAGCGTGGAGGGTCGCCGCAAGCTCCGGGAATACGGCATCGCGCCGCCGCTCGCCTCGACCTCGCGCCGGGCGCTGTTCGGGGAGCAGTGCGTGGCGTGCCCGCAATGCGGTTCCGAGAACACCGAGCTCATTTCCGAATTCGGCTCGACCTCCTGCAAGGCGCTGTGGCGCTGCAGGAGTTGCCGCGAGCCGTTCGATTACTTCAAGTGTCATTGATGCGATGACTATTCCCCGTCATTGCGAGCGAAGCGAAGCAATCCAGAAGGTCACCGTGGAGAATGCCTGGATTGCTCGCAATGACGACGCAATGGTTCGTGGAGAATCCTTGATGTCGCACGCCCCACGTTTCCATCGCCTGGCCGTCAACGATCTGCGCCAGGAGTCAGATGACGCAGTGTCGATGAGCTTTGCGATCCCGAAGGAGCTCGAGAGCGACTACAGCTTCACGCCGGGCCAGTACCTGACCTTGCGCACCATGCTCGACGGCGAAGAAGTGCGCAGGTCGTATTCGATCTGTTCGGGTCCCGACGACGGCGAGATCCGCATCGCGGTGAAGAGGGTCGATGGCGGCGCGTTCTCGGGCTGGGTTACCGATCAGCTGAAGTGCGGCGATGAGCTCGACGTCATGACGCCGACCGGGCGGTTCGGCATAGCGCCCGCGCCGGAGGCCGCGCGGATCTATGTCGGCTTTGCCGCGGGCTCGGGCATCACGCCGATCATCTCGATCATCAAGGGCGTGCTGGCGCGCGAGTCGAAAAGCCGGTTCTTCCTGTTCTACGGCAATCGCTCCAGCGCCGGCATGCTGTTTCGCGAGACGCTGGAAGAGCTGAAGGACCGCTTCATCGACCGCCTCTCCATCTTCCACGTGATCTCGGGCGAGGAGCAGGACATTCCGATCCTGCACGGACGACTCGACGGCGAGAAGGTGAGGGTGCTGCTGCGCTCGCTGGTGCCGGCCGCGACCGTCGATCACGTCTTCGTCTGCGGACCGTCGGGGATGAGCGAGGAGGTCGAGGTCACCTGCCGCGATCTCGGCATGCCGGCTGACCGCATCCACGTCGAGCGCTTCGTCTCCGAGTTCGGCGGCAGGCCGCGGCCGAAGAAGGCGATCGCGCCCGATGCCCCGCCGAAGGCGATCGCGGCGCTGATCATCGACGGCAAGCGTCGCGAGGTGCCGGTCGCCGAGGACGAGGCGATCCTGGATGCCGCCTTGCGTGCCGGCATCGACCTGCCGTTCTCCTGCAAGGGCGGCATGTGCTCGACCTGCCGCGCCAAGCTCGTCGAGGGCAAGGCGCCGATGGACACCAATTACGCGCTGGAGCCGTGGGAGCTCAAGGCCGGCTTCATCCTGACCTGCCAGGCCAAGCCGTCCTCCGAGCGGGTCGTGGTCGATTACGACCACGTGTGAGGCGTCGTCATTCCGCGGGGCGTGGCTCTGCTGACCGGTGCGGCGACTTGCGCTTTGAAAGCTCCCTTAATGCAGTAAGATCGCCTAGAATAAGGGCTTCCTTTTTCGCTCGGCTCCACTTCTTCAGCTTGCGCTCATTCTCGATCGCGTCGGTCACGTGCTCGAACCATTGCGAGAAGACGAGTTTCACGGAACGTCGCGTCAAAGTGTAGCCGCCGAACGTTCCTGCATTGTGCTGCGCTATCCGCGCCTCAAGTGATGTGCGCGTGACACCGATGTAATAGCTGCCATCGGCGCAGCGGAGGATGTACAGGAACGCGCCTTCATTCATGCTCACCTCCTTGCGCCGCTGCTGCCCCTCATCCTGAGGAGCTTGCGAAGCAAGCGTCTCGAAGGATGAAGGCCGAGCTGCAAGAGGCCGGGCCTCATCGTTCGAGACGGCGCTGGCGCGCCTCCTCACCATGAGGGTCAGCATATCAATCCTTCGGGCGCTTGTCGTGGACGCGCCTGGCCTTGCCGAGGGAGCGCTCGAGCGTGTCGGGTGCGACCGCGCGGACCTTGCAGGTGACGCCGATCGTGTTCTTGATGTGGGTCGCGATCCGGTCGGCATGGTCGATCAGCCCGTGACCGTCCCACGCTTCGGGCCGCGCCTCGGCAACGATGGTGAGCTCGTCCATGCGCCCGTCGCGCGTAAGTTCGAGGATGAAATGCCCGCCGCACCAGTCGGTCGCGAGCAGCACCTCCTCGATCTGGGTGGGGAACAGGTTGACCCCGCGCAGGATGATCATGTCGTCGGACCGGCCGGTGACCTTCTCCATGCGCCGCATGCCCGGCCGCGCCGTCCCCGGCAACAGCTGCGTCAGGTCGCGCGTGCGATAGCGGATCACGGGGAAGCCTTCCTTGGTGAGAGAGGTGAAGACCAGTTCGCCTTTCTCGCCGTCGGGCAGCACCGCGCCGGTGTCCGGATCGATCACCTCGGGATAGAAATGATCTTCCCAGATGTGCAGGCCGTCCTTGCTTTCGATGCATTCCTGGGCGACGCCCGGACCGATCACCTCCGACAGGCCGTAGATGTCGGTCGCGTCCATGTCGAAGGCTTCCTCGATCTCGCGACGCATCGCATTGGTCCAGGGCTCGGCGCCGAAGATGCCGATCTTGAGAGAACACTGCCGCGGATCGAGCTTCTGCCGCTTGAACTCGTCGAGGATCGCGAGCATGTAGCTCGGCGTCACCGTGATGATGTCGGGACGAAAGTCGTTGATGAGCTGAACCTGCCGCTCGGTCATGCCGCCGGAGATCGGCACCACGGTGCAGCCGAGCTTTTCCGCGCCGTAATGCACCCCAAGGCCCCCGGTGAACAGGCCGTAGCCATAGGCGTTGTGGATGATCATGCCGGTGCGGCCCCCGGCGGCGCGGATCGAGCGCGCCATCACCTCCGACCAGGTGTTGATGTCGGCCTCAGTGTAGCCGACCACGATGGGCTTGCCGGTGGTGCCGGACGAGGCGTGCACGCGCACCAGCTTTTCCCGCGGCACGGCGAACATGTTGAAGGGATAGTTGTCGCGCAGGTCGGTCTTGGTGGTGAAGGGAAACCTGGAAAGGTCCGACAGCTCCTTGAAGTCGGAGGGATGGACGCCGGCTTTGTCGAAAGCCTTTTTGTAGTGGGTGACATTCTCATACGCGTGGGACAACGACCAGGCGAGGCGCTTGGTCTGCAGCGCCATGATTTCGTCGCGCGGGGCGGCTTCGATCTTGTCCATCTCGGGAATGTAACTGCTCGCTTTGGTCTGCAGGTTGGCGTGGGCCATCGTGCGTCTCCTCAACGATCTATGGCGATTTGGCCTTTTCTTCTGCGCCCGGCACCCAGGAGCCGGCAACGACGCGCGAATGGCCGCGAAATTCCGCGATCACGGTATCGCCGGCGGTGACGCGCACATCGTAGATGCCGGAGCGGCCGGTGCGCGAAACCTCCCGCGCCGTCGCCACCAGCCGGTCGCCCAGCTTGCCGGGCCTCAAGAAGGTGATCTGGCCTTGCGCGGCGACCACGCGCTCGTTGTGGGAGTTGCAGGCATAGGCGAAGGCGGAATCGGCCAGCGTGAAGATGAAGCCGCCGTGCGCGATGCGATGGCCGTTCACCATGTCGGCGCGAACGGTCATGGCCAGCGTGGCGCGGCCCGCGCCGACGTCGACGATCTCCATGCCGAGGCGCTTGCTGGCGTCGTCTTCCTTCCACGCCGCGTCCGTGCAGGCGCGTGCGAGTTCGTCCTGGGAAATGCTGGCTTTAAGGGTCACCGGCGGCTCCGGTGACGCGAAAATGAATTCAAGATGTCCTCCCGCAAGGTAGCCGCGCTTGTTGCTGTACGCGATCACCCGGTCAATCATGATGGCAATGATCCCCGCTGGCGTCAAATCGCCGGCCAAGACCGGAACGCCCTGATGGCGCTTGCCCACAGCTCGGATGAGCGGCCCGCGCCGGTCGCGGGCTCCTCGCGCGACCGCGTGATCCTGCGGCCGTAACCAGCCCGGCGAAAGCGGATCAATCCGCCGCCGACGTCACGATACGGATCTCCGACGTCAGTGTGCGGTGCACCGGGCACTTGTCGGCGATTTCCATCAGCTTGTTGCGTTGCTCGGCGTCGAGCGCACCTTCCATCGATATCACCCGCTCGATCTGGTCGATCTTGCCCTCGCGCGTTTCGCACTCGGCGCAGTCCTTCGCATGGATCTTGCCGTGCTTCAGTGTCACGGTGACGCGCTTGAGCGGCAATGACTTGCGATCGGCATAGAGGCGCATGGTCATGGAGGTGCAGGCGCCCAACCCGGCAAGCAGGAAATCGTAGGGCGAAAGGCCCGTATCTTCGCCGCCGGCCGCGGTCGGCTCGTCCGCGGCCAGGCGATGCGGTCCGACGGAAATCGCCTGCTGGAATTTGCCGTTGCGGGTTTCACGGACCACGACCTGGCGCGGAGCCTCGCCGCGGTCGACGGCCTTCGGCGCGGCCGGGCCGACATAGCGGCTTGCCCAGGCTGCTATGACCTCTGCGGCATAGTTGGAGTCGCCGATCTTGCTGAGCAGATGGTCAGCGTCCGCCAATGAGACGAAGCTCTTTGGGTGTTTCGCAGCGACGAAGATCCGGGTCGCGTTGTCGATTCCGACCGTATCGTCGGTCGGCGCATGCATGATCAGGAGCGCCTTGCCCAGCTGACCAACACGCGCCATCAAATTCTGCTCGACGATGTCGTCAAGGAATTCTCGCTTGATGCTGAAGGTGCGGCCGGCGAGCGAGACTTGGAGCTCGCCGTGCTTGCGGATGTCATCGACATGCTCGCTGAAAAGCCCGGTGACGTGGGAGGGATCGGATGGGGCAGCGATAGTCACGACGGCTTTCGCTTCCGCAATGCGCTCGGCTGCCGCGAGGATCGCGGCGCCGCCGAGGCTGTGGCCGATCAGGATGGCGGGCGCATTGCGGGTTTGACGCAGATGATCGGCGGCGCGGACGAGGTCGGCGACGTTCGAGGAGAAGGTTGAGTTGGCGAAATCGCCTTCGCTGGAGCCGAGGCCTGTGAAATCGAAACGCAGCGTCGCAACGCCCCGTGCCGCGAGCGCGACGGCGATGCGCTTGGCCGCCAACGCATCCTTGCCGCAGGTGAAGCAATGCGCAAAAAGAGCGTAGGCCGAAGGTTCTCCTTGCGGCAGTTCCAGCGCGGCCGCCAGCCGATGGCCGCCTTCGCCGATGAATTGAAAGCGTTCCGTCGGCATGGATGGCTCTCCCGATGAAGTATAAGTCAATCCCCGGAATAGCTCTACTCTGCCCAGAGGGCGCCGCGGTCGTGGTAGCCGCGCACTTCCCAATAGCCCGGTGTCCCCGGCAACGCTATCGGGCGACGCCGGGATGACCCGGCGCCGCCATGGTAGCACGAAGGGAGAGCACGAACGAACGCGTCGGCCGCGAGCTATCCGAACAGGATCTGCATACGCCGCGGGCCGCGCACGGTGCCCTGGGACCAGGTCACCTTGTCGGCCGGATCGAGCCGGAACTCGGGAATGCGCTTGAGCCATTCCTCGAGCGCGACAGTGATTTCCATCCGCGCCAGGTTGGAACCGACGCAGCGGTGGACCCCGAGCCCGAAGGCGCTGTGGGGGTTTTGCTTGCGGTCGATCAAGACCTTGTCGGCATCCGGGAAGGCCTTGGGATCGCGGTTGGCGGAGGGGAACGACAGCAGCACCGTGTTGCCCGGCTTCATCGGACAGCCCTGGACGGTGGTCTCCTTCATCACCTCGCGCGCCATCGTCACCGGGGCGTAGGCGCGCAGGAATTCCTCGACCGCCGTCGGCATCAGTTCGGGCTCGGCGAGCAGGCGCTTGCGGTCGGACGGCGTCCTGGCGAGATGCCACATCGATGCGCCGATCGCGCTCCAGGTGGTGTCGATGCCGGCGATCAGGGCGAGGCGCACCGTGCCCATCACGTGGCTGTCTTCCAGCGGCTGGCCGTTCTTGTCCCTGGCCTTGAGCAGATAGGAGATCAGGTCGTCGCCCGGGCTGTTCCTGCGGGCCTCGACATAGGGGGTGAAATACGCGGTCATCTCCTGGACCGCCTGCACCAGCATGCTCTCGTTCTTGATGCTGAGCTCGAGGATCTGGTGGATCCATTTTACGAACAAATCGCTGTCGCTCTCGGGAATGCCGAGCAGATAGGCCATCGTTCGCACCGGAATGTACTTGGTGTATGCCTGCGCCGCGTCGCATTTGCCATCGGCGAGGAACCCGTCGATCAGCTCGCTGCAGATGGCGCGGACCCGCGGCTCCAGCTTCTTCACCGCGTCGGGCGTGAACGGCGGCAGCAGCAACTGCTTGGCCGGCTTGTGCTCCGGCGGATCGGAGGTGATCGGCGGTGCGGCATTTCTCGCCACCTCGGGCCGTTCGTCGCGGACGATGACGCGGCGCGAGGAGAAGTGCTCGGTGTCGTGGGAGATCTGCCTGACCGCCTCATAGGTGGTCGGCATGTAGCAGCCCTGGAATCGATTGGTGTGGGCGACCGGGGTCACCGCGCGCATCTGGTCCCAGATCGGATAGGGATTTTCGGTCCAGCGCGGATCGGTATGGTCGAAATCGTTGACCCAGTCGGTGACGGGCGGATGGGCAGGCATAATGCTGGCGTCGGACATCTGGCGATCCTTCAGGCTTGTTTCACTGAAAGCGGGTAGTCGGCGCAAATATTCGCGTGCAAATGGGGACGTGTCGTGAACGCGCCTATTCCTCTGTCACTTCAATCGCGAATTCGGGACAATTGGCCTCGGCGAGCCAGGCCTTGTCCTCAAGTCCCGCGGGAACGGAGCCGTCACCGGCCTCGTGCGCGTTTCCGAATTCGTCGAGTTCGAACAGTTCGCTCGCGAGCGCCTTGCACCGGGCATGCCCCTGGCACTTGCCGGGATCGACGTGGATCTTCAGTCTTCCTGCCATTCTCGGAGTTTCCCTCGGTCGTGCGCGCGCAGGGCGGCGCCGGTCGCGTTTCCTCGTGTTTTTGTCCTGTCGCGGGTGGTAAGCCCTGCGATCAAGTTATAGCCTATTACATTCGGGCCACGCTTTTGCTGTCAAGGGGAAACTTATAGAGTGCTCTGCAATATGCCGTCGCAACTCGCCCGCAAGCCGATCAATACCTACCATCATGGCGATCTTCGCGACGCCCTGATCCAGGCCGCGCTCCGCGAAGTCGAGCGGGGAGGGCCCGAAGCGATCAGCATCAAGGCGCTGGCGAAGGAGCTCGGTGTGTCGCAGCCCGCGCCCTATCGGCATTTTGCCGACCGCGAGGCGTTGCTTGAGGCCGTTACCACTGAGGCCCTGCGGCAATTCAGCGCGATGCTGCGCGAGGCGATGGCAAAACCCTCCAGGCACTCGAAGCTGTCCCGTCTTGCCCGGGCCACGCTGGAGTTCGGCCTTCGCCGCAACGGCGTCTACCGGCTGATGTTCGCCTCGCGTACCATGGCGTGCGCGCCGAAGGCCAGCGAGTTGCACAAGGCAGCGATGGAGACTTTCGGGCTGGTGCTGGAAGCGCTGGAAGCGCCCGCCGTCGGCTTTTTGCGCGAGCGCCACGCGCTCAAGATCTGGGCGGCGCTCCACGGCGTCGTCATGCTGGCCGAGCAGGGGCTGCTCACCGGGCAGGTGGCCCACACCACGCGAGAGGAACTGGTCGAGGATTTCGTGGCCGAAACCAAGCTCGCTCTGGCCGCTGCGATCAGGAAGGTGCGGCGCGGGGAGGTCGCGCGCTGAAGATCGAAACCCTTATCGCGCGTCGGCCTGGTGTGACAGAAAGTCGAAGTCGCAACCGTCCGGCGCCTGCAACACCGAGCGACGGTAGAGCGCCTTGTATCCGCGGACGGGCGCCGGCGGCGGGCGATGGTCGGCGAGGCGCCGCTTGATTTCATTCTCTTCAACAAGGAGATCGATGCGCTTGTTCGCGATCGACAGCCTGATCCGGTCGCCGTTGCGCACCGCCGCCAGCGGTCCTCCGATCGCGGCCTCGGGCGCGATATGCAGCACGATCGATCCGAACGCCGTGCCGGACATGCGCGCGTCGGAAATGCGCACCATGTCCTTGACGCCGGCCTGGGCCAGCTTCTTCGGGATCGGCAGATAGCCCGCCTCCGGCATGCCGGCCGCATGCGGGCCCGCGTTCTGGAGCACAAGGATGTCGTCCGGCCGCACGTCGAGATTGGGATCGTCAACCCGGGCGGCGAGGTCTTCGAGCCCGGTGAACACGACGGCCCGCCCTTCCGACTCGAACAGCGTCGGCGTTGCCGCAGCGCGCTTGAAGATCGCGCCATCCGGCGCAAGGTTTCCGGTCAGCGCGACCAACCCCCCGACCTCGGAGATCGGTTCATCGAACGGCCGGACAATCGCGCGATCGACCCAGTCGATCGGATCGGCGAGGCGCTCGCCAAGAGTCCGTCCTTCGACATCGACCGTATCGAGATGAAGCAGCGGACGCAGCTCGCGCAGGAGCGCTCCCATGCCGCCGGCGACATGAAAATCTTCCATGTAGCCTTCGCCGACCGGTTTCAGATCGACCAGGACC
Source organism: Bradyrhizobium sp. (assembly GCF_016213215.1). Classification (GTDB taxonomy): domain Bacteria; phylum Pseudomonadota; class Alphaproteobacteria; order Rhizobiales; family Xanthobacteraceae; genus Bradyrhizobium. Next base: position 24,565 of record NZ_JACRAW010000107.1, on the reverse strand, counting down.
GGCGTTTCGTCCGACAGTTCGTTGAAGCGCGAAAGCGGGACCTTGATCCCGAGCCGTCCTGCGATGGCGGCGAGGTGCACGACGGCGTTGGTCGATCCGCCCACGGCCAGCAGAACGCGCATCGCGTTCTCGACCGACTTGCGCGTGATGATGTCCCGCGGAGTCAACCGGCTCTCGATCAGCCGGACGGCGGCCTTTCCGGTTTCTTCCGCCGCAACCAGCCGGTCCGAGTGCACGGCGGGGATTGCGGCCGTTCCGGGCAGGGACATGCCGAGCGCCTCCGCAAGACAGGCCATGGTGGAAGCCGTTCCCATCACCGCGCACGTTCCGGCGGTGACCGACAGCCGGCCTTCCACCGCCTTGATCTCGTCGGAATCGACGCTTCCGGCGCGATACTTCGCCCAGAAGCCGCGGCAGTCGGTGCAGGCCCCTAACCGTTGCCCCTTGTGCCGTCCCGTCGACATCGGACCGGTGACGAGCTGGATCGCAGGCAGGCCGGCGGAGGCTGCGCCCATCAGTTGCGCCGGAACGGTCTTGTCGCAGCCGCCGATCAGCACGACGGAGTCCATCGGCTGCGCACCGATCATCTCCTCGGTGTCCATCGCCATCAGGTTCCGGTACATCATGCTGGTCGGGTTGAGGAAGACTTCTCCCAGCGAGACGGTCGGAAAGGGCCGAGGCAGCGCGCCCGCGGCAAGCACGCCGCGTGAAACGGCTTCGACCAGGTCCGGCATGTAGCGGTGGCAGTTGTTGAAGCCCGACGGCGTCATTGCGATGCCGACCACCGGCTTGTCGAGCAGTTCGCGCGAGATGCCCATCGACCGCGCAAAGGAGCGGCGCAGAAAGCGGGCGAAGTCGCGGTCACCGTAGTTGGTCAGGCCGTTGTCAAGGCCATGGACGCGATCATTCATCGGTCAACTCCTGAACCGTGGGGAGTAGCGAATAGCGAATAGTCCCGAGCACCCGTTACCAACCTCGCTATCCTTATGCCGTCATTGCGAGCGCAGCGAAGCAATCCAGACTTTTCCGCGGCAACAGCCTGGATTGCTTCGTCGCTGTCGCTCCTCGCAATGACTGCGTCGAGCGACCTTCTTTTCCATTCGCCATTCGCTACTCGCCACTCGCCACTCGCGGCGGTCGCGGATCGATCGGGGTCGTGCCGCGCACGCCGAGAATATCTTCCAGCAACCGCGCGCCCGCCAGCAGCTTTGCTTCGCCGCGCGGCGGCGCCACCATCTGCAAGCCGACCGGAAGGCCGGAGGCCGTGAAGCCGCACGGCAACGACAGGGCCGGGCAGCAGGTGAGCGTGATCGCATAGACGATGCCGAGCCACTGCACGTAGTTTTCGAACTTCTTGCCGGCGCATTCGGCGACGTAGCGGTTCTCGACCGGAAACGGCGCGACGATGGTCGTCGGCGCGAGCAGCAGGTCATAGGTCTTGAAGAACTCAACCGTGCGCGCGGTCATGGCGACCCGCTGCGCTTCGGCGCGGGCGATCTGGTCGACGGTCAGCTTGAGGCCTGCCTCTATATTCCAGATCACCTCGGGCTTCAAGAGATCGCGCTTGGTGCGGAGCAGCTCCGCCTTGCTCATCGCGAAATCGAGGGCGCGCAGAACATGGAAGCATTCGTGCGCCTCGCGCAAGTCCGGATGGGCCTCCTCCACGATCGCACCGGCTTCCGCCAAACGCAACGCCGCCCTGCGGGTCACGGCGACGACCTCGGGATCGACAGGCGTAATCCCGAGATCGGGCGAGTAGGCGATGCGCTTCGGGCTCCTGCCGAGGCGCGCCGCCGAGAGGAAGGAAGTCGGCGGGCAGGGGAGCGACAGCGGATCGGCGGCATGTTCGCCGCTCATTGCATCGAGCAGCAGCGCGAGATCTTCCACGTTGCGCGCCATCGGGCCCTGGACGCCGAGATTGCGGTCGATCGCAACGTCCGGGCTATGCGCCACTCGGCCGAAGCTCGGCCGCAAGCCCACGATGCCGCAGAAGCTCGCCGGATTGCGCAGCGAGCCGCCCATGTCCGAGCCATGTGCGAGCCAGGCCATGCCGGTCGCAAGCGCCACCGCCGCACCGCCGGAGGAGCCGGCGGCCGAGCGCGAGGTGTCCCACGGATTGAGCGTGGCACCGAACACTTCGTTGAACGTGTTGGCGCCGGCTCCGAATTCAGGCGTGTTCGATTTCGCGTAGACGACGGCGCCATTGCGTTCGAGATGCTCGACCATGAGGTCGGAGCGCTCGGCGATCACGTCCTTGAAGATCGGCGAGCCTTGGGTGGTCCTGACCCCGGCAACATCCGTCAGGTCCTTGATCGGCACCGGCAGGCCGGCCAGCAGGCCGCGCTCGCCGACCGGCTTCTCCATCAGGGCCCTGGCGTTGCTGCGCGCGCGATCGAAGCAGAGAATGGGCAGGGCATTGACCTTGCCATCGACCTCGCCGATGCGCTTTTCCAGCACATCGAGGAGATCCAGCGGCGTGACCTCGCCGGATTTGAGCTTGTCGACGACGGCGCAAGCCGTTTGTCGGATGATTTCCTGACCAGACAAGTATGTACTCCTGATTATCTTCGTTGTCATTCCGGGGCGATGCGAAGCATCGAACCCGGAATCTCGAGATTCCGGGTTCGCCCTTCGGGCGCCCCGGAATGACGGCGTGTTGGTATGCTCGCAACGACGATTTTCAACCCCATCCTGCGCTGATACCGCCATCCACCGTGAAGATGACACCCGACGTATAGCCCGAGCGGTCGGAGGCGAGGAAGGCCATGAGATCGCCGATCTCGCGCGCATGCGCCGGACGCCCGAGTGGCAGAGCTTTCTGGAATTCCTTATAACGGTTCTCGTCGCCGAACTGGTGCTTTGCCCGCGTTTTCAGCAGCGTGACGTGACGATCGGTGCCGACCGGGCCCGGATTGATGCCGACCACCCGGATGTTGTCGGCGAGACTCTTGCTGCCGAGCGCGCGCGTGAACGCCATCAGCGCGGAGTTGCCGGCGCTGCCGCAGATGTAGTTGGCGTCGAACTTTTCCCCGGCCGCTCCGATGTCGTTGACGATGACGCCGCCACCGCGCGCCTTCATCTGCGCATAGACGGCGCGGGTGAGATTGACATAGCCAAATACCTTGAGATCCCAGGCGTGGCGCCAGGTTGCCTCGTCGATCCTGTCGATCGACCCGCCGGGGATGTCACCGGCATTGTTGACGAGAATGTCGATGTCGGCGGCCTCTTTGGCGAGTCTTGCCATGTCCTCGCTCTTGCGCAGGTCGACCACATGGGAGGTCGCATCGATCTGATGCGCCGAGCGCAGACGTTCGGTGAGGCTCTCGAGCAGATCGCCGCTGCGGGCGGCGAGGAGCAGATGACAGCCTTCTTCGGCAAAGGCTTCGGCGGCGGCCGCGCCGATGCCCTTCGAGGCGCCGGTGATCAGGACGCGCTTGCCGGCGAGATGCAGGTCCATGGGATTACTCGCTTCTGTCGGAAAGACAAGGACGGGTCAGGCCAGTTAGGCGGCGGGCACACTGCGGTCAAGGATGCAGTGCAGCGTTGCAACCTCGCCCGCTTTGGTCCATTGCAGGGCATCCAACCAGCACCACTGCCGGCCGCTCCTGGCGGCACAAGGAAACTCGCAATGAGCAACGGAAAGAAGCAATACCGGATCGCGGTCATCCCCGGGGACGGCATCGGCAAGGAAGTGATGCCCGAAGGCCTGCGCGTGCTGGAGGCGGCGGCCAAGAAGCACGGCGTCGCCGTGCATTTCGATCATTTCGACTTCGCCTCGTGGGACTACTACGAGAAGCACGGTCAGATGATGCCGGACGACTGGAAGGACAAAATAGGCAAGCACGATGCGATCTATTTCGGCGCGGTCGGCTGGCCGGCGAAAATCCCCGATCATATTTCCCTGTGGGGATCACTGATCAAGTTCCGCCGCGAGTTCGACCAGTACGTCAACCTGCGCCCGGTGCGGCTGATGCCGGGGGTGCCGTCGCCACTGGCCAATCGCAAGCCGGGCGACATCGATTTCTGGGTGGTGCGCGAGAACACCGAGGGCGAATATTCCTCCATCGGCGGACGGATGTTCCCGGACACCGAGCGCGAATTCGTCGTCCAGGAGACGGTGATGACGCGGACCGGCGTCGACCGCATCCTCAAATTCGCCTTCGAGCTCGCCCGCTCGCGGCCGAAGAAGCACCTGACGTCGGCGACCAAGTCCAACGGCATTTCGATCACCATGCCCTATTGGGACGAACGCGTGGAGGCGATGGCGAAGAGCTATTCCGACGTGAAGTGGGACAAGTATCACATCGACATTCTCACGGCGAACTTCGTGCTGCATCCGGACTGGTTCGACGTCGTGGTCGGCTCCAACCTGTTCGGGGACATCCTGTCCGATCTTGGTCCGGCCTGCACCGGCACGATCGGCATCGCGCCGTCGGGCAACATCAACCCTGAGCGGAATTTCCCCTCGGTGTTCGAGCCGGTGCACGGCTCGGCGCCCGACATTGCGGGGCAGGGGATCGCCAATCCGATCGGCATGATCTGGTCGGGCGCGATGATGCTCGAGCATCTCGGCGAGAAGGAAACGGGCCAATCGATCGTCGAGGCGATCGAGCGTACCCTTGCCGAACGCACCCTGCGCACCCGCGATCTCGGCGGCAACGCCGATACCGCCGCCTGCGGCAAAGCGGTCGCGGAGATGGTGGATTAGGTCCTCAACTCGTAAATCCGTCTTTGCAGCTTGAGTGATAACGGGTGCCAGCTCCACCCGCGACCGCGGACATTGGATGCGCACACTGGCATGTCCGAGAAGGGGCCAGGAGCCGACATCGCGGCCGGCCGCCGAGCGCGCGGGTGCGGAGGACGAAACATAGGTTTACCGTCTATCGGATTTGAAGGTGCTCGGATTTTGCTCAGGAGAGGACAGCTAAACACCTATCAGCGAATCACTTGCCATCCCAAGCCGCCAGCGCTTTGAGGTACGTATCCGTTTGGTCGACGCTGAACTCGGTCCACATGATCAGGTGGTCCGACATTTGGTATGTGCGCCATTCCTTGAATGTCTTGGCGGTCGGCGCGGCCTTGCCGCCTTTGAATTGCTTCGGATCGTTAAAGACGTAATCTAAGAAATTGAAGATCCCTGCATTCGTATTCTTCACCCCCACCTTCTGTTTGAAAAGCGCGATCTGATCATAGAACTTGTCCTGGGGTACGTTGCTTCCGGTGGGCAGCTTTTGCAGCTCGACCGGCACCTCGAACTTGTTCTTCGTGAGCGCCTCATACGTCTTGTCGGTGCGGGAGAAGATGTTGAAGTCGCCAAGCAGCACAAGGTGTTCGGGCGAGTAATCAACTGGCGCCTTGGTGTTGATGTAATCCTTCGCCTTGGCGGCAAGCAGCCGAGCGAGCGTGTTGATCTCATCGATGCGCCGGGGATCCTCTGCTTTGCTCGTACCGTAGTAAATATGAATTGTGCAGAGATTGAACTTGGCCCAGCCGACCTGAAAGCCACAGACGAACGGCGTGCGGGCGATCTGGCTCATTGTCTCCGTCGCGCTCTTGCTAGGCAGGACCAGTTCACCGGCAAGGCCGGTAAAGCTGACCTTGGCCGTATTGTAGACGAACGCAAGCCGTTCAAAATTGCCGCCGTCGGCATAGCTGACGTCCGTGAAGATGACGTCCCATTGCCGGCCGAGCAGGCGCATGACTTCCTTGAGCGCCTTAAGATCGGCTCGGACTTCCTGAACCGCAATTAGATCGAAGCGGTTCATGCATTCCGCGATGTAATACATGGCGTCGGTCGTGCGCCCGCCGTACTTGGTGCCTCCGAACTCGCGAATGTTCCAGGTCGCCAGCAGCAGCGAGCCGTCGCTTTTGGCGGGCACCTTACGTTTGAGTCCGGCGCGCAATTTCCCCAGTCCGGCTACGATGCGGTGCCGCTGTTTTGCATCCTTGATCCACCGCAGACCTGTATAGTTCACGGCGCTCTCCCTGTTGGGAAACGTTCTTCCGGTCGCGAGAACTCGGTAATACAACCATTGATTTTGGTGATTTGAAAGGGACGGCCGGGGAAACCCACAACAAGCTTGTGCGGGAGGCTGATCAGGGAAGGGTGTAGTCCGTCACACCGCAGCGCAACGTCAGAACCGGATTTCAGCGTCTCGCTGTCGCACGTCCGGTCTACCTCGAAAAGCGCAGATCAAGCGCTGAGTGCACGCTCTGCTTCAGCTGTTACGCTCTCCCCGTGCGCACGGTGCGAGAGGGTCACTTTACCTGGCCGTGAGGGAAGCGATTAGCGGCGCCCAGGTTCCATTGGCCATGGCGCCAGGAGAGGCTGCCGTTTCCGGCTGGCAAGCTTTCAATAGTTCGCCGCGCGTTCCCACTGGCAGAACGACGCGGCCTCGGCGTAATGGAAGGCAACGCCAATCCGCCGATCCTTGCGCCATACGCTGCGACAAAAATGACGCGCGCCGTCCAGCATCACCAATGTGAAATGATCAGGGATGCCGATCGCGCTCGGCAAATGCAGTGCTGCGCCGGTATCCGAGAGGTTCCGGACCATGCAGCTGAAGGCGCCTCCCGGAAATTCAATGATTCCGGCCTTCAATACCCGCGTTCGCTCAGCAACCCGCTTTTCCATGAGCGCAACTACTAGCCCCGAAATCTAAGCAATAGATAAAGCGCATTTTCGAAACTGGGGCCGCATTCCGGAAGGCGCGTAAACGATCTGTTTGCCATCACCCGGTCGGGAAGAGGGTACCCAGCCCCAAGGTTGGCAACAGCGTTCCCCTGCTGGTCACACCCACCTGCGGCAGAACAGATGTCTCGTGACAACCCATACGGCCAAGTACGCTGGAAGCGCGACGCCGCTTGGCGCGTGCCGGTTCAATGAAGCTCTTTCAGATCCTCGAGTATCGCGTTGCAGGCTTTCTCGGCGCTCGCGAAAGTCTCGAACGGCGAGCCGGTGATCTTGATCGCAAGACTGCCCAGACGGAGCGGACGCCATGACGCCAAATAGCCGGGTTGACCGTGAAATCCGGGACCGGTTGTGCTCGCATAGCTGATCACGAACGAAAAGCCGTGACTGCTTGCGCTCCATACGTCGAGTTCCTCCACGGCGCGGTGAAATTCCAGAGGCGCCATCGCTTGTCGCCTTTCGGTGCCAACTCCGACGGAATTGGAAGGATGGATGTGCAGTCCGCCATTACAGGATGGCCGGACGAATAGTGACCGGAAAGCATGGGTGCTGCCGAGGCAACGCCCCAGCCCCGCGGAACTGGGGACGTTCCCTGCGGCATGCCTTCATGGGTTCTTGGCTTCGGTCATCCTGATTTTGACGCTTTCGCAGGTCTTGCGAACGTCCTCGGTAAACATCGCACAATCCTCAATGCGCTTGAAAATCTTCTTGGCTTCCTCCCGGTAGGAGGCCGCCGTATCGCGCATGAAACCAATTGCAGTGTGCACTTCGGCGGTCATCGCCTCGCACTTCTTCGCCGCCTCGATCAACTCGGCTCCCATCGCTTCGATTTCCTTGGCGGCGGCTTCAAAGTCGCGCACTACGGCCTCCGCACTGAGCGCGCCGACACGCGGAACGCCGTCCTGATGCTCGACGTAGTCGGGCATCGGCTCCGACTGTACCGATGGTGCCCGCATCGTCGGCAACGGAACAGTGGTCGCGACGTCTTGTTCAAGCCTATCCAGATCTACCGGCCCCGTGCGACGGAGCTTTCCGACGATGCTAGTCATTGGGTCAAATCCTTCTAACGCGGAATGGAACGACCCCCCAGCAATGGAAATGCTACCTAATTAGTACGACCAATCAATCTCACTATGTTTTTGACAAGCTTTCGCAATTGGGACTACAGTATTTTGTTTACCTTCAGGTTCCCGTTGATGACGAACCTGCACCGGCCGATCGAGGGAGCGATGGGCTAGTTCCTCGCGATCCTGCGGCAATGTTCCCACGCAGCCTGGATCAGGTTTTCGCTCGCTTCCGGCGTGCGGAAGGCCGAATGCGCTGAAAGGGTGACGTTCGGCAATCTGGTCAGCGGATGGTCGACGGGCAGGGGTTCCGTCATGAAGACGTCGAGCCCGGCATGGCGAATGTGGCCGGACTTAAGCGCATCGATCATCGCGGATTCATCGACCAGCGCGGCGCGCGCGGTGTTGATGAGGATGGAACCGGGCTTCATCGCGGCGATGCGGTGGCGCGACAGGAACCCGCGCGTCTCGTCATTCAAGAGCAGATGCAGCGACACCACATGGCTCGAGGCGAGCAGCGCGTCGAGCTCGTGGAACTCGACTCCCGAATATTGTCTCGGTGACCGGTTCCACGCAATCACGCGCATGCCGCTGCCGAGCGCGATGCGGGCGACTTCCGCGGCGATGCCGCCGAAGCCGATGAGCCCGAGCGTCTTTCCGGTGAGCTGCATGCCGTCCTCGCGCAGCCAGTTGCCGGCGCGCATTTCGCGGTCCATCTGCGCGATCACGCGGGCTGAAGCCCACATCAACGCGATCGCGGCTTCCGCCACCGCGGTGTCGCCATAGCCCTTGATCAGGTGCACGGCGATGCCGAGCTCGGCGAGTTCCTCCGGATTCATGTAGCTGCGCGCGCCGGTGCCCAGGAACACCACGTGCTTGAGGCCGGTGCATTGGCGGGCGATGTCGGTCGGCAGCGCGGTGTGGTCGACGATCGCGATTTCGGCGCCGTCCAGGATGGCGGGCCAATCCGCCGGCGTGATGTCGGGATCGCGGTTGATCCGCACCTTGGGATCGCCTTTTCGTTCCAGCCGCTCGAAGATCACCGCGAGCGATTCGTTGGCGTCGACGAAAACTCCGCGCACGGCGACCTCCAATCGGTTCAGGACGCGACGCCGGCGAGTGCCAGCACGGTATGCAGCAGGACGTTGGTGCCCGCGGCGCAGTCCGCCTGCGTGGCATCTTCCAGCTCGTTGTGGCTGATGCCGTCCTTGCAGGGCACGAAGACCATCGCCGCCGGGATGACGGTGTTGAGGTTGCAGGCGTCATGGCCGGCGCCGGAAGTGATGCGGCGGTGCGAATAGCCGAGGCTCTCGGCCGCGTTCTCGACCGCGGCGATCAGCCTGGGATCGAAATGCGTCGGCGGCTTGCGCCAGACGAGGTCGAGCTTGACCTCGACCTTGCGGCGGGCCGCGATCTCGGCCACCGCGGCGCGGAGGTCGCGATCCAGCGCGTCCATGATGGCGCCGTCGGCGCTGCGGGTGTCGATGGTGAAGGCGACTTCGCCGGGAATGACGTTGCGCGAGGGCTTCGCGATCACCGCTTCGCCGACGGTGCCGACCGCGTTGGGCGCGCGTTTCGAGGCGATGCTCTCCATCGCCAGCACGATCTCCGACAGCGTCGCCAGTGCATCGCGGCGCAGGCCCATCGGCGTCGAGCCGGCATGGCTTTCAAAGCCGGTGATCTTGCCGTCGTACCACAACACGCCCTGACCGGAGTCGACGACGCCGATGGTCTTGTCCTCGGCCTCCAGGATCGGGCCCTGCTCGATGTGCAGTTCGACAAAGCAGCCGAGCTTCTGGAAGCCGACCGGCTTGTCGCCACGATAACCGATGCCATCCAGCGCCTGTTTGACCGTGACGCCCTCGGCGTCCCTGCGCGAGAGGATGTCGTCGGTGGTGAAGTCGCCGACATAGGCGGCCGAGGCCATCATCGCCGGCGCGAAGCGCGACCCCTCTTCGTTGGTCCAGTTGACGATGCACAGCGGAGCTTCGGTCTCGATGCCCGCGTTGTTGAGCGTGCGCATCACCTCCAGCGCGCCGAGCGTGCCGAGGATGCCGTCGAACTTGCCGCCGGTCGGCTGGGTGTCGAGATGGGAGCCGAAGCCCACCGCGGGCCTTCCCATGTCGCGCCCCCTGCGCAGGCCGAAGATCGAGCCGAGCGCGTCGACATGCACCTCGAGGCCCGCTTCTTCGCACGCCTTGCGGAACCAGTCGCGCACCTCTTTATCTTCCTGGCTCAGCGTCAGGCGTCGCACGCCGCCCTTGGGCGTAGCGCCGAATTTCGCGGTCTCGTGGATGGTGCCCCAGAGGCGGGCTGAATCGATCTGCAGGTTGGATGCGGGGCGGCTCATGCGGTTATTCCATCTTCTTCCGTCATTCCGGGATGGTGCGTAAGCACCAGGCCCGTAATCTCGAGATTCCGGGTTCGATGCTGACGCATCGCCCCGGAATGACGGGGGTCAATTGTCTGGCAGCGCGTTCAATGGCGCGGCGACGGCGCCCCGTCAACCGGGATGCTTTCCTGCGCGATATGCCGCGCGAGCTCGGCCACGCACTCGACCGCGACCATGTCGGGGGAGGCGAGCCAGCTTGCGGTGAACGTCAGCGGTGCCAGCTTCAGGTCGGTGTCGAGAAGCTGCAGGCGCCCGTCGGCGAGCTCGTTCTCCACGATCACCGAGGGGATCACCGCAACTCCCAGGCCCTCGATCGCCATGTGGATGACGGTCGCCAGCGAGGCGCTGGCATGGAGCCGGATCGGCGGCAGGTCCGGCCGGTCGAACAAGGCGCGCACCGCGTCATAAGGCTTGGTCTTGCGCGGGAAGGTGATGATCGGAAATCGCGCCAGATCCTGGCGGGTGAGGCGGCCCTCGCCGAGGCCGAGCGCGGGACTGGCGAGAAAGCTGATGGCATAATCGCGCAGCACGCGGTTGTGCACGCCCGAGGCCGACAGCGGCCCGACCACGAAGGCGAGCTCGATTTCCTGCGCGAGCAGGCGCGAGGTCAGGTTCGGCGTGATGTCGACCTCGATCTCGAGCGACAGGTTGGGATAGACCTCGTTGACGCTCTTGACGAGCCGCGGCAGCCAGGTGTGCACGATGGTTTCGGCGACGCCCAGGCGCAGCACGCCGCGCATCGCGGAGCGATCGCCGATCTCGGCCATCATCGCCGCGCGCAGACCCATCAGCTTCTCCGCATAGACCATCATCTGCCGGCCGCTCGGCGTCGGCGACGCAACGCGGTGATCGCGGTTGAGCAGCTTGACCCCGAGCTCGCGCTCGAGCTGGGCGATGCGCTGGGAGATGGCGGGCTGGGTGGTATTGAGACGATGGGCGGCGCCGCGGAAGCTGCCCAGCTTCACCACCCAGAGGAAGGTTTCGATTGACCTGAAGTCCAACATTGAAAAGCGATTTCCGCCTGATAAGTCAGAATTATCGATCGCCATTAGAAAGGACGATTAGACTTTATAGCACGCTTGAGCTTGGATGTAGTTGTTGAGTTAATGGGCAGGTCGATCAAATGACTGTTTTGGTGGCAGCGCAGCACGACCAAACCGACAGGGCCCTCCCGAGCCTTCAGGCGCGCCTCGCGTGCCGGGCCGGCATGGCGACGACCACGGCCGGCGTCGCCAGCGGTTACGTTCAGGGAAATCTCGCCATCCTGCCGGAGAAATTCGCCGGCGCCTTTCACCGCTTCTGCCAGCTCAACCCGAAACCGTGCCCGATCATCGGCATGTCCGACGTCGGCAATCCCCATATCCCGGCGCTGGGCGCCGATCTCGACATCCGCACCGACGTGCCGCGCTACCGCGTCTGGGTCGACGGCGAGGTGGTGGAAGAGCCGACCGACGTTATCAAGCATTGGCGCGACGATCTCGTCGCCTTCGTGCTCGGCTGCTCCTTCTCCTTCGAGGAAGCCTTGCTGGAGGAGGGATTGCCGATCCGTCACATTGAGCGCAAGGTGCGCGTGCCGATGTACCGAACGAACATTGCGTGCAGTCCGTCGGGCCCGTTCGCAGGGCCCATGGTGGTTTCGATGCGGCCGTTCACGCCGAAGGATGCGATCCGCGCGGTGCAGATCACCTCGCGCTTTCCGGCCGTGCATGGCGCGCCGGTTCATCTCGCATTGCCGCACCTGATCGGCATCGAGGACATCGCCAGGCCCGATTACGGCGATCCGGTGCCGATCGAAGCCGACGAAATCCCGGTGTTCTGGGCCTGCGGCGTCACACCGCAGGCGGTGATCGCAGCCGCGAAGATACCGTTCGCGATCACCCACGCGCCCGGCTTGATGCTGGTGACCGACCTGAAGAACAAGCAACTGGCCGTGCTCTGATGCGCAGCGCCTGCCATTTCTTCGGGCTTACCGCGGGCACCGACCGTTTCATCGATAGGTTCAATCAGCAGAGGACTTGGCAATGACTATCTCTCGCCGCGAAGTATTGTTGGGAGCCACCGCGACCGCCGCCTTGCTGCCGATCGCAGCTCGCGCGCAAACCAGCGAGGTCGTGATCGGCGTCATCTATCCGCTTTCCGGCGCCAGCGCCCAGATCGGCGTCGACGCGCAGAAGGCGTTCGAGACCGCGGCCGAGATCATCAACAAGAAACACGATTTCGACCTGCCGCTGGCGCGGGGCGAGGGCCTGCCGGGGCTCGGCGGCGCCAAGGTCCGCCTCGTGTTTGCCGATCACCAGGCCGATCCGCAGAAGGGCCGCGCCGAAGCCGAGCGCCTGATCACGCAGGAGAAGGTCTGCGCCATCGTCGGCACCTACCAGAGCGCGGTCGCCGTCACCGTCAGCCAGATCTGCGAGCGCTATCAGATCCCGTTCCTGTCCGCCGACAACTCCTCGCCGAGCCTGCATCGTCGAGGGCTCAAGTTCTATTTCCGCGCCTCGCCCCATGACGAGATGTTCTCCAAGGCGATGTTCGACTTCTTCGACGACATGAAGAAGAAGGGCACCAAGATCGAGACGCTGTCGCTGTTCCACGAGGACACCATCTTCGGCACCGATTCCGGCAATGCGCAGTCCAAGCTCGCTGCCGAGCGCGGCTACAAGATCCTTACCGATATCAAGTATCGCGCCAACTCGCCGTCGCTGTCCGCCGAGGTGCAGCAGCTCAAGGCCGCCAATGCCAACGTCTTGATGCCCTCGAGCTACACCACCGACGGCATCCTCCTGGTCAAGACCATGGCCGAGCTCGGCTACAAGCCGAACGCGATCGTCGCCCAGGACGCCGGCTTCTCGGAGAAGGCGCTCTACGACGCCGTGGGCGACAAGTTAGAGGGCGTGATCTCGCGCGGCAGCTTCTCGCTCGACCTTGCCGCCAAGCGGCCCATGGTCGGCAAGATCAACGACATGTACAAGGCAAAGTCGGGCAAGGACCTCAACGACTATTCCTCGCGCCAGTTCATGGGCCTGATCGTGATGGCGGACGCCATCAACCGCGCCAAGTCGACAGACGGCGACAAGATCCGGCAGGCGCTGGTCGCGACCGACATGCCGGGCGAGGTCACCATCATGCCGTGGAAGCGCGTCAAGTTCGACGAGATGGGCCAGAACAACGACGCCGATCCGGTGCTGCTGCAATATGTCGGCGGCAAGTTCGTCACCATCTACCCGCCGCAGGCGGCCGTCGCTCAGGCGATCTGGCCGATGAAGTAAGCGGCAGAGACGAGGCGAGGGCGGCCAGCGATGGCCGCTTCGTCATTGCGAGGAGCGAAGCGACGAAGCAATCCAGACTTTTTTCTACGGACGCATCTCTGGATTGCTTCGCTTCGCTCGCAATGACGGCTCAAGAGGGGAGCTAGGGTGTTGACCGCAGAGACCATCATCCAGAGTCTGGCGAGCGGCCTTTTGATGGGGCTGCTCTACGGACTGATTGCCGTCGGGCTGGCGCTGATCTTCGGCCTGATGGACGTCGTGAACTTCGCCCACGGCGAATTCCTGATGATTTCTATGTACGCGACCTTCTTCCTGTTCGCGTTCTTCGCCATCGACCCCCTGCTGTCGGCGCCGCTGGTCGCCGCCGCCCTGTTCGTGTTCGGGGCGGTGGTGTACCTGTTGATCGTGCGCTTTGCGGTCCGCGCCAAGGCCAACGCCGGGATGGTGCAGATCTTCTCGACCTTCGGCCTTGCCATCGTGATGCGGGGACTGGCGCAGTTCTTCTTCACGCCTGATTACCGCAGTGTCACCAACTCCTGGCTCGGCGGCAAGACCGTCTCGGTCGGCGGCATCTTCCTGCCCGAGCCGCAGCTCGTCGGCGCGCTGGTCTCGATCGCGGCCTTTGTCGCGCTGTACTTCTTCATCAACCGCACCGATTTCGGCCGCGCGCTGGAGGCGACGCGCGAGGACGCCGGCGCCGTGGCCCTCGTCGGGATCGACAAGAACCGGGTGTTCGCGGTCGGCTGGGGGCTTGGCGCGGCGCTGGTGGGCCTTTCCGGCGCCATCATGGCCATTTTCTTCTACGTCTATCCAGACGTCGGAGCCTCCTTCGCGTTGATCGCCTACGTCACCGTGGCGCTCGGCGGCTTCGGCAGCGTATTCGGCGCCTTTGCCGGCGGCATCATCGTCGGCCTTGTCGAAGCGGTAACCGCGCTGGTGCTGCCGCCGTCGCTGAAATCGGTAGGCATCTACGCGGTCTATCTCCTGGTCGTCTTCATCCGGCCTCGCGGCCTGTTCGGGTCGATGTGATGGACACGCAGTTTGCACAGCGGCGGCGCCGCGAACTGATCACCGCAGCCTGCCTTGCCGTCCTCGCGGCGCTGGTTCCGCTGTTCGTCAAGGACGTCTACGTCCAGAACATGATGGTTCTGACCCTGATGTATGCGGCTTTGTCGCAGAGCTGGAACATCCTGTCCGGCTATTGCGGCCAGATCTCGCTGGGACACGCCCTCTACTTCGGGCTCGGCGCCTATACCACCGCCCTGCTGTTCATGAAGTTCGGCGTGCTGCCCTGGTTCGGCATGCTGGCGGGCGGGGTGATCTCGGCGCTGATCGCCATGGCGCTCGGCTATCCCTGCTTCCGCCTGCGCGGCCACTACTTCGTGATCGCCACCATCGTGATCGCCGAGATCGGGCTGCTGTTGTTCCACAACTGGGACTGGGCTGGAGCTGCGCTCGGCATCGACATTCCCGTGCGCGGGGACAGCTGGCTGAAATTCCAGTTCACCCGCTCCAAGCTGCCTTACTTCTACTTCGCCCTGGTGCTCGCCTGCATCGCCTGGTTCGTCACCTGGTGGCTGGAAGATTCGAAATGGGGCTATTGGTGGCGCGCGGTGAAGGACAACCCCGAGGCCGCCGAGAGCCTTGGCGTCGTCGTGTTCAACTCCAAGATGGGCGCGGCGGCCGTCTCCGCCTTCCTGGTCGCGGTTGGCGGCAGCTTCTACGCCCAGTTCGTCTCCTACATCGATCCCGAAAGCGTCATGGGCTTCCAGTTCTCGCTGCTGATGGCGCTGCCGGCGGTGCTGGGAGGCATCGGCACGCTGTGGGGCCCGATCCTCGGCGCGGTCATCCTGATCCCGCTCACTGAATTGACGCGGTCCTACATCGGCGGCTCCGGCCGCGGCGTCGACCTCATCGTCTACGGCTCGCTGATCGTCCTGATCTCGCTGGCGCGGCCGCAAGGGCTGGTCAGCCTGTTCTCGCGCCGCAAGAGGGCCGCGAAATGACCGCCTTGCTGGAAACCCGCAGTGTTTGGCAGCGTTTCGGCGGCCTCGTCGCCAACAGCGACGTTTCGATCTCGGTCGAGCGGGGTGAGATCGTCGGGCTGATCGGCCCCAATGGCGCCGGCAAGTCGACGCTGTTCAACCTGATCGCCGGCGTGGCGCGGCCGACGCAGGGATCGATCTGGTTCGACGGCGAGGACGTCACGGGATTGCCGGCGGCGGAGCGCTGCCGCCGCGGCATCGGCCGCACCTTCCAGGTGGTCAAGAGCTTTGAGACCATGTCGGTGATCGACAACGTCATCGTCGGCGCGCTGGTGCGGACCACGGTGATGCGCGAGGCGCGCCGCAAGGCGCATGAGGTGCTGGAGTTTACGGGTCTGGCCGGGCGCGCCGATGTGCTCGCGGGCGAACTCGTGCCCGCGGAGAAGCGCCGCCTCGAAGTGGCGCGCGCGCTCGCCACCGAGCCGAAGCTGCTGCTGCTCGACGAGGTGCTCACGGGCCTCACGCCGAGCGAGGCGCAGAAGGGCGTCGAGCTGGTGCGCAAGGTGCGCCAGACCGGCGTCACCGTGCTCATGGTCGAGCACGTGATGGAGATCGTCATGCCGCTGGTCGACCGCGCCATCGTGCTCGATCTCGGCAAGGTTCTGGCCGAGGGCAAGCCGTCCGACGTCGTTCGCGATCCGAAAGTGATCACCGCCTATCTGGGAGATCGTCATGCTGTCGGTACGTGAAATCACGACCGCCTACCAGGGCCTGGTCGCGATCTCTTCCGTCAGCATTGAGGTCGCCAAGGGCGAGATCGTCTGCGTGGCCGGTGCCAACGGCGCCGGCAAGTCGACCCTGCTGAAGTCGATCGCAGGCGCCGAGCGCCCGCGCTCGGGAAACGTAACCTTCGACGGCAGGCGGCTCGACGGCATGGCGCAGCACCTGATCACGGCCTGCGGCATCGCCTACGTGCCGGAGAACCGCCGCCTGTTTCCGCGCCTTTCGGTGCGCGACAATTTGCGGCTCGGCAGCTATCTGTTCCGGGGCGAGGCCAACCGCGACGAGGCGCTGGACCTCGTGTTCAAGCTGTTTCCGCGCCTCTCCGAGCGCCTGGAGCAGCGCGCCGAGACCCTCTCCGGCGGCGAGCAGCAGATGCTGGCGATCGGAAGGGCATTGATGACGCGTCCGCGCCTTTTGATGCTGGACGAGCCGTCGCAGGGCATCATGCCCAAGCTGGTCGACGAGATCTTCCAGGCCGTCAAACGCATCCGCGACGCCGGCATGACGGTGCTCATCGTCGAGCAGCGCATGGCCGAATGCCTGGAGATCGCCGACCGCGCCTATATCCTCCAGACCGGCCGCGTGCTGATGCAGGGCACGGCGGAAGAGATCAAGGTCAATCCCGACGTGCGGAAGGCGTATCTGGGGCTGTAGTCACGCCGGCACCGCGAACAGCGCAACCCGCGTCATTGCGAGGAGCGTAGGCGACTAAGCGATCCAAAATCTTTCCGGAGGATGCATTTCTGGATAGCTTCGCTTCGCTCGCAATGATGATGATGAAGTAGACGCGCCCCACACTCTCGATCGTCATTCCGGGATGCGCCGGAGGCGCAGGCCCGGAATCCATCGGGCCGCATCTCGCGCTGATGAATGGATTCCGGGCTCGGGCTTTGCGTGCCCCGGAATAACAGGCGATGGCGCGTCAATCGGGCCCGGCGGGCAAATCAACCTCAAAACCTGTCAATACGCTCAAGCAAAAATATTTCGCTTTTCCGGAATTCGGATTTGGCGTATAGGTTGCCCGTCCGGCCCGGTACGAGGGGCGTATCGCGATCGTCACGAAACGCGGGTTGGGATGCGGTGGACGCGGCAGCGTCGGCGCGCATGGTGGTCGCAGGGCGAGTTTTCTCGTGAGCGATCGACCAGCGCGCAGGACGAACGACGCAACGCGTACGGCAAAACCGTGTGGTCCTGGCTGCCGTTGCTGCAGCCAAGCTCCGCGGAGGCGCTTCCAGCCCAACCGGGCGTGAGGCGCCGCCAATCTGCGGCGCGACGGTGACAAAAAGGAATTCGTCGCCGGGGAGAGCGCGGCATAAGCCGTAAAGCCACTGCGCAGGGAAGGCCGGGTGTCGTCGGCTGTACCTGTATGCTCGTGTGCGGCTTCTTTGCGCAATTTGCACACGAGACCGCGGGTGCAGCGGGCACCCGGTCTTCCCTGCGCCCTCGACGATCCGAAGAGGGCGAGGAAGTACAGCAAACCTCGGGCAGAACATGCCGCGAGAATGTGAACGCTTGTCTATGATCCGACAATCGCGTCGATGCCACCGAAAACTCCATCACCTCACCCTGTGAGGCGCCTGAGCGAAGCGGAGGCCTCGAAGGGCGACGGGCACCGGTGGGGCCGTTCATCCTTCGAGGCTCGCCCAGCGCTGCGATCGCAGCGCAGGGCTCGCACCTCAGGATGACGGGTCGCAATTGACGCTGTTGAAGCAGACGCGCGCCACATACTTCGGTCGTCATACCCGGGCTTGTCCCGGGCATCCACGTCGGTCTTCACTAGCGGTGGCCCATGGATGACCGGGACAAGCCCGGCCATGACGAGAGGCTAATGTTCGTCCCCACGCTCGGGCAGCGTCAGTCGGAACACCTTGACCAGGTCCGCGACCTGCGCCCGCGACAGATGGCGCGGGTTCAATCCGCGCAGCAGCAAGTACAACTTGGCCGTCTCCTCCAGCTCCTCGGTCGCAAACACGGCGGCTTCCAGCGTGTCGCCGGCGACCACCGGTCCGTGATTGGCGAGCAGGACGGAAGAATACTTGCCGGCGAGGCCCCGGATCGCATCCGCCACGGCCGGATCGCCCGGGCGATAGTAGGGCACGAGCGCGGTGTACCCGCACTTCATCAAATAGTAGGCGGTCAGCGGCGGCAATGCGGCGCGCGGGTCGATCTCCGGCAGCATCGACAGCGCCACCGAATGGGTCGAGTGCAGGTGCACGATGGCGCGCGCGGAGCCGCGGGTCTGGTAGAGCGCAGAATGGAGCGGCACTTCCTTGGTCGGGGCCTCGCCGGAAACCAGACGTCCCTCCGCGTCAAGTCGCGACAGCTTCGCCGGATCGAGAAAGCCGAGCGAGGCATTGGTCGGCGTCACGAGAAAAGTGCCATCATCGAGTTTCACACTGATGTTGCCGGAAGAGCCCGGCGTCAGACCTCGCTCGAACAGCGAGCGTCCGAAGCGGCAGATGTCCTCGCGAAGTGTGCTTTCGGTGCTCATGACCGCATGCCCGTCCTGCTTTGCTTGTCTCATGCTTTGGCAGCGCGGCCAAGCCGTGATATCGAACGGCAAGGCCGTTGGCCAAAGAGCGGCCGCCCGGAAACGTTCCCAAAGGATCCTCCCATGTCCGCTTCCGCCCCGCAAAACCAGCGTATCGCCGTCATCGGGCTCGGCTCGATGGGGTTCGGAATGGCTACATCGCTTCTGCGCGCCGGCTTTCAGGTGACCGGGTGTGATGTCTCGGCGAACGCGGTCGAGCGTTTCGTCAAAGAGGGCGGTGCGGGAGCGAAAAGCCCGGCCGAGGCCGCCAAGGGAGCCGACATCATCGTCAGCGTGGTGGTCAACGCCGCGCAGACCGAAACCGTCCTGTTTGGTGCCGTCGGTGCCGCGACAACGATGCCCAAGGACAGCGTTTTCGTTTCTTCCGCCACCATGGACCCGGACGTAGCGCGGCGTCTTGCCAAGCAGCTCGAGGCAACCGGTCGGCATTATCTCGACGCGCCGATCTCCGGGGGCGCGCAGCGGGCGGCGCAGGGCGAATTGACCATCCTTGCGTCCGGCAGTCACGCCGCCTTTGCCAAGGCACGTCCGGCGCTCGATGCCATGGCAGCAAAACTCTACGAGCTCGGCGATCAGGCGGGGCAGGGTGCCGCATTCAAGATGATCAACCAGTTGCTCGCGGGCGTCCACATCGCTGCGGCTTCGGAGGCCATGGCCTTTGCCGCCAGGCAGGGCCTCGATCTCCGCAAGGTCTATGAGGTGATCACGGCCTCCGCCGGGAATTCCTGGATGTTCGAGAACCGCATGCCGCACGTCCTCGACGGCGATTACACGCCGCGCAGCGCGGTGGAAATTTTCGTCAAGGATCTCGGCATCATCCAGGACATGGCGCGCAGCGCCAAGTTTCCGGTACCGGTCGCCGCCGCCGCCCTGCAGATGTTCCTGATGACGGCCGGTGCCGGCATGGGCCGCGATGACGATGCCTCGGTGGCGCGCATGTATGCCCGCGTCACCGGCACGAACCTTCCCGGCGAGGCGAAGTAAGGCGCAATGGTCCGGGTTGAATCAGTTTGCAGGTGGCCTCGGTCTACCTCGCCCCGCTTGCGGGGACGGAGCACAATGGCGTTCGAATCTAATCTGATCATGCGTTGAAAAGGACGTGCGATGCCTCGTTTTGCCGCCAACCTCACCATGATGTTCACCGAGGTTCCCTTCCTCGATCGCTTCGAAGCCGCTGCAACGGCCGGCTTCACCGCCGTCGAGTTCCTGTTTCCCTACGACCATCCGGTCGAACAAATAGGAGAGCGGCTCAGGCGCAACGGATTGACGCAGGCGCTGTTCAACCTGCCGCCGGGCGACTGGAACGCCGGCGAGAAGGGCTTTGCCGCGCTGCCGGACCGCTTCGCCGATCTCGAGAAAAGTTTTCGGACGGCGTTGCCTTATGTGCAGGCGACCGGGGTCAAGCGCGTGCATCTCATGGCGGGTATGGCGAGCCGCTCCGATCCGAAAGTGGTGGCGGCCTATCGCAAGTCGGTGGCGGCGGCAGCCGAGTTCTTCGCGCCACACGGCCTCGACGTCGTCATCGAGCCGATCAATTCGCGCAATATCCCCGGCTATTTCCTCAACGATTTCGGCTTTGCGCACGATCTGATCCGCGAGCTCGACTTGCCGAACCTGAAGCTGCAGTTCGACATCTATCACTGCCAGATCATTCATGGCGACGTCACCATGCGGCTGCGCGAGATGATGCCGATCATCGGCCACATCCAGATCGCGAGCATTCCCTCGCGCAACGAGCCCGATGGCGAGGAGCTGAACTATCCCTTCATCTTCGCCGAGCTCGACCGGCTCGGCTATTCGGGCTTCGCCGGCTGCGAATACAATCCGCGCGGCAAGACCACTGAGGGTCTTGGCTGGTTCAGGCCTTACGCGGGGGTGAAGCCGTGACGCCGGCGCTGGGCTGCATTGCTGACGACTATACCGGCGCTTCCGATCTCGCCAACACACTGACGCGCGCCGGCCTGCGAACCGTGCAGACCATCGGTGTGCCGGCTGACGATCTGGCGCTGCCCGAGGTCGATGCTGTCGTGGTCTCGCTCAAGAGCCGCTCGATCGAGGCCGGCCTTGCGGTGACGCGTTCGCGCGAGGCCGACAAATGGCTGCGTGGGCGCGGGGCGGCCCATGTGCTGTTCAAGATCTGCTCGACCTTCGATTCCACCGACACCGGCAATATCGGCCCGGTGATGGATGCGTTGCGCGAGGATTGCGGCGAGACGATCGTGCTGGTCACGCCGGCTTTTCCCGAGACCGGGCGCACCGTCTATCAGGGCAACCTGTTCGTTAGCTCGGTGCCGCTCAACGAAAGTCCGCTGAAGGATCATCCGCTCAACCCGATGCACGATTCCAACCTCGTGCGGGTGCTGTCGCGCCAGAGCACGACGAAGGTCGGCCTGGTTGACCTCGCCACCGTGTCGAAAGGAGCGGACGCGGTTCGCGTGCGCCTTGCCGATCTCGCGGGAGGCGGCTTCGGCGCCGCGATCGTCGATGCGGTGTTCGACCGCGATCTCGAGACGATCGGCGTGGTGGCGGCCGGGCATCGGCTTTCGGTCGGCGCTTCCGGCATGGGCCTTGGATTGGCCCGCGCGCTGGTTGCCTCCGGCAAGTTCGCGCCGAACGCCTCCACCGCGGACGTCGGTACGCCCGTAGGCGGGCCGGCCGCGTGCCTGGCCGGAAGCTGTTCGCAGGCCACCTTGCAGCAGATCAGGAATTCCGAACGCGCCATGCCGGTACTGCACCTTCATCCGGAGCGCGTGGTGATGGGCAAGGATGAAGCGCAGCGTGCGCTGGCCTGGGCGCGGCAGCACCTTGCGAATGGTCCGATCCTGATCGCCAGCAGTTCGCGGCCGGATGAGGTCGCAGCCTTGCAGGCGCGCCACGGTCGGGAGGCGGCGGGCCATGCGATCGAGCAGACGATGGCCGATATTGCCGAAGCCCTCGTGCACTTCGGTGTGCGGCGTCTGGTCGTGGCTGGCGGAGAGACCTCCGGTGCCGTCGTCGATCGCCTGAAGATTCCAGGGTTCCTGGTCGGCCCTGAAATCGCTGCCGGTGTGCCGGTCCTGCGCGCGGTGGGCGCCGCAGACGACATGCTGCTCGCGCTCAAGTCAGGCAATTTCGGCGGACCTGAATTTTTCTCAGATGCACTCGCACTCATGCGGTGAGCTTGCATTAGCAAGTGAATCGCACCTGCGTCGCCGATTAAGTACGGATCAACCAAGATCTGGTTGGATTGCGAAACGAATCAGTTCGCTGGTTGAAATCGCTCTCTGACATGCATCAAGCATCAAACACAACGAGGGATTAGCGTGTCCTCCAAATTCTCAATCCGGGCCAAGATCATTTCCGTCGTTGGCCTGCTGCTCTTAATCGTCGCGGGCATCGGCTTGCTGGCGTTCTGGAACATGCGCGCGTTGGAAGCGCGCACCATGGACATCGCCAATGGCTGGCTGCCCAGCGTGAGCGTGCTCGGTGCGATGCGTGCCGAGATCAACTCGTTCCGGTCGGCGGTCCGCGCCCATGTTGGCGCGGAGACGGCGGAGGACAAGGAAGCCTACGACAAGCGCATCGCCGGCTCCATGGTCAAGATCAACAAGATGCGCGAGGAGTACCAGCGACTGATCTCCTCGCCGGAAGAGCGCCGCCTCTATGAGGACTGGTTGCGGGTATGGGAGCCGTACCTCAAGGGAATCGACGAAGTGCTGACGCTTTCGCGCAAGAGCGGCGGCACCTTCGCGCATCAAGCGAACGAACTCCTGTCGAGGCGGGTCAGCAAGGAGGCGGCCGTAGCCGAACAATTGCTTGCCAAGGATATCGAGTTCAACAATGAGAGCGCCGGGAAGGCTGCAAAGGATGCAGCCGACCAATATGGCCTTGCCGTCTCGCTGATGGCGGCGATTCTTGCCGCGGCAGTCCTGATCGGCATCGGTGCCAGCATCTATATGGTCCGTGACGTCTCCCGTGGCATCGCCTCGATCATCGCGCCGATGCAGGCGCTGGGTCGCGGCAACCTGACGGTCGAAGTCGCTCATCGCGGCGAGAAGACCGAAATCGGTTCGATGGCCGATGCCGTGCAGTTGTTCAAGGAGGCGCTCATCGCCCAGAAGGCCGAGCACGAAGCCGCAGCGCGCGAGGCCGAAGCCAAGATCGAGCGCGGGCGTCGCGTCGACAACATCACCCGCGAGTTCGAATCGATGATCGGCGAAGTCGTCCAGACCGTGACTTCGGCTTCCTCCCAGCTGGAAGCCTCGGCGGGATCGTTGACGGCCAGCGCGGACCGCTCGGGGAAGTTGGCGAACGCCGTTGCGTCCGCCGCGGAAGAGGCTTCCACCAACGTGCAGTCGGTAGCGTCAGCTACCGAGGAACTGTCGTCTTCCGTCGGCGAGATCAGCCGGCAGGTGGAGCAGTCGGCGCGGATGGCCGCCGATGCCGTCGGTCAGGCGCACTCCACCTCAGAACGCGTCAGCGAGCTTTCCAAATCTGCGACGCGTATCGGCGATGTCGTCGAACTCATCAACACCATTGCCGGTCAAACCAATCTGCTGGCGCTCAATGCAACGATCGAAGCGGCGCGTGCGGGCGAAGCGGGGCGCGGTTTCGCGGTCGTCGCCTCTGAGGTCAAGGCGCTTGCCGAACAAACCGCGAAGGCAACCGGAGAGATCAGCCAGCAGATCAGCGGAATCCAGGCGGCGACCCAGGATTCGGTCGGCGCGATCAAGGAGATCAGCAGCACCATCGAGCGGCTGTCGGAGATCTCGTCCACGATCGCCGCCGCGGTGGAAGAGCAGGGCGCTGCGACCCAGGAGATCGCCCGAAACGTGCAGCGGGCCGCGCAGGGCACGGGGCAGGTGTCATCGAACATCAGCGACGTGCAGCGCGGCGCCGCCGAAACCGGAACGGCTTCTGCGCAGGTGCTGTCGGCCGCGAAGGTACTGTCGAGTGACAGCGGCCGACTCAAGCTCGAGGTTGCAAAATTCTTGAGCTCGGTCCGGGCTGCGTGAAGTCAGATGGTGTGTGCCCGGCCATGCCGCCTGGCTAAGCTACCTGCCACTCCAGCACGCCATCGCTGGCAACCGTGATGTCGCCCAGCGATCCCACCGGCGTGCGGTCCATGTTCAAAACGTGCGACAGCGTTGCCTCGTCCGACGCGGGCACGCGCGCCAACGCGCGGGTATCTTGCGCCGTGCGCAACATGACAACGCCGTGCTCGACTTCGCCATTGCGACCGTAGATCACGGTGAAGCTCTCAACCTTGCCCTTGCCCGCGGCCTCCGTCACGAATTCGGGCACGGTGCGCTTGTTGGCGTCGGCCACGGCCTGGACGCTGCTGTCCTGTGCAAGCAGCTGACGCGGCGGCGTCTTCGACACCACCAGCGCGTGGTGCTTGGTGACGAACCCGCCCTGGCCATACAGCAGGCCGAGACTGGCGCCGCTCCGCAGCTTGCGCACCATCGCGCAGGTCGCATGCGTCATATAGGTGTTGAGCGGGGCGCCAAAGAACGTGAGCCCGCCGGTCACGGTCGGTTGCACGTCGGGACCGAGGCCGAGCGTGCGCCGCGCCATCTTGGGCACGCAGGGAAAGCAGCTGTAGAGCTCGATCGCGTCGAATTTCCTGCCGTCGCCGCCGACCAGATCCATCACCGCGTTCATCACCGCGTTCTGCGGATGGCTCTCGTAGAACTGATCGCGCAGGAGGTAATCGCGCGGCTCCTCCGCCGAGGCGCCGCCCAGCGGATAGATCAGGCGGTCCTCGGCGATGCCGGCGGCGCGCGCCTTGGCGAGACTGGTGAGCAGAACCGCGCCACCCATGTTGACGGTGGGGTTGGCGACCATCAGCTTG
>NZ_JACRAW010000109.1 GCF_016213215.1 Bradyrhizobium sp. | reverse complement strand
GGGCCTCAAGTCCGTGAGCAAGGCTTTCGCGTGGACGAACGGCGCTGAAAGCGTCTTCGCTTAAGGCTTCGAGGGTGAGCACACGCCAGCCGTCGAACGCCTGGCGAGGATGTGCGCGGACGGCCAAATCGTGTGGTCCTGACGCCCGAAGCTGGCGTCAAGCCCGTGGAGGTGACTCATACCAACCGGTGCGAGGCGCCAAGGAATCCGCGCGGGCGACGGTGGCAATAGAGCTCGTCTCACCGGGGAGATCACGACATAAGCCGTTAAAACCATCCGTGCAGGGAAGGCCGGGTTGCTCCGGCTGCCCTGTGGTCCAAGCCGTGTGCGTCTTGCGCACGGACCGCGGGTGCCAGCCGGCACCCGGCCTTCCCTGCGCCCTCTGTTTCTGAAGAGGGTGAGAAAGTGAAACAAAACTCGGGCGCAAACGCGCCGCGAGAAGGCGGATTCATATCTACTATTTGAGATTCGGTGTTGTCGTTTGCCCGTCATTGCGCGCGAAGCGAAGCAATCCAGACTGTCTCCGCGGTGACAGTCTGGATTGCTTCGGAGCTTGCGCTCCTCGCAATGACGCTGTTGAAGCTGACGTGCGCCACATACTCAGTCGTAATGCCCGGGCTTGTCCCGGGCATCCACGTCTTCCTTCACGACGTCACGTGGATGGCCGGGACGAGCCCGGCCATGACGGGTGTCCAGAAGGCAGCCCGCCTCAAGCGCCGCCGTTGCGGCTACCCTTTCCGAGAAGGGTGGAGGGAATAAACCGAAGTTGTCGCAAATAGGTCATCAATACTGACCCTCTTTTGGCGTTGCGGCTGTGGGCCGTTCTCGTTAAGAAATGCCTCTCAGCCGCCACGGCAACGAACCGTCAATGGTTTTGGCCGAGGATTTCGCGGCTCACTAGGGTCTGGCAATGCTGATTCGCAGCCACATCGAGGGAATTTCGGGGGAGGCGGCTTGGGCTGTTCCTGCCGCGATTCCGGCTGCCTCGCTGTCCACCCTCCTTCTTGGCGGGCTTCTTCTTATCTGCCCCTGAGGGCCGGCTGGGCGGTATGCGCCTGGGCACTCAGGGGTAGTACGAGATCACCGGACCCCTCAGCGCTCAAGGCAAGACGAGCGCACCAGCCTAAAGGAATTTTTGAAATGGCCCCCGTGAACAAGTCCGAGAAGGACCGCGTCATCATTTTCGACACCACGCTGCGCGACGGCGAACAGTGCCCCGGCGCCACCATGAGCTTCGAGGAAAAGCTCGAGGTCGCCGAAATGCTCGACGACCTGGGCGTCGATGTCATCGAGGCCGGCTTTCCCATCGCCTCGGAAGGCGACTTCCAGGCGGTGAGCGAGATCGCCCGCCGCTCCAAGAACGCCGTCATCGCCGGCCTGTCGCGCGGGCAGCCGAACGACATCGACCGCTGCGCGGAGGCGGTGAAATTCGCAAAGCGCGGCCGAGTCCATACTTTCATCGCCACCTCGCCGCTGCACATGCGGGTAAAGCTCGGCATGTCGCCGGAGCAGGTGATCGAAGCCTCGATCGCCAGCGTCACCCGCGCGCGCAATCTGATCGACGACGTCGAATGGTCAGCCGAAGACGGCACCCGCAGCGAGATGGACTTCCTGTGCCGCATCGTCGAGACCGTCATCAAGGCCGGCGCCACCACGGTCAACATCCCCGATACCGTCGGCTATGCGGTGCCCGAGGAATATGCGCAATTCATACGGACGGTGATCGAGCGCGTGCCGAATTCCGACAAGGCCGTGTTCTCGGTCCACTGTCACAACGACCTCGGCATGGCGGTGGCGAATTCGCTGGCCGGCATCGGCGGCGGCGCGCGTCAGGTCGAATGCACCGTCAACGGTATCGGCGAGCGGGCGGGCAACGCCGCGCTCGAGGAAATCGTGATGGCGATCAATGTGCGCAAGGACAAGTACCCGTACTGGAACAAGATCGACACCACCATGTTGACGCGCGCGTCAAAGCTGGTTTCGGCGGCGACCTCGTTCCCGGTGCAGTACAACAAGGCGATCGTCGGCCGAAATGCGTTCGCGCATGAAAGCGGCATTCACCAGGACGGCATGCTGAAGGACGCTTCCACCTACGAGATCATGCGGCCCGAAATGGTCGGCCTGAAGCAGTCTTCGCTGGTGCTGGGCAAGCACTCCGGGCGGCATGCGTTCGTCCACAAGCTGGAGGAGATGGGTTACAAGCTCGGCGCCAACCAGGTCGAGGATGCCTTCGTGCGCATGAAGGCGCTCGCCGACCGCAAGAAGGAGATCTATGACGAGGACATCGAGGCGCTGCTCGATGAGGAGATCGCGGCCGCCTACGACCGCATCAAGCTGTCCTCGCTGACGGTGATCGCCGGCACCCATGGCCCGCAGCGCGCGACCATGAAGCTCGACATCGACGGCCAGACCAGGATCGAGGAGGCCGAGGGCAACGGTCCGGTGGATGCGGTGTTCAACTGCATCAAGGCCTTGGTGCCGCACCAGGCCAAGCTCGAACTGTACCAGGTCCACGCCGTCACGGAGGGCACCGACGCGCAGGCGGAGGTGTCGGTGCGGCTTTCCCAGGACGGCCGTTCGATGACGGCGCGCGCCGCCGATCCCGATACGCTGGTGGCTTCGGCGAAGGCCTATCTCGGCGCGCTCAACAAAATCGTCATGAAGAAGCAGCGCGACATGCCGACCCAGGCCGCGAGCTGATTTTACCGCCAATGCCCTTCACTCTCTCTCGCAAGGCGAGAGTGAGAGGGCGGGGGCGTCAAGCTCCCCCAAAGAGCAATAGCCATGGGGCCGACTTGGCTGTATTGCTGCACCAGTCGAAGACGCGCGGATCTGCCGGGCGCTTCGACGACACCTATGTGGGAGGCACTATGCGGAAGCTCGTATTTACAGCGGCATCCATTGCAGCCTTGGCCTTTGCCGGCCCGGCCGCCGCGGACGATCCGATCGTTATCAAGTTCAGCCACGTCGTCGCGGCCAACACGCCGAAGGGCCTTGGCGCCGAGAAGTTCAAGGAGCTGGCCGAGAAGTACACGGCCGGCAAGGTGAAGGTCGAGGTCTATCCCAACTCGACGCTCTACAAGGACAAGGAAGAGCTGGAGGCGCTGCAACTCGGCTCCGTGCAGATGCTGGCTCCGTCGGTCTCCAAATTCGGTCCGCTCGGCATCAAGGAATTCGAGGTATTCGACCTGCCCTACATTCTGCCGAACAGGAAGGCCCTGCGTAAGGTGACGGAGGGACCGCTTGGCGAAAAGCTGCTCAAGATGCTCGAACCCAAGGGCCTCGTCGGTCTTGCCTACTGGGACAACGGCTTCAAGCAGATGAGCGCCAACAAGAAGCTCGTCACGCCGGACGACTACAAGGGCGTCAAATTCCGCATCCAGTCATCGAAGGTGCTGCAGGCCCAATTTCGCGCGCTGAGCGCGCTGCCGCAGGTGATGGCGTTCTCGGAAGTGTACCAGGCGCTGCAAACGGGTGTGGTCGACGGGCAGGAGAATACCTGGTCGAACATCTACACCCAGAAGATGCACGAGGTTCAGAAGTACATGACCCAGACCAACCATGGCTACATCGGCTATGCGGTCATCGTGAACAAGAAGTTCTGGGACGGTCTGCCGGCCGACATTCGCGGCCAGCTCTCGAAGGCGATGAAGGAGGCGACCGATTTCAGCAACGCGCAGTCGCAGAAGGAGAACGATGACGCGCTCGCCGAGATCAAGAAGAGCGGCAAGACCGAGATCATCACGCTGACGGCGGAGCAGGACGCCGCGATGCGCAAGGTCATGGAGCCGGTGTACCAGGAGATGGCCTCTCGCGTCGGCCAGGCCGTGCTCGACGAGTTCCAGAAGGAAACGAAGGCTGCGGGCAACTAGGCTCGACGTGAACAGTCGAACGAACAGTCGAACGTGACGAGAGGGCCTCCGTACCGCGGTACGGAGGCCCTCTGTATTTGAATCGTAGTTGTGATTGTCGCGACATTACATCTTGGTAACACATCGCACTCTGTCCAAACTGTAAGTTGAATGCGCCTTGAGGCGAGCCCATCTTCAACAAACCTTTCACGAGGAGGTCCCCATGAAGAAGTTCGCCATCGCCGCCATTGCCGTGCTCAGCATCGCCGGCTCGACCGCGGTTTACGCGCAGTATCACCGCCCGTGGTCTTCAGAGCACATGCGGCACATGCGCATGAATCCGGAGGATCGGGCCGCCTTCGTCGATGCGAAGATCGCTGCCGTTCATGCCGGGCTGAAGCTCAACGCGGATCAGGAAAAACTGTGGCCGCCGGTCGAGGCAGCCGTGCGCGAGTTCGCCAAGCTGAGGATCGACCGCGCCCATGCGCGCATGAACGCCCAGCGCGGCACTGACCAGGACCAGAAGCTGGACGATCCGGTCGCGCGGCTGCGCCAGCGCGCCGACGACATGGCGGCGACCTCCGCGGCGCTCAAGAAGATCGCCGATGCCGCCGATCCGCTCTACAAGACGCTGGACGACGGCCAGAAGCGGCGCCTTGCCGTCCTGACCCGCCATCGGGGTCCGTTCGGGGCCGAAGGTCCACACGGGCCCCGGTCCTGGAGGGAGCATGGCATGGACCGGCACCACCACGGCGACCGCTCTTTCGATCGGGACGGCGGGTCCGACAGGGACGGGGCGGGCCGCCTCTGAAGGCGCCGCCTACCTTTGACGAGGGCAACCGAAGCCGCTGGAATCCAGCGGCTTTTTGCCTTGGCGGGTGGCGCGGCTAACGTTGGAAAACTGCGGCCGGTTCGCTTGCCTTCGCCGGACTGCTTTGCTAAACGACCCCCCTCGCAGGCCCGTTCCGGCCCGTCGGGCGCATAGCTCAGTTGGTAGAGCAGCTGACTCTTAATCAGCGGGTCCCAGGTTCGAGCCCTGGTGCGCCCACCAAACAAAAATTCATCTTTTTCAACAACTTACGGAAGTCGTCGTCGAGAACAAAACGGGTCTCGTGCGACGTTTTTTGTGGTCGTACGTCGCACGCCGTGCGACGAGTTGACGACGCCCCGTTCGACCCGGTGAGCGATCAGCCTTTCATCCCTTCCTTGCGTACCTGCAATTCGAGCCGGTCGATGCCGGCATCGGCGCGATCGGCATTGCGGGCGCGGTAATGCTTCACGATCGTCTGCGCACTCCGGTACGAGTGCCCGGTGATGTCGCAGATCGTCAACAGGTCGCAGCCTGCGCGATCGAGCAGCATGACGCACGTATCCCGCAGGTCCTGGTCGTGTTTCTGGTCGAGTTCGCCGGCGCCATTGACGAACATCAGCGACGGGCACGGCTTCAGGCGCCATGCCGCCTCATTTCCATTGCTGTCGCGGGCCGCCTGCACATCCAGCCATTCCGCCAGCACACGCGCGCGCTGATCGATCGCGCGGGCGCGCCTTGCTTTGTTCTCTTCATCGAGCGGGAAAGGTGAAAATTGCGTGTCGACGTTCCTGATCAGTTCGGAGGTCAGTCGCTCCGCGCGGACGATCGCCTTGCGCACGTTATCCCGCGCGAGAAAGCCGAACACGGCGATAGCGCGCGCAGTCGACACCCAATGCCGATAGGTGCTCTCGTCATAAGGCTCGCCATTGTCCTCGTTGACGACAAGTTCAGGCGGCACCTTCTCAAGTTGAAGCCGCAATTTGAGCGCCTTCACCCGCGTGCGCGCCGCATTGAGCCGTGTAGTGAGTTGTGGTGCCTCCTTGATATCGACGAGTTCGCCAGTCTTGCTCTGCCGGAATGCGTGCCGTCCCTCCACGTCGCTTTCGTTACGCATGATCAGGCGATCTGTCTGGCGTTGACCAGTGAACAGTGCGAGATAGAAACTGTCGCCGACAGAACAGCGTTCGATTGCATCGGCTGCGGCAACCCAGGCAGAGAATTCCGGCATCGAGACCAGCACGATGCGGCCGTCCGGATGATCGAACTCCATCCCCTCTCGCGGGTTGGGTCCGAGGCGCCACAAGACGCTCTCCTGGCCCCAGGTAAATGCGGCTGATAGCGTCGCTATCATCGCAAGCGCCATATGATGACCGCGTACCGATTTCGCGTAGTTGTAGAATGCTCGGAGTTCCGGCTTCCCGATCGACGATGGTGTGGCGGTCGCGATCGCCTCAAGTTCGCGCGCGGGCTCGGCCACGCCGAGCAGTCTGGCGGCGCGGACCTCGGCACGCATCTTCGCAGCGGCTTCACGCGTCTGCGGCCGATAGAGGACGGCGGAGATACACTTGCGGTAGGATGATTGCGAGGCGGTCGACAATGCCTTGAACTCGGCCGACTTGCTCCAGTCGTCCAGAAGATCCTCAATCGAGGTACGCCTCCGGGCAGTAATCTTTTTCGGCAATTTGCCTGCGCGGCGCGCCGCCTCAATTTCCGATCTTCGTTTGTCGGAAAAATCGGATGCCTCCTGAAGATTGAACCATGCGCCGACCGGGCGGCCCTTTTCATCGTTGGGCGGATGGCGAAGGTCGGCGTCGACAAAGCCGAGCGCCCTGGCGTAAGCGCCATGAGACGAGCGCGGACGACCGTTACGCCACTTCACATAGGGAAATTTCGGATCGGCCATAGAAAGCCTCGGTGCCGAAGTAAGTGAAGGCACCTATTGGAATCTAGCACGATCCGGAATGTCAAGCGTCATGATGCCCATAGGCCGTTCTCAGCCGCTCGCGATGTTCTTCATCGCTTGCTGCCGAGGGTGGCGCGAATGTGTCATTAGCGATGGTCTTCGGGCGCATAGGATGATGCCGAGTCAGCCAGGTGTCGAAGCCACTACGTTCCCATTTAAGCGGCCCCCGTTCGCTGATCGGCGCTGGCAAGCCGTCGCGCTCGTGCCGGATTTGGCGCGTGCGATAGAAAGTGTCCAGTGAGATGCCTATGGCCATCGCAACCTCGGTCGAAGAATAGGGCGGCAATATCCTCTGCGGACTATTCGGCAGGCGCAAATGCATAAGTCCGCAACGTCGCGTCACTCTTCTCTCCATTGACCAATGTCGATGGAAGATGGGAGCAGACAAGAACGAAGGGGAAAAGCGCACGGACCATTCGTAGGGAATTCGGCTAATTTGGAGTGCAAATACGATGCAAGCGGCGCTGTCACGTCGAGCATTCGCGCGCCCCTTATGCGAACCTACATCCAGATCGTTATGAGCGGCAGAATATTGACGGCCTTCGTTGATTTTGCTGCGTTTTCGTACTGGCTCGATAGCATCCGTTGGATAACGTTTTTTCTGGTGCGAAACTGGTGCGGTACTTAGAAAACCAGGATCAAGCACCAGATGGTCGCCTATGGACCTGCTGACTCTTAATCAGCGGGTCCCAGGTTCGAGCCCTGGTGCGCCCACCATATTTATCAAGATCTTAGCGAGAAAGACCGTTTGAGAGAGCCGAACTAAAACGGTTTTTCAAACGGTGAATTTTCGAGTTCGCCAAACCGTCCACTCTCAACAATGTGATCGGCGCCGGGGCAGCAGAAGACAAGGGCGACTGTTCAAAGGCGTCCGACACAGCCGGCGTTCCTTCATGTCAGTTCAATATCGTCAGCGACGTGCAGGCGCGCGTCCTTCTCCAGGTAGCCGCTACCGATATCGGCGTGCACTCCCAGAAACCATACCTGTTCGAAGTGCAGGCTGCGGTGTTCGTCCCGCCTGTCTTGCTTCTCCTGTATCGGGTGACCAGCCCACCCGCTTGAAGTCGGCGCGGTTCTCATCAACTGAAATCGCGTGCTTGGCGCAGCCTACATCGGGATCAGCGTTTTGACCGTCAGGTCTTCTGCGTTCGTCCACGTTCAAGCGGCGGGACCCAACCGGTACCCGAAAACGGCGACTGTCCAAAAGACCACTTGTCCCTGTCCCGCGGTCCCACAGGTTAGGAAGTGGCACTCTGGGACAGATCAAGGTCTAGAAATTGCCGCCGGCGCTTCGCGCCAATCCTTACCCATCCAAGGGCGGCAAACGCACTAAACGGTCGCCTTCAAGAGCAGGGCGGCTGCGAGGACGCAGAACGCTGCGACCATGAAGCAACACGCCCCGAGCGGCCCTCGAACTGGATCTTTGGGAGCTTCAGGCTCAGTCTAACCATGCTGGGTGATCTCCGCGCCACCTCTCGGGCGCCTGAGGGTCCCGTCGATGTCGCCGGGCGACCACCAATCATGGGGATATTCCTGCAAGGCGCACGAAAAAAGCGGCGAGCGCTCCGTACCCCTAAAGGGCAGGCGGCGGCCGCATGTCGAATGAGGGCTTCCGGTGATCAGACCGTTGCTGCAGGAGCATTGTTGCTTCTAATCGACATGAGCGGCGAGCGCTGAACCTGCCGTGGCCGCTAAGAGGCTGTGCTGGTCATTGCTGGAACGGCCAGCACACATGGTGAGCCCGCTTCACCCCAATGGTTGACGGCCCTATGCCGGGATACATGGCGCGCCTCGCCAGCGGCCGCGTTGGGAGCTCGTGAGCGAAGTCCCTGTGTTTAAGCACCGTGAACCCTGCTTTTATTGAGACTTTCCCACCTCTCGGAATTGACCCGCAACCCAAGGTTATGCAAATGCAGCAAGCTGCACTTAACCACGAAACCGTCAGCTAACCCGTGACAGTACTCCAAGAAATACTCGCGTGGTCGTATGACCGCCCGACTTGGCAGCGCGATGCTCTACGTCGCCTTGTGCTAAATGGCGAACTCTCGGAAGACGATATTGGGGCGTTGACTGACATCTGCAAAAGCGCCTACGGACTTGCAGAACAGCAAGCTGTCGCTCCGCTGACCAGCGACGATGTACCGGCAGAGGCAGCGGGCAACGCTCCCGTTTCCCTGCTGTCCATATTTCATCACCGTGGGGTGAACGCGCTCGCAGAGGATCAGACTCTCAAGTTCGGGCCCAATCTCACCGTCGTCTACGGCGACAATGCCGCTGGAAAGTCCGGGTATATCCGCATACTCAAGAGCGCATGCCGAGCACGAGGCCAAGAGCAGATTCTCGGAAACGTCACTTCCGGAACAACGCCGCTCTCGCCCGTGGTATCAATCAAGTATGGGGTTGGAGCCGAAGAGCAGCCGCGCGAATGGACGGGCGAAGGCGATGACAGCTCCATTTCTCGCGTGAGCGTGTTCGACACCCAATGCGCCGCCGTCTACTTGACCGAAAAGACAGATGTGGCATTTCGCCCATTCGGACTGGATCTGTTCGACAAGCTGGTCAAGGCATGCAAGTCCGTGCGAGCGAAACTTGAGGCCGAACGGAACGCCTTGAGTGCCGATGCCCTGAGCACCATACAAGTAGAAATTCCTCACGGGACGGCTGCCGCGAAATTTCTCGCGGGGATTAGCTCGCTTACAAGGCCGGAGACGGTTCGAGCGATGGCGAGCCTGTCGTCGGAAGAAAGCGCTCGGCTCGCAGAACTAGAGAAGTCGTTAGGCGATCTCCAGGCCAATGATCCCGTTAAACTGGCCCAGCAACTGGACTTGCGCGCAGGACGTGTCGAAGCGTTCGCGCGCCAGCTCAAGAACATCGAAGCGACACTATCCGCAGGAGCTATTGCCGAGGTCTTCACCGTGCGAGCTGAAGGCTATCGAAGAGCCGGAAAAGCCAAACGCCTTTGCGAAGGGGCCTTCCCAGCGAACATGCTGCCCGGCACTGGCGCAGAAACTTGGACAGCTCTCTGGGAGGCGGCACGTCAGTTCTCTCAAGAGAGCGCCTATCCCGCCCAAACATTCCCCGTCGTTGATGATGGTGCCGTTTGTGTGTTGTGCCAGCAGGATCTAGACCATGCGGCTGGCCACAGGCTTAAGCAATTCGAGGCGTTCGTCGCTTCGACGACGGAAAAAGAGCTTCGGGAGCTGAGGGAGTCTCTTTCTCAGCTCAAAAAGACTTTTATTGACGTTCCCATTGTCACTCCTGCCGCTGAAGATTTGCTCAATGAAATCCGTATCGAGCACGCGCCGCTTGCAGATTCGATAGCAGCCGCGTTGTTGACGAATGAAGAACGTCGAAACGCGGTGGTTTCAGCTTTGGCCGAGAACCGGGATCTTGTCGCCGATTGCCCAGAGTTGGTAAGCATTGCTCACGAGGCCGATGCGCTCGCCGCACAGCTTAGGTCGCGGATCAAAACGCTTAGGGACAGTGCAACGAGCCAAATGCGCGATGCCATGTTCTCCGAAGTGTTGGAGCTGCGCGCTAGAGGTCTGCTTGCACGGCACCAGCAGGCGATCCTCGACGATATTGAACGGAGAAAGAAATATGCTGCCTATGGCCTCTGCCTCGACGAGACCAAGACGCAAACGATCACGCAAAAGAGCACTGCTGTTACCAAGACCGCTGTTTCACTGAAGCTCAAGCAGAGGTTCAAGGACGAACTAGCGCAGCTCGGCTTTCGCCATGTCGAGGTTGAACTTCGCGAAGCAGGAGGATCGGACGGCGTCCTCTATCACAAGCTGGCACTGACTCGCGCGCCCGGCGTCGAACTGCCAAAGGTCGTAAGTGAGGGTGAGCAGCGGTGTCTTTCGATTGCAGCATTTTTTGCCGAACTCAGCACCGCCGATGATCCTTCCGGGATCGTGTTTGACGATCCGGTCTCATCGCTGGATTACAAATACCGCGAGGCAGTAGCACGGCGACTGGTAGTGGAGTCAGAGGCGCGACAAGTCATTGTCTTCACTCATGATGTCGTTTTCCTATTGTTTCTCAAGCAATATGCCGCTGAACTCAATATCGATCAGCTCGATCAGCATATTCGGCAACTCTCCAAGGGAGCTGGAGTCTGCGAAGAGGAGCTGCCGTGGGTCGCCTTGCCCGTAAAAAAGAAAATCGGACATCTCAAGAACGCGCGCCAAGCTGCAGATAAACTTTTTCGTGATGGCCATCAGGATGCCTACGAAAAAGATGCAAAGCATCTCTACGGCCTGCTGCGCGAAGCATGGGAACGTGCGCTTGAAGAAGTTCTTTTGAATGGAATTGTTGAACGGTACCGCCCGAGTGTTCAAACGCAACGGCTTGCCATGATTTCCGACGTTACGGACGAGGATTGCCAAGCGCTTGATGCCGCGATGACCAAATGTTCGAGGTGGCTTCCGGGCCATGATCAAGCGGCTGCGGCACGCGCGCCCGTGCCTGAGCCGAACGAACTGAAGGACGATATTGACGCGCTGGAGAACTGGGTTGCGGCGATTCAGAAGCGGCGGCGGTGACTTCGCGCACACCAACAGAGGGCTTCAATGGCGAAGGCGAAATACAGCATCGGTGGCGATGCATTCACGACGAAGGCAGGGATTACAGAGCGCTGCCGCAAGATTCGCGACGCAACGCCTGATGGCGCCTTGGTTGCGGCGGCTCCGGATGTTGCCTTTCTGCTTGATCTGTTCGGCACATGGCATGACGAGTGGGATGACAAAACTGCTGGCGGCTTTGTCGGCTTCACCACCATGACGGTGCGTGCGAATGGAAGGGTGACGCGCTGCTTCGCTATTCAGTCGGCGGACGATGACCAAATCGATATTTCATTCCCGCATGCCATCCGACGGATCGAAACCGCCCGGACGGCAACCCTGATACCGCAGGCTTTGCGTGATTTCCGCAATGCTGCTCGGATTGAGGTCGCACGGCAAACGATGAACTACAGAGCAACGGCACTTTCAGTCGGAACACCGTGCTCCGTAACGGGCCTCCAGCTCACGGCAAGTAATTGCGCGGTGGATCATCATGGTCGGAGCTTCGACGAGCTTCTGTTCGCGTTTTGCCAACTGCGCAGCATAAATCCTCTGAAGGTCCAAGTCGGCTCTGTGCAGGGCGTGCAAGCGCGGTTCGTTGACCGGGTATTAGCTCAACATTGGCAGAGTTACCACCAACAACATGCCCAACTAAGGCTCATTGAGAAGACTGCGAACCTGAAGATTCCCAAAGTACGAAGATCTTGGGATACACTAACGACCTGACGTTTCCGGACACAGCGCTTGTTTCCAATGGCCGAAGGCGATCCCATCCGCGTCATTCCCCCACCGTGGCGTAGACGACGACTGCGGAAGCCTTGAAGTGTGGTTCGCGGACGGGCGGAAATCGGTCAGGTTCTACTGGGACAACCTTGTCTCACGCCGATTGAACCCGAGCACCCTGACGCGACAAGAGGCCATCGAGAAGGCCACGGCGCTGGCGAAGGCCGAGATGGACAAGCTGGACAATCCAGAGTGAGCCGACACGGGCGATGCATGTACCCGCTACGGCAAACGATCGAGACATGCGAACGTTTCCAAAACCTGCCAGCGAACACCACGTGAACCGTTGTCACACCCTAGTGGGTCGGGTGTGACCGCGAAGCCAAAAGTAGGATGTTTTCAAACGCGATGCTGCCGAATGGTGGAGCCCGGCAAGACTCGAACCTGCAACCAGACCGTTATGAGCGGTACGATGTGCCCTAAGCTATTGACTGATTTGCATATTTTGCGCCTGTTTGACCCCGTCTTGCACGTTTTTTGTGCTCAACCTGTGCCCCAGCTGAAAGTGAAGCAAACCCTATAACTGAAGGGGTTTTCTACGCTGCACGACGTCCCAAACGAGACCGGGTGACCTTACGTTTCTTCGTGATCATCTCCGCCGCGTCGCGCATGTAATCCGGGTAGTGGTGGCCATAGTTTTTGATCAGCGTCTTCTCCGAAATACAAAGGAATCCGGACGCCTGCCACAGCTCGACTCCCTTCTGCATCAGCCAGGTAGCAGCCTTGTGGCGAGGGTGTGAGGCGCCACGCTGCCCTCGGACAGATCGAAGCTTCGCCAGCGCTACGGCGCTCGCCATCCCGGTCTTTACGCTCGACACCGCCTTGACGTGCCGCTCGACGAAGTGGCTCGCTGATGAGCCAGTCCCGCGTCATGTCGCGGGTAGAGGTCGCGACGTCGAGCCTGGTCGGGTTCGTTGACTCGATCTTCGCCAACTGGACGGTCCTGCCGATCTCCGGCATGCGATTTCCCCGTGATCGTTATCGTGGGGCTAGCAAATCCGATGGATTCAGTGGCAGCATCACATCTTGGCCGGCAAGATCAACTCGACCAAATGGAAAGCGCGAAACGATGTCCAAGTTGCACGTTACCCAGACTGAGGGATATCTGAAGTCCAAATTGGACGGCCGGATCGACATGAGTGACTACGCTCATCATTCCGATCCGCAGCAGGTCAAAAAGGCGTTTCTCACGCGAGCGCTTGCCGCACTGGCTGTCTCGCAAATGACTGAAGAGCCCATTGAAGAACTGGCGAAGTCAGTAACGGACGGCGCGCAGGATGGTGGTATTGATCTGGTCTATTTCGGTCCGAGCGACCGAACTCTGTATCTGGTCCAGACAAAATGGCATGAGGACGGACACGGGTCCATTGAACTCGGAGAGGTTCTGAAGTTCATCGACGGCGTGAAGAAAGTTCTCGACGATGACATCGCGTCGCTAAATTCACGAATACAGGCTAAGCGGCCGGACATTGAGAGTGCGCTGTTCGATGCAAATGCAAATTTTGTGCTCGTCATAGCTCATACCGGCCAAGAGGACTTGAGTGCCGAGGTCCAAGCTGCGCTCGACAGTTACGTGACCTCTCAAAATGACACGTCGGACCTCATGTTCGTACGTGTGCTGAAACAGGGCGATCTGCATAAAGCCGTTGCCGCTGGGTTGGCGGGAGCCCCGGTCTCGGCTGAAGTTCAGCTGTATGGATGGGGGCAAGTAAAAGAACCGCATTTCGGTGTGTATGGCCAGGTATGCGCCGCTGACGTCGCCAGTTGGATGAAAGCTAACGGTAGCCGATTGTTTGACAAGAACCTACGGCA
The DNA here is from genome assembly GCF_016213215.1 of Bradyrhizobium sp. Classification (GTDB taxonomy): domain Bacteria; phylum Pseudomonadota; class Alphaproteobacteria; order Rhizobiales; family Xanthobacteraceae; genus Bradyrhizobium. Next base: position 41,103 of record NZ_JACRAW010000109.1, on the reverse strand, counting down.
GTTCTTGGGGACGAGCCAAGTCAATCAGGACATTGTTGACACGCTGTTGAAGCGCCCAGAGGATTTCTGGTACTTTAACAACGGCATCACAGTTGTTGCATCCGGGGTGGCGAAGAAGCCAATAGGCGGTAACTCGACCGAATCGGGCATCTTTGAATGTACCGGTTTCTGTGTCGTGAATGGCGCGCAAACGGTAGGTTCGATTTTTGCGGCAGCGACACAAAACCCCGACTCCGTTCAGAAAGCGATGGTTCCGGTACGAATAATCTCCAGTGAAAAGAGTCCGTCGGCCTTTGCGTCCGAGGTTACTAGGTTTACCAACACGCAGAATGCGATTGAAAAGCGTGATTTCGTTGCTCTAGATCCCGAGCAAGAGAGAATTCGACAAGAACTCCACATCGAGGGAGTCGAGTATGCATACAAGTCAGGAGCCTCGAGCGGGTCTGCTGCAAAGAGGTTTGACCTTACCGAGGCAACAGTGGCGTTGGCATGCTCCAACTCCGACGTATCGCTAGCCGTCCAGGCGAAGCGGGAGATTGGTAAGCTCTGGGAAGATTTGTCAAAAACACCCTACAAGCAGCTCTTCAACGGTGGGGTCAGTGGGCCGTACGTTTGGCAGGCAGTACAGGCACTTCGGGCCGTTGATCAGGCATTGAGTTCAGAATCGAAGAAGTACACGGGGCGTGACGGCCTTATCTGCGTTCATGGAAATCGCTTCATAGAATGGGCCGTCCTAAGCGCTTTAGGTCTGGAGTCGGGCAAGACGTTCACCTCGGTGGAGGGCCAGATCCCAAGTCTGGTCCATACCACCATTGCGAAGCTGCTCACGGCCGTAAAGCTCGGTTATGCGGACTCCTATCCGGCTAGCCTTTTCAAGAATTTGGGTAAGTGCAAGGTTCTTTCGAGCAAGATGTAGTGGATCAATGCCTCGCAATCAGCGCTGCACACGCAGTTAACTCAAGCCGACTGCACGTGGAGCCGCGGCGACGGCAGGCCTGTCGCTCGCAGCCAGCACGCTGGTGCGTTGAACGAATGTCCATTTGCTCTGTGGCTGCACGCGCCAACGCCGCGTCTCATGCGGGCGCGCCGGCAGCATCGAGTTGTTACCTCTTCTATCGTGAGGCTCGTAACCGTCGGCGGTCGCAGCATCTGCCAGATGAGCACATATACCTGTGCCCCAACCTGCGCCCCCATTTTTTTGACGTTTTGCTAAGCCATTGAATTGCTGGTGGGCCCGGCAGGACTCGAACCTGCAACCAGACCGTTATGAGCGGCAGAGTATCGGTCAGTTTCGTTGATTTTACTCAGATTTCGTTCGATTTCGATTTCGTTCGTTGTGCTTTGCGAAGGTCGTTTCTGGAGCGAAACTGGTGCGGTTAGTGGAGCTCGAGCATCAAGCCCCTTGGTCATTGCCAGCTTGGCGGGGAGGGGACAGGGGGTAGATAAGAGTTAATGCCGGAAGCCTCCGGGTCCCGGCAGGGGCGAGCATCCTTCCGTAGAAGTCTAGGTTGTGGTAAGTTCGAGTCGGCTCTCGGCAGGAGCCTGCCGCCCGTCATAGCGAAGCCGTTGAGGCGCTGTCACAATCAATCGTTCCCGTCATGTCGTGTCGGGCTCGAGAGGTGGTTGACGGGCGACGCTTCGCTAAGGGCCGGGAGACCTGACGTGTCGAACGATCACATTCGTCCGTCCTCGATTGAGGGCATCAAGCAGCTCGCCAAGCGATTTAAGAAGTCCGATCACATTCGGTATGCCATCGCCTTAGACATGGCATCAAAGGCGGCTGGCTTCGAAAACTACAAGCATGCGCTCCGCAAGCTTGGAGATGGCTTCGCAGCCCCTGGCCCATTAGCCGTGCTGTACGTCTCTGTTCTTTGGCGAGATCGTGCAACAAAGGCGATGGGTTGCGAGCTTTTGAGGATGCAGCTCGTGAAGCCTCTCGACGCGTTGCTGAGGCCGACGCAGTACAAGGCATCGCGGGGGCTGGCTACGATGCGACGCGAGGGTCCCGATCATCTTGCAGACACATACACTGCGTCGTCGCAGCAGGCGGCCCGCGAGGCTGCGTGCGAGGCGGCGAGAACTATCCAGTTTATCGAGGCCACGCGACTCGTCCCGTCAAACGCGAAGCGATCCTTCCCGCGAGGACAATTCCAGTATCGGATGCCGGGTTCCGACCACGACGCTGCATGGTTTGATCCAGCAGCGAAGACCTTCATCCGCACCACTGAGCCTTACACCCGTGGCGGTGTTACTCCGGAGCAGGAGGAGTGGGCGGCCCGACATGGTTGGGCGGTCGCGGTTTCGCGCTGGAAGGGTATGTATCGCCCCGACGGCGGAACGTCGCTCTTTCTTCTGGCTGATGTATCCAAGGGATATTCGCTGGAGCCGATCGTCTCGCGATTGACGGAGGTACCGGCCCCCATCGTCGCGTCTGCCTGGAATGGAGAGTCGATGCCGACTGTGCCCGCGTTTGTCAGCCCGGGTCGGATGGCGGAGATCGAGGCAAAGGCGCGCGAGGTCAAGACAGTTGGCGAGCGGCGCGGCGCCGACAACTCGGTCAAATATAGTATGTTTCTTTCGGGTGCGCGGCGCCGGCCGAAGACCCGCATGCCGCTTGAGGGGCACAGATTGGTTGGGCGGCTGCTGAAGTCGACCCTGATTGGGACGAGAGCACGCGCAGGCGTTCACCAACGCGTCGATGCAATCCGCTGCGAGCTCGATAACTGGGTCCAGTGTGAATATAAGCGCAACGAGCTTTCGAATGACGTGTTTTTCGACCTCTACTATCACGAACTTCCCGAGAGTGATCCGCTAGCCGCGGCACCCCCAAGCTGGGATCGGCATATTGTAAGCCTTGAGGAGATCAAGGCGACACTCGTCCGGTACTATCCCGAATGCTCACCGCTGCGCCAATTGCTGAAGAAAGCCGATTTGGCGATCGCATCTCTTCGCGCTTGGAATGTCGCTCCCATAAATACGCCGAAGGGCTGAGAGTTCAGACATCATCGGAAGATCGGAAGTGTGGGGATCTGCTCTTTCAATGCTTCCGTCTTTCTCTGCAGTGCAGAGAGCCCCGGCCCCCGATGGGGGGTCGGATTTGCGCAACGAGAGTGAAGTGGCAGCCCAAGCTGAAGGGACAGATCGGCGATTTCACCACCGCGACCAGCATCCTCACGGGCCCGCCGACCGCGTGCTTTGGCTGCGTCATCCGTGGTCCGAAACCCCCACTGACGCAGGCAACATCTTCTGCTATCTTATGTTACGGGCAGGGGGAATCACAACTTGGATACGGCGGAAATTAGCGACGAGGCGGCGGAGCCGCCCGTAAAGGTCAAGTCTGTCGCCGGAGTTATTCTTGGCGAGTTCTTCGACGCCTTGGCAAAAGAAGAAGGTTTCGCGGAAATTGCACCGCGACTGCGCAAGGTCGTGCTCGAAGAAGGCATTTTCGCCGAGCCATCAATTCGCACCGCTCTCTTCCCGGATGTTTCATGATCCGGATCGACAAGATAAATATCAAGGAATTTCGTGGCATTCGCGAGCTGACCCTCGAACTCAAGGGCCAGAATTTCGCTGCCTGCGGGCCGAACGGCACCGGCAAGAGTGGCATCGTCGATGCGATCGAATTCGCCCTGACCGGCAATATCTCCCGCCTCGCCGGCGCTGGCACAGGCGGTCTTTCGGTCAAAGCGCACGGCCCGCACGTCGATAGCCGTACCAAGCCTGAGGCGGCCTCGGTGACACTCGATGTGATCATCCCTTCGCTCGGCAACAAGAAGGCTCAGATCCGCCGAACGGTAAAATCTGCGGGTGCGCCAGAGATCAAGCCGGCAGACAAAGATGTCATCGCCGCATTTGAAAACGTCAACCTGCACCCCGAATTCGCACTGTCACGCCGCGAGTTGATCCGCTACGTCCTCTCGGAGCCCGGCCAGCGGTCGAAAGAGGTCCAATCGCTGCTGCGCCTCAACGATATCGAGAAGCTGCGCGGTGTCCTGCAGAAGATCGCTAACGCCTGCACCAAGGATCTTTCGGGCCTTGAGCGAGCGGAAAAGGACGCGATAACCAACCTGCTGGCCGCGCTCAGAACAGCGCAACTCACGAAGAAATCCATCCTTGAAGCCATCAACCCACGCCGTGAGCTACTGGGGCTCGCGCCGCTGACCGATCTCGAGGCCGACACGTCGGTAAAGGACGGTCTGATCGCCGCTGCTGCGGCTGTGCCCGGCCGCGTGCCGAAGATACAGGCATCCGCCGATCTTGCGACTTTGCGGCAGGCGCTCCTTGCGTTTCAAGCCGATGCCTTCAAACAAGCATGTTCGACCGCCAATGCAAACGCTGTCGAACTCGGGAAGGATGCCGACAGCCTCGACGGCCTGTCGCGTGAGGCACTCCTAAAGTCGGCGCTTGAGCTGTACGACGGAGCGGCTTGTCCGGTCTGCGACACACCGTTCCAGCCTGATGTCTTCTCCGACCATCTTACGGGAAAGCTCGCCCACCTTGACGACGTGAGCAAGCGTCGTGCCGCACTCGAGGCGGAGTTGAAACCGATCCTCGACTGCCTCCATGCCGCCGGTACTGCGCTGAACATTATGATCGAGCACGCCGGCATATTCTCCCCGAAGATCGACGCCACGGCTTTGACCGACTTCAGGTCCGTTCTCCGTGACCGATACCAGCAACTTCAGAAGCTGCTCCCGCTCGAGGACACGCGTGCGGTTCTCGACAGCGCGCATGTCGTCTCCGACCTGGAGCCGGCACTGGCCGCGCTCGACGCGGCGATCGCCGCGATTCCGGAGCCGACCAAGCAGGACGCCGCGCGCGATTTTCTCGTTCTGGCGCAGGAGCGGCTCGAACACTATCGCGGCGCTCGCTCGAAACTCGCGGCCGCCAAGCTCCGTGCCGATCGCGCCACCAAGGTGTTTGCCCTCTACGGGAAGGTCACGACTGCCGCGCTCGAAAAAATCTACAAGGACGTCGAGACTGCTTTCGCGACTTACTATCGGAAGATCAACGAGGAAGATGAGAAGACCTTCACGGCGAAGCTCATGCCCTCGATCGGCAAGCTCGGTTTCGATGTAGATTTTTACGGCCGCGGGCATTTTCCGCCAGGCGCCTACCATAGTGAGGGCCATCAAGACGGCATGGGCCTCTGCCTGTACCTCGCTTTGATGAACCATCTGCTCGGCGAAAATTTCACCTTCGCGGTCCTCGACGACGTCCTGATGTCGGTCGATGCCGGCCACCGGCGTCAAGTGTGCGCCCTGTTAAAGGAGAAGTTCCCGAACACGCAGTTCATCTTCACGACGCACGATGAGATCTGGCTGCGGCACATGAAGTCGGAGGGCCTGATCAAGGGGCGCAACTTCGCGCACTTCCGCACATGGACCGTCGACTTCGGCCCGACGGAATGGGATGACCGAGACGTCTGGACCGAGGTGGAGGACTATCTCGCCAAGAACGACGTGCGAAGCGCGGCTGCGCTTCTTCGCCACTACCTCGAACATTTCGCCAAGGAGGCTTGCGATCGCCTGCGCGCTCATGTGGAGTTTCGCGGCGACGCTCAGTTCATGCTCGGCGACCTTCTTCCCAATGCCACCAGCACGTTGGGCGAGCTCCTGAAGAAGGCAAAGGTTGCGGCAAACTCCTGGAACCAAAAGGATGTCGTCGAGCGGATCAATGCGATCGAAACCACGTTCGCCGAAGCCAAGACCAAGACGGGCTATGAGAACTGGCAGATCAATACGGCCGTCCATTTCAACGACTGGGCCGACCTCAAGAAAGGGGATTTCGCGCCCCTGGTATCGTCGTTCCGGGCATTCACGGGCGCTTTTGCTTGCCAGACCTGCAACGAGATGTATTTCGTTTCTCCCGAGCGCGGCAAGAAGGAGGCGCTACGGTGCGGGTGCGGAGCCCTGAACCTCAATCTCCTCCAGAAGGGCGCCTAGTCGGCAGCAGCTTTCGCAGGGAAAAGGGCACTCACCTCCGCGCGAGAGCGTGACTTGGTGCGACGCGTGCTCGCCTTGCATCAGGATGGCTTTCGCCAGATCATCCTCAACGTGGCAGCGACCGAAGCTGGCGTTCGGTATCCGCTTCGGCGACCCGGCTCGGGCCAGATATGATCTTCAGCGGATACTGGCCGGCGGGACGGGCGGTTTCGATCGACAGGTTTCCGCCGCGTTTGGCGACCAAAGCCTGCAAGCGTTCGAACTCACCGCACCAGATCGTTTCGATGTCCCGGTCGCGGAGGGGATCGCGAGCTTCTGCCGGATCTCCGATCCCGACTGCCCTGACCTGAAGAAGGTCGGATTGCGCGCTGCCCGAAAGTTCGACCCCGTAGCCAGGGTTGGCCGCCTTCCGCAGGACGATCCGTCCGTCTTTGACCCACGCGGTAGCCATTCCCTCGGAGACCTCATAGCCCAGGCTCGCGAGTCCTTCGAGCACTGCCGCTCGGCGCGCTTCCGCGGCGATGGCGCGGACCTCCGCCTCGATCAGCGCATCAGCACGCTTGATGAGCTCTGCCGCTGTGCCGGTCTCCCCAGCAAGCGTCCGCTCGATTTCGGCCGACAGGGCGACCGCGTCCGGTGAACTCATCTGCGAGAGCTCAGCCTGCCGCTCGCGCAGCTCCGCCGCGATCCGCTGGCGCTCGCGAGCCGTCTTCACAGTTGACGTCAGGTCCAGGAGCAAGCTGTCAGCGACCAGCGCCTGCCGCGTTGGAGCTTCCGCTTCCAAAGCGGTGATGCGAGCCGAGAACGAGCTCGGATCGACGCCCAGACCCTTCAACTCGCCGAGAAGTTTGTCGACCTTCAACAGGACTGGATCGCCGCCGTCCTGAGCGTGTTGCGACATCCAGTCATCGAGTGTCATGCGGCGTTCGCCGGCGCCCAAGCGCTGGGCGAGCTCGCGCTGCCGGTCTGTAACGCCCTGCGATGGGCCGGTAGGCTGTAGTAGCTGGATTGCTTTCGAGACCGCTGCATCGAGCTGGTCACGTGAGGCCGATTTCAGCTCTACCTGAAGCTCGTTGGGAACCCGTATCCCGGACGCTTGCAACCTTGCGATCACCGCTTGTGCCGCTGCTTTGGCGCGTCGCAGGTCCTGCCGCGATCGGGCCGCGGCTTGCGCTGCTCTCTCGGCACGACGTTCGATATCGCTGTTCAAATATGAGATCTCGGCGGCGACCCGCTTTTGCAAGTCGACGAAACGATCGGCGTCAAGCAGGCGGCGAAGCTCGTCCCTGTGAGCCATCACCTTGTCGATATCTTGCTGTTCGATGGTTCCGTTTCGCCTGCAGGCCAAAGACCAATTCTCGATTGTGGCCTCCAGTCGCGCGAGATCTCGCCGGCAGATCGCGATGACTTCCGCGCGGGTAACTATTCTGAATGCTTTTGGGCCACTCATTAAAATCCTCCTCAGCTACGAAGGGCATTCTCCACGGCGCTTCTGAGACGGGACCGCTCGGCTTCGCCCGAATGAGTCCATGCATATGAAGAAACTCTGTGGACGCGGGGCACGGCCTTCGACAGCACCTTCGGTCGCCAGATCTCGCGAGCTCGCGCTTTCTCGAGCAAACGGTGCCGTGGCGCGTCGCATTCCACACCGATCGCATACAAGCCGGTGCGCGGGCTCTTGATCGCGAAGTCGAGGCTGAATGCGCCGCTATCCCGCGCCCGCGTCGGCCTCCATCCCTGAGTCTCGAGAAAATCCTCGACCGATCTGGTGAACCCGTCCTCTTCGTGATGGTGGTGGTCGACGCCAGCATGCTTCTCGGTGACGAGGCGCTGGAGCAGCGTTCCACCCGACTCTGAAAGTCCGTCAGAAACCATTCGGGCGTATTCGAGATAGCCCTGCAGATAGTCGCGTGGAACTCGCGGCCCGCTGCGTCGGGTCAATAGATCCGATATCTCCGAAACGGGCATCGAGGTGACGATGACTACCTTTTCTCTGGCGCGTGTCACGGCGACGTTCAGCCGCCGTTCGCCTCCCACGTGACCGAGCGCGCCGAAGTTCTTGCGGAATGTACCCTGCTCGTTGCGTCCGAACGTGGTGGAGAAGACAATGATATCCCGCTCGTCGCCTTGCACGTTTTCCACGTTCTTGACGAAGAAACCCATGTCCTCGCCGTCCTCGACGCGCTCGCGTTCGCGTATCAGTGCGTCGCGAAAGGCCCGGTCGGTCTCCGCCTTCTCCTCGAGCGCATCTTCGATGGCATCGGCCTGCTTGCGGTTGAATGTGACCACGCCGACGGACGGCGGCGCCTTGTTATGCCAGAGCTCGGAGAGATATTCGACCACATCCGCAGCTTCCTTCTCGTTGGTCTGCGTCTTGTAGACACCATCCGACCGGATGACTTGAATTGGCTTGACCTTTCGGATCGTCTCTTCGGGGTGGCGGACCGGCACGCTGAGGCCGTTCGCGTAGAACGAGGCGTTCGAAAACGAGATGAGCTCGCGATATTTCGAGCGGTAATGCACCTGGAGCGTTCGCTTCGGCAGAACCGCACGGGCCAACTGAAGGAGGTCGGGACAATCCTTGATCTCGCGCCGGTTCCACGTTTCGGCGAACACTTCGCGCTCCTCGTCGGTAGCTCCCTCTTCGGGCTCCTCGCCGTCGAAGATGGCGGCTTCGTCGTTCTCCACCTTGCTGACGAAGAAGGACGTCGGAGGCATCTGCTTCTCGTCGCCGCTTACGATCACGAGCTTGCTGCGGAAGAGCGAGGGGAGGGCATATTCGACCGGCATCTGCGACGCCTCGTCGAAGATGACGGTGTCGAAAAAAGCTGCACGCGGCTGCAGCACGCGACTCGCCACGTCGGGCGTCATCAACCATACAGGCCGGATAGCGAACAGACCGAGCGGAACGCCGCGCTCGATGAATTCGCGGAGCCTGAGGGCCCGCGGGCCACGCAGGCGCGTGATCTCGCTCCATTTGGTTGCGGTACCGACCCGCGCGGTTTCGATGCCGTGAACAAGGAGTTCCCGGTTGCAGCTACGGATTTGCCGATCCGCGTCGGCGAGAGCGACGATCTTGCCTTCAACCTCCTCGCCGTCGAAAAGCACATCCGGGTTTGCCGACTCTTGCGCCGTCTTCCACGCCAGTCGGGCTTCGCGGCCGATGGTGGCACGGACCGTCGCGTCCAGATCCGCAGGGGCGCGCATCAGGAGATCGGCCTCCTTCGCGCGCAAGAGTGCGAAAATTGCGCGCTCGCTCTCACCCAAGCGGGCCGACCTCAGCCGGTACTCCTGGTAGCTCGAAAGCATAGGCAGCGCGTCCACGATCTGCGCGATGGCCGATCCATTGGAGCGCCCGTTCTCGATCGTCGAGCGTCTCGATCCGAGCCAGAGCTCGTCGAAATAGGAATTGAGCCGAGCGAGCGCGGCACGGCTCTGCTCCCGGCCGTCGTGCCTGCGCAGCGTCAGATCCGCCCTGACAAAGAACTTGTCCAGTTCCTCGGCCTTCTGGGTCAGGACAGCCCGGTCAAGTGCCGCCCTGTCGGGGCAAGCATCGACGATTACAACGAGCTCGTGGACGTTGCTCAGCAACGAATGTAGATGAGTGGCCAACTCTGAGAGTTTTGTGGGGGAAAGGCCGGCATCGGGCGACCGCGCGAACAGGGTCGTGAAGTGCTCGCCAAGACGCGCCCGCGGCGCGCGCAGGGCGAGCTCCAGCTTTGCCGCCCGAAAAAGCGCAGTGATCGCATCGTCCTTTTGCGGGAGCTGCAAGGATAACAGCGTCCTTGCCAGTCGCCGTTTCCCCGACCACCGCCGCGGATTGATCCGGCCGAGCAGGGTCGGCGGTTTCGTAAACCTCGCTCCCAGCGTGACCATCGTTCGTAATTCACTTTGGTCGACCGCGATCAGCCGGGAAGAGAAATCCTTGATGTATGCTGTCGAGTCCAGAGAGGTGAGCTCGTCGTTGATCTCCTGAAGCTCGCGGATGATCCTGACCCCGGCGGACGTCCCGCCTTCGGAACGCCGAAACAGCGGCAGCCAGTATCCGAGGTATGTGGCGAGAGCGCCGACCGATCGGAGTTTGTCAGCGGTCAGCAACCATGTCCGAAGAGCGGCCGGGTCCGGAGCGGTCAGGCAGTCCGAAGTCTCGGCATCGGTCTGCTCACGTCGCGTATCCGTCTCGGCGAAAGCGCGCAACGCGTCGGTAAAGGCCTCAATGGTGCCTCGATCCGGATTGAATGGTTTCAGGACGGACAGCGGGCTGCCCTCGAACTTTGAGGGCAGCCAATGCTTGGCAAGCGGTCCGCAGCTTTCCTCGATGCTGGCGACGTCCGCGGGATGAAGCTCCGCCAAGAGCGGCCGCAGCGAAGGAGCTTCGATCGGCTTTGGGTGCTTTGCCTCGATCGCAAGCAGCTCGGCGAGCAAAGCGCGATACGATAGCCCGGTCCGCTCGTCCACGGCGTGCAGCGCGGCCTGACGACGATCGAGCTCGGATTCCAAAGTCTCGATCCGCACGGCGAGCCGCTCGCGATCGCGTTTCCAGGTCGGGACAGTCCCCGAGGGGCGAAGATGCAGAGCCTCGACCTGAGAGCGTATCGAGCTGATGATCGCCTCCCGATCGCGATTGACGTCCGTGATCATGACAAAGCGATCCGTCAGACGCTCTTTGTCCAACCGCTTTCGGACGACTTCGAGAGCGGCTTGCTTCTGGCAGATGATCAGGAGCGATTTGCCGGTTCCGATGGCGTCTGCGACCATATTGACGATGGTCTGGCTCTTTCCGGTTCCAGGAGGCCCCTCAACGACCAGCCCCGGCGTTTGGCGGGCCTCGATAACCGCATCCTCCTGGGACGGGTCGCTGTCCGCCGTAAAGTATCTGTCCAATTCGCGTGCCGGCTGCGAAGTGGCGGTGCCGGCGGCGTGGTCCTGCTCATTGAGGCGTAACGCCGCTTCCAATGCCGTTCCCTTGGGCGGCAGCTTTCGCAGGAAGTCGAGGTCCGTCATAACGGCCTGGCCCATGAAGGCAAGGTGGAAAAGAACCGCCGAAGGAACCAGCCGACGCTCGTGCCCTGCGACCTTGACGTCCTTTCCAGGCAGCGCGGTGAGTTCGTCGCCGGCAGGTGCCGCGAGCGAACTGAAAGCGTCCATGACGTCCTGGACCGATAGGGTCGCTCGCGTCAGGAGGTCTCTTGCCGCGTCCTCCCACTGCTTGGCCTGCTCAATTCCCACAATGCCGTCGAGCGCCGGGTTGGGGATGACACGTTCGGCATCGACCTCTGAACTTTTCTCACGTCCGTACCCAAGCGTGATATGTCCGCGATTGCCGACTTCGGGAATGACGCGCACCGGCCAAAGCAACACTGGCGCGATCCGCGGCTTGGCGTTCGGCCTGCCATCACGCATGAGAAGAAAGGGAAATCCCATATAGAGCCCGTCAATGCCCGTATCGCGTTTGTAGAGCAGGGCATGGGAATGAAGCGAGCGTAGCCTTCTTTCGAGGCCATCATTCTCTGAGAATGCTGCCGGATCGATGTTCACGTTACGGCCGGTCCGCGCGAGCAGATCATCAAGGATTTCCGCCGCCGGATGCCGCGATGTGTTCAATTCCATCAGGTCGATGCGTGCCGACTTGCCGATCAGCATGCGCGTAAGCGGCCCCCGCAGCACACCGCCGGAAATGCGCTTGGCAAAGAATTCGAGGATCCGCGAGACGTAGCTTTGCTTCGGAAGCGGTTGCCAGAGGTGGGCGGGCACGGACAGAACCGCCAGAGCCCGACCGAGCGGCATGCGTCGGTCCAGCCGGAATTGGTCGGCCCATTCGTCCACGACAGCTATTCCGCACCTGGCGAAATTTTCGATGCGCTCGTCGATGGTTTGGTAAATTTCCCGACGTGGCCGCTCGAGGTGGGCGGCCGCGTCCTTGGGTGAGAACCTTATCCCCGACCCCGAAGATTCTTTCGCGGCTTCCTCGATAACCTCTGCCGCCGACCGAAACTGGCTGGAGGAGGCCGCGAGAAGAATAAGCAGATCTTCCTCGGCGGTCTGCCGTCGTTCGATCAGCGACGTCAAACCGGCATGATCCGTATCGGGAAACAGCTTGCGCTTTTCCTCCCAAAGCGCCGCCATGCGGGCGGTCGAGGTCGACAGAAGATGAACCCGAAGCGTTTCCTCGTCGATCGCGATTTCAAGCTGATCGAGACGTTTGTGAACGGTCTCGGCGCGTGCCTTCAGACGCCAGAGCGAATCCTCAGGATCGATGCGGTGAAGGAGATCGGGCACCGGGCCGGTGATGAGGGCATATCCGTCGGCCGGATGGTCAAGCAGCCAACCGGGCGTCACGATGTTGCCGCGGACGATCAGCGGCATCGCCGGATTCAAGGTCTTCAGGGAAACGGAAAGTTTCAGGTCGTCGGAGAGGTTCTCTGTTTTCAGGAGCTGACGCAGTGCGGCCGCGATCTTGGGGTCGAACCCTGCATCGCTCGCCCAGGTCGCAATCGCACCTCGAACGGCCAGATTTCGCGCCTCATCCCAGTTCTTTGCTTCGGCAGCCGCAAAGGCAAACGCATGCGGAGCGCGGTACTGCCGACCACCCAGCGAAATGGAGGTGCGGCCCTCGGTATCGCCGGACGTCTCCATATCGGGGGCCGAAACCGGTTCACCTTTGAGCCAAGCCTGGACTTCCTTCCATTGCCATCGGCGGCGGCGGTCACGCGCGAGGAGGCCGCGCAGCAGCAGATTCAATGAGGGATCCAGATCGTCGGGCAGTGGCACGCCGCTCGTTAGGACATGGATCAGGAAGGCGTGTTCGTTGACCCCCTCGAAGCACGCTCCTTTCGTTATCTTCTCGAGCACGATCATTCCCAGGCTCCACCAGTCGGAAGCCGGGGCAACCCCGCCGGCGATCGTTTCCGGAGCCATGTAACGCGTCGTCTCCAGGGGAGAGGCGATGTCGAGATCAAATTCGGACAGCCGCGCCGAGCCGAAGCCGCCGATGACGAGATCCAGCGGATCGCGGGATCTGACGAAGACGACGGACGGACGCAAATCGCGGTGACGCAGTCCCGTTTCCGCAAGGGCGTGAAGGGAATCCGCCAACTCCCGGATCACAGATTTGATCGCGCTCTGATCGGCGGGATCAACGGCAAAATCGGCCAAAGAGCCGCCAGTGAATTCCTCGCAGACCTCGTAGGCCCGGTCACACCAGCGGCCATGGACGAAGATTTCAGGTACGTGATCGCGGGGAAGCCTTTGCAGGACGTCGTACACAGCTTGATCGGGCTCGGACCCGGGAGCGTAGAGCGTCAGCACCCCACGTTGATTGTCGGCATCGCGGATAGAAGCGAAACGCTCCCGAACGAGGCTCGAGGAGGGCATCCTGTCCAGAAGCCGCCAACCTTCGATGATAGTTTCGGGAGCTGGCGGTTGCGGATCGGGGGCGGGGGATGATGGCTGGACTTCTGGCAGGTCGACCGGCTCGCCGCACGTCCCACAGATGATGTCTCCCGGAAAAACCGGATGACCGTTGCGACACGTCAGAGTTTCGGGGGGCGGTGCCGGCGCCGGCGGAGGTGGCCTGGGCGCACCACGCTCGGTGATATCGACGGTGGAGAGGTCCCACCCGCAATTGTGGCCGTCGATCACGCCTTCGCAGAAAAGCTCGGTGAGAGGCCGCTCGGTGTCGCAGTTCGGGCAATGTCGGATCATTCTACGTGTATCGTCGGCGATGCAATGCGTTTGTCTTCGGAGGTGCTGAGGGTCGCCCCTGCGCTTTCAAGCACGTGCCGGAGCCGGCCGAAGTCGTCTCGACTGGGGATCCCGGCGAACCAGACGTCGCCGTTCTCGTCGAACATCACGTCCAGCGTTCGGTCTGTGGCATTCAGCCTGCGATCGAGGCTTGCGAACCGCGTCTCGCCCAAGGGTGTCAGAAGGTGGAGCGCCTGATTGTCGCTGCCGCGGAGCACAAGTGTCTGCTTTTCCTCCCTGACAAAGGGGCCGCTGACGAGCGCGTCGATCAGCCCGGGCGAGCAAGCGATACGGTCGGAAACCGCATCCCACTCGTATCCCGTGAAGACGAGAATGTTCGTTTCCATAACGTCTCTGATTCTTGCGGTGAGCTCGAACAGCGCCTCGGGTTGATCAAATGGCTCGCCGCCGGAAATAGTGACGCCGTCCGCGATGGCACTCCATACGGAAATCGATCGGATCACTTCGTCGACGGTGGTCGTCCCGCGTCCGGGCGCCCATGTGTCCATGGAGATGCATCCGGAACAACGTAGGGAGCAGCCCTGAAACCAGATGCCGATCCGGCGGCCCGGACCGAGGGTGGTCACTGGAAAATGGATGCGCGAGAGATCCATGCTGGTGCTCACGGCGACGGCTCGCTTTCGAGGCGGATGGTGGTCGATGAACCGGCACCAATCTCTGTAATCAGGTAGTGACAACCCGTCTGCGCACCGCCGTCGAACAGGGCGCGCGACAATGGATTGACGAGATGAGTCTCTACCTGGTTGCGGATCCCGCGTCCACCGTTGGACAGGTCCGCAAGACACAGACCGCGCAGCGTGTCGCTGGCACTCTTCGCGAGGCTGACGTCGTACCCGAGTGATCGGACGTCAGCCAGCAGGGCATCGACCATCTGATCGAATATCTCGTTCGCCACCTCGGGCCGGATGAAATCGAAGACGATGACGTTTTCGCCGATGCGGTTGAGAATCTCCGGGCGGTTGAGAACCTGCTTGAAATGCTTCTCGATCTCGCTCCTGACCTTCGTCTTGACGCTTTCGAATGGCTCCTCCGGCGTTACGTTGGGCAGCCGCCCTCCCGAGGGATCCGTGACGTAGATTCCCAGGTTCGACGTGAAGACAATGAAGGCCTCGGAGAAATAGACGCGATCGCCTCGTCCCGACGTGAGAACGCCGTCATCAAGGACTTGCAGGAACTTGTCGAGAATTCTTGGATGAGCCTTTTCGATTTCGTCGAAAAGAACGACGCTGAACGGCGTTTCCCGGATCGCGTTGGTCAGCTCGCCGCCCACGTCATATCCGACGTAGCCGGGTGGAGCTCCGATCAGCCGTTGGTCGGAATGCTCGGCGCTGAACTCGGACATGTCGAACCGGATATAGGCGGTTTCATCTCCGAACAGCAGGCTCGTGATCGTCTTGGCAAGCTCGGTCTTGCCGACGCCCGTGGGACCAGCCAAGAATGCGACGCCTCTCGGTCGGCCACCCCTCGGGGATTGTCCGATGCCGGTGACCGCGCGCTTGACGATGTCCAGCATGTGCGTGACCGCGTGGCTCTGGCCTTTGACCCTCCGCCTCACGAACTCGTCCGCCGTGCGGATCTTGTCGCGGCTGATCCTGCGCCAGGGATCTTCCGTGACGCCGACCTTGAAACGCCGGACCGCATCCGAGATCCGGTCGAAGGTCACGGCCTCGCTGCGCGCGAGTTGCGCCACGGCGCTGACATCGAGCAGCAGCAGCCCCTCCGTTTCGTCGACGAAGCCCTGGATGCACTTGTCCAGTTCGGATTGGGCCGCATCCTGGGCGCCAGGAAGGCCGCGCACCAGCGAGCGGATCATCGCGCGCCTCGCGATGTGGTCGGGGCGCCCAATCGGAATGTGCCGGACCTTGGGATTGCCGACGAGAAACCAGTCGGGCAGGTCGCCTTCCTTGTCCACGATCCACACGATCGTGTTGTAGAAGGGTTGGCGCCGCTCGCCGGCAGGTCTCGCCCGCGCGCTGTGCGACAGGATGGAGGCGCGCGAAAAGAGCTGATGTTCGGCCGGAGCCAAGGCCTCGTTCCGGACAATCAGCCGCGACGCGAAATCGACGATGAGCGCCGCAGGCGTTCCATCCAACGCGACATGCCGCTCAATGGCCGCGGAAAGAAGGTCAATACCGCCGGCCGCGGTGCCGTTTGGCGCGGTCAGGCCAAGCTGGGTGAGGAAGCTGCCGTCGGACGGCTCGACCGCCCGAAAGCCATTCAGAAGATCGAAGCTTGCGATGCGGGTGTAGCCGGCTTCCTTGAGCGCATCGGGCAGGACCCTGGACAACGGTGCGGCTGTGGCCTGTCCGGGGGCCACTTCGAGAATCTGGAGATCCCTTGTGTTGCCGGAGAGCACAAATTGGCTGCGTAGCGGCAGAAAACGTGCCAGGTCGCGTAGCCACCTGGCCTTTTCGGTCGAACCCTCCTGCACCACGACTGCCCCCTCGCACACGTTCCGGGCGATTATAGGCCAGGTCGCTCGTAATTTTCGAGTGTCTCTCCAGCCACTTGGCCCGGAAAATGGGACTAGATGCCGGCTTTTCCCGCGCTCCGGACGAATTGGCGCAAGGCTGGCAATGGGGATTTCATGCCCCAACGGCCCAGGCCAAGAGAGATTTACGTCAGCGTGCGAGCATCTTCCGGATCTGATCCAGGCGGCGCTTCACGCCAACCTTCGGGTCGAGGGAGACAGCCCGTTCGTAAGCAGCCGCGGCGTTCTGAAGGTCACCTGTCGCGTCCAGGCACGTCCCACGGAAGCGGTACGCACGCGCCTGGCTCCGCTGGTCCCTATAGCGTTCGGCCGCCAAAGCGATATCGATGGCCGGCAGCAGCAGCGCGATGAGATCGGGGGACCGCGGTCCGGCTGCTTCGGATAAAATGCGCTCGATGATGAGGAGATCGCCCTGTTGAAGGCCCAAGGCGAGCCATGCGCTACGATCGAGAAACCTGCCGTCCATCGTGTAGGCGAAACGCCCGCCATTCTGATAGCCGAGCACGATCCGCTGCTCGTCCGGGATGAACGTGTAGCTGCTCGCCCAACCGGATTCTGGCTGGAAGGCGCCGATCTCGATTTTGGAGCAAAGATCGAAGACAAAGAGCTTGTTGCCGTCTTCATGCGGCGCGTTCGCGGTCTGGCATACTGCCCAGCGTCCATCCGGCGACAAGCCGTTGTTGAACAGGTTGGCACTAAAGGTGCGGCTCAACAAAGGCGTTCCTTGAGAGGTGAAGGCGGCGAGGGTTCCGCTCAAGTTCTCGATTGAGCCCCAGTCGTTGATGATAAAGACACCGTTGTTTGCAACCTTGCCATCGTTTGGACGTGGCATGGCGCCTTCGGCGACGATCTTTCTGGTGTCCAAGAGAATCCAGCGGCCGTGCCGCGATTGATTGGGGCCGCCATCGAGCCAAGCCAGCGTGTAGCGTCCGTCGGGTGACTTGCTCGACCGCCCAAGGAAATCACGCGAAGGAATACGGATGAAGTCGCGCCCGAAGCCGATATCAGCCTCTTCCACGTCAGCTTCCGGCTGAGTTTCCTTCCCAAAAACCCAATTGAACAGTCCCATTTCGTCCCCCGACGATGGGGTTAGCAACGATAAGGCCTCATGCGGCGCGTACCACGACAGCGTTCGGTGCGGGATGCGGGCTCAACGAGACCGTTGATATCTCTTCTCCGACTGCGTTCCGCGCCACTTCGATAAGATGCTGATGATGCGTAAAGAAGAGGACCTGAGTCTTGCGGGCAAGATGTCCCAGGACCCGAAGGCCGGCGGCCGAACGCCCGTCATCGTAGTTGACGAACAGATCGTCCGCGACAAAGGGAAGGGGCGCCGCATGTTCTAGATATTCCTCGACAGCAGCAATTCGTAGCGCAAGATAGAGCTGATCGCCCGCGCCCGTGCTCAATCCCGGGAGACGAACTCGATCGCCGTTGCTGCGAACACCAGCCAGTTTGGGCGTATCGGTATCGTCGAACTCCAGGCTCAGCGCTTCGAACGATCCGTCGGTCAGGATCGCGAACAGTTCGCCGGCGCGTTTGAGAAGGGGCGCCTGCTTTTCTCTCCGAAACCGCTCGATGGCCCATTGGAGCAATACGGTCGCGGATCGAAGGCGAATATATTGTGCCGCCGCATCACCCATCTCGACGAGAGCCGATTGTCGATCTGCCGCCGCACGAGCCGCGCCGTCATGGCCACCGATGGATTCAAATTCCTGACGGTCGGTGTTGCGCTTGTT
Source organism: Bradyrhizobium sp. (assembly GCF_016213215.1). Taxonomy (GTDB): domain Bacteria; phylum Pseudomonadota; class Alphaproteobacteria; order Rhizobiales; family Xanthobacteraceae; genus Bradyrhizobium. The sequence continues at coordinate 23,164 of NZ_JACRAW010000109.1, read as the reverse complement.
GATCGCCTGGATATGCCGGTCGCGTAAGGCTTCTAAATCACGGTCCAATGCCTGTTGACGTCCCGCGATCTGATCGAGATCAACAAGCGCGCATTCGTCGCGCAGTTGCTGTACCGAAAAGCCGTCGCCGTCCTTGGAAAGCGCGTCCGTTGCGTCCTGATATTCCGACTGCAGCTTGCGGAGCTCATCAGAACGCTTGATGGCGGATCTGAGTGCCTCCAGGCTTTCCACCTTGGCCAGACGCTGAAACCGCTCAATGGTCTCATGGGCCTCTCGCCGCGATCTCTCGGAAACGTCAATCTTCTCCTGCAGCCCCGATAAGGCCAAATCCTTCTCAGTGATGACGTCTCGAATCCGGGCGGATTCCTTGAGCAAGCGCTCCAGTTCCAAAACCGCGCTATCGGCGTCCAGGCTGGAAAGCTGCGGTGCGACAGCCTGGACCAAGGCCGAAACATCAGCGTCAAAGGTCGATATGTCACGTTCGATTTTATCGATGCGCTCGTGGCGCAAATCATTGATACGGACGGCCAGCTCGCGCATTTCATCAGTGATATTGACCTGGCTCTGAATGACGTCGACCGCCGAGTCTGCCGGCAGCCCTGCGCTCGTGAGCGCGGCGCTCCACTCCGCGGTCCACTCAGCCCATTGGCTCTCGGCCGTACCCTGAATCTTCCGTTTGCGCTCGACATCGGCCAGCGCCTTGCGACGCGCATCTTGAAGGTCTCGCTTGGCGCTGGCCAGTTGCTCCTGCTGTTTCTGAAGATCAGATGCCTGCTCGATCACGATCTTGAGAGGAGTGTTCCTGAGCGCGAGCAAATTGACGCCGAACGCATTTAACTGATCACATATCTGCTCCTTCGCCGCCACTTCGTCGCGTTGATGAAGGTCGATCTCGCGCTGGGCAGCGTCGCGCTTGCGAAATAATTCAAGTAACTCGCGGCGAGTGGTAAGGAATTCCATCATCGCGTCGGGCGTCAGCGGATTGACGCCAGACGGTTTCCACATCTCGATCCAAACGGCCGCAAATGCGGTCTGCTCCGCGACCAGCCTATCCTGCTCCTCGGCCAGCGACGAAAGAACGTCCTGCTGCTCGCCGATCTGTCGCGACATGACGACGAGCCGCGCAGCGTTCTCTGCGTTTTCGAATCGCCGATCCGCCAGCAAATCCGCTTGAACCACCGCAGCTTCATAGGCCTCCGAAAGGTCCTTGTCCTGGCTGAAGCCGTGGACTTCGGCTTCCTTGACCTCTTCGCCTTCGATGAAGCGACGTCTGATAATCGACCACCCACGGTCGCGGTGCTCCCGTGCATCGGTGAGGTCGCCTGGCGAAACGACCTTTTCCTCGGAAATCATCCGTTGATAGGCATTTTGCAGACGCGTGAGGTCCTGACGTGCCGTCTGTGTCCGGTCGTTGGTGGCCTGGATGCGTCGATGTAGATCGTGCTGCGCGTCGCGATGCTGCTGCACCGCCTCAAATGGGGGAATAGACATGGCAACCAGAGCTTCCTCGTCCCGAGGCGCTGGGCTCATAGCTTGAAAGCGTTGTCGGATGGTCGAATCCGCTTCGTCACGCTCTCGCGTCGCGCTTGCGGCACGCGCAGCAAAATCACCCGCATTGGCGGCAACCTTGATGGCCGCCGCCAGCGCAGCAGTGTTGATCGCATCCTGCGAAGCCGCTATTTGCGATTCCAGATCAGAAGCCTTGTCGTGAGCTTCCTGTACCGCGAGCTCTGCATTCTCCACGGCTGAAGCCAATACACCGCGCCGGCCCAACAGGCTGCGGAGCAGTGTGACTTTTGACCGCGCGGGAATGCCGGCGATAATCTGGTCAATATCCTTGCCTTGCCAGTCGAGATCGGTCGCAAGGCGGCGGATTGCTGCCTCGGCGCCGGCAAGCTCGACACGCCGTTTGGGAAGATCGGCTTTTCCCGCACGAACCTGGATGCGACGCTCATGGAGATGTGCGATATCTTGCTCGCGTTGCAATAAGGCGTCGTCATAGGTGAGGGGAGCTCGTTCAGTCCTCAATGCCTCGATCTGCTCAGTCAGTGCCGCTAGGCGCGTAGCGGCCGCTTCATCATTTCTTGCCGCCGCATCCAACAGTGCCGCGGCATCGTCTGGCAGGATCGTAACTGCCCCCAACTCTGCGATGGCCGCCTCTATATCAACGTGCTTGCGCACGTCGCGATACACGCGACGAATGCGCGTGAGTTTTCTCAACTCAGCAGACTTTTCATTGATCTCCCGTTCAAGCGCAAGGCAGGCCTCGTCAGATGACTCAAATGCCGTCTTGAGATCCTGCCACTTGTTCGCGGTCACCGTGCATTCGCGCAACAGGCCCTCTGCCGTTTTGAGTCGTTCCTCGGCCTGGGCATATTTTCGACGGCCCGACCGCCGTGCTCCCCAAAGACCGTCTGCCTCCTCAGCCATTTCGGTCAAATGCCCGCGGAGACCGGCGATACCGGCACCCGCAGCGAACAGGATCTGGCCCACATCGTCGCGCGCAGCGACGATGTCCCGCCCTCCCTCACGCAGACGCTCATGATCAAGGGCAAACATGCGGGCGAAGAACTCGCGACTGACACCGCCGAGCGGCCCGGCAAGAACGCCATCACCCGCCGGCAGCGGAAGATCGTTCGCACCAAGCAACGTATCCTTGTTGCCCTTGCGCCGCCGTACCTCCAACGCCTTACCATCAAAGTCAAGAATGGCGCCGATACGCATGGCGGCATAATCGTGGAGGAAGTTACGAGGCGACGTCGTCGGGATCCCAAACAGAAGATCCTCGATGGCCGCCATGGCCGTTGATTTGCCGGCTTCATTCGGACCGAAGATGACGTGCAAGTCGGTCTTGCCCTGTGGCAGATCGATGGACGCATCCGTGAAATGACCGTAGCGGAGGAGGTCGAGGCGTCGGATGCGCATGTTACGCGCCCTCCCTGGCAAGCCGTGCGGTCAGGTAGATACCAGCGAGGCTCGCGAGGCGCGCATAGTCACCCTCAATCGCAGCCTTCAAGAACGGATCGTCGAACTCTGACCTCACCTCGTGAGGGAGCTTTCGAACCAGGTCGCCGAATTCAGAGCCAAATTGCGCGAGCAAGTCGCTCTCCGTGCCGGCCTGGGCCAGAGCGGATTGAAGGTCCCCAATTGTCTCGCCAGCCGACGCCGGAACAAGTCGAACATTGTCCGGTTCGGTTGAAATCACAACACGCTCAATCCAGGCCACCTCATCCCCGAGCGCAAGAGCAATGGCGCGGCATTCAGCCAGGAGGTGTTCCGTTGAGCCGACCAGTTGGCCGTGAAGCTCGCTTCTGCCGGTCAGCTCGACCCGGCACGCAAGGAGACGCCCGGCGGTCTCGGTAGCAGCCGCGCCTTCGATAGCGGCTCGAATGCGATCGATGACTTCGCCCGCTCGCGCACATCCGTCGATAGGAACATGCAACTGTCGCCAGCGGACAACGCTGGCGTCGAGCGGCGATATCTCCTCGATCTGCCCTTCCTCGACATTAATCAGATAGGCGGTTTTCGCCCCTGCTTCTCTGATATGCCGCCCCTGAAGATTGCCGCAAAACACGACATGGGGGTCCTCACAAAGAATGGTCGCCTGGTGCACATGCGCCAGGGCCCAATATTGGTACCCCTTGTTGATGAGGTCATCGAGCGTGCAGGGTGCGTAATTGACGTGCCCGCCCATGCCGCCAAGACCGGTGTGCAGGACCCCAATATTGAAAAGACCACTCACCGGCTCTGGATAGTCGGGTACTAGGTTTTCTGTAACGTCGCGTTGGCGGAAGCTTTGCCCGTGAACGGCAACATCGTAGCCATCAAGCTTGAAAGTCTGAGGTTTTCGCGAGGAAAAAACTTGGACGTTCTCTGGCAAAAAGAGGCGCTTAGTGATCTGGCTTTCGGCGTCGTGGTTGCCGTACAGAAGAAAAACAGGAATGCCGGCCTGCGCAAGCCGCCCCATCTGTCGTACAAAGAACAAACCCGTCTGATAGTCGCGCCAATCGCCATCATAAAGATCGCCGGCAATAATCATGAAGGCGACGTCTTCATCGATCGCGCGTGTCACCAGATTGTCCAGCGCAGCGCGCGTCGCCGTTCGAATCCGTTCGGCGGCGGGCCCCTCCTGGCCAGCCAGGCCTTTTAATGGACTATCGAGATGGACATCGCCTGTATGTATAAAACGAAACGACTTCAATGGTGGAATCCTTCCCCAGGCACCTCAAGCGACCCGATGATGTTCGATCAGCAGGGCGGAGCTGGTGCCCGCCAGGGTTCCACATTCTCGTTTTGTTCGCAATCGGGTCGATCAATGATTCCCCCAAGCTCCACAGCGAAAATCTACCCTTGAACACCTGAAGAACGGTCCAATTTATCGATATGCAGCTCCTCGGCGGGGGCACTCGGGAAAGGGTCCCGCCGCCATGAAGTATGCCGGCGTCGCTATCACTGCCCCGTTCCCGGGTGCCCTCTTAACCGGTCTCGTCGCTGCACTCGGTCCCGCTGCCGCCTTCGGCGTCGCTATGCTCACGCTCCTGCGGGTGGCATTTCAGTCGGGCGATGCGCGTTCGCGCACGCCTGATGGGCTTCGCGATCAATGATGCATAAGAGGAAGAGTGGAGCGGCGTTGACCGTGACGGGTTGAGGGCCGGAGGAGAGTCTTCCGGCGCCCCTCATAGAGATTTCTCCCATGAATACGCAGGTTCTTTCGGTCGGGCTTCCCGACCAATAGCGTAGTCTTGGGTGAGGTTTTCGACGCCGGGTCATAGACGGAGTAGAGCGCCTGCCGAAAACCTCCGCAAACAACCCTATACGTTGAGATGGGAACAGGCGCCGGCTACTGTTTCTCGTGACGGTTGCGAGTCGCTGCCCCGATCACATGCGGCACCGCCGTTTTGAAAGGAAGTCTGCATGGAGGCGCCTTGGGCCGCTCTGCCTTGCGCTTTTCCTCTCGTTTTCCACGTCCAGCCTCCGGGCAGGACCGATCGACGTGAACGCCATTGTGGTGGTCGATGGCGACACCATCGACGTGGGGGCGCACCGTTACCGCCTGGTCGGCTTCGACACGCCCGAGATCCAGACGCAGAGGCGCCAGGTGTCGCCGGATGAAAGATCGCTGGCCGCGCTTGCGAAGCAGCGGTTTGTTGAGCTGCTGCACGGCGGTTCACTCGACTTGACCGAAGTCGATTGCTCCTGTCCGGCCGAGACGCTCGGCACCAAGAAGTGCAATCATGGCCGGAAATGCGGCATCCTGCTGCTCAACGGCAAGAACATCGGCGACACCTTGATTGCGGAAGAACTGGCCGTGCCGTTCCATTGCGGCAAGACCCGCTGCCCGAAAATGCCGGACTGGCCGAAGATCATCGCGCGGCAGTTTCCCGGAAGGTAGCCTTCACCTTCCGCATAGAAGCAAGCTTTCGCAGGCGCTCCGACGCTGCCCAGGGCTGGTGGGGGACAAACCCTTGATTTCGTGCGGTAGTTGCGTTTTGATGCATTGCCTCGGGGGGCGAGAAGATGCGTTGGCTGGGAATTGTGGTGCTCTGTGTGGCGCTGGGCGGATGCTACGCCACTGGCGCAGATGTTCGCGCCAGACTGGGCCAAGACTACATCGGAAAGAATGTTGATGCCCTTGTCGTTCGGTGGGGCCCGCCCGTAAGCACTTTCAAGATGAACAGCGGCGAAACCGCCTATACGTGGCAACTCGCAACTGCCAGCTCCATTTCGGTCTCTCGGGACGGTCAAGGGAGCGCGTCCGGAAGCTCGCGGGGATACGCTTGCAAGGTCAATGTCATTGCAGCGCCGGGAGGAACGATCACACGGCTCGACACCGAGGATAAGGACAGCAGCGTCTACTACGGGCCGATCCCTACGGGCATCCAGACTGGCAGCATTTGCGCAGAGCAACTTGGAATGAAGCAGTAGAGGCTGGGCTGGTTATAAGGTGGAGCAACGGCGCCGCTGCTCTCCTGCCCCGACTGTGCTAACGGCGGAACAGTGCAAGGCTGTTCTGGGTGGCAGTCACCAGATCTACCGCCCTCTTGACTCGAACTGCCCCACGGTCATGCCCCTCTGAAAAGCAGAGATAGCGCCGGGAAAGCTTCGCTGCGGGCAGTATCAGGTAATCGGCGATCGCCTTGTTCGCTTCGTCCAACCTCAGAACGACCAGCAATCCGGACTGATTTTGCCGACGATGGATACGCCACGAGGAAACGTGGTTTGAACCCCGCATCTTTAAGTGCCGGGCCACCTGGAAATGTATTCGTACCCTGCCGCGGACGGTCACACACGGAAACCTCGTGTTGATTTCCACCTTTGAACAGCCTATCGCCTCGGCAACCTGTCTTGCATGAGCCTCCAAGACCTCCAGCCAGTGCTCCTTGCTGTCGATCCAATCGTAGTTGCGGGACCCTCCATAGCCGATCAGCTGGAAGGCTTTCCGCAGCGATCCGAAATGCTTGATGTAGGACGATGTGCTCGGGAGGCCCGAAGCGGCACAGATCATCCTCGCCGTAAGCTTGCCCTTGCGCCTTAAGAGCAGGCGCAAGCGGCGCAACATGTCCTCCTCCGGGATGCTGATGTATCGCTCAGCCAATATCTCCTGTGCACGGGCAAAGAGTTCCGGATCGATCACCGGATCAAGCACAGGGTCGCTTCTGACCCAACGGTCGCGGGGGTTGTTGACCAGCTTCTGTCCAAGCCGGCGTGAGGTCCGGTTGTAGACGATATTGCCGGCATAGTTCTCGTTTCTGAGGATGTTGTGGACCATAGTGTCTGTCCACGGCCGGCCGTGCTGGTTGGCGGCACCGCCATCATTGAGTTTCCGTGCGATCTCGCTTTCAAAACTCTGTTCGACCACGAACTGCCGGAATATCCACTTTACGATGGCCGTTTCCTCTTGGGGCCCGAGCGCCAGCTGCACGCGGTCCGTTTGTAGGGATTTTCGCTCGCCCTTTTCCAATTGGCCTTTCGACTGGCGGCTCTCGCCGATGAGTTCGCGGCGTAAGCCGAAGGTCAGCGGGCCGCCGACGCGAAAGCCCAGGCTGGCGACCCGACAGTGGCCGGTATGCACCTTGACCGACAGCTCGCGACTGAATTCAGCCGCCATCACCCGCTTGATGTTTTTCACGATGCTCGACAGCAGGCTTCCATCATTGTCGAACTGTTCCGCGCAATAGGTGACCTTGATCCCGTTCTCCTTGCAGATGAACTCGTAATAGGCGCTTTCGTCGACATCCTGGAAGCGACCCCACCGACTGACGTCATAGACCAGGATGTTATCAAACTCCGCCTTGCCGGAGCGGACATCATTGATCAGCTCGGCGAGTCCTGGCCGGCCGTTGATGCGCAGGCCGCTGCGACCGTCATCGCGATAGGTTTGAACGATGTTAAGGCCATTCTGCTGAGCATAGGCCGCAATGGCCGCAGCCTGGTTCTGGATCGAATAGCGCTGATGGTCGGTTGACATCCGGACGTATTGTGCTGCGCGAAGGGCCTTGATGCGCTTCGCCAGACTTGTGCCCTTGCGTATGACAAGCGCATTTGCCATCGGCCGACGTCCGGAAAGGACTGATTGATCTTACCCCCTGGTAAGGCCCCGAGCAACGTCGAAGGCCTTAGCGGCGACGGCAGGAATAACTCGGACGGCGTCAGCAAGCTCAAGGCCGACAACGACTAACCAGGCCGCGGACATCCGCGATCTTCGTAAGTGGGGCGGCGCGCTGTAAACCTCCTAAGTGAGCTGCAACCAAGGAAAGTTAGCCGGTTGCACATTTGCATCAGCAATATTTGCGCGCATCATCGAACCAGGGGCGGGGGGTGATTCCTTCGCCGGTAATTCAGCGCTGAGGTCCCGTGCAGGTCCCTGATAGCGACTTCTCCATTGCGAACACTCCGTTGCCCTGGTGGTCTCCATATCCCGCCATCAACGGCGGATGGCTCTACATTCTTCGGAATGGTGATCTTCTAAAACTCGGAAAAACCACGAATCCCAAGAGAAGGTTGCGTGAGGCCTGTACTTGGCTGCCCAACGGTGAAGTGATTGGCATCAAGCCATTTTGGTGTGTGCATGAGCTTGAAAGGACACTTCTGTGCGGGATCGCCAACTTTTGGTTTGAGGGCGAATGGCACGAGTTTCCTGACGACAGTTGGTCTGACTTCTTGATCAGCGGCTTCCGAGAGTTCTCCGATCACGACAGAAGTCGGAATACGGTTGATTTTTCTTACTGGATTGGCGGTTCAGGTATGGGCGAGGTGATCATGGAGCAAAACCATCGCCGGATCTCTCTCCGCCGATTCCAGCGTGAAGGATGAGAAAGCCGAGGTATGACTTGGTCCCGTCGGGAGCGGCGGCTGCTGTACCCGCCAGACGGCGCAAGGCTTCTTCGGTATCAACAGAATAGGTCATGCTTACCTTTCCCCAATACTGGATCCAACGTCGCCGGCTTATCAGAAGGCTAAATAGAAACTACAAGGCCGATGACAAGGCCGTTGCCGAGGCGACAGCTGCCGGCCTTCATTCCCGGTTTATCTACGATCTCAAGACCGACCAGGCCCAAGAGAATTGGCTGCTGGAGGACGGGCTGCAACAACTAGAGACGAGGTATCTGTGCATCCAAGCCTACAAGCATTGAGTTCCTGTGCCGCCTCACAGTGATGAGGAAGCTTGGGAAAAGTCCACCAATATCGGCGGATATCAGCTGACCCAGAAAGGATACGCTGCGCTTCGGGCCGAACTTCGCAAGGAGAAGAACGAGCGATGGCAATGGTGGGAGCTAAGAAGCAAGGTGCTCATCGCAGTTGCGACCTCTCTCACCGGCTTGTTCGGTGCGCTTATCGGCTGGTTGGCGCTGTTTAAGAAATAGCCCTGCGTTTGTCTTAACAACAATGTTGCAGGATTCAAAACGTATGCAACAGTGGTGGACATCCATTTCGCTGCGGGCTTTGACCGTTGCGTAAGTCTGGTGCAAATTACAGGCCGTGAAATACGGCTATGCGGATGGCGTAACGAGCGTCTCGCCGGGGGCGCTCGGTTCCGCGTCCCGCCTATGGCGGCGCTATGCTGACGCTCCTGCGGGCGCCCTTTTAACCGGTCTCGTCGCTGCACTCGGTCCCGCGTGGCGTCCCCGCTTTTGCGGGGACGTCGCTATGCTCACGCTCTTGCGGGTGCCTTGTTCGCTGGGGCGATGCGCCTGCAGCGCACGCCGGTGGATCTGAGCGTACCTCGGCACAAGGCAGTCTCGTGTCTTGCTGCGTAGGGCCGGCACCAGCTCACGGAGGCGCCTTGTCGGGTTATGTGTAAAGCTACACATCTGCCAAGAGAGTGAGAGTTGGTTTTGCGGCTTCCGCGACGGGTTTGAGGCCGAGAGAGAGGCTTTCGGTCGCCCGTCATGGAGACGACCCATGACCCAGCTGAATGTTCTGGACGCTACTCGCGGTGAGCGTGGCGGCTACAAGGTGGATGTGAGCCGTGGTGAGCGCGTCGGACGCGTGTCCTCGGAATGGTTCTCCCGGCCAGCGGACGAGCGGTACCTGTCCCTCTCGGAGCTCCAGGCCGCTGTGCGCGGCCGCGCCGAGCGAAGCCGGACCCGGACAGTCGAGAGCGCGGCAATCAGGGTTGAGGCCAACCGTGAGGATGCGGAGCGGCTTGCGCTCATGCTGCCGGGCGAGGAGGTGCCACTCGCACCGACCCACTGGAGCTTTGGTCAACTGGCAACGATGGTTGGCGCGCCATCCACCTATTTGCGCCAGCTCCCAGCGCCGCTCGCCGCCATCAATCTCCAGTATGGGCTGACGTCGCATCGCGCCGAGTTGATCAAGACTCTCGAGGTCGAGGACGGACGCGTCGAGCTGCGCGCCGTGACCGGTCCCGACTACGGCCGGATCTACGACCATGAACTGGTCGCCGCCGTGCAGCGGATCGCCGGCAATGGCACCGGAGACACCCGGTGGAAGATCCCGGGGGTGCTCGACTGGTCGACCGGCATTTACACCCCCCTGGTCGACGTCACCAAGAACTCGACCACGCTGTACGCCTCGGATCGTGATGTCTTCCTGTTTCTGGTCGACGACCTCAATCCGATCGAGGCCGGGAAATTGCCGGACGGTTCGCCCGATCTCTACTTCCGCGGCTTCTATTGTTGGAATTCCGAGGTCGGCGCCAAGACGCTCGGGATCGCGAGCTTCTATCTTCGCGCCGTCTGCCAGAACCGCAATCTGTGGGGTGTGGAGGATTTCGAAGAGATCACCATCCGCCACTCGAAATATGCCGCGTCCCGCTTCGCCCATGAGGCAGCGCCGGCGCTCACGCGGTTCGCCAATTCCTCGCCGATGCCGTTCGTTAACGGCATCAAGGCCGCCCGGGAGCGCATCGTCGCGCGCACCGACGAGGAGCGGACCGAATTCCTGCGCAAGCGGGGGTTCGGCAAGTCGGACACGGCGAGGATCATCGAGACGGTGCTCGCTGAGGAGGGCCGCAAACCCGAGAGCGTCTTCGACTTCGTGCAGGGCATCACCGCCGTTGCTCGCGATAAGCCGCACCAGGATATCAGGCTTGATCTCGAGGCTCGGGCGAAGAAGCTCCTCGACCGCGCCGCCTGATAAACGGTCGAGCCGCCCGGCGGATCTTCCGGGTGCAAGGCGCGACCTTCGTGATTCTGCTTCGGCGCCGCCCTCCAGAGGAAGAGGGCGGCGCTCGACTTCGTGACGGGCCAGAAGATCCAGAGAAGGGCTCTGGATCGTCCGTCGCGGAGAAACTCTAATGGCGAAGTCCGTTCAGAAGATCACGCTCAGTCAGTCCCGGGATATTCCGTTCAACAAGCTGGTGCTGAGCCAGTCCAATGTCCGCCGCATCAAGGCGGGCGTCTCGATCGAGGAGCTCGCGCAGGATATTGCCCGCCGCACGCTCCTTCAGAGCCTCACCGTGCGGCCGGTCCTTGACGACGCCGGCGCGGAAACCGGGATGTTCGAAGTTCCGGCCGGTGGGCGGCGCTATCGGGCCCTTGAGCTTCTGGTCAAGCAGAAGAGGCTGGCACGCAATGCCCCCGTCCCCTGTGTCCTGCGGACCGAAGGTCTCGCCGAGGAGGATTCGCTTGCCGAGAACGTGCAGAGGGCACCGCTCCACCCGCTCGACCAGTTTCGCGCGTTCCGGGATCTGCGCGAGAAAGGTCAGACCGAGGAGGAGATCGCAGCCGTGTTCTTCGTCAGCGTCCAGGTGGTCAAGCAGAGGCTCAAGCTTGCTGCGGTTTCACCACAGCTGCTCGATATCTATGCCGAGGACGGCATGACGCTCGACCAGCTCATGGCGTTCACGGTCAACCCGGACCACGAGCGTCAGGAGCAGGTGTGGGAGGCGGTCCAGCGCTCGCACACGAAGGAGCCGTACTACATTCGGCGCCTCCTGACCGAGGGCGGTGTGCGTGCCTCCGACAAGCGGGCCCAGTTTGTCGGCATTGACGCCTATGAAGCCGCCAGCGGCGCTGTCATGCGGGACCTTTTCCAGCAGGACGATGGCGGCTGGCTGCAAGATCCTGGGCTGCTCGACCGCCTCGTCGCCGAGAAGCTGGAGCGCGCGGCAGATGGCGTTCGTGCCGAGGGCTGGAAATGGATCGAAATGGCCATCGACTTCCCCTACGGTCACACTTTCGGCCTGCGGCATCTTTCCGGTGAACCGATCGCGATGAGCGAAGAGGAGGTTGCCACGGCTGAAGCTCTGCACGCCGAGCAGGAACGTCTCGAGCAGGCCCATGCGGAAGCGGACGAACTTCCGGAAGAGGTCGACCAGCGGCTTGGGGAAATCGAGACGGCGCTCGCCGCGCTTGATGAACGACCGGTCAAGTATGAGCCCGACGAGGTTGCCCGTGCCGGTGTCTTCGTCAGTATCGACGGCTCAGGTGAGCTGCGGATCGAGCGCGGCTATGTCCGGCCTGAAGACGAACCGGCAGTTCCGGAATCCCAACCTGTCACCGACGAGGAGTCGAGCGGTCCTGGGTCGGCCGCCTCTGTGTTGGGACACGGCGCTGAGGTGCAGGCGAGCGCCCCGGTCGCCCAGGATGAGCCTGAGGAAGAGGAGGGCATCAAGCCAATCCCCGATCGCCTGATGATCGAGCTCACGGCGTATCGTACGCTTGCCTTGCGCGATGCGCTGGCTCAGGACCCGGATGTGGCGTTCCTGGCGACACTGCATGCGCTCTGCCTGAAACTCTTTTATCGCTACACGTCCGAGTCCTGTCTCGATATCGACGTGAAAAGCGTCGTCTTCGGCAATCAGGCGCCCGGTCTGAACGATGCCGCGGTCGCCAAAGCTGTCGACGAGAGGCACCGGCGCTGGTCGGAGCATCTGCCACGCGAGTCGACCGAGCTCTGGGACGCACTGCTCGCCTTCGATCCGGACAGCTGCGATGCCCTGTTCGCCCACTGCGTCGCGCTCAGCGTCAACGCGGTCTACGAGCCCTGGAATCGGCGCCCGCGCGCGCTGGCGCTCGCCGACCGCATCGCCGAGACGATCGGGCTTGATGTTGCGGCGGCAGGCTGGTCGCCAACGGTTGAGAATTATTTCGGGCGCGTGACCAAGGCGCGCATCCTGCAAGCCGTGCGGGAGGCCAAGGGCGAGAGCGCAGCTCAACTGATCGAGCACCTGAAGAAAGCCGAGATGGCGGAGCGGGCCCAGGAGCTGCTCGCCGGCTCGGGCTGGCTGCCGGAGCCGTTGCGTACGCCCGGCCGCGCGGTGGTCGCAGCGTCTCGGATGCCCGAAGCCGCCGTGGAGTTGCCGACCGAGCCGATCGGCGAGCAATCGGCGACGGCCGGCTACGAAACGGCCATGGCTGATCCTGAGCTCCCAGCCGAAGATGAGGTGGTTGCGACAGAGCCGCACGCTGTCGCAGCCGAGTAACGAAAGGAGTACGCGCACGCACCCTCGGGCCCGCCGGCGACGGCGGGCCTTGCCCATGTCTGAGGTCGCCATGTCCACGCAAGCGTCTGATCTTGCCCGCCGCCTCGCCGACCAGGCCGAAAGCGTCTGCCGGTATTATCTGTCGAACGGACGGCGCTCGGGCCGTCATTGGATCGTTGGCGACGTTCGAAACACACCAGGGCGGTCCATGTTCGTCCGCCTGAAGAGACCGGTAGCCGGCAAAGGCGCCGCCGGCAAATGGACGGATGCGGCAACCGGCGAGCATGGCGATCTGCTCGACGTCATCCGGGAAAGCTGTGGGCTTGTTGATTTTGCCGATGTCGTTGCCGAAGCTCATCGCTTTCTCAACCTGCCGCGGTCTGAGCTTGAGCCGAAATCTAGCACTCGGATCCCTCCAGCGCCGGTCGGCTCACCGGAATCGGCAAGGCGCCTGTTCGCCATGTCAAAGCCGATTTACCGCACCATCGCCGAAACCTATCTTCGGACGCGCGGCATCACGGCCCTGGGCGAGACGGAGAGCCTTCGCTTCCATCCGCGCTGCTACTACAAGCCGGATAGAGACTTGCCGACCGAGATGTGGCCCGCCTTGATCGCCGCCGTCACCACGCTCAATGGTGTCATCGCCGGCGTTCACCGGACCTGGCTGGATCCTGCCGGTCGCGGCAAGGCGCCGATCGACACGCCACGACGCGCAATGGGCTTTCTACTCGGCAACGCCGTCCGAGTTGGTGTCGTGACCGACGTCATGGCCGCAGGTGAAGGCCTCGAGACGATGCTCTCGCTACGGTGCGTGCTGCCGACGCTTCCGACGGCCGCTGCACTCTCCGCCAACCACCTTGCGGCATTATTGCTCCCGCCAACGCTTCGCCGGCTCTATATCGCGCGCGATGCCGATCCGGCCGGTGATCAGGCCGCAATTGCTTTGACCCAGCGTGCCGTGGCGGCGGGTATCGAGGCGATTGGATTGTCGCCCAGGCTTGGCGACTTCAACGAGGATCTGCGGGCTCTGGGGTTCGATGAGCTTCGCGCGGCCTTGCGCGTTCAACTCGCACCTTGTGATGTCGTTCGCTTCACGCCTTTCCCGACCGTCGAGGCCGGTTGAAGGTGCGATCTCGGCTCCGTCGCGTCCGGTCGCAAGCTGTGGCTTCCGGATAAGAGTCGCGCCCGGGCCTTCTAGAGGGCGATCGGACGGCAGGTGCTGCGGACCGGCAATGGCTGCGATGCGGCTATTTTCCGCCGGCCCTGACACAGAAGCGACAGGTCGCGTCTTCACAAGGCCTTTGCACCGCCAGGCAAAATAGCCGCACCTTCGCCATCCTCCGCTGGCGCTTCGGCCCTCCGCTTTGCTTCGGGTTCTGGTCCGCATCCGCTGCCGTCTGAGTGATCGCCACGAAGGCCGCGATGGGCGCGGCCAATCCGGCAAGGGCCTCAGCCATGACGACCGATCACGACGACTTCGAACCGCCGCACAGCTCATCTCCAACCGATCACGTTCTTGAGGCGCTTCAGCTCTACGGCTACCGCCCCTTCGAGGGCGAACCCGATCCACGGCCGCTGCCCGAAGGCAAGACCATTACGGTCGCGATCGCCGACATCTTCGACGCCGTGATCGCTACTCTGAGCGACACCCGCCTCGAGCCTGATCTTCCAGACCTGCTGTGGTCGGCGGTCAATCTGTTTCACCGAGCGACGAACCGCATCGAACGCGAGCTCGATGCTAACGAGCAGGCCCAGCGCAGGAGCCAGCGCGAGCAGGACGGCTCAGAGGTGCAATCGGTCGAACTCGAGCGCCTCACCGCGCAGGGCATCACGCTCATCGAGCGCCGCGACTGCATGGAGTTCTTCCGTGATCGGGCCATCGAGCACTTCGAGCTTCATACTGGCGCATCCTGGCGACCCCGCGCCGGATCGTTGGTCAACCATCGCACGCTCACCGCGGCCATGATCGACTCCAGAGACTTCCTGGCGGCAAAACGCCGCGCAGAAACCGAGCCGATGTTGCCGCCTGGACCGAAGGTCGCTCTCACTGGTGGGCTCGACTTCAACGACGTCTCGCTCATCTGGGACCGGCTCGACAAGGTGCATGCCAAGCACCCTGACATGGTCCTGCTGCATGGTGGCTCGCCCAAGGGCGCTGAGCTAATCGCCGCCAAATGGGCGACCCACCGCAAGGTGCCGCAAATCGCGTTCAAGCCGAACTGGACCAAACATGCCAAGGCAGCTCCGTTCAAGCGCAACGACGCCATGCTCGAAACGCTGCCGATCGGCGTCATGGTGTTTCCCGGCACCGGCATCCAGGCCAACCTCGCCGACAAGGCGAAGCGGCTCGGCATTCCCGTCTGGAACTTCGGCGGCGCTTAAGGCGCCGTCTTTCTCACGACGGAATCGACCAAAGCTGCATTTCTGCTCGGTTGCTCGACAGAGAGTCGCTCGTCAGTAGGAGGCCACTACGAGTGGCCGCATTTTCTCGTCGCTCCGTCGTCGAGTTTCGGCTATGTTTCAATCAGCGCCGCGGTGGTGGTGGAAGGCGCGACCGTCACATCTGTTGAACGGAGCCACCACCATGCTCGCCCTTGGACTCGTCCTCAATGCTGTTGGGATCGGCCTATTCTGCTGGCTGATCTTCGCGCTCGCGGTATATGCCTTTCCCTTCTTCGTTGGGGTCAATGTTGGCATCGCGGCGTTCTATGGTGGCGCGGGAGTCGCAGGTGCACTGCTCGCCGGCATTGCCTCTGCCGCGCTGACGCTCGCGGCCGGTCAGTTTGCTTTCGTCACCATTAGGCCGCTGATCTTGCGTGTCGCCGTTGCGGCAGCCTTCGCGGTGCCGGCGGGGATTGCGGGGTACCACGTGATGTTTGCATTTTCGCAGGTCGGTGTGCCGTCCCTGTTGTGGCGTGAGATCCTGGCCTGGATCGGCGCAGTCGCCATTGGATTTACGGCATGGACACGAATCAGCCTGTTCGCACAACGACGTCCGGAGCTCGGCAGGGCGGCTCGACATCTGTCGCAGTCACTTCTGACGACCGCGACACGCGAGCGATAATTCCTTCGCTTCCGCGTCGATTTGCTTTTCCGTTTTGGACGCGGCGGGCGCTCGCTCTTGAGATTCATGGTCGGGAAATGGGACCTCGCGGAGCGGTCGACTGATGCGATGCCCACCTCATTAGGAGCTGTGAGTAGCGGCGGAGGAGGGAGATCTCGGTCGCAGTTTTCTCAAGACGACATGCCGCCGTTTCCCGCAGGTTGCTTCTTTCTCCACGCTGGACGCTGCCAACCTGTTGCATAGGTGAACCGACGTCCGCCACGACTTCTCCTGAAAGATGCTCGGTGCGCGAGCACCTGGCCTCTTGATGGCTTGATCTGGCCGAAGACCGGCTGCGCCTCGATCGTCTGAGCCGCAACGCCTACGGTCGCGACTTTCTTCCCCTGGGCTGACGCCCATTCCTCGCGAGGCAAGAAAGTCGCTGCTTCGGCGTCCTCCGCTGCGCTTCGGCCCGCAAGCGGGTGCGTCACCGATCGTCTTCGGCCGAGAGGCGCCATCGAGGCCGCGGTGGTCGCGGCTCGAACAACTCAAGGAGAAGTAAAATGGCTACCATCGGTTCCTTCAAGAAGGTCGGCAACGATTACCAGGGCGAGATCGTCACGCTCAGCCTGCAGGCCAAAGGCGTCCGCATTGTCGCCGAGCAGACCCGCACCAGCGAGAACGCTCCCAGCCACCGCATCTACGTCGGACGAGCCGAGATCGGGGCAGCCTGGTCCAAGCGCTCAGAGGAGGGCCGCGACTACCTGTCGCTGAAGCTCGACGATCCCTCGTTCACCGCGCCGATCTACGCGAACCTGTTCGACGATGAAGGCGGCGAAGGCTACACGCTGCTCTGGTCACGGCCGCGCAAGAACGGCGACTGAGGCTTAGCGCCGACAAGCCCCGCCCGATCGCTCGGGCGGGGTTTTCGCATGACCAAGGCCGACGAAGAAGCGAGCAAGAGCTCAGCCAACTTACGCAATCCCGCATCGCGTATTACGAATTCCTTCTCTTACCGGCCGGTCGTCCAACGCGGTCGAAAGATATGCGTCCACTGCGGCGTTAGCCGATCGTCAAATTGCGACCAGATTTCTGATGCAAAATCCTTGCTCTCAAATAAGGATCAACTCCGCATCTTTTTGTCGCCGGAGGGACGCGTCAAAAGATCAGCTGCCTCGACGCCGAGAACTCGAGCCAAGCTGTCGACAACGTCTATGCCAGCAGCGTAACGGCATCTTTCAAGCGAACTGATGTAGGTTCGGTCGATCTTGGCGCGATGTGCAAGCTCTTCCTGCGACAAGCGACGTGCCCGTCGGAGTCGTTTCAAGTTCGCTGCCAGTACCTCTCGAATGTCCATGTTCGAGAGGGCAACGTGTTGAAGAGTATTCCACCACGGAGTATTCTCGACAAATCGGGGATTGCAGGTCGATGGATTCAACTTGCGAACAGATATTTAACGTTCGAGCAAACAATCCTGTAGATCGTACCGCGGGGGCCGTACGAAGGTCGTTGAGGCGCGGATAGACTTCCAGGGCAGGGCAGGAGCTTCATGCAGTCACCGCCACTCGATCCCGAAATTGCAGATCTCGCGCCCAATGAGCCGGCGTTGACGGCTTACGACGAGGAGCACGCCGTCACCTACATGCGTCTTCTCGATGCGGAAGCAGCCAATGCTGATTGGCGCGAAGCCGCGCGCCTCATCCTGCACATCGATGCCAGTGTTGAACCGGATCGCGCGCGCCGCGCTTTCGATAGCCATCTTGCACGCGCCAAATGGATGACCAGCCAGGGCTATAAGCTTTTGCTGCGGCGCGGCCCCAGCGATCCCCAGCCGCGAAGCTGAACAAGCTGAATTCAAACTGAAAGAATCGCGATGCTCTGCTCATTGTTTGATCGCAGCGGCGATCGGAGAATTGAGCGGACATTATGTCGCAACCACAAATAGTCACAATTATCAACTGCAATTCCGTCGTGGGGGCGCAATGGGGAGGCAGTAAAGTGTCGGTGTTTGATTGGCGATCACCTGAATCCTACGCTCGTTTGGAAACGGCCGAGGCTCCTGATTTCGCCTGGGAGTTGCTCCGCCGCAACGCGGATTACCGTAAAGAATATCGTGCGCTCGCCAGCAGAAAGTTCGCGCTTTCGGCATTGGACGAATTTCGACTTCGCTGGGGGGTATGCTTTCGCGGCTGATCCGCAGAAAGCGTTCTACGCACAGACGATCTTCTGGGCGCCGGAGATGCTACCGAGCGTACTGAAGCTCGACAGCACGGCAGCCGTTCCATCACTCGGTCGGCCGCACAATCTCGACCTGCGCCGGCTATCGCGTGAGGAGCTTCGACACGCCCCTGACGGATGGCATGTGGTAACGCGCATGGGTGGTGCGACGCATCGCTTTTGGCTGGACAAACTCCCGGCCGACGGAAGATCGCTTATCCTCCATCTACCGCTCGACGCCGATTTTGATCTGCGCGCACACGCCGCGCATCGATTCTGGTCGGCCCTCGAAAAGCGACCCGTCGCACCTTCACGACCCGTGCTGTCCCTGGAACGCTGCCAGCGGCTCACGCTCGCTCTGCGGGCGCTGGACGGACGAACCGAGGGAAACAGCTACCGCACCATTGCCGAGGTCCTGTTCGGCAGCCGGCGGATTCCCGAACGATCTTGGAAGACTCATGATCTGCGCAGCCGCACCATCCGCCTGGTCCAATCCGGGCTGTCCCTGATGCGGGGCGGATATCGCGCGCTCCTGCGCCGCGGCTACCGCGAGCATTAGGACGCGGACGTATTGACGCGAAGCCATAGCACTGATCGAAGCGAGCTGAACGAAAGCAAGGTAGTCGCTGCCAGCACGCCCCTGACCAGGCCCCGGTTCGTCGCTCATGGGCAGAAGCGGACATCAACCGGCCGACAGTCCCCGGGGAAACCGTCGAAAATGACCCGTTGCGAACTTTCCAATCTCAACCGTTCTTGGGCACTCTCCGCACCCAGGTGCGGGCAAGCATCACTGGCTTGAAACCCAAACGAGCGTATAGGTGCTTGGGTTGTTCGGTGGCGAGCGCTCCAAGAAAAATGGTGTGGCAGCCACCAGCGCGCAGGCGCTCGGTGAATGCGGTTATGATGCTACTCGCGATGCCCCGACGCCGCGCAGATTGCAGTGTGAACAGATCCTCGATCATGCCGACGCCATTCGGCGCAGCAGCGTGGGCGCCGTACGCGACCGGAACACCGTTCTGCGCCGCAAGATGGAAATGATACGTGCCGCTCTTGGCGCGATAGCCGGCCACGATGCCGGCACTAACCTCGGGCGGCACGAGAGTGTTGCTAGTGCGCCGGCCCTCGGCATGATCGGCGAGGACGAGTTGTAGCAACATCTGCCAATCAGCATCGCTAGTGACAGGCCGCAGCTCGACTTCTGTATCCCGATTGGCGAGGTCGCCTTGTAAGGCCATCTGGATGGTGACGGGACGTTCTTCGAAATCATCGAGGGCAAGGCGGGCGAGAAACGCATCGGGTGTGAAGCAATCGGTATGGATCACGCGCCAGGGAGTGTGATCGAGATGTCGATCCATAGCCGCAAAAACCGCGTCAATCTCGGCGTCGGTCCGAGCGGTGACCTCGTCGGCATGATTAGAATCCCACACATCCGGGTGTGCCGGATCGGCGACAATGTGGCAAGCCGGCCCCATGATCTGCGCGTTTCCGAGCCGACGCTGCCACCGGTAAGCTTCGGCGATCCTCTGAGCCAGATCGGCGGTCATAATTTGTGTCCCAAGATCGGATGAATGTTCCGTCTAAGGCATTCGGCCTCGAAAGTCAGCAGTTGGCCTGAGCCGAACCATCCATTGCGAGCCGAAATGTCTGCTATGGACCGTAGACCGGACGAAGAGGCGCGCTGGCCTCGACCGCCGCTTGTGACCCGCTCCGGACGAAGACGAACACTCCTAATCGTTGGCCCGCCGGACCTTATGAGCCGCCAAAGCGGGCACGAGAGCCCCTAACAGAATCACTCCGAACCCTAGATCTATCGAAACATCCGCGACATTGAAAACCCAGACGAACCGAAGTTTCGATGCATCGAATAGATCAACGACGGCCCCCAATCGAACGCGATCGATGGCATTTCCAAACGCTCCCGCGCTGATGAAGGCAAACCCAAGAGCGTTCAAGATCGACGTTGATCGGCGCAACGCAAATACCAGCGAAATTGCCGCCGCGGCTAGACTTAAAGCAGCGAGCGCCCAACGTGAAAACTCGCCGTAGTCAGGGATCAGTCCAAATGCGTTGCTCCTATTCAACAGGAGTGTGAGGTCAACGGGGCCTGGCAATTTGATGGTCGTGCCAACAGCGCCCAACGCTTGAAGCGCCCAATGCTTTGTAAGCTGATCGAGACACAGCATTAGAAATGCAGTGGTTAAAGCAATGGTGCCCACGGTCAGACGGCTATTCAGAACCAGATCCTCGTTTCGGGGGCGGACGCATCCCCGGGAGCCTTGTACCAGATGATACTGAAGAAACGATACCGGCAATGTCGGCTGTTGGCCCATCGCGACATTTGCTGCGGTTGCACAAGGGCGGTCGGTATCGCGGCAAAGTGGAGATCACCGATGCTTCATGAGTACGCGCCCTAATCCGCGTTCAGCTTGCCTCACGCAGGCCGGGGTATCGAAATTCGACCCCTCTCAAATCGGCATCCCCCTTCGCGCATTCGCTTCGCCATTGTGACCGCCAGCACGCGAACAGCGCCTTCCTCGGCGCCGTGCTCTCGGAGGTTCTCAAATGGCCGATCCCCTGGCGGGCTTGCCGCCGCGATACCTGCGCACGCCCGAGGCGGCCCGCTTTTTGGGCCTATCCGGTCGTACGCTCGAAAAGCACCGCACCTATGGCACCGGGCCGACCTATCACAAGCTCGGTGGCCGCGTTGTCTATGCCCTCGATGACCTGAAGGCGTGGGTCGATCGCGGCACCAAAAAATCAACAACCGATCCCGGCACCGGGATCGTGCTGCCTGCCAAACGCCAGCCGCCCATTCCCTATGCGGGCAAGGAGCGGCGCTGACGATGTTGGACCGCAACTCCACCAGCCGCTCCCGAGCTGCTGCGTGCCAGTTCAGATCGGCCTGCCTTTCGCTCCTCCCGGCGATCTCGTTCCACTCTGGAGCACCAACATGAACGACCTCACCACCGTCGAGCTCTTGTGGCTTGAGAAGCGCATCGAGAACCGGATCCGGTTCGGTCAGCCCGTCTCGGAAAAGATCATCGATCGTCATCGCCGCGCTCTTTCGTTTCAGCCCGGCAGCGTGTTTGCGTTCGTCCGCTGGACCTCCAATGACTTTGGCACCGTTCTGTCGCGCATCGATATTTTGCGCGCTCCAGCGCCTGGACAGCCGTACTCGACCGTTCCCTGGGTCAATCCCGGCGGCGAGAGCGTGCTGCGATTGTCTGGCTGGCCGAAAGTGGAGCGCGTCCTTCAGTTGATCGACGCAATGGAGGCCCTTGGCATCAACCCCGCCGAGGCTGCGCCCGAATATTGGCATCACGTCCACAATCGTCTGTCCGTGAACGAAAACCCAAGAAACTACACCCGTGGCCGTCACCAGGCGTGGCTCCATCGTCGAAGGCTGACCCTATGACCGGTCGCTTTGCAAGCCTCACTGTCACTTGCACGGCGGCGGCGCTGACCCTGTCAGTGATCGAAGGCGCCTCGCCACATTACATCTGGAATGCCTCCGAGAGCGTGCCGCTCGGTCTGTATCGTTTGCAGCCGATTGAACATCTGATGGTCACCGACCTGGTGGTCGTCCGCCCGCCCGCGCCGCTTTCGAGCTTCCTCGATTCGAGCGGGTATCTGCCGACCGGCCTTCCTATGCTCAAGCGTGTGCTGGCGCTGCCGGGACAAACCATCTGCAGAACCGGCTTCACGATCTCGGTCGACAACATCGAAATTGGGCAGGCCAAAGAGCGCGATCACCGTGATCGGCTGCTGCCGGCCTGGCAGGGCTGCCGCGTTCTCGCCTCAGACGAAATCTTCGTCATGAATTGGCAGTCGGCGGACTCGCTCGACGGCCGCTATTTTGGTCCAATCTCAGCATCAGCGGTCATTGGGAAAGCCGTTCCGGTATGGACGGAGGAGGATTGATCTTGCCCGTTCTCCGCTGTTCCTCCATCCCGGCCATGCTCGAGAAAGCCACTACATCCGCAAACGGTCCGGATTGGCGTCAAGTCCGGCGCGACCGTGGATCGCCTTGCCCGGCAGATAACCCGGTACGCAAACGGCGGCGAGCAAGCGCATGATTCCTGGCGGTCTGGCTGACGCTCCAGCTGCCGTGGACCGCCACAGCCCAGACCGCAGCGGGTGAGCAGATTACGCTGTCGTCCATCTCCCTCCCGGTCGCCTCCTATGCATCATTCGTGACCGAAGCGTCCGATCGGTTTGCAATCCCGGAGCAGTGGATCTGTGCCGTGATCAGCGCCGAAAGCGCCGGCAACGCGCGAGCAATCTCGCCACGGGGAGCGCTCGGGCTGATGCAAATCATGCCCGCGAGCTGGGTCGAATCGAGCGTCCGGTACGATCTCGGCCTCGATCCGTTTGATCCGCACGACAACATCATCGCAGGCTCGGCGTACCTGCGTGAGTTACTCGACCGCTTCGGACCGGAGGGCTTTCTTGCCGCCTACAATGCAGGTGCCCGGCGGTACCAGCAGCATTTGGCGACGGGCCAGCCGCTTCCCGGCGAAACGCAAATTTACCTCGCAATGCTAGCGCCGCTGCTTGGGAACGCGCATCGCGAACTCACCCGTCTAGGCATCAGACCTGCAACTGCATGGCAGCACGGACACCTTTTCGTTAGGCGCTCGGTTAGCGCATCTAGCGACAATTGGTCGGCGCTATCTGCGCACCAGATGGAATCCTCGATCCGGCCGTCAGCACACGATGCGTCTGCGATCACGCCGCGCGCGACCGGGCTGTTTGTGCGGCGAGCCAGCCAGGAAGTTTCCCGATGAGTGCAATCCCATTCCGTCGAGCGGTGTCGGGAAATGGCGTGCGTTCGAGAGCAATGAGCGGAGTGCAGGGAGCAAGCGACCGGAGATGGCTCTTCTTATCGGGCTCCGAGAAAGCGGTGCACGGGGATAGCCGCCTGGTGGCCGAATCCGGAGCCCGGTGCAACGACTTAGGCAGTCGTTGCCACACAGGAGAGCTCCGATGACATATTTTGTGGGATTGGACGTCGG